>NZ_BMPJ01000006.1 GCF_014647535.1 Thermus composti | reverse complement strand
CGGTACCAGATACGGGCTGCGCCCGCAAGGGGAGATTTACCACGAAACGGAGATGTGGGTAAAGTCCTGGAGAAAAGCCTTGCCCTGGAGCATGGCCTCATTCTACGGGAAGGAAGGCCAGGGCCTTGGGGGCGAAGCCCAAGGAGGAGATGGCCACCCTTTGGGGCGGGGAGGGGACGAGGTCGTAGACATAGAGGAAGCTTCCGGAGGCCAGATACACGTACCCGTCCTGGCCTATGGTTCCTGCGGCGAAGTTGGTGTAGGCCTCGAGGACCGGGGAGGCCTTGGGCTCCAGGACCTGAAAGCCCTGGCCGTAGACCGCAAGGCCCGCCACCGGGTCCAGGGCGAGCCGGGGGGTGCCGAAGAAGTCCCCCAGGACCTTCTGGCTGGCCAGGGCCTCGCCCTGGAGGGAGTAGAGGCGGGCCTCGAGGTTTAGCTTTCCTAGGCCAAGAAGCCTCTCTTTGGTGGCGTCCGCCCGGAGGTCAAAGGGGTTTTCGTCCAGGGTGGTGCCCAAAGGCTTTTCCAAAGAAGGGGTCCCTTGGGGGTCTTGGGCCGGGCGGTAGCCCAGGACGCTTCGGGTCAGGTAGGCCAGGAGGTCCAGGCTTCCCTGGGGGAGGAGGGCGAGGCGGGAGGCGGGGTCCAGGCCCGTGAGGTCGGCCTTCTCCAGGCTCCCGCTCCCGTCCAGACGCCAGAGGAAGGCCCGGGCCGCGTCGGGGCAGTGGAGGAGGAGGGTGTGTTGCCCGAGGCGGAGGTACCCCCCCGTGCAGTCCACGTCTGCGGGCAGGTTCTGGACCGAGGGCGTGCCCTTGGGGACGGAGGCCTCGGTGAAGCCCGAGGCATCGTAGGCCTCCACCCGGTCGGAGAAGAGAAGGAAAAGCCTTCGGGAAGCGTTTTGGTAGGCCAGGTCCAAAAGCTCCGGGGTGGTCCAGGTGCTCACGGGGGAAGCGGCGCCTTGCTGCAGGTCCAAAGCCCGGTAGAAGCGCACCTCGTCCCCCCCCGCCGCGGCGACGAGGGCGGGGAGAGGGGGTTCCTGGCTTCCCGTGCAGGCGGAAAGGGCGAGAAGCAAAAGGAGGTAAAGCTTCCTCATGGCAGGCCTCCCAAGCGCACGCCCTCCTCGTCCATGAGGACTTCCGCCGCCTGCCCCCCGTAGAGGAGGGCCAGGCGCACCTCGTTCTTGGCGGCGTCCAGGGTGAAGCGCATGGCCCAGCAGCACCGGTCCAGGGTGAGGATGAACCTGGGCTTTAAGGGGGCACCCGGCAGGTCCTGGGTGAGGAGGGCGGCGAGGTGGAGCTTGGTGTTTTCCCGGCCCAGGAAGGTGAAGGTGGGGCCGAAGTTCCTCAGGGCCAGGGTGTAGCCTTCCGGGCGGGTGGGGGCGCGGGTGTAGGTGAGGCTTCCCGAAAGGGATAGGCCCGGGATCCCCGGGGCCTCCCCTTGGGGCGGCGTGGGGGCCCAAAGGGTGAGGCCCCCGCTAAAGGTGGCGTCCTTTAGGTAGACCTCCCGGTCCGCCACCTCAGGGAGGTGGAGGTTGAAGGTGGTGCGAAAACCCGCCTTGGGCAGGGTTTGGGTGAGGGAGAGGCGGAGGTTCGTGGCCCTCGGCCCCTCCTGGAGGGAGCCCGAAAGGAGGAGGTCCAGAATCGCCCCGGGCGCTTCCCCGCTCTTAAAGCCCAGGCTGTAGGCCAGGGCCTGGGGGGTGAGGTTCCCTTGGAGGGAAAGGCTTCTCGGCCCCCAGATGGCCTGGCCCTGGAGGGCGAGGGTGTCTTGCTGCCAGTCCCGCCTTCCTTGGAGGGTGTAGGCCTCCTGGCCTTCCCGGAAGGAGAAGACGAGGTCGGTGGTGAGGGGGCCTTTCCCCTTTAGGTCGTGGCGGTGGGTGAGGGTGAGGCTCCCCGCCGGGAGGGCGTAGGCCCCCTGAAGGAAAAGGGGGTCGTAGAGGGCCTGTAGGTGGTCGTAGCGGAGGTTTGCCCGAAGGGAGAAGGGGTAGGGGGTGAGGCTGGCCTCGGCTTGGGTTTCCAGGGGGCCTTGGTCCAGGTCGTGCTTGCGGTAAAGCCTTAGGGCGTAGCCCTGGTCCTGGAGCCTGGCCTCCGCTTCCAGGGGCAGGTACTTCCCCGCCTCCAGGTCCCGCCCCCCTTTGAGGCTTAGGGCGAGGGGCCTTTCCTGGAAGGAGAGGCCTAGGGTGGCCTGGTGGGTCTTGCGGTTGGGCAGGGCCTCAAAGCGAAAAGGGCTTTCCCCTTCCTGGACGCTTCTTAGGTAGCCCGCCTCGAGGCCAAACCCCCCCAGGGTCTGGCGGAAGGTGAGACGGGTGGTCCAGTCTATCTGGCGCTCGTGGGTGCCGTCCGGGTTTTGCGTGGTGTAGTAGAAGCCCCGGAAGCGGTTCTCCCCGCTTAGGCTTCCCCCGGGCCAGGGGTTTAGGGCGAGGCTTTCCGCATGGCTGAGGAGGGCCCTGCCCGCCTCGGCGTAGGGTCCCAGGGCCCGGGCCGAGCGGTTTAGGGGGTTGGTCTCCGCCAGGTACCGCCCCACCACAAGCCCCGCCTGGAGGCTAAAGGGGCCTTGGCGGAGGGTGGGGCTTTGCGCCTCCACTTCGGGAAGGCGCTGGAGGGTGCGGGGTGGGGGGGTCGTGGGGTCGTGGTCCAGGAAGCCCGCAAGCCTAAGGGCGAGGCGCCCATCCTGGGGCGTGGGGGTCCCGGGGTAGAGGGCCTCGAGGCTAAAGCGGGAAAGCTTTTCCTTGGTGTCGTCCCTTTCCAGAAGGCCTGTGAGGGAGAAGGCCTGGCGCTTCAGGCTGTACTCCAGGCGGTACTGGAAGGTGTCCGGAGGGGTGTGGAGGAAGAAGTAGCGCTCCGTGGCCTCCCCGGTCCCGTAGTGGTCCAGGCCGAAGCCGTAGCCCCGGCCCTGGTAGTAGCGAAGGAGGGTGTAGCCGAGGCCGAAGGCGGCCACGTAGGGGAGGTCGGCCTTGAAGTAAAAGCCCCCCTCGTCTTGGCCCATCTCGAGGCGGGGCCTCCTTTCCGAGAGGAAGAGGAGGAGGACGGGTAGCTTGAGGACGGGCTCCTCCCGAAAAAGGAGGGTCACGTCCCGGGCCACCACCCGGTCCCCCGGGTAGAGGACGATCTCCCGGGCGCGGAAGGCGTAGTCCGGCACCTCCTGGCCGCACGAGGCGCACGGGGTGGCGTAGCCCCGCTCTAGGAGGATCGCCCCCGCCACCCGCTGGCAGAGGGGCCCGGTGAGGAGGAGGTCCTTGGCCTCTATGCGCACCTCCAGGGCGTCAAAGCTTTCATCGGAGAGGTCCACCTGAAGCTCCTCCGCCTCTATAAGGCGGCCTTCCTTGTCCCGGTAGCGCACCTTGCCCGAAAGGTAAAGGAGCCTCCTTTCCCGGAAATAGGTGACCCTAAGGGCCTCCAGCTCCTCTTCCCCCCGCTTAAGCCGCACGGGGTTGCCCGTGAGGACGTACACCTCCTCCCCCCCCTCCTCCCGTAGCTCTAGGCGCTCCGCCTCTAGGACCTGGAGCGCCCCTTGGGCCAGGGCGGGGAGGAGCAGGAAAAGGAGGAAGGGAAGCCACCTCACCTCCGCCCCCCCAGGTAGAGGAGAAGCCCCAAGGCCCCGTAGAGGAGGTTGGGGCCGAAGGCGGCAAGGAAGGGGTCCAGGGCGTTCTGCTCCCCCATGATCCGCCCCACGCTCCAGGTGGCGTAGTAGAAGAAGGTGAGGACCGCCACCCCCACAAGCCCCAGGCTCCGGCTCCCCCCCAAAAGGTAAAAGGCGAGGCCCACGGCGAAGAGGGCGAAGATGGGGGCGGTCAAGGGCTCGGCGAAGCGGCGGTAGTAGGTGGTGGCCTCGAGGCCCGCCTTCACCCCTTGGGCCCTAAGCCGCTCCACCTCCCGCTTAAGCTCGGAAAGGGGCATCCGGTTGGCCGGGTTGGGCCAGGGGTCAAAGGTGAGGTCCTTGAGGACCAGCTCTCCCCTTTGGAAGCGGGCCAGGGTGCGGGGGCGGTCCCTCTCGTAGGTGATCCGCTCCCCCCTTTCCAGGAAGAGGACCCCCTTTTGGAACCGCCCCTCCTCCGCCAAAAGCACCTCCTCCCAGGACATGACCCTAAGCTTCCCGATCCTTTCCCCCTCCACCTCCCCCACGTAGACCACCCGCCCTTGGGCGTCCTGGAAGGTGGTCCCGGGGGTGAGGAGGGCCCTGGGCCTTTCCAGGACCTCCCGCCTTAAGAGGTCCTGCCCCGCCGCCAGGGCCCGGGGCACCAGGCTTTCCCCCAGGAGGAAGGCCACGAGGGCGATGAAAAGCCCCAGGAAGAGCAAGGGAAGGAGCACCCGCTCCCGCCGCACCCCAAGAGCCAGGAGGGCCTTGAGCTCCGAGTCCTCCCCCATGCGGGAAAGGAGGAGCAAGAGAGCGAAGAGGTAGGCCACGGGCGCTCCCCGCACCAGGGCCTCCGGGGTGCGGTAGAGGAGGTAGCGGAGGAGGGTGTAGGGGTCCGCCCCCTTGGCCACCAGGGGGGCCAGGACCTCGTAGACCGCCCCCGCCAGGAAGAGGAGGACGATGGCCAAAAGCCCCAGGGCCAGGTGGCCCAGGGCCTCCCGGAGGAGGTAGCGGTCCAGGATCTTCACCGTAGCCTCCAGGCGAGTAGGAGGGCGATTCCCCCATAGAGGGCGTTGGGGAGGTGGGCGAGGAGAGGGCTTAGGTCGTAGCGGGCGAGCTGGGCCGAGAGGGTCCAGAGCACGTAGTAGCCGAAGATGAGGAGGACCACTGCCAAAAAGGCCCAGGTGGCCTCCCGGAAGGAAAGCCCCAAAAGGGCGGCCAAGGACCCGAGGAACACCGCTCCCAGGGCGTCCGAAAGGCGCCTTTGCAGGGCGAAGCGGGCCCCGGGCTCCACCTGGCTCCTCGCCCAAAGCTCGGGGAGGGGGGTGGAATCGTAAGGGTCGCGGGAGCCCAGGCTTTCCCGGGGGCGGTAGGCCAGGGGGAAGGGGAGGATCCCGGCGAAGGGCTCAGGGGCCTCCCCCGAGAGGACATACCCCCTAAACCGCCAGCCCTCCCCGTCCCATACCCCCTCCTGGGCGCTGTAGACCCGGCCCTTCTCGTCCACGATGCGGATGCCGTAAAGCCGGTTCTCCCTTCCTTCGGGCCGCACCTCCTCGGCGTAGTAGACCCCAAGGCCTTCCGGGGCGTAGAGCTGGTGGCGCAGGACCCCGCTAAACCCCTCCCCGTAGAGGAGCCGGGCCAGGGCCTGGTCGTAGGCCTCCTGGGCCAGGGGGCGGAGGAAGGCCAGGTTCAGGAAGTTGAGGAGGCTCACCCCCAGGGCCAGGAGGAAAAGGGGGTAGAAGAGGCGCAAGGGGGGGACGCCCGCGGCGTAGGCCGCCTTTAGCTCTGACTGGCGGATGAGCCGGGAAAGCCCCACCAAAATGGCGAAGACGAGGCCCAAGGGGAGGGCGAGGCTTAGGGTCCAGGGAAGGCGGAGGAGGACCAGGTGGGCGATCTCCCAGGCCCCCGCTCCCCGGCTTAGGAAGACCCCGGAAAGGCTGGAGAGGAGGTCCAGGGTGAGGAGGGCGGTGAAGAGGAGGATGCCCGCCAGGTAGGGGGAGAGAACCTCCTTTAGGACGTAGCGGCCCAGCACCGGGGCCGAGTATACGGCTTTTGGATGAGAAGGGGCCTAGCTAGGCGTGGGCGATCACGTGGTGGACGGGAAGGCCGAAGCGCTCCGCCTGGGTGTGGACGTCCAGCCTGAGCCACCGGGAAAGCCCCGGGGGCAGGGTGGAGAGAACGATGGCCCCGTAGGCCCCGGGGTGGGCGAGGAGCTCCTCCTCTATGGCGAGGAGGGGGGAGATGTCCCCCGCCTTAGCCTCCTCCACGGGGATGCCCTGGGCCTCGAGGGCCCTTCTGGCCGCCTGGGCCTCCTCCTCGGCCCGGCGCCGCACCTCGTTCTCTTCGTAGACCCACCCGGGAGGGGGGACCGCCGGGACCAGGAGGACGAAGCGGGCCTCCGGGTCTTGGGCCTGGATCTCCCTGAGCTTGGCGGCGAGCTCCGGGCTTTTGGCCGTGCGGTGGGCCACCACCAGGTAGCGCATGGGCCACCTCCTTTCCCCTTGCCTTTAGCCTAGCCCCAGGGCCTTGGGGGGAGGGGTGAGGCGGGCCACCTTTGTTTTGGATTGAATCCGATCTACCCCAAGCCCCCCTTCAGCAAGCCCCTTGCCCAGGGGTTTTTCTGCATACCACTTTACATAGGGGAAACCCGTGGTATACTAAAGAAGTCAGACGAGAGAGAAGCCGCCTGCGGGCGGCGGGTTTTTTTAGGGCACCAGGGCCACCTTGGTGGCCTGGCGCTCGTGGAAGAGGCGGTAGCCCTCCGGGGCTTCCTCCAGGGGAAGCCTATGGCTATAGACGAAACTTCCCCTAAGCCTTCCCGCCCGCTGGAGGGCCAGGACCTCCCCGATGTACCGGGGGATGTTGGCCAGGGCGCTCCTTAGGGTGATCCCCCGGCTGAAGGCGGGAAGCCAGGGGTAGTCCAGCCTTTCCGCTGTGGGCACCCCCAGGCTGGAGACCACCCCTCCAGGCCCCGCCAGGCGGAGGGCGAGCTTTAGGGCCTCCCCGTCCCCGCCCACCGCCTCCACCACCAGATCGGCCCCCAGGCCGTCCGTCTCCTTGCGGATGTGGGCGATGGGGTCTTCCGCCTTGGGGTTTAGGGGGAGGCTTCCCAGGGCCTTGGCCTTTTCCAGGCGGGCCTCCTCGAGGTCTATGGCGTAGACGGGCCCCGCCCCCAGGGCGTGGGCCACCATCTGGGCCATGAGGCCCACGGGCCCCGAGCCCACCACGGCCACCACCATCCCGGGGCTTAGGAAGGGCCTCACCCCCCCGTAGGCGGTGGTGAGGATGTCCCCCGCCAAAAGGGCCTCCTCCGCCGGGAGGTCCCCGATGGGGAAGAGGCTTTGCCGGGCGAAGGGGACCCGGACCCTTTCCGCCTGGGCCCCCGGGAGGTTGCCCAGGGCGAGCCCAAACCCATAGACCCCGCCCCTTACGCAGGCGAAGTACGGCCCCTTGCGGCAGGGGGGGCATTCCCCGCAGGCCACCTGGAAGCTCCCCACCACCCGCTCCCCCAGGGCGAAGGGGACCAGGGGCCCTTTCTCCACGATGCGGCCCACGAACTCGTGCCCGAGGATTGTCCCCGGCAGGACCCCGGCGATCTTGCCGTGGTAGATGTGGAGGTCCGAGCCGCAGATGGCAGCGAGCTCCACCTCGAGGATGGCGTCCGTGTCCGCCTCCAGCCTGGGCTCGGGGACCTCCTCCACCGCCACCTGGAAGGGCCCCTTGTAGACCACGGCCTTCATAGGACTTCCCGGGCCACCTTGACGAGCTCCTGGGCCGCCTGGGCGTAGGGGGCGAGGGCGGCGATGGAGCCCTTCTTGAGCTCCAAAAGCCCCCGCATCAGGGCGGTGAGGGGCTCGAGGCGCCCCTCTAAGACCTCCTGCCAGGTGGCCCGGTCCGCCTGGATGACGAAGTCCGCCTCCGCCTCCCCCTCCACCACCTTCACCCCCCGGCAGGCCCCGTGCCAGAGGTCCAGGACCACGGAAACCCCTTGGGGAAACCCCGCCTGGGGGTCGGGGCGGACGCTTAGGGCGAGGCTTCCTTCCCAGGTGGCCGCCGCCTTGCGGTAGGCCTCGCTTTGGGAAAGCTTCTCGCAGTACGCCTGGGCCCACGCTTCGCTGAAGGGTTCCACGGTTTTCCCCCTTTCGTTAAACCCAGTATAGGTCTAGCGGGCGTATCCTGGAAAGGTGGTGCACCTTCTGGACCTCTCGGGGGTCTACTGCGAGCCGGTGGAGCCCCGCCTGATCCGCCTTCTTTCCGAGGCCAGCGGGGAAAGCCCCTTTTACGTTTCCCAGGCTTTTTACGAGCTCCTTCCCCGGCTTAGGGCGGAGGGCCCTCGGGCGCTGGAGGCCCTTTTCCCCGGGGCTTCCCGCCTTTACGCCGGGGCCTTCGCCCCGAGGCCTGGGCCCTTCCCAAAGCCCTTCCACCTGGTCTCGGACCTGCCGCCTCCTGAGGGGCTTCAGGCCTTCTTCCACCCGGAAAAGCTAAGGGCCCTGGCCTTGGCCCTGGAGGCTTTGGGGGTTTCCCCCGAGGAAGCGGTCTACTGGGACGACAACCCCCTCTGGGCGGAAAGGGCCCGGGCCTTGGGGGTGCGGGCCCAGGTCTTCAGGGGTTTTCCGGCCAGGGGTGTTTGGGGTAGCGGCGCATGAGCTCCTGGCGCACCTTGGGGTAGTGGTTTTCCCAAAAACCTTTCAGGTCTTGCGTCACCTGGACCGGTCGCCGGGCCGGGGAGAGGAGTTCCACCGCCACCGCCACCCGCCCCTCCAGAACCCTCGGGGCCTCCCGGAGGCCGAAGGCCTCCTGGAGGAAGAGGGAAAGGAGGGGAGGGGCTTCCTCCCGGTAGCGGAGGCGCTTCCGCTTGCCGGAAGGGAGGGTGAGGGCCTCCGGGGCCAGGCGCTCCAGGGTGGCCCGGGCCTCCCCCAGGAGGCTTAGGAGAATCTCCTTCCAGGGGAGGTTTTGCAGGTCCTCGAGGCGGCGCACCCCTTCCGTCCAGGGGAGGAGCCAGGAGAGGTCCTGGAGGAGGGCCTCCTCCCTAAGCTCCGGCACCGGCACCCCGTGCGCCCTTAGAAAGCGGAGGCGGAGGAGGACCTGCCGGGCCTCCTCGGGGAGGGGAAGCCCCTCTTTCAAGGCCTCCCGCAGGTGCTCCGGGGTGGGGGGGCCGGGGTCTTCGGGGTGCCTTTCCAGGACCAAGGCCCCGTAGCGCCTTTCCAAATAGCCCCGAAGCCTCCCCCCTTCCCACCCGGTCCAGGCGGCCACCTGGGCGCGCCCGAGGAGATCCTCCCGGGCGAGGGGGGCGGCGAGGAGGACCCGGGTGGCGTCCGCCCCCACCGCCACCAGGTGGGGAGGGCCGTCCCCTTCCAGGCGGAGGAGGGGGCCCGTGGCCAGGCGGTAGCGCCCCGGGGCCACCCTTTGGGCCGCCCGGTCGGGGTAGGCGGCAAGGAGAAGCCGGCCCACCGCCTCGGGCGGGGGAAGGGTTTCTAGGGGCTTCGCCCCCAGGCGCCTCCGCCAGAGGGCGGCCACCCGCTCCAGGGCCCAAAAGGGCCCCCGTCCCTCCCGGCGGGCCTCTAGGAGGCCCTCTAGCCTAAGGAGGAGGTCGGGCTCCCCCTCCAAGGGGTCTTGCTCCTCTAAGAGGGCGAGGAGGTCCGCCGCCAAGGGGAGGAGGCCCTCCTTTTCCGCCTCCAGGACCAGCCGGGCCAGGCGGGGGTGGGTGGGGAGGCGGAGCATCCTTTGGCCCAAGGGGGTGAGCCTTCCCCCCTCCACCGCCCCCAGGAGGGAGAGGAGGTTCCAGGCGGCCTCGAGGGCCCCCTGGGGGGGCTTGGTGGGAAGGGGGAGGTCCTCCAGCCTTTCCCCCAGGGCCAAGGCCACAAGGACCTCCCGGGAAAGGTCCACCTCCAGGATCTCCGGCCGCTTGGGGGGGAAGGGGCCTTTGGGGTAGAGGCGGAAGACCCGCCCCGGGCCCACCCTCCCCGCTCTTCCCGCCCGCTGCCTCGCCGAGGCCTCGGGGATGGGGGAGAGGACCAGGCGGCTTAGGCCCGTCCTGGGGTCAAACCGGGGCTTTTTGGCGAGCCCCGTGTCCACCACCGCCCGCACGTTGGGCAGGGTGAGGCTGGTCTCGGCCACGTCCGTGGCCAGGACGATCTTCCGGGGCCCGGGCCGGAGGAGGGCCATCTGCTCCGCCAGGGGAAGCCCCCCGTGGAGGGGGAAGGCGGGGAGGTCTTGGAGGAGCCTTCGGGTCCGCTCTATCTCCCCCTTGCCCGGCAGGAAGACCAGCACGTCCCCTTCCCCCTCCAAAAAGGCCTTCCGGGCGTAGCGGGCCGCCAGGGGCTCCAAGGGGCCTTCCCGGGGCTTTTCCAGGTGGTGGACCTCCAGGGGGTGGCTTTTCCCCTCCACCGCAAGAAGGCTTTCCGCGAAGAGGGCCTCTAGCTCGGCGTCGGGGGTGGCGGTGAGGAGGGCGAGCTTGAGGTCGGGCCTTAGCGTCTCCTGCACCTTGAGGAGGAGGGCTAAGGCCAGGTCGCCTTCCAGGTGCCGCTCGTGGGCCTCGTCCAGGAGGACGGCGGAAACCCCTTCCAGGGTGGGGTCTTCCAGGAGGAGGGCGAGGAGGAGGCCTTCCGTGAGGACCAGAAGCCGGGTTTCCGGCCCCTCCCGCCCCTCGAGGCGCACCCGGTACCCCACGGTCTTTCCCAAAGGCTCCCCCAGGTTCTCCGCAAGCCTCGCCGCCACGGCCCGGGCCGCTACCCGCCGGGGCTCAAAGAGGAGGACCTTGCCGGGAAGGGCCTTGAGGAGCCTCAAGGGGAAAAGGGTGCTCTTCCCCGCCCCGGGGTAGGCCTTGAGGAGGAGGCGGCCCCGCCCTAGGAGGAGGGCCACCGCCTCGTCCAGCCAGGCCGCCATCTAAGTACCCCACCGCGGCTTTCGCCGCGGCGGGGACCCCAAAAGGAGCTTCCCAAGCCTCATTTCGGGCACCCCGTGTTGCGAAACCACCGTGCGGCCACTTAGATGTCCAGCTCGGCGTAGCGGGCGTGCTCCTCAATGAACTCGCGCCTCGGGGCCACCTCCTGGCCCATGAGCTTCTCAAAGAGCTCGCTGGCCTCGAGGGCGTCCTGAAGCTCCACCCGCTTGAGGACCCGCTTCTCCGGGTTCATGGTGGTCTCCCAAAGCTGCTCGGGGTTCATCTCCCCTAGGCCCTTGAAGCGCTGGACCTCGTAAGCTTTGCCCTCCAGCTCCTTGAGCCGGGCCTGGAGCTCTTCCTCGGAGTAGAGGTATTCCACCTTCTTCCCCACCTGGAGGCGGTAGAGGGGGGGCTGGGCGATGTAGACGTGGCCCCTTTCGATGAGGGGGCGCATGTAGCGGTAGAAGAAGGTGAGGAGGAGGGTGCGGATGTGGCTTCCGTCCACGTCGGCGTCGGTCATGATGATGATCTTGTGGTAGCGGAGGCCCTCGAGGTCAAAGTGGGCCTCCCCATCTCCCCCGATGCCCACGCCGATGGCCGAGACCATGGCCCGCACCTCGGCGTTCTTCAGAGCCTTGGAAAGCCCCGCCTTCTCCACGTTCAGGATCTTCCCCCTCAAGGGCAAAATGGCCTGGAAGCGGCGGTCGCGGCCCTGCTTGGCGCTACCCCCCGCCGAGTCCCCCTCCACGATGAAAAGCTCCGCCTCCTCGGGGTTTTCCGTCTGGCAGTCGGCCAGCTTCCCGGGGAGGTCGTCGGACTCCAGGGGGTTTTGCCTGCGGACGAGCTCCCTCGCCTTCCTGGCCGCCTCCCGGGCCTGGGCTGCCCGCAGGGCCTTCTCGTAGACGGCCTTGGCGATGCGGGGGTTTTCCTCCAGGATCTCCAGAAGCTTCTCGTAGACCACCTGGCCCACGGCGGTCCCGGCCTCGGGGTTTAGGAGCTTCCCCTTGGTCTGCCCCTCAAACTGGGGGTTGGGGAGCTTCACCGAGACCACGGCGTAAAGCCCCTCCAGGAGGTCGTCCCCCGTGGGCTGGGGGCCTTTTTCCTTGTTGAGCCCGGCCTTCTTGGCGTACTGGTTCAGGGCGCGGCTGTAGGCGGATTTAAAGGCGGTGAGGTGGGTCCCCCCGTCCCGGGTGGGGATCATGTTGGCGTAGGTGAGGATCTCGGCGTTGTACCCCTGGGTGTGGAGGAAGCCCACCTCCACCTCCACCTCCCCGTGGGTGCCCCGGATGAGGAAGGGCTTCTCGTAAAGGAGCTCCTCCCCCTCGGCCAAGGCCTTGGCGAAGGAGGCCACGCCCCCCTTGTCCAGGAAGACCTCCTCCTTGCCGTGCTGGAGGTCCCGGAAGACGAGCTTAAGCCCTGCCACCAGGTAGCTCACCTCCCGAAGCCGGGCCCGGATCTTGCTGGGGTCAAAGGCCAGGGGACCGAAGATCTGCGGGTCGGGCTTGAAGGTGACCCGGGTGCCCGTCTTCTTGGCGGGGCCCACCACGGCGAGGGGCTCGGTCACCTCGCCGCGGCTGAAGGCGATTTTGTGGTGCTTCCCCTCCCGGAAGACCTCCACCACGGTCCACTCGGAGAGGGCGTTCACCACGCTCGCCCCCACCCCGTGGAGGCCGCCCGAGACCTTGTAGGCGCCTTGCTCAAACTTCCCCCCGGAGTGAAGGGTGGTGTAGATGACCTCCACCGCGGGCTTGCCCTCCTCGGGCATCAGGTCCACGGGGATGCCGCGGCCGTTGTCCTCCACGGTGAGGGAGCCGTCGGGGTTTAAGGTGACCACGATCTCCGTGGCGTAGCCCGCCAGGGCCTCGTCCACGGCGTTGTCCAGGATCTCCTTGAAAAGGTGGTGGTACCCCTCCACCCCCGTGCCGCCGATGTACATGGCGGGGCGGTGGCGCACCCCCTCCAGGCCTTTGAGCACCTTAATGGCGGAAGCGTCGTAGCTCACCCCTCCAGTATACCATAGCTCGTGGCCGGGGATTTTTCCCTTGGCCATGGGGCGAAGCGCCGCCTGGCCTCGCCTAGTTCTTGGGTATTTGTGCAAATAACCTGGGGGCCGTCCGGTATGATGAGCCCATGTCGGTTTGGGTTCTCCTGCATGCGGGGCTAGGGATTTTCCTCCTGCTGGCCGTGCCCGCCTTGGCCCTGGTGGGGCTTTGGGGGTTTTCCCGCCCCTTGCCCTCCCGGTTCTACGCCGCCCTCCGGGGGGTGGCCTGGGTGGCCATCCTGCAGGTGGCCTTGGGTTTTGGCCTCTTCTTCTCGGGGCTTAGGCCCAAGGAGGGGCTTCACCTCCTCTACGGCCTCCTCTTGGCGGCGGGGCTCCACTACCTGGGGGGCCTCGAGCCCGGGGGCTGGTTCTATCGGGGGCTCAAAACCCCGCCCAAGCGCCCCGAGGTCTACGTGGCCTTAGGGCTTCTTTTCGCCGTGGGGCTGGTGGTGCGGGTCTACGTCACGGGGCGGTAAGGGTTTCCTTAGGAAAGAACCTCTTTGGCCACCCTTTCCCAGGAAATACGGCCCGATAGCGTGGAACCGTGTTCCTGGAGGAAGCGCTCGACGCTCTGGACGTAGCTTTCTTTGAAGATGACGAACCCATTGGGAAGATGCTCGAGGTGTTTCGCTACTTTTGCCCATAGGTTGTAAAGTTCTGCTCGGGATCGGGCATTTTCTGTTTTTTGGATGAGGGCTTGCTCACTTTGAAGGGTGTAGGGAACCTCGAGGAGCGCATGGGCTTTTTGCCCCTTCAGGAAGCGATTCTCTCCGCGGGCTTCGCTCCGGTAGGTCTCCTTTTTGATCTGAAGGCCTATGCGGAGATTGTTAGAAAGGTTTATCAGGGCATCTATCCCCTTTAGGTCGAGCTCCGGAGTGGCTTCCAGAGGAGACCGGCAAGAAGCCACCCAGCGATAACCGAAGTGGAATTGAGTCCATATCGATACAGCCGTTCGGTAGAGCCTAGCTTCCAAGCCGAGACGCACAAACTGGTAGGAGCATCCCCAAAAGTACTTGCGGATGAACGTGTCCAGGGCCTTAAGCCGTTGGTCCCACCACTGGGCGAAAAAGTCCTCGTACTTGGGGAAGGAGGGGGTTGGTTCGTCCGGCTTCCAGTAGTGCTTGTAAAGGTCTGGCAGGGGATTAAGCTCCTTGGGTAGATCTTGTTCTACGGTTTTGATGGGGCGATACTTTTTCTCGTAGTCCCTTAGGTCCAAGTTACCGAGAAAGGTCTCGAATGCTTTCAGGGCTTTATGCGCCATAGTCCTCTCCGACAGGAATGGGTATGCGCTCCAGCATTCTCAGGGTGAGGTGGGGAACGAAGTCCCGGTAAAGGGTGGCCACGTACTCCTGCACCGCTTCCCCGTTTAAGTAGTCCACGATGCCTTCGGGGAGCTTCCCCTTGGGCAGGAGGTGAAACTCTTCCCGCCAGGGGTAGGCCCTCTCGTCCCAAGCGGCCACCACCCGAACCCCCTTGGTGTGCCCCACCACCAGGTGGGGCTTATCGTAGAAGTCCCGGAGTTCCTTGGCCCGCTCTTTGGGCATCCAAAGCCCCGAGTAGTTCCGCTCGTACTCGATAAGGGCGGGCTTTAGGTTTCTGCCCGTGAGGACGGGAACAAGCCCGGGCCCCGGGGCCTCTCGCACCGCCTCGTGGCGCTTAAACTCGGGGCTTCGGGCCGCAAAGCGAATGAAGAAGAGGTGCCCTAGCGGGATGCCCTTGGCCTCCATCTCCCGGGTCTTCGGGGTCTCGAAGCGGACCATCTCCCCCCGCCACCCTGGGTACGCTTCCCAAAGGATGGGGTTGTCCAAGGCGCTGGCATCCCATAGCTTTAGGCCCCTTCCTCCTTTGCGGAAGCGAAGGACCACGGCGCTCACGTTCCGCTTGGGGAAGACCCGGCCCACATAGAAGACCTCGGTCTCCCCCTCCTTGGCGAGGAAGGACCTGAGGAGGGAAAAATCGTCTAGGACAAGCCAGGTGGTGGGCACCACGAAGACGAGGAGCCCTCCTGGTTTTAAAAGGCGGATGGCCTTTTCGATAAAGGCTCCGTAAAGGTTGTACTTGCCCCTCCAGGTGGTGAAGCGTTCCTTGTAGAGGGCCTTCACCCCTTTTAGAACGTGGATGGGGTATTTGGACCCATCCCCCACGATCCCGTAAGGCGGGTTTCCCAGGATGAGGTCAAAAGCTTCCCCGGGCTCCCAGAGGAGGAAGTCCGCCACCACCCCTTCCGCCCAAGGGGGAAGGTCTAGGGCCTTGGGGTCAATCTCCACGCCAAAGAAGCGGTAGCCCGTCCCGTGGGCCTCCCGGAAGGCCCTTAGGAAAGGCGCATGGGCGCAGGCGGGCTCTAAGACCCTCCCCCCTTTGGGGGCCTCGCTTAGGGCCACCATGAAGCGCACCACCTCTTCTGGGGTTTCCACCCGGCCGAGGCTTTTCGGGGTTCCTCCTTCAAGGGGGGAGGGGGGGAAAAGCATCGCTAGCGGATTATACCGAGCCTCCTTCCCACCTTCGCGTAGGCCTCGAGGGCCCTATCCAGCATTTCCTGGGTGTGGGCGGCGGTGACGATGTTGCGGATCCTGGCCTTGCCCCGGGGCACCGTGGGGAAGCCGATGCCCACGGCGAAGACCCCTTCCTCCAGGAGGAGGCGGCTCGCCTCAAAGGCCAAGGGGGCCTCCCCGAAGAGGACCGGGGTGATGGGGGTCTGGCTCCCCAGGGTATCGTAGCCCAGGCGGGCAAGCTCCCGCTTGAAGTAGAGGGTGTTTTCCCAAAGCCTTTCCACCCGCTCGGGCTCCTTTTCTATGAGCTCCAAGGCTCCCAAAAGCGCCCCCACCACCGCCGGGGGGTGGCTCGTGGAGAAGAGGAAGGGCCTCGCCTTGTTGACGAGGAGGTCCTTGAGCTCCCGGGCCCCCGCCGCGTACCCTCCCACCACGGCCCAGGCCTTGGAGAGGGTGGCCACCTGGATCACGTCGGGGTCCTGGTGGAAGCCGAAGTGGTGCACCGTGCCCTTCCCCTTTTCCCCCAAAACCCCGGAGCCGTGGGCGTCGTCCACGTAGACTACCGCCCCGTACTTCTTGGCCAGGGGGACGATCTTGTCCAGGGGGGCGATGTCCCCGTCCATGGAGAAGACCCCGTCGGTGACGATGAGCTTGAGGCCCTCGGTATCGTGGGTTCTTAGGAGCTCCTCCAGGTGGGCCACGTCCGCGTGGCGGTAGACCAGCCGGGTGGCCTTGGTGAGGCGGAGGCCGTCGATGATGCTGGCGTGGTTCAGCTCGTCGGAGAAGACCAGGTCCCCTTCCTTGAGGAGGGCTCCTAGGACCCCCTGGTTGGCGGTGAAGCCGGACTGCAAGACGAGGGCACTTTCCGTCCCCTTGAAGCGGGCCAGGGCTTCCTCCAGCTCCACGTGGTAGGTGAAGGTGCCGGCGATGGTGCGCACCGCCCCGCTTCCCGCCCCCCACTTCTCCAGGTACTGGCGGGCCTTCTCCTTGAGGTAGGGGTGGTTGGCGAAGCCCAGGTAGTTGTTGGAGGCGAGGTTCACCACCTCCTTGCCCCCCACCCGGGTGATGGGCTCCTGGGGGGCCTCGAGAACCTTAGGGGAGATGTAAAGCCCCTCGGCCTTCAGGCGGGAAAGCTCCTCCTCTAGGCGCGCCTTGAGGGAAAGGCTCATGGGCTTATCCTAACCTTCCCCATGGGCCTTGAGGGTAGGCGGGACATTTGTCCCTATCCCTTCAGGGTAGCTTACCCTTGAAACACCCGGACGTAGGGGTTAGGGAAGGCAGGGCGCCTATGAAGGCCAAGGCTTGGGCTAAGCGGCTTCGGACCTCTTTGGGGGTGGTATGCGGCGCCGGAACCTAAGGGTTAAAGCCCTGTTTTGGGGTGCGGTCCTAGGGGTTTTCCTCCTTTTGGTGGTGGTCTTTTCCGGGGTGGCGGTGGGGGCCTTTGAGCAGCGGATCCTGCCCGTGGAGCAACCCGTCCCCTTCAGCCACGCCTTCCACGCCGGGGGGCTTGGCCTTTCCTGCCGCTACTGCCATTCCGCCGTGGAGCACGCCCCCTACGCCGGGCTTCCCCCCACGGAGACCTGCATGACCTGCCACCTCTACGTGAAGCCGGATAGCCCCAACCTGGCCCTGGTGCGGGAAAGTTGGGAGAAAGGGGAGCCCCTTCGCTGGAACCGGGTGATCAACCTCCCCGACTTCGTCTACTTCCACCACGCGGCCCACGTGGCCAAGGGGGTGGGGTGCGCCGAGTGCCACGGCCGGGTGGACCAGATGGCCGTGGTCCAGCAGCCCGCCTTCACCATGAAGTTTTGCCTGGACTGCCACCGAAACCCCGCCCCGCGCCTGAGGCCCAAGGAGCAGGTCTTCAACATGGCCTACACCCCAGACCCCGAGCTTGGGCGGGAACTCCTCAGGCTCTACCACGTCCGGCCCCCCGAGGAGCTCACCAGCTGCAACACCTGCCACCGCTAGGGAGGAAGTATGCATAGAGGACCCCAGGAGGCGTTGGAGAAGGAGTTTTTCCGGGAGGAGTTTCCCTTTGGCCCCCTGACCCGGAGGGGCTTTATGGCCCTGGGCCTCCTTTCCTTGGCGGCCTGCACGCCGGTGGTGCGGCGGAAGGGGGTGCCCTACGTGCGCCAGCCCGAGGGGGTGGTGGAGGGGGGAAGGCGGGAGTTCTTCACCGCCCTGCCCCACATGGGCTTCGCCGAGCCCGTGCGGGTGCGCACCTACCAGGAAAGGCCCCTTTTCCTGGTGCCCCAAGGGGAGGCCATGAGCCCCTACCCCTTGGCGGGCCTTTACGCCCTTTACGACCCGGCCCGCAAGGGGAAGGCCCCGGACTGGGAGGGGTTTTTCGCCGCCTGGCGCAAGGCCTTAGGGGAAGGGGAGACCCTCCTCGTCCTCCCCCGGACCACCTCCCCTAGGCTCGAGGCCCTCCTCCAAAAGGCCCACGCCCGCTACCCCAACCTCCGGGTGGCCCGGTTTGAGGCCTGGAGCCTGGAAAACGTCTACCGAGGGGCGGAGCTCGCCTTCGGGCGGAGGGCCTGGCCCGTCTATCGCCCCGAGAGGGCCGAGACCGTCCTCCTTCTGGACGTGGACCTCCACGAGCACCCGGCGGGCTACGGCTGGTGGGCCGCCCTAAGCGGGAGGCGCCTTCTCCCCATGAACCGGATCTACGCCGTGGAGAGCGGGGCGGGGCTCCTTTGCGCCATGGCGGACCACCGCCTGGCCCTAAAGCCAAGCGGGGTGGAGGCCTTCCTCCTGGACCTGGCGAAGGCCCTGGGGGTCCTCCCGGGAAGCCCCGCCTCGGACTACGGGGGCTTCCTCCCCGCCTTGGTGGAGGACCTTAACCGTGGCGGCCTCCTCCTCCCCGGGGTTCACCTCACCCCCGCCGCCCAGGCCCTGGCCATGGCGGTGAACGCCCGCCTGGGGGCACCCGTGGCCTACGTGCCGCCGCCCGAGGCCGAGCCTGCCACCCCCGGGGCCTTCCTGGAGGCCCAGGAGGCGGGCCGCCTGGTCTGGGCGGCGGAGGGTCCCTTGCCGGGCCTAGGGGGCAAGGCCTTCGCCGCGGTTCTTTCCCTCTACCCCAAGGAGGCACCCTTTAGCCTCCCCCTGGCCCATCCCCTCGAGGCGGCAAGCCCCGCCCGGGACGCCTGGGGCCGGCTTTGGCCCGCCCAGGCCCTCCTTAAGCCCCTTTGGGGCGGGAAGTCCTTGGAGGAGGTCCTGGCAGGGCTTCTCGGCGAGGCGCTTCCTCCCCTTTCCCCCGAGGAGAAGCGGGCCTTGGCCGAGGGGCGCCCTTTGGAGGAGGCGGAGCCTTTGGCCCTGGCGCCCCTCCCCGGCCTCGAGGACCGCCTTCCCCCCTTGCGGCAGGAAGCCCCCCTGGAGCTCACCCTCCGCCCCGACGCCCGCCTCTTTGACGGCCGCTACCGGGAAAACCCCTACCTGCAGGAGCTTCCCCGGCCCCTAAGCCTTCTCGTCTGGGATGGGGCCCTCCTCGCCGGGGAGAAGGAGGCGGAGACCTTGGGGCTTCTTGAGGAGATCCGCGCCCGGGAGCGTAGAGCCGACCCCAAAAGGCCCCTCCTCCGGGTGGAGGCCGGGGGGCGGACGGCCCTCCTCCCCCTCTGGCCCCTTCCCCTCTTCCCCCAAGGGAGCCTGGTGGCCCCCCTTTCCCACTTCTTCCACCCCGAGGGGGTGGTCTTCCCCGCCAGCGTCTCCCCCACGGGCCGGGACTACCCCTTGGTCTCCACCCAGTACCACGGGTATTTGGGCGAGGTGGAGGCGGTGAAGGTCCTTACGGAGGAGGAGGCCCTGAAGGCCGAGCCCCACGAGGAAAAGCGCCTCTCCTTCTACCCCCCCTGGCCCCAAGGGGAGCACGCCTGGGCCATGACCGTGGACCTCGCCCGCTGCGTGGGGTGCGGGCTTTGCGTCTTGGCTTGCCAGGTGGAGAACAACATCCCCGTGGTGGGGAAGGAGGAGGTGAGGAAGGGCCGGGAGATGCACTGGATCCGCCTGGACCGCTACTTCGCCGAGGAGGGGGTTTTCCACCAACCCGTCATGTGCCAGCACTGCGAGAAGGCCCCCTGCGAGGCGGTCTGCCCCGTGGCGGCCACGGAGCACTCCCCCGAGGGGCTCAACCTCATGGTCTACAACCGCTGCGTGGGCACCAAGTACTGCTCCGCCAACTGCCCCTACAAGGCCCGGCGCTTCAACTTCTTCCCCTACGCCGAGGCCTTCCTGGGCCAGGGGGACCCGAGGCGGGCCAAGGAGAGCCCCCTGGCCCTCCTCATGAACCCCGAGGTCACGGTAAGAAGCCGGGGCGTCATGGAGAAGTGCACCTACTGCGTGCAGCGGATTGAGCTCGCCCGGGCCGAGGCCGCAAGGGAGGGGCGGGGGATCCGCACCGGGGAGGTCAAGACCGCCTGCCAGGAGGTCTGCCCCGGGCAGGCCATCCACTTCGGCGACCTCTTAGACCCGGAAGACCCCATCCAGGCCCACCGGAAGGAAGGGCGGCACTACGTCCTCTTGGAGGAGGTGAACACCTGGCCCCGGACCACCTACCTCGCCCACCTGAAAAACCCCAACCCCAGGCTTAGGAAGGAGGGAGGCCATGCCTGAACGGCACCCGGACCACGACCTGATCCAGGGGGAGTGGACGGAAAAGACCCTGGTGGAAAAGCTCTTGGAGCCCGTGGAAAAGCCCCCGCCCAGGCCCTGGAAGGTGGTCCTGGCGGTGGGCTTCGTCCTGACCCTGGCCTGGCTCTACGCCATCTTCGTCACCTTCACCAAGGGCCTCGGCACCTGGGGCATCAACCAGCCCGTCATCTGGGGGTTTGACATCGTCCACTTCGTCTGGTGGATCGGGATCGGCCACGCTGGGACCCTGATCAGCGCCATCCTGGTCCTCATGCGCCAGAACTGGCGGGACTCCTTAAACCGGATCACCGAGGCCATGACCCTCTTCGCCGTGCTCTGCGCCGCCACCTACCCCTTGATCCACATGGGCCGGGCGCAGCACTTCTACTGGGTCCTCCCGTACCCCACCCACTTGGCCCTCTGGCCCCAGTACAAGAGCCCCCTCTCCTGGGATGTCCTGGCCATCTTCACCTACCTCACCATCTCCACCCTCTTCCTCTACCTGGGCCTGATCCCCGACCTGGCCATCCTCCGAGAGCGGAGCCAGGGCTGGCGGAAGAAGCTTTACGGCTGGCTTTCCTTGGGCTGGACGGGGAGCGCCCTCCACTGGCGGCGCTACCGGGCGGCCTACGTCCTCCTGGCGGGCCTCGCCACCCCCGTGGTCATCTCGGTGCACTCGGTGGTGAGCATGGACTTCGCCTACGGCCTGGTGCCGGGTTGGCACCTCACCCTCTTCCCGCCCTTCTTCGCCGCCGGGGCCATCTACTCGGGCTTCGCCATGGCCCTCACCCTCATCATCCCTTTGCGGAAGTGGTACCGCCTCGAGGGGGTCATCACCGAGCGCCACCTGGACTGGATGGCCAAGGTCACCCTGGCCTCGGGGCTCGGGGTGGCCTACACCTACCTTCTGGAGATCTTCATCGCCTGGTACTCGGCGGAGCCCGCCGAGTGGGCCCAGCAGCTGTGGCGCATGACCGGGCCCTACGCCCCCTACTACTGGGCCATGATGCTCATCAACGTGGTCCTCCTCCAGACCCTGTGGTTCCCCAGGTTCCGCAGGAACGTGGCCTGGCTTTTCGTCTTCTCCATCCTGGCCAACGTGGGCATGTGGCTTGAGCGCTTCGTTATCGTGGTCATAAGCCTCTCCCACGACTTCCTCCCCGGGAACTTCCACCTCTACTACCCCACCTGGGTGGACTGGACCCTTTTCCTGGGCACCCTGGGCTTCTTCCTCTTCGGCCTTGCGGTCCTCATCCGCCTCTTTCCCCCCATCGCCGTGGCGGAGATGCTCCACCTCTACCACAAGCTTCGCAAGCACTAGGGAGGTGCCATGCTGTACGGGTACATGGCCTACTTTGCGGCGCAGGAGAGGCTTCTTGAGGCCCTGAAGGCCCTCAAGGAGGCGGGGTACCGCCACCTGGAGGCCTTCACCCCGACCCCCTTGGAGGGCCTCGAGGCTGTCTACGGCCGCGAGGAGCGCATCCCCTGGATGGCCTTTTTCCTGGGGGTCTTGGGGGCGGGCCTCGGCCTTTTCCTCCAGGTCTACACCACCCTGGACTACCCCCACAACGCCGGGGGGAAGCCCCTTTTGGGCTGGCCCGCCTTCATCCCCGTCACCTTTGAGATCACCATCCTCACCATCACCGTGGGGATCTTCCTCTACCTCCTTTACCTGAACGGCCTCCCCTTGGCCGCCCACCCCGCTACCCTCGCTTCCCGCTACCGGGAGGCCCTCGTGGACCGGCCCGCCCTCTTCGTCTACGCCACCGACCCCCGGTTTGACCCGGAGGCCACCCGGGACCTCCTCCAGGGCCTGGGGGCGGAGGTGGAGGAGGTGCGGCGTGCGTAGCCTCCTCCTTCTCGCCCTTCTCCTTTCCGGGTGCGGCTGGATGTGGGACCAGCCCAAGGTGAAGGCCTTCCGGGAAAGCCCCCTCCCTCTCGCTTTTCCCGAGGAGCGGGTCGCCCTGGGGGAGAGCCTGGACCAGGCGGTGCGGCTCGGGCTCGGGCCCGAGGGGGGTTTTGCGGAAAACCCCTACGCCTTCACCGAGGCCGACCTCCTCCGGGGGAAGGTCCTTTACCAAAGCTTCTGCGCCATCTGCCACGGGGTGAGGGGGGAGGGGGACGGGCGGGCCATCCCCTTGGGGGTGCCCAGGCCCCGCTCCTACCACGACCCCGCCGTGCGGGACCAGCCTGAGGGCTACTTCTACTTCGCCGCCACCAACGGCTTTGGCCGGATGCTTCCCTATAAGAGCCGGATCCCCGAGCGGGAGCGCTGGCTCATCGCCCACTACATCAAGCGGTGCCTCCTCCAGGAGGCCTGTCCCAAGGAGGTGGTGGATGCAACGGTCTATTGAGGTGGGGCGCCTCGCCCCGGGGGTTTTGGGGCTTTTCCTCTACGCCTCGGCCTTCCTGTTTGGGGCTCCTGCGGCCTATTTCCCCTTCGCCTTCTTCCTCCTCCTCGCCTTGGGGGCCCTTTTGGTCCTCCTGCTGCACAACGCCCTAAGGAGCCACTGGGGCCTGCCTTTGGAGCCCTACCTCTATCCCCTGGCCCGCCTTCTCCCCCTGATGGGGCTTTTGGGCCTTCCCTTCTTCCTCTTCCTCCCGGAGCTTTTCCCCTGGGCGAGGCCTGGGGCCGGCCTGGACCCCGTTTTGGCCCACCGGGCCCCCTACCTGAACGCGCCTTTCCTGTTCCTGCGCTACGCCCTTTCTTTCGCCCTCTTCGCCTTCGTCCTCGCCAAGCTCCGCCCCGGGGAGTACCGGGCGGAGGTGGGGGCCTGGGGGTTGCCCCTGGTCTTCGTGGCGGGCACCTTCCTCTCCTTTGACCTTTTCAAGAGCCTCGAGGCCCACTTCTACTCCGCCTCCTACGGGGGCATCCTCCTCCTCTCCGCCGCCATCCTGGCCCTCGCCGTGGCCGTGGCCCTGGCGGCCAGGAAGGGCACGGCCGCCCTCATGGGCCAGGCCCAAAACCACACCAACCTCCTCCTCGCCCTCTCCATCGTCTGGATCTACCTGGAGGCCACCACCCTCATCATCGTCTGGGGGGCGGACCTCCCCCACGAGGTGGAGTTCTACCTGAAGCGCCTCCAGGGACCCTGGGACGAGGTGGCCGCCTTCTGGGTGGTGGGGGGCTTCTTCCTTCCCTTCCTCTACCTCCTCACCAACCTGCCCAAGCGGGAGGCCCGCTACCTCCTCCCCGCCGCCCTCTGGGTGGCCTTCTTCCGCCTTTTGCACCTGGCCTGGTACCTCCTCCCCGCCCTGGGGCGGGGGTTTGGGGTGGGGGAGGCCTTGGGGCTTTTGGGCCTCGGCCTCCTCTTCGCCGCCCGCCTGCGGGGGTAGGGGCATTTGCACCTACCCTCACGGGCTTCCCGGGTGGGCCAGGGTCACCCGGTCCCGCCCCGCCTCCTTGGCCCGGAGGAGGGCGTAGTCCGCCTGGAGGATCCATTCCTCCAAGGCTTCTTCCCCTTGGGGCACCTCTCCCCCGGCGATCCCCCCCGAGAGGGTGAGGGGATAGGGGATGGGCTCCACCTTCTCCGCGCGGAAGCGGGCCCGGATCCTCTCCACCACCTCCTTGGCCGCCTGGCGGTCGGCCCCGTAGAGGAGAAGGAGGAACTCTTCGCCCCCGTAGCGCACCGCCAGGTCCTCCTTGCGCACGCTGGCCTCGAGGATGCGCCCCAAGCGCCTTAGGACCTCGTCCCCCACGGGGTGGCCGTAGGTGTCGTTCACCTGCTTGAAGCGGTCAATGTCCAGCATGACCACGCTCACCGGGGCCTGGTAGCGGCGGGCTAGGGCCAGAAGCTTGGGAAGCTCCGCCTCGAGGCCCCGGCGGTTCCGAAGCCCCGTGAGGGGGTCGGTGAGGGCCAAGGTGCCCCACTCCACCTGCTTGAGCGCCTGGCGGAGCCGCTCCCCGAGAAGGGCCAGAAACCCCGGGGGGACCTCCTCCGGAGGGGCCTCAAGGTAAAGCCAGACCTCTTCCCCGTGGTTCAAGGGGAGGGGGAGGAAGTGGGGGGTGCGCCTTCCCACAAGGCCCCGCTTGGCCCGCACCTCGAGGCCCACCGCCTGGGGGAGGAGTTCCCGGGCCGCCTGGAGGGCTTCCATGAGGACCGCCTCCGGGCTTAGGGTCTGGGTCACCCGGGGGGAGAGGCGGGCCAAGGCCTCGAGGAAGCGGGTCCAGCGGCGGTTTTTTTCCCCTGTGCGCCGCCTTTCCAGGTGGAGGGCGTAGAGGAGGCCCAGGCCCCCCACTACTCCTCCGTAAAGGGCAAAGAAGCGCACTCCTTGGGGTGTTGGCTCGGCCAGGAGGACGGCGGGCAGGAGGAAAAGCCCCAGGAGGGCCAGGGCCTGGTGGGCGAAGGGGGCTTCCTCCCTTCCTTCTGCCCCCACCCCCAAGGCCAGGAGGAGGTAGCCCCAGGTCCAAAGGAGGTGCACCGGGTGGCCTGTGGGGTAGCCCCCTTGGGCCTCCAGGTGGGCGTGGGCCAGGTGGGCGAAGAGAACCAGGAGAAGGCCCACGCCCCAAAGGGCCCTCCCTTCCAGGAAGCGCTCCTGGAAGAGGGGTTCTAGCCTAGGCAGGAGAAGGAGCCAAAGCAGGGCATCCCAGGCGATGAAAAGCCGGTCCACCCCGAAGGCGCCCAAGGCCTGAAGGAGCCCCCAAAGCCCCAGGGGAAGCAGGGGGAGGGTGCGCCTAGGGGGCTTTCCCGGGGTCTTCAGGAGGGCCCAGGTGAGGGCCAGGTAGCCCAAGAGGTAGGGGAACTCCAAAAAAAGTGCTTGGGTGGAACGTTCTTTGGATAATCCCAGGAGGTCCCCCAGGGTCCAGCCCAAGTCCCCAAGGCCCCAGAAGAGGAGGCCGAGGCCCCAAAGGGGGGCCTTGCGGAGGAGGTAGGCCCCGGCGCCCAGGGCCACCAGGGGGGTAAGGAAGCGCTCGCTCCAGGGGGCGGTGGGAGGGAAGAGGGCGAGGCCTACCAGGAGGGCCAGAAGCCCATAAAGGGCCACGGCCTTAGTCTAGTTCAGGCGCTTCCTGGGGGATGGGGATTTTGGCCAGGGCCTCGAGGGCCTCCCTCAAGACCTCAATCCCCTTCAAAAACTCCGCCACCTCCACGTGCTCGTAAGGGGTGTGGTCTAGGGTGGAGTCCCCGGGGCCGTAGGCCACCATGGGCACCCGCCAGTGGGGGGCTAAGACGTTCATGTCGCTCGTCCCGGTCTTCAGCTTGAAGACCGGCTTCCCCCCGGCCTTGCGGATGGCCTGGCGGAAGGCCCGGGTGAGGGGGGTGTCCTTGGGGCCCTGGTAGGGGACCTCCCGGCCGAAGAACTCCAGCTCCAGGGTGGGCGGGGCGTAGGCGGTGAGGTGGCGGATGGCCTCCTCGGGGGGAAGCCTTGGGGGAAGCCTCAGGTCAAAGAACATCTCCGCCACCTGCTTGAGCTCGGCGGGGTGGATCTTGAAGTCCCTCAGGGTGTACTGCACCTGGTCAAAGGGCTTCTGCCCCACGTTCATGGCCTCGGCCCAGGCCTTGATGGCCACGAAGTAGCTGATGAGCTCCTCGGCGGCGTTGGGCTCGTGGTGGGCGGAGTGGAAGTGGTCCTTCTCCCGCCGCACCTTTACAAGAAGCCTTCCCTTGTACCCCAGGGTGATCCCCTCCCAGCCCGAGGGCTCCCCGATCACCGCGTAGTGGGGCTTGAGCCTTGGGGCCACGAACCGGGCCCCCTTGGAGCTTGGGGCCTCCTCCTCCGTGGCCCCCACCAGGTGGACGGTGAGGCGCTTCCTCGCCTCCTCGGAAAGGCCGGCGGCGGCGAAGATCATGGCCACGAAGGGCCCCTTGGCGTCCACCGCCCCCCGGCCGTAAAGCCTGCCTCCTTCCAGCCTCACCGGCACCACCCCGGGCACGGTGTCAATGTGCCCCAGGAGGACCACCTGGATGGGGCCCTCCCCCACCTGGCCCCGGGCGTTGTCCGCCTCGTCCACGAAGCCCTTGAGGCCCAGCTTCTGCATCCCCTCCGCCAGGTACTCCGCCACCGCCCGCTCTTCCCCGGAGGGGGAGGGGATCTCCAGGGCCCCTTGGAGGAAGGCCACGGGGTCCATCACGTAAGAACCGCCCGCACCGCCTCCACCACCCGCTCCAGGTCCTCCTTTTGGATGACCAAGGGCGGGAGGAAGCGGATCACCGTGGGGCCCGCCTGCAGGGTGAGGACGCGGTGCTCCTTCTCCAGCCTGGCGATGTAGGGGGCGGCCTTCTCCTTAAGCTCCAGCCCCACCATGAGCCCAAGCCCCCGCACCTCCCGGATTTTGGGGGAGGGAATCTCCCGGAGCTTTTCCATGAACCAGGGCCCAAGCTCCGCCGCCCGTTCCCATAGCCGCGTGCGCTCCAGGTAGCGCAGGGCCGCCACCCCGGCGGCCATGGCCAAGGGGTTCCCCCCGAAGGTGGTCCCGTGCCCCCCCTTGGGCATGCTCCGGGCGATCTCCTCCCGCATCACCGCCACCCCCAGGGGCACCCCGCCCCCGATGGCCTTGGCCAGGGTGAGGATGTCCGGCACGATGCCGTAGTGCTCAAAGGCGAAGCGCCGCCCCGTGCGCCCCATGCCGGTCTGGATCTCGTCCAGGATGAGGAGGGCGCCCTTTTCCCAGGTGATTTCCCGCGCGGCCTGGAGGAATTCCTTGGTGGCCGGGCGCACCCCCCCTTCCCCCTGGACGGGCTCGAGGATCAGGGCCGCCGTCTCCTCGTCCACCGCCCGCTTAAGGGCCTCCACGTCGTTGTAGGGGATGAACTCCACGGGCTCCACCAGGGGCAGAAAAGGCTCCCGGTACTTGGGCTCCCAGGTGACGGAGAGGCTGCCCATGGTCCTCCCGGAGAAGCCCCGCATGGCGGCCACGAACTTCTTCCGGCCGGTGTGGGCCCGGGCGAACTTGAGGGCCGCCTCGTTGGCCTCGGTGCCCGAGTTCACCGGGAAGACCCGGTTGAGCTCCGGGGGGAGGAGGGCGGTGAGGGTGCGGTAGAACTCCCCCCGCATGGGGGTGGGGAGGGTCTGGGGCATGGCCATGAGGGTCTCCGCCTGCCGCTTTACCGCCTCCACCACCTCGGGGTTGCCGTGGCCCAGGTTGGCCACCCCGTAGCCCCCCACGCAGTCTATGTACTCGTTCCCCTCGGCGTCCCAGACCTTGGCCCCTTGGCCCCGGACGATGAGGAGGTCGTGCTTGGTGTAGACCCCGGTGTCCAGGGTCTTTTCCGCCTCCAAAAGCGCCCGCCAGTCTTCCATATCCTCCTTAGGCTAGGGGGGCTTCGCCCGGGTGTCAACGGGCCTGGGCGGGGCATTGCTTGTGGTTTTTGAAGAAGCTCTTAGCGTTTTTAAAGCAACTTAAGTTATAGTTAAACCTGGAGGTGGGGCATGCTGACCCTGGTCGGCACCTATCCTCCCATCCATTGCGGCATCGCCACCTTCAACCGGGACCTCCGGGAGTCCCTCTTGCGGGAGGGCCTCCCTTCCCAGGTGGCGGTGGTGGCCCACCCCGAGGAGGTGGGGCTTCCCTTCCCCAAGGAGGTGGTGCGGGTGGTGGCCAAGGAGGACCGGGAGGGCTACAGGGCCCTGGCCCGCCTCCTCCGCGGCCCCGTGATCCTCCAGCACGAGTATGGGCTTTACGGCGGGAAGTGGGGGGATTATGTCCTGGACCTCCTCGAGGCCCAAGGCCCCAAGGTGGTGGTCCTCCACACCCTCCTCAAGGCCCCGCCCCCGGGGCTTTCCCCCGAGGACCTGGCCTACATGCAAGACCTCCTGAGGGCCATGGGAGAGCGGGTCCAGGCCTTCGTGACCCTCCACCCCGAGGGGGAGGGGGTCTTGCGGGCCCAGGGGGTGCGGACGCCCGTGGTCCACATCCCCCACGGCCTCCCCGACCTGCCCAGGCCCCCCAAGGAGACCTTGAAGCGGGCCCTGGGCCTGGAAGGCCATTTCCTCCTGGTGACCTACGGGCTTTTGGGGCCGGGGAAGGGCTTGGAGTTCGCCCTGAAGGTGCTCGCCCGCATTTTGCCCCAAAACCCCAAGGTCCGCTACCTGGTGGCGGGGCGGCTCCACCCCAACCTGGAGCGCAAGGAGGGGCGTAAGTACCTGGATGGAATCCAGGACCTGGCCCGGTCCTTGGGGGTGGGGGAGGCCTTTCTCCTGCGGGAGGGGTACCTTTCCGAGGAGGAGCTTTACCGCCTGGTGGGGGCGGCGGACCTCTTCCTCCTGCCCTATCCCAACCTGGAGCAGGTCTCCTCCGGGACCCTTTCCTACGCCCTGGCCCTGGGCAAGGCGGTGCTTTCCACCCCCTTCTGGCACGCCCGCACCGCCTTGGCCGAGGGGCGGGGGGTGTTGATCCCCATGGAGGAGGCGGCCTGGGCCCAGGCCGTCCTGGCCATGGCCGAAAGCCCCGGGCGCCTAAAGGAGATGGAGGAGAAGGCCTACGCCTACGCCCGGGACCTCACCTGGCCCCGGGTGGCCCGCGCCTACCGGCGGCTTCTTGAGGAGGTGGAAGGTGTTCGGCTTGGCGTGGCTTAGGGCCAGGACGGACGCCCGGGGCCTCCTGGAGCATGCCCGCCAAGGGGTGCCCCTCTGGGCCGAGGGGTACACCACGGACGACAACGCCCGGGCCCTCCTCTACCTGGCCCTCCTCCCCGAGGGGGCCCGGGACGAGGGGCTTTTGCAGACCTACCTCGCCTTCCTCCTTTACATGCAGAAGGAGGACGGCCGCTTCCGGAATGGCCTCACCCCGGACGGCCGCTTTGAGGACGAGGGGGAGGCGGAAGACCCCACGGGCCGGGCCGTCCTCGCCCTGGCCGCCCTCCAGAGCCTCCCCCCGGCCTACGCGGGCCCTGCCCGGGAGGCCCTTCTCCGGGCCCTTCCCGCCCTCGAGGGCTTCGCCTCCTTAAGGGGGCGGGCCTACGCCCTTTTGGGGTTATTGGCCCTGAGGGAAGAGCCTTTTTTGGAGGTGGCCGAGGCCCTGGGGGAAGGGCTCCTTCGCGCCTTCCGGGGGACCGAGCCCGACTGGCCCTTTCCCGGCGACCTCACCTACGCCAACCACCGCCCCGTGGAGGCCCTCCACGCCTACGGCCTCGCCTTCCGCCGCAGGGAGGCCCTGGCCCTGGCCCAAAGGGCCCTCGCCTTCCTCAAGGAGCGCTACTTCACCCCGGGGGAGGGGGGCCTCTTCTTTGACCCCGTGGGCAACCGCTTCATGGCCCGGGGCCAGGAAAAGCCCCTCTTTGACCAGCAGCCCATAGAGGCCAAGTGCGCCCTCCTCGCCCACCTGCGCTTCGGGGAAAGGGCCTTGGCCGAGACCGCCTTCCTCTGGTTCCACGGGCGGAACCGCCTCCAGGTCCCCTTGGTGGACGCCTTCGGCCCCATGGATGGCCTCACCCCCAAAGGCCCCAACCCAAACCGCGGGGCGGAGGCCCTTCTTTCCTACCTCCTTTCCTGGCAGGCCCTGGCCCAAGGGGTCTTCCCCCGGGTGGAGGAGGGGCAGGCCCTGGGGCGGGTCTTCGCCTTGGGGGGGCGGCCGTGAGGGTGGCCATGCTGGCCCCCATCGCCTGGCGGGTCCCCCCCAGGCGCTACGGCCCCTGGGAGCAGGTGGTCTACGACCTCACGGAGGCCCTCCTGGACCTCGGGGTGGAGGTGGTCCTCTACGCCACCTGTGACTCCGAGACCCGGGCCCCCTTGCGGTGCACCGCGGCCAAGCCCCTCTGGGAGGACCCGGAAGCCGACTGGAAGGTGGAGGAGTTTCTCCACATCGCCACGGCCATGGAGGAGGCGGGGGCCTTTGACCTGGTCCACAACCACTACGATTTCATGCCCCTTTACTTCGCCCCCTTCGTGAAGGTCCCGGTCCTCACCACCATCCACGGCTTTTCCAGCGAGAAGATCAAGAAGGTCTACCGCCGCTACGCCGCCCTTCCCCACGTCCACTACGTGGCCATCTCCGAGGCGGACAAGGACCCGGGCCTTCCCTACCTGGGGGTGGTCCACCACGGGGTGGACCCCCGGCGCTTCCGGGTGGGGAGGGGAGGGGAGCACCTCCTCGTCCTCTCCCGCATCCACCCGGACAAGGGGATCAAGGAGGCCATCCTCTTCGCCCGGAAGGCGGGCCTTCCCCTAAAGATCGCCGGGCCCGTCCAGGACGAGGCCTACTTCCGGGAGGAGGTGGCCCCCCTCCTCGGGGACGGGGTGGCGTTTTTGGGCCCCGTGGACCCCGAGACCCGGCGGGCCCTCTTGGATGGGGCCATCGCCCTCCTTCACTTTGTAAACTTTAAGGAGCCCTTCGGTCTCGCCCCGGTGGAGGCCATGATGAGCGGCGTCCCCGTCCTGGCGAGGCCCTTGGGGGCCCTGCCCGAGACGGTGTGCCACGGGGCGACGGGCTTTTTGGTGGAAAGCTGGGAGGCGGCCTTGGACTACCTGGAAGCCTTGAAGCGCCTGGACCGGCTGGCCATCCGCCGCTACGCGGAGGCCCGCTTCTCCCGGGAGCGCATGGCCCGGGACTACCTGGAGCTTTACCGGAAGGTGGTGGGAGCGTGAAGACCTTCGCCCTGGTGATGGCGGGCGGGCGCGGGGAGAGGCTTTGGCCCCTTTCCCGGGAGGACCGCCCCAAGCCTTTCTTGCCCCTCTTTGAAGGGAAGACCCTCCTTCAGGCCACCCTGGAGCGCCTAGGCCCCCTTGTTCCTCCCGAGAGGACCTTCCTCGCCGTGCGCCAGGACCAGGAGGCGGTGGCCCGCCCCTACGCCCAAGGGGTCCACCTCCTCCTGGAGCCCATGGGCCGGGACACCGCCGGGGCGGTGCTCTTGGGGGTGGCGGAGGGCCTAAAGCGGGGAGCCGAGCGGCTTCTCATCCTCCCCGCCGACCACTACGTGGGGGACGAGGAGGCTTACCGGGAGGCCTTGGCCACCATGCTGGAGGCGGCGGAGGAGGGCTTTGTGGTGGCCCTGGGCCTAAGGCCCACCCGCCCGGAGACGGAGTACGGCTACATCCGCTTAGGCTCCAGGGAGGGGGCCTGGTACCGGGGGGAGGGGTTCGTGGAAAAGCCCTCCTACGCCAAGGCCCTGGAGTACATCCGCAAAGGCTACGTCTGGAACGGGGGGGTCTTCGCCTTTGCCCCCGCCACCATGGCGGAGCTTTTCCGGCGCCACCTCCCAAGCCACCACGAGGCCCTAAGGCGCCTCCTCGCCGGGGAGCCCTTGGAGGCGGTCTACCAGGACCTCCCCAAGATCTCCATTGACTACGGGGTGATGGAGAAGGCGGAGAAGGTGCGGGTGGTCCTGGGCCGCTTCCCCTGGGACGATGTGGGGAACTGGCGGGCCCTGGAGCGGGTCTTCGCCCAGGACCCCCACGAGAACGTGGTCCTGGGGGAGGGGCGGCACGTGGCTCTGGACACCTTCGGGTGCGTGGTCTACGCCGACCGGGGCACCGTGGCCACCTTAGGGGTTTCCGGGCTGGTGGTGGCCAAGGTGGGGGACGAGGTCCTGGTGGTGCCCAAGGACCGGGCCCGGGAGGTGCGGGAGCTGGTGAGGCGCCTCGAGGCCGAGGCATGACCGCCTACGTGGCCTTGGGCTCCAACCTTAAGGACCGGGCGGCTTACCTTTTGGAGGGGCTTTCCCGGCTCTCCCGCCTCCCCAAGACCCGCCTCCTCCGCCTCTCCTCCCTCTACGAGACCGAGCCTTTGGGCCCCCCTCAGCCCCATTACCTCAACCTGGTGGCGGAGCTGGAGACGGCCCTCCCGCCAAGGGGCCTCCTCGAGGCCATGCTGGCCATAGAGCGGGCCTTGGGGCGGGAGCGCAAGGAGCGCTACGGCCCCAGGACCCTGGACCTGGACCTCCTCCTCTACGGGGACCTCGTCTTGGAGGAGGAAGGGCTTACGCTACCCCACCCCAGGCTCCACGAGCGGGCCTTCGTCCTCGTGCCCCTTTGCGACCTCATCCCCGAGGGGCGCCACCCCCTTTTGGGGAGGACCTTCGCCGAGCTCCTCGCGGGCCTAGACCCTTCTGGGGTCCGGCCCTATGTGGTATAGTGGGGGTACCGCGGGCAACACCGCGCGAGGAGAAGGAACGTGGAGCTAGAAGCAGGAAACGTGGTGGAAGGGCGCGTGGTTCGGGTTATGCCCTTCGGGGCTTTCGTGGAGCTGCCGGGCGGGGAGCAGGGCTTGGTGCACATCTCCCAGATCGCCCACGAGTACGTGAAAAACGTCCGGGACTACCTCAACGAGGGGGATATCGTCCAGGTCCTGGTCAAGGGGCGGGACGCCAAGGGGCGGCTGGACCTCTCCATCAAGGACCTCACCCCCGCTCCCGAGGGGGCCCCACCCCCAAGGCCCAGGCGGCTTCCCAAGCAGTCCCCCGAGTTTGAGAACAAGCTCAAAAGCTTTCTCCGGGGCACGGGGGGCTTTGGCGGGGGCAAGAAGAAGGGTGGCCGCAAGCGGCGCTAAGGCCTTTGGGTGCCCCCGGGGCTTTTCTCCCCGGGGGCTTTGCCGTAGAGTAGGGGGGTATGGGGAAGCCCCTGGAGGTGACCGACCAGAACTTTGATGAGGTCCTGGGACAAAACCCCTTGGTCCTGGTGGACTTTTGGGCGGAGTGGTGCGCCCCTTGCCGCATGATCGCCCCCATCCTGGAGGAGCTCGCCCAGGAGTACGAGGGCAAGGTCTTGGTGGCCAAGCTGGACGTGGACGAGAACCCCAAGACCGCCATGCGCTTCCGGGTGATGAGCATCCCCACGGTGATCCTCTTCAAAAACGGGCAGCCCGTGGAGGTCCTGGTGGGGGCGCAGCCCAAGCGCAACTTCCAGGCCAAGCTGGAAAAGCACCTGCCCCCTAGCGCATGAAAATCGCCCTGGACGCCATGGGGGGCGACCGCGCCCCCCAGGTGGTGGTGGCCGGGGCGGTGGCCGCGGCCCGGGAGGGGGTGGAAGTTCTCCTGGTGGGCGACGAGGCCCAGGTGCGGGCGGAGCTCGCCCGTTGGGGGGCGGATCTTCCCGTTTGGCACGCCCCGGACCACATCCGCATGGAGGAGGCGGCCACGGAGGTCCGCCGCCGCCCCCAGGCCTCCGTGAGGGTGGCCATGGAGCTTTTAAAGCGGGGGGAGGTCCAGGCGGTGGTCTCCATGGGCCATAGCGGGGCCACCCTGGCCGCGGCCCTCCTCGTCCTCGGGCGCCTTAAGGGGGTGGAAAGGCCTGCCCTCCTTGTGGAGTTCCCGAGCCTTCGGGGCCGCACCTTTCTCCTGGACGGCGGGGCCAACGCCGACTGCCGCCCTTCCTTCCTGGTCCAGTTCGCCGTCATGGGCCTGGCCTACGCCGAGGCCTCGGGGGTCCCAAACCCTAAGGTGGGCCTCCTCTCTATCGGGGAGGAGGAGGGGAAGGGGAATGCCCTCGTCCAGGAGGCCTACCCCCTCCTCGAGGCCGCCTTGGGGGAGCGTTTCTTTGGCAACGTGGAGGGGCGGGACATCTTCCTGGGCACCACGGAGGTGGTGGTCACCGATGGGTTCACGGGCAACGTGGCCCTGAAGCTGGCCGAGGGGGAGGCCAAGGTCCTCCTCACCTGGATCAAGGAGGCCTTGGCTTCCTCCTTCCGGGCCCGCCTTGGGGCCCTCTTGGTTCGGGAGGCCTTCGCCCGGGTGAAGGCCCGAGTGGACCCCGCCCAGTACGGGGCCATGCCCCTTCTGGGGGTGGAGGGGGCGGTCTTCATCGGCCACGGCTCCGCCGACGCCCTGGCGGTGAAAAACGCCCTCCTCAGGGCCAAGGCCCTGGTGGGGGCGGGGCTTTTGCAGAGGGTGCGGGAGCGCCTTTTGTCCCTACACGTCTAGGATCACCTGGGCCCGCCACCTTCCCTGGCTTTTTTCCACCTTTAGGCCGTGGAAGGTGGCGCTCTTCACCTCCCCCTGGAAGCCGAAGGCCTCCTGGAAGGGCTCACCGAAGAGGGTGGCGGTGAGGCGATACCCGTTTTCCGCCTCTTCCACCCGGATGCGGGCCTTCCCCGGGACAAACCCCTTGGTCTGGATCAGGTAGATGAGCTCGTTCAGGTAGCGCACCAGGAGGGTCTCCAGGTCCTCGGCCTCCAGGGCGATCCGCCGCCTCTTCTTCCCCCCTTGGGGCGGGTTTTGGAACATCGCCTGGAGAAGCCCCTTTAGGGCTGCCTCAAAGAGCTCGGGGAGGCTTTGGGCCTCGAGGACAAAGCCAATGTCGGCGGTGTGGTCCAAAGGCCTCACCACCATGGCCCCTCCTTAAGGCCTTCCGCCCCCACCTGGTGGAAGGTCTCGGTCCAAAGCCTTTCGGGGTGGCGCTCCAGGAAGGCGAGGACCGAGAGGGCCTGGGTCTTGTGCTGGGCGAGGGCTTGGAGTTTCCTCGCTAGGGCCCAGTCGGGAAGCCTCAGGCGGTGGGTCACGGGGTAGGGCCCGTCGGGCCGCACGAAGTAGACCACCTGGGCGAGGCCCTGGGCGGCTTGGGTGGCGTAGCGGCTTGCCGCCACGTGGTCGGGGTGGCCGTTGATCCCGTCTGGGGGGAAGGTGATCAGGTAGCGGGGCCTGAGGGCGAGGAGGCGTTCCCTGATGGCCGCTTCCGCCTCGGGGTGGTCCAGGAGGCTTTCCCCGCTCGCCCTGCCCCGCTCCCCTCCTTCCGCCCCTTGGGGGAGGCCGTTGGGGAAGGAGAGGACCTCGAGGAAGTCCACCCCCAGGATCTCCGCCGCCCGGGCGAGCTCCTTCCGCCGCACCTCCCCCAGGGCCTCAGGAGGGCAAAGGCCTAGGGTCCTCCCCGCTTCCCCTTGGGTGAGGGTGAGGATCCCCGTCCTTAGGCCCGCCTCCTTGGCGAGAAGAAGCGCCCCCCCGGCCCCGAAGGTCTCGTCGTCGGGATGGGGGACCACCACCAAGAGGTCCAGCATCAGGGCATGGGGTGGGCGAGGGCGAGCCTGCGCACCTCTTCCCGAAGGGCCTCCGAGGGGCCTTCCGTGAGGGCCCGGTCAATGAGCTCGGCCACCAGGGGCATCTCCTCGAGGGTGAAGCCCCGGGTGGTGATGGCCGGGGTGCCGATGCGGATCCCCGAGGTGATGCGGGGGGGCTTGGGGTCAAAGGGGATGGCGTTCTTGTTCACCGTGATCCCCACGGCGTCCAGCCTTTCCTCGGCCTCCTTGCCGGTGAGGCCCTTGGGGCGGAGGTCCACCAGGAGGAGGTGGTTGTCCGTCCCCCCGGTGACAATGCGGTAGCCCCTCTGGGCGAGCTCCTCCGCCAGGCGCTTGGCGTTTTCCACCACCCGGCGGCTATACTCCTTGAACTCGGGCTGCAGGGCCTCAAAGAAGGCCACTGCCTTCCCGGCGATCACGTGCTCCAAAGGCCCCCCCTGGATCCCGGGGAAGATGAGCTTGTCTATTTTCTTGCCGAGCTCGGGGTCGTTGGCGAGGATGAGCCCGCCCCTTGGGCCCCTCAGGGTCTTGTGGGTGGTGCTGGTCACCACGTGGGCGTAAGGCACAGGGTTCGGGTGGAGGCCCGCCGCCACGAGCCCGGCGAAGTGGGCCATGTCCACCACCAGGTAGGCCCCCACCTCGTCGGCGATCTCCCGGAAGGCCTGGAAGTCCCAGAAGCGGGGGTAGGCGCTGGCCCCGGCCACGATGACCTTGGGGCGGTGCTCCAGGGCCAGGCGGCGCACCTCCTCCAGGTCTATGCGCTCCGTGTCCGGCCGCACCCCGTAGGAGACCACCTTGTAAAGCTTCCCGGAGAAGTTCACCCGGGAGCCGTGGGTGAGGTGCCCCCCGGCGGCCAGGTCCATGCCCATGAGGGTGTCCCCCGGTTCCATCAGGGCCATGTAGACCGCCATGTTGGCCTGGGAGCCCGAGTGGGGCTGGACGTTGGCCCAGGCGGCCCCGAAGAGCTGTTTGGCCCGTTCTATGGCCAAAGCCTCCACTTGGTCAATGACCTCGCACCCCCCGTAGTACCGGGCCCCCGGGTAGCCCTCGGCGTACTTGTTGGTGAGGACGCTTCCCACCGCCTCCCGCACCTGCTTGGAGACGAAGTTTTCGCTGGCGATGAGCTCTAGGCCCTCCCGCTGCCTTTTCTCCTCCAGGGCGATGAGTCCGAAGAGGACCTCGTCCCGCGCGCTGGTCCCGACCATAGGGCGATTATAGCCGGGTAGAATCTTCCCATGAGGGAGAGGATGCGAAACCTCCTTCGCTGGGGTTTGTTCTTCTTAGGGGCGCTCCTTTTGCTGGTGCTCCTTTTTAACTTCCTCCTGGTGCCCGGGGCACCCCCGGGGGCCCTGGCCCCCGGGCGCTGCAGCTACTGGTTTTTTGGCTGGAGGGGGGTGGGCACGGGGGCCTTCTTCCTCGGGGTCCTCCTGCTGGGCTTCCTCCTGGGCCTTGGGCTTGGCCTTTACCTGAAGCGCGATGCGCCTAGAAGGGCTTGAGGCCGAGCGGGCGCGGGTTCGGGCCCTCCTCCTTCGGGGCCTCGAGGCCCTCGCCCGCACCCCCATAGACCCCGCCCCTTTGCGCCAGGCCCTTCTGGACCTGGAAGGCCCCTTCCTCCTCGTGGTGGTGGGGGAGTTTAATAGCGGCAAGTCCAGCCTGGTGAACGCCCTTTTGGGCGAGGACCTCCTCCCCGAGGGGCCCATCCCCACCACGGACCGGATCCAGCTTCTGGAGCATGGGGAGGAGGGGAGGGAGGAAGGGGAGGGCTTCCTCAGGCTCCGCAAGCCCCACCCCCTCCTCAAGGCCCTAGCCCTGGTGGACACCCCGGGGACCAACGCCCTTTTGGACCACCACGAGGTCCTGACCCGCCGCTTCCTTCCCCGGGCGGACCTCATCCTCTTCGTCACCAGCGCCGACCGCCCCCTTACCCGCTCCGAGGCGGAGTTCCTGGGCCTCATCCGGGACTGGGGGAAGAAGGTGGTCCTGGTGGTGAACAAGACGGACCTCCTCTCCGAGGAGGACCGGGAGGCGGTGGCCCGCTACGCGGCCCAGGGGGCGAGGGAGGTCTTGGGGGAGGAGGTGCCCGTGTTCCTGGTCTCCGCCAGGCTGGGCAAGGCGGGAAAGGACGAGGGGCTGGAGCGCCTCAGGGCCCACGTGGCCCGCACCCTCTCGGAAAAGGCCCTTCCCCTGAAGCTGGGGGCCGCCTTGGGGGTTTTGCGGCGCCTCCTTAGGGAAGGGGAGGCGGCCTTGGGCCAGGAGGTAGAGGCGGTGCGGCAGGCCCTGGCCACCTGCGAGGCCCTCGAGGCCCTCCTGGCCCGGCACAAGGAGCGGGTCCGGCGGGACTTCGCCGGCCAGGTGGCCCTGGTGGAGCGGGTCTTCCGGGAGGTGGAGGAACGGGGCCACCGCTTCCTGGACGAGACGGTGCGCCTGGGCCGCCTCCCCGACCTCCTAAACGCCAAGGCCTTCCGGGAAAGCTTCCTCAAGGAGGTGGTCCAGGACGCCGGAGCCAGGCTGGAGCGGGCGGTGGGGGAGGCCTTGCGCTGGCTTGCCCGCAGGGAGGAGGAGCTCCTTCTGGACGCCCTCACCCTCCTCAAGGAGGCCCGTCCCGTCCCCAAGGGGGAGGAGCCCTTCCTCGCCCCCTTGGAGGAGGCCCTCGCCCGCTTCCGCCCCGAGGAGGAGGCGGCGCGGCTTTCCGGCCTGGCCCAGGAGGCGGTGGTGCGCACCCTGGCGGGGGGCGTGGGGGGGCTCGGCCTGGGGGCGGCCCTGACCCTGGTGCTCAAGGGGCTGGTGGCGGACCTCACCGGGCTTTTGGCGGGGTTTTTCGTGGCCTTCCTCACCCTTTCCGTCCTGCCGAGGCGGAAGGAGCGGGCGAAGCGCCTCCTCTCCCAGGGCCTTAAGGAGGCCTACGCCGCCGTGCGAAGGGCCTTGGAGGAGGCCTTGGAGGCGGGCCTTGCCCGGCAGGAGGAGCGCTTCCGGGGGCTTTACCGGGACCGGTGCGAGGCCCTTTTGGCGCGGCTTGAGGAGCTGGAGGGCCGGCGGGCGGTCCTTGGGTCCTTGGCGGAAGAGGCCCATGTGGCTTGAGGCCACCACCCACCCGGGCCTGGAAGACCTCCTTCTAGAGGAGCTTTCCGCCCTTCGCCCCACGGAAGGGGCGGAGGTGGACGCCCGGAAGGGCCGGGTCCGCATCCCTTGGGAAGGCCCTTTGGAGGTCCTTCCCCTGCGCCTCGCTCACCACCTCGTCCTCTTCCGGGCCCGGATGCCCCTTTCCCGGGAGGACCCTTTGAGGGCTTTGGAGCGGGCCGCCTTGGCCCTCCCCTGGCCCGAGCTTGTGGGGGCCCAAAGCTTCCGCGTGGAGGCCCGGCGGGAAGGGGAACACCCCTTCACGAGCCCCGAGGTGGAGAGGCGGGTGGGGGAGGCCCTCCACCGGGCCTACCGCGTGCCCGTGGACCTGAAGTGCCCGGCCGTGCGGGTCCGGGTGGACGTCCGGGGAGAGGAGGCCTTCCTCGGGGTCCAGCTCACGGAAAGGCCCCTCTCCCGCCGCTTCCCCAAGGCGGCCTTTCGGGGAAGCCTCACCCCCGTCCTCGCCCAGGCTCTCCTCCGCCTCTCGGGCGCCCGCCCCGGGATGCGCCTTTTGGACCCCTTCACGGGCTCGGGGACCATCGCCCTCGAGGCGGCGAGCACCCTGGGTCCCGCAAGCCCCGTCTACGCCGGGGACCTGGACGAGGAAAGGCTCAGGTGCGCCCAAGAGGCGGCCCTGGCCTCGGGGCTTTCCTGGATCCGCTTCCTCCGGGCCGACGCCCGCCACCTCCCCCGCTTCTTTCCCGAGGTGGACCGGATTCTCGCCAACCCGCCCCACGGCCTCCGCTTGGGCCGGAGGGAGGCCCTATGGGGCCTTTACCGGGACTTTCTGGAGGGGGCCTTGGCCCTCCTCCCTCCCGGGGGCAGGGTCGCCCTCCTCACCCTGCGCCCCGCCCTCCTCAAGCGGGCCCTTCCTCGAGGCTTCGCCCTCCGCCACGCCCGGGTGGTGGAGCAGGGGGGTGTTTATCCCCGGATCCTCGTCCTAGAAAAGCTCTAGGGCGAGCTTCTCCCCCTCCTCGGGGACGCCCGCCGGGTAGCGGCCGTTGAAGCAGGCGAGGCAGACGGGCCTCCCGATGGCCCGCCTCACCCCCTCCTCCGAGAGGAAGGCCAAGGAGTCCGCCCCGATGTAGGCCCGGATCTCCTCCACGCTCTTCTCGGCGGCGATGAGCTCCTTGCGGGCGGCGGTGTCTATACCGTAGTAGCAGGGGAAGCGGATGGGGGGGCTAGAGACCCGGAAGTGGACCTCGAGGGCCCCCGCCTCCTTAAGCATGCGCACGATGCGGCGGCTCGTGGTGCCCCGGACGATGGAGTCATCTATGAGGACCACCCGCTTCCCCTTCACCGCCCCCGTGGGGGAGAGCTTGAGGCGGGTCTTCAGGTCCCGTAGCTCCTGGGTGGGCTGGATGAAGGTGCGGCCGGCGTAGGGGTTCTTGTAGAGGCCGAACTCCAGGGGAAGGCCGCTTGCCCGGGCGTAGCCCACGGCGGCCCCGATGCCGGAGTCGGGCACGGGGACCACGAGGTCGGCCTCGGCGGGGGCTTCCCGGAAGAGCTCCTCCCCCATCCGCACCCGGGCGGCGTAGGCCTCAGTGCCGTCCAGGAGGCTATCGGGCCGGGCGAAGTAGATCCACTCAAAGGCGCAAGGGGAAGGCGCTGGGGGAAGCACCTGGAGGCTTTTGAGCTCCCCTTCCTCCACCCAGACCACCTCCCCGGGGCGCACGTCCCGCAGGTAGGTGGCCCCCAGGAGTTCCAAGGCCGGGGGCTCGGAGGCGAAGGCGTAGCCCCAAGGGGCCTTGCCCAGGACCAAAGGCCTCACCCCGTGGGGGTCGCGGAGGGCGAGGAGGATTTTGCGGTTCATGAGGAGGACGGAATACCCCCCCTCTAGGAGCCGCATGGCCTCGGCGGCGGCCTCGGGGAGGGAAAGGTGGGCGAGGCGGGCGAGGAGGAGAAGCATCACCTCGGTGTCCGAGGTGCTCTGGAAGGTGGCCCCCTCCTGGAGGAGCCGGTCCCGCAAGGGCTTGGCGTTGGTGAAGTTGCCGTTATGGGCGATGCCCAAGACCCCGTGGGCGGTGCGGGCGGTGAGGGGCTGGGCGTTGAAGCGCAGGTTGGAGCCCGTGGTGGAGTAGCGGGTGTGGGCGATGCCCAGGCGGGCTTCCGGCAGGCGGAGCTTTTGCAGGCGCTCCTCGGTGAAGACCTGGTTCACGAGACCTAGGTCCTTTTCCACCAGGAACGTTTGGCCGTCGCTCACGGCGATGCCCGCCGCCTCCTGGCCCCTATGCTGCAGGGCGAGAAGCCCTAGGTGCAAAAGCCCCGCCACGTCCAAGGGGCTTTCGCTCCAAAGCCCCAAGACCCCGCACTCCTCCCTGGGCTTATCCATCCAAGACCTCCCGCAAGGGGCGTTGCCAGAGGGCCTTAAGCTCGGCCACCTCCCACTCTAGCACCCCCTTGGGGGTGAGGACCGTGAGGGTCTTCCCCCCGGTCTCCCCCAGGATGCGGTAGGGGAGGCCCCGCTCCTCCAGGAGGAGGGTGGCCTCCTGGAGCCGGGCCTTCTCCACGGTGAAGAGGATGCGGCTTGGGGCCTCGCCGAAGAGGGCCTCGAGGCCTTCTTCCCGCACCTCCACCGTGGCCCCAAGGCCGTAGGGGAAGGTCATCTCCGCGAGGGCCACAAGAAGCCCCCCCTCCGCCACGTCGTGGGCGGTCTGGGTGAGGCCTGAGGCGATGAGGTCCCGGATCGTTTCCTGCACCGCCTTCTCCCGCCTAAGGTCCAGGGCAGGGGGGTGGCCGAACTCCTCCTTGGTGAGGAGGTAGAGCACCTCGCTCGCCCCAAGGGACCCCCTTTCCTCTCCAATGAGGACCACCACCTCCCCGGGGCGCCTAAAGCCCATCTCCGCCCGGCGCCTTACGTCCAGGACCCCCACCACCCCCACCATGGCCGTGGGGGGGATGCGGCGGCCCCCCGCCTCGTTGTAGAGGGAGACGTTCCCCGAGACCACGGGGACCCCTAGGGCGGCGCTTGCCTCCTTTAGGCCCTCTACCGTCTCCTTGAGCTCGTAATAGCCTTCCGGGGTCTCGGGGCTTCCCAGGTTCAGGCCGTCGGTGTAGGCGAGGGGCCTCGCCCCCACCACGGAGACGTTGCGGCAGGCCTCGGCCAGGGCGTGCATGGCCCCAAGCCGGGGGTGGAGGCGGCTATACCGGGGGTTTTGGTCCACCTTGGCGGCCACGCCCAGGTGGGTCCCCTTGATCCAGAGGATGGCGGCATCCCCTTGGCCGGGGAGGAGGGCGGTGCGGGTCCCCACCTGGTGGTCGTACCGCTCGTAGACCGCCTCGCGGCTTGCCAGGTTGGGGGAGGCGAGAAGCCCTTTTAAGACCTCCTTGGGGTCCGCCTCGAGGGGCGGGATGGGCCTTTCCCGGAGGCGCCTTATCTCGGGGTCTTCCTGGGCCAGGCGCACGTAGGTGGGGGCCTCTGCCAGGGCCTCGGTGGGGACCTCGGCCACCACCTTCCCCCGGTATAGGACCCGGAAGACCCTTTCCGGGATGGTCCTGGCCACGGGGACGCAGTCCAGGCCCCACCTGCGGAAGACCGCCTCCAGCTCCGCCTCCTTGCCCGCCTTGGGCACCAGGACCATGCGCTCCTGGCTTTCCGAGAGGAGGAGCTCCTCGGGGGCCATCCCCTCCTCCCGGGTGGGGACGAGGTCCAGGTTGAGCTCCACCCCGAGGCCCGACTTGTGGGCGAGCTCGGCCAGGCTACTGGTGAGCCCCGCCGCCCCCATGTCCTGGACGCCTTCCACCAGGTCCCGTTCTATGGCCTCGAGGGTGGCCTCCATGAGGAGCTTCCCCAAAAAGGGGTCCCCCACCTGGACGGCGGGCCGGTCCTCCTCCTTCTCTTCCTTGAGTTCCCGGCTTGCGAAGGCCGCCCCCCCGATCCCGTCCCGGCCCGTCTTGGCCCCGGCGTAGTAGATGGGCCGGCCCAAGGAGGCCCGGCTTTTCTTCAGGTGCTCCTCCTTAAGAAGCCCCAGGCACATGGCGTTCACCAGGGGGTTTTCCCGGTAGCCCTCGTGGAAATAGAGATCCCCGCCCACCGTGGGCACGCCGATGGCGTTGCCGTAGAAGGCGATCCCCGAGACCACCCCTTTGAAGAGGTAGCGGCTTCGCCCCTCGGGGGGGCCAAAGCGGAGGGAGTCTAGAAGGGCGATGGGCCTCGCCCCCATGCTCATGATGTCCCGCAGGATCCCCCCCACCCCGGTGGCCGCCCCCTGGAAGGGCTCCACGGCGGAGGGGTGGTTGTGGCTTTCTATCTTGAAGGCCACGGCCCAGCCCTCGCCGATGCGCACCACGCCGGCGTTCTCCCCGGGGCCCTGGAGGACCGCCTCCCCCTCCTTGGGCAGTTCCTTGAGGAGGGGGCGGGAGTTCTTGTAGGCGCAGTGCTCGCTCCACATCACCTTGAAAAGGAGGAGCTCCACCCGGTTGGGCTCCCGCCCAAGCCTCTGGAGGATCTCCCGGTACTCCTCCTTTGGGATCCCGATCTCCTCGGCCAGGGCTTCCATCATTCCAGGAGAGAAAGGAGTTCCCGGTGGTCCTTCACCTTGGCCGTGGGCTTAACCTCCCCGTTCACCTCCCTCAGGCCCACGTACTGCACCGCCCAAGGGTAGCCGGTGGCGAAGGCCCCCTTGATGTCCGTCTGGGGCAGGTCCCCCACGTGCAAGGCCTCTTCCGGGGCCACGCCTAAGGCCTCGAGGGCCGTCTGGAAGGCCTCGGGCCTGGGCTTCACGAAGCCTGTCTCGTCGGAGAAGCTATAGGCCAGGAAGACGTCCAGGCCCTGCCGCTTCAGGTGCTCCCTCAGGAGGCGGCCCGGGGTCATGCCGGTGTCGGAAACGAGGGCCAGGGGGTACTTCTTGGCGAGGTCCTTAAGGACCTCCACCCCGGGAAGGGGCTTAAGGTCCACGAGGAGAGAGGTCTCCTCCAGCTTCCTTGCGGTGAGGGCGATGAGGCCGGGGTCGTGGGGGGCGCCGAGGAGGGCGAAGATGCGGGCGACCCGCTCGTAGACGGACATGTGCTCCCCCGCCTTCCAGGCCTCCTCAAAGGCCAAGGCCGCCTGCCGGTAGGCCTCCCGCACCTCGGCCTCCTCCGCCGGGTGGCCCGCCTCGGAGAGGGCGTCCAGGAGGACCTCGTAGCGGGCGGGCATGACCCGTTCCAAAAACGCCTCCCCCTCGGTGAAGAGGGTGCCCCAGAAGTCAAAAGTGATGGCTTTAGGTTTCACCGTACCACCTCCTTGACGAGCCCCAGGAAGAAGGGAAGCCCGTCAGCGTTGCCCAAGACCTCGTCCACGGCCCTTTCGGGATGGGGCATCAGGCCGAGGACGTTGCCCCCCTCGTTCACGATCCCGGCGATGTCGTGAAGGCTCCCGTTGGGGTTGTAGTCCGCCTCGTCCTTTAGGGGGGCGTAGCGGAAGACCACGAGGCCTTCCCCCTCGAGCCGGGCCAGGGTTTCGGGATCGGCGTAGTAGCGCCCCTCGGCGTGGGCGATGGGGAGCCTAAGCACCTTTCCCCTTGGGTAAAGCCGGGTGAAGGGGAGGTCGTTCCGCTCCACCTGCACCCCCACCTCCTTGCAGGTGAAGTGGAGGTTCAGGTTGGCGAGGAGGGCCCCCGGCAGAAGCCCGGCCTCGGTGAGGATCTGGAAGCCGTTGCAGACCCCCACCACGTACCGCCCTTCCTCGGCGAAGCGGCGCACCGCCTCCATCACCGGGCTCTTGGCGGCCAGGGCCCCCGCCCTCAGGTAGTCCCCGTAGCTAAACCCCCCGGGGAGGAAGACCCCGTCAAAGCCCTTCAGGTCCCTTTCCGTGTGCCAGACGTACTCCGCCCGGATCCCCACCTTCTCCAGGGCGAAGCGGGCGTCCTCGTCGCAGTTGGACCCGGGGAAGCGGACGATGGCCCACCTCATAGTTCCCTCAGGGCCTCCAGGGTGTAGACCTCCATCACCGGGTTGGCCAGGAGGCGCCCGATGGCCTGGGCCTTCTCCTCGGCCCTTTGGAGGTCCTCCGCCGGGAAGACCACCTCCAGCACCTTCCCCACCCGCACCGACTCCACCTCCTGCCCCAGGTCGCGAAGGACCCCTTCCACCGCCCGGCCCTGGGGGTCCAGGATCCCGTCTTTGAGCTCAATGAGGAGCGTGGCCTGGTACCTCGGCATCTACCCTCCCAAAACCCGCCTTAGGACCTCCTGGTAGGCCTCCTCCACGCCCCCTAGGTCCTTGCGGAAGCGGTCCTTGTCCAAAGGCTCCCCGCGCTCGTCCCAAAGGCGCATGGTGTCGGGGCTGATCTCGTCGGCGAGGAGGATCTCCCCGTTCCTCCTTCCGAACTCCAGCTTGAAGTCCACGAGCTCTAAGCCCCTTTGGGCGAAGAAGCCCTTGAGGAGTTCCCCCACCCTTAGGGCGGTGGCCTTCACCGCCGCAAGCTCCGCCTCCCCCGCAAGCCCCAGGGCCAAGACGGCGTTCTCGCAGATCAGGGGGTCGCCTAAGGCGTCGTTTTTCAGGGAGAACTCCACTAGGGGCGCCTTAAGCGGGGCCCCCTCCTCTAGGCCGTAGCGCCGGGCGAAGCTTCCCGCCGCCCTAAAGCGGAGGATGACCTCTAGGGGGAGGATCTCCACCCGCTTCACCCGCATCTCCCGCTCGGAGACCTCCTCCAGGAAGTGGGTCCTGACCCCGTGGGCCTCGAGGTAGCGGAAGAGGGCGGCGGAGACCCGGTTATTCACCACCCCCTTGCCGGGGATCACCCCCCGTTTTTGGGCGTTAAAAGCCGTGGCCTCGTCCTTGAAGTAGACCCTCAAGGTGTCCGGGCCTTCCCGGTAGAGCACCTTGGCCTTGCCCTCGTAGAGCTTCTCCATGCCTCTCCCTCAAGGGGCCCAGGGCCCTTTGCTCCCATTGTAGGGCACAAGGGGGGTATGCGCCTGGCCCTGGCGCCTTTGCGCCTCTTTCAGCTCCATCCCGGGTACCCGAAAATGGGGCATCCTTTCCCTGACCCCGTGGGCACGAGGGGGCGCCCTTTTTCCGGGGGCTCTCCAGCTAGCCCCTTGGGGGCTAGCCCAGGACCGCGGCGCTAGGAGCGGCGGGGGGTGGTTTCCCCGCATGTCATAGGATCGCTGGGGTAAGATCTACTTAAGGACACCCGCACTTTTACCCCAGCCTTGGCAACAACCCCAAAGGAGGCGAAAAGCATGGGGTTTGACCCGGAAAGACACCACCGGCGCAGCCTTCGCCTGAAGGGATACGATTACACACAGGCAGGGGCGTATTTCGTTACCATTTGCACGCAGGATCGCGCGTGTTTATTTGGGGAGGTCGTTGGCGATGCAATGCGCTTGAACGACGCGGGGCGGATGGTGGTTGCGGAATGGGAAAGGTTAGCAAAACGTTTTCCTGGGGTGGAATTGGATGCGTTTGTCGTCATGCCCAATCATGTTCACGGCATCCTCGTTATCACCGATCCTGTAGGGGCAGGCCTTGTGCCTGCCCATGATGGGGCAACCACAAGGGTTGCCCCTACCGTTGGGGATATCGTTGGGGCGTTTAAATCCCGTACCACGGTCGGATACATTCACGGGGTGAAAACCCGGGGTTGGCCGCCGTTTCGCCGGCGTTTGTGGCAACGCAACTATTACGAACACATCATCCGCCACGACGAATCCCTAAACCGCATACGGCGATACATCGCGGAAAACCCGTTGCGCTGGCACCTGGACCGGGAAAACCCGCAGGCCGTTGATAAGGATGACCTTTGGGAGAAGCTGTTCACCCAGGAGGGAAGCCCATGACCGAAGGGCCCTCCAAACTCCCCCAAGGCTGGCGCTGGGTGAGGCTAGGAGGGGTGTGTGAGGTCAATCCCCGACGGCCTCGCTTGTCCTGGAGCCCAGGGATCCCCGCCCTAAAGCCTTCTCGGCCCAGAGGCGGATACAGCGGTTCAACCTTTACCACCCCTTAGCGGAACGTTTTAGGGCAGGGTTCATGTGAAGGGCTAAAGGCCAAACCGGGCGTAGATGGCGTCCACGTGCTTGAGGAAGGGCGCGGGGTCAAAGAGGGCCCTTAGGGCCTCGCCCTTTAAAGGGTTTTCGGGATCTTGCTCCAGAAGTTCAAGGAAGCTTTTCCCTTCCTCCCAGCTCCTTAGGGCGTTCCGCTGGACCAGGGCGTAGGCCTGATCCCGGGGAAGGCCCCTTTGGATGAGGGCGTTCAGGACCTGCTGGGAGTAGACGAGGCCCCGGGTGAGGTCCAGGTTTTTGGCTAGGTTTTCCTCAAAGACCTCGAGGCCTTCCAGGATCCCCCTAAGCCGCCTTAGGGCGTAGTGGGCCAGGGTAGTGGCGTCGGGAAGGGCCACCCTTTCCACGGAGGAGTGGGAGATGTCCCGCTCGTGCCAGAGGGCGATGTTTTCCAGAACGGGCACGAGGTAGCCCCTTAGGAGCCTCGCCACCCCGGTGAGGTTTTCCAGGCTCACGGGGTTTTTCTTGTGGGGCATGGAGGAGCTTCCCGTCTGGCCCTCCCGGAAGGGCTCTTGGGCCTCGAGGACCTCGGTGCGCTGCAGGTGCCTTAGCTCCACCGCCACCCGCTCCAGGTTCCCTCCCAGGATGGCGAGGGCGGAGAGGACCTCGGCGTGCCGGTCCCGGGGGACCACCTGGGTGGAAACGGGCTCGGGCTCGAGGCCGAGGCGCCCGGCCACGTGGGCCTCCACCTCAGGGGGAACGTGGGCGTAGTTGCCCACGGAGCCCGAGAGCATGGCGACCCCGATGGTCTCCCGCGCCCGCCTAAGCCTTTCCTCGTCCCTTTGGAAGGCGGCGAGAAAGGAGAGGAACCTTAGGCCAAAGCTCGTGGGCTCGGCGTGGACCCCGTGGGTGCGGGCGATGGCGGGGGTGTGCTTGTAGCGGAGGGCCAGGCGCTTAAGGGCCTCCGCTACCCCTTGTAGCTCTTCCAGGATGAGGTCCAAGGCCCGCACCAGGAGGGCGTTTTGCGCCGTGTCCACGATGTCCGAGCTGGTGAGGCCTAAGTGGAGATAGCGGCCCACCTCCTCGTCTTCCGCCCACTCGGCGAGGGCCCGGGTGAAGGCCACCAGGTCGTGCCGGGTTACCGCCTCCAGCTCCGCCACCCTTTGGGCGAAGGCGGCGTCCAGGGGCCTTTCCTCTAGCTTCTTAAGGAGCCTCGCCGCAAGGCCCTTAGGCACCTGGCCCAGGGCCTCCCAGGCCTCGAGGGCGTAGGCCTCCACAAGGGCCCACATCCGGTAGCGGTTCTCCTCGGACCAGAGGGCGGCCATCTCCGGGGTCTGGTAGCGGGCGATCATGCCCCTTACGCTACCACGGCAGGGTGAGGAGGAAGCGCCCCAGGAAGCCTTCCCCTTCGGGGGTTAGGGGAAGGAGGAGGTCGGCCCGGAAGAGGCCGTCTTGGCGGTTTCCCACCCGGGGCATCCCCCGCTCCCGGTAAGGGGGCTTGGCGTAGACCGCCCGCTGGACCTCCTCGGGGAAGAAGAGCTGGGTGGCGAAGGCCCGGCCCCCCGCCTCCACCCGCAGGTGGAGGTGGGGGGTGCGGCCTGGGTACCAGCCGGGGAAGAGGGTGAGGAAGGCCACCTCTCCCCCCTCGTCCGTGGCCTGCCAGCCCCGGCAGAAGACCCCGGGGGCCTGCACCCCCGAGTAGCGGCCTTGGGCGTCCGCGTGCCAGAGGTCCACCCGGACTCCCCCCATGGGCCTGCAGGCCCGGTCCTGCACACGAAGGAGAAGGCGCAAGGGAACGCCAAAAAGCCCCTCCCGCAGGTCCTGCCGCCTGGGCACCTCCCGCAGGTAGTAGGGGCCTTCCGTGAGGGCGGGGGTGGGGGTGCAGGCCTGCCCCCGGGCCAGGGGAAGGAGGAATAGCCCCAAAAAGGCGCGCCGCTTCATTTCCGCCTCAAGGTCAGGTCCGCCTCTAGCCGGATGCGGTTTTCCACGCTGAGGACCACCGACACCCGGGGCTGGGCCAGGCGGAACTTCTCAAAGGGGAACTCGGTCTTCAGGAAGACCCTCACCTCATCGCCGCGGAACTCCGCTTCCCCCTCCCAGACCACCTCCTCCGTCACGTCCTTCAGGGTGAGGTCCCCCACCACCCGTAAGACCGCCTTGCCGCTTCGGGGGAAGGGGTTGGGGAGGCCCTCCACCCTTTTGGGGCGGAAGGTGGCGGTGGGGAAGCGGTGGGTTTCCAGGGTGTTCTGCCGCAGGTAGTTGTCCCGCCGGGCCTGGTCGCTCCTGAGTTCCCTCAGGTCCACGGTGAAAAGGCCGCTTACTTGGTTCCCCTGGAGGACCACCTGCCCGCTTACCGCTTTCGTAGTGCCCACGGCCTCGGCGAAGCCGATCTGGACCAGCTGCTCCCGCACCCGGTAGCGGGCCTCCCCCGAGACCACCTCAAAGGTCTGGGCCAGGGCCGGTACCAGAAGGGCCAGGCTTCCTAGGAGCCATCGCATCCCCTTTCACCCCCTTGCTATGAAAAGCGTAGCGTGGCCGGGTTAGCCCCGGGTTAGAGGGAAGGGGTATAGACTTGAGCTATGGTCCGGGCCGTGCTCTTTGACGTGGGGAACACCTTGATCCTGGCAAACCCCCGCTTCTGGCTTTTCCCTCTCCTGGAAAGGCGGGGCCTAAAGCCCACCAAGGACCCCAGGCAGGCGGCCCTGGAGGCCTTTCGCTTCTACGAGGAAAACCACCTGAAGGCCCGGGACCTGGAAAGCGCCCTCGCCCTCTGGCGGGCCTTCCACCGGAGGCTCCTTGCGGGGATGGGCCTCGAGGCCCACGCCGAGGCCCTGGCTCAGGAGCTGGTCTCCCGCTGGAAAGACCCCGCCCTCTGGCCCCTCACCCCCGGGGCCAAGGAGGTCTTGGAGGCCTTGAGGGAGCGGGGCTACCGGCTTGCGGTGGTCTCCAACTGGGACGTCACCTTGCCGGAGATCCTGGAGGTGGTGGGCCTTAAGGGCTACTTCCAGCACCTCGCGGTGAGCGCCCTCTCGGGCTACGCCAAGCCCGACCCCAGGCTCTTCCAGGAGGCCCTGGAGGCCCTTGGGGTGGCCCCGGAGGAGGCGGTGCACGTGGGGGACTCGGAGGCGGACCTCCTGGGGGCGGAGGCGGCCGGGGTCAAGGCGCTCCTCTTTGACCCCTTGGGGCAGAACCCCAAGGCCCTTCCCCGCCTTTCCGCGGTGCTAGACTTTCTCCCATGAGCGTCCGGGAGGCCATCTGGGGGGAGAAGGCAAAGGCCATTGAGGAAAGCCTCGAGGAGGTGGACGAGGACCTTTTCCGCTACATCCGGGACTTCGCCTACGAGGAGGTCCTGGCCCGCCCCGGGCTGGACCTGAAGACCCGGGAACTCCTCGCCATCACCGCCCTCATCGCCCTGGGAAGCCCCAAGGAGCTCGCCACCCACCTGGAAGGGGCCTTAAGGGTGGGGGCCAAGGAGGAGGAGGTGCGGGAGGCTATAATCCAGTCCGCCCTCTTTCTGGGCTTCCCCCGGGCCCTTGCCGCCATGAAGCTCTTTCACAAGGTGCTAAGAAGCCGTGGTTCTTCTGACCCGGGGGAAGGATAAGGAGCTCCTAAACAGGCTTGCCGCCTTGGGGGTGGAGGCGGCGGAGGTGGCCCTTTTGGAGCAGGTGGACCTCCCGGGGCTAGGGGAGCTTCCAAAGAGGCTCTTGGCGCCTTGGGACTACGTGGCCGTGACCTCCAAGGAGGGGGCGAAAAGGCTCCTTGGGGCCTGGCAGGAGGCGGGCCACCCCCCCCTTAAGGTGGCGGCGGTGGGGGAGGGGACGGGGGAGGTCCTGCGGGCGGGGGGGCTTCCCCCGGCTTTCCTCCCTCCTCGGGCCACGGCGAAGGACCTGGCCCAGACCTTTCCCCCGGCGGAAAGGGTCCTCTTCGTAGCCGGGGACCTGGCGGGGAAGGACCTGGAGGAGGGCTTGAGGGCGCGGGGGGTGCGGGTGGAGCGCCTCGAGGTCTACGCCACCCGGGAAAGGCCCCTTTCCCCCGGGGAAAAGGCCCTCCTGGAAAGGGCCCAGGTGGTGGCCTTCTTTAGCCCGAGCGGGGTTAGGGCCTTCGCCCGCCACACCCCAAGGCGCCCCGTGGCGGCCTGCATCGGTCCGAGCACCGGAGAGGAGGCGAGGAGGCTTGGCTTCCCCGTGGTGGAGGCGGAAAGCCCGGGCCTAGAGGGGCTTTTTGGGGCCATCCTCCGGGCCTTGGGGCGCTAAGTGGCCGCACGCGACGCGGGGTGCCCGAAATGAGGCTCGGGAAGCCCCTTTTGGCGCCCCCGCCGCAGTGGGGTACTTAGGGCGAATGTCCCTACCTGGGTGGCCTATACTTGGGGAAGCCTATGGCCCTGCCCCTTTACCTGGTGGGCCTCTCCCACAAGACCGCCCCCCTGGAGGTGCGGGAAAGGGCGGCCTTGGACCCCCTGGTGGCCCTCCCCGCCGCCCTTAGGCGCCTGGGCCTTGGGGTGGTCCTTTCCACCTGCAACCGCACGGAGGTCTACGGGGTGGGAAGCCCCGAGAAGGCCAAGGCCCTCCTCCTGGCGAGGGGGGTGAGCCCCCACCACCTCTACGTGAAGGAGGGAGTGGAGGCCCTCCGCCACCTCTACCGGGTGGCGGCGGGGCTGGACTCCTTGGTGGTGGGGGAGGCCCAGATCCTGGGCCAGGTGCGGGAGGCCCTCTTCCTGGCCCGCAAGCACAACGCCACGGAAAGCCTCCTGGAGAAGGCCTTCCAGTCGGCCATCGCCCTGGGCAAAAGGGCCCGGAGCGAGACGGGCATCGGCATGGGGGCGGTGAGCGTGGCCTACGCCGCCTTGGACCTGGCCCTGGCGGTTTACGGGGACCTTTCCGGGCTTGCCGTGGCCGTGCTGGGGGCGGGGGAGATGGCGGAGCTCTTCCTCACCCACCTCAAGGCCCACGGGGTGGGGCGGATCCTCGTGGTGAACCGCACGGAGGAAAAGGCCCGGGCCCTGGCGGAGCGCTTTGGCGGCGAGGCCTACGGCCTTCCCGCCCTTCCCCAGGTCCTCCGCCAGGCGGATCTGGTGGTGGCCTCGGCCGCCGCCCCCCGCTACCTGGTGGGGCCGGAGGACCTGCCCAAGCGGGCCAAACCCCTCTTCCTCATTGACATCGCCCTGCCCCGGAACATTGACCCCCGGGTGGGAAGCCTTCCCCACGCCTACCTCTACAACCTGGACGACCTCAAGCGGGTGGTGGACCGGAACCTAAAGGCCCGTGAGGGGGAGATCCCCAAGGTGGAGGCCCTCATAGAGAAGGCGATCGGGGACTACCTGGAGTGGTACGCCGGCCACCGGGTGCGGGAGGCCATCCGGGCCCTCGAGGCCTGGGCCAAAGCCCAGGTGGCCCAAGGGGACCTGGGGAAAGACCCCGTGGAGCTCCACAAGGAGGCGGGCCGGCTCGCCCACCCCTTGATCCTTTCCCTCAAACGGCGCGCCCTTTCCCGGCTTGCGGGCCCTCCCTGCCCCGGGGAGTGCGCCCTCCTTAAGCTCAGGCGGGTATGACCCTGGCCCTGGCCCTTCTCGGGGTGGGTGGCGTGGCCTTGGGGGTCTTCCTCCCCCGGGCCTTGGCCCTGGGGGGCCTTGCCCTTTTGGGGGCGGCCTTCCTCCACGCCTGGGAGGAGGGCCTTCTGGCGGGGCCCGCCCAGGTGGCCCTGGTCCTGGGGGGGCTTCTTGCCCTCCGGGGGAAGACCCTTTTGGAGCGGCCTAGGCTAAAGGCCTTGGGGCGCTACCTGGGCTTCTTGGCCTTGGCCTTAGGGCTTTTCGCCCTCAAGGCCCTGCCCCACCCTGGGGGAGGGCTTCCCTTGGCCCTCACCCTCTTCCACGCCGGGGCCTTTCTGGTGGGCTACCTGGCCCTTGCGGTGGGGGTGGGGGCGGGGGTGATGTGCGCCCTCCAGGACTTAAGGCTCCGCCGGGCCCCCGAGCGGGCCCTGGAGGCCGCCCCCCTTTGGAGCCTGAGGCGGCTGGAGATGGGGTACCTGCGGGTGGGGTACGTGGCCACCACCTTGGGCTTGGGAAGCGGCATGGCCTGGGCCTTCGGCTACTTCGGAAGCCCCCTTAGCCTAGACCCCAAGGAGGTTTCGGTGCTTTTGGGCTGGGCTTCCCTCACCCTTTATTTCCTCCTGGAGGAAAGGCTTCGGGGGTACCCCCGGGCGGGGCTTCTCCTTTTGGCCTACGCCCTTCTCCTCTTCGCCTTTTTGGGGGCTCCTTTCCTGGGGTCCCGGCACCCCTCGAGGCTCCAGTAGCCCCACGGCCTTTCGTGCGGGCCCTCCTCAAGGCCTTGGGCTACGAGGAGGAGGCGGAGGCCGGGGAAAGCCGCCTTAAGGTGCTGGAGGCCCTGCGCAAGGGGGAGATCACGGTGGAGGAGGCGGTGGCCCGCTTGCGGGAAGGGAAAAGCTGAAGGCCGTCCCCTTGCCCACCTCGCTTTCCACCCAGACCTCCCCCCCGTGGGCCTCGAGGATGGCCTTCACGATGGCAAGTCCCAGGCCCGACCCGCCCCGTTCCCGGTCCCTTGCCTTGTCCACCCGGTAGAAGCGTTCAAAGAGGTGGGGGAGGTGCTCCTTGGGGATTCCCTCCCCGTCGTCCTCCACCCGCACCAAAACCCTTTCCCCAAGCCCGAAGGCCTTGAGGTGGATGGTCTTGGCCTTGGCCTTGATGGCGTTGGCGAGGAGGTTGGCCAGGACCTGGTGGAGCCGGTTGGGGTCGCCCCGCACCCAGACCTCGGGGGGGGCCTCCACCCGGATCTCCCCCTCAAAGCTCCGTTTGAACTCCTCCCGCACCTCCTCCAAAAGGTCCAGGACCCGCACGGGCACGGGCTCTATGCGCCAGGTGCCGCTTTGGGAAAGGTCCAGAAGGTCCGAGACCAGCTTCCCCATCCGCTCCGCCTCCCGCTTCACGATCTCCAGGCTTTCCCGCTGGGCCTCGGTGAGGGGGGTGCGGCGGAGGAGGTAGCCCACGTGCCCCAGGATGGCGGTGATGGGGGTTCTGAGCTCGTGGGAGGCGTCCTGGAGGAAGCGGGTCTGGGCCTCAAAGGCCTTCTGCATCCGGGAGAGCATCCCGTTTAGGGCCCGGACCAGGCTCGCCACCTCGTCCTCCCCCTCGGGCTCGGGCAGGGGCTCGGGGCGCTCCGTCATGGCCTCGGCCCGCCTGGCCACCCACTCCAAGGGCTCTAGGGCCCGGGCCACGAGGCCGCGGGCGAGGAAGAGGGAAAGGAGGAGGACGAAGAGGGCCGTGCCCGCGTAGATGCGGGCGAACTGGCTTAGGGTGGCCTCGAGGTCCTCTGTGGGCCGGCCCACCAGGAGGGCGCCCTCCCACACCGAGCCTGCCACGTTTACCTCCACCCGCCGGGCGTAGACCAAGAGGGGAAGGGGCCTCCCCTCCCGGGGAAGCTCCACCTTGGCCCACACCTCTCCCCGCTCCAGAAGCGTCCGGTAGTCCGCCTCCTGGAGGAGGAGGCGCTGGCTTCCCAGGGCGGGGCTTTTCTGCAGGCTGATCCCGCCTTCCCGGGCGAGGAGGGCCGGGTCCTCCTCGGGGAGGAGCTGGACCTCGGCGTAAAGGCTCGGGGGGAGGCCGGCCTCCAAGAGGGCCTGCCCCCCCAGGTTGAGGAGGCGCACCACCTGGTTGGCCGCCTCCTTCAGGTCGGCGCGCAGGCTCCCGTAGAGGAAGTTGCGAAGGAGTCCCTCAAGGGCGAAGCCGAGGACCAAAAAGGCCACGAGGAGAAGCCCCGCCGTGAGGAGGGTGATCCGGGTCCTAAGGGTCATGCCGAGGCCGGGGCTTGGGCTTAGTCCTCCCTGAGGACGTACCCCACCCCCCGCACCGTGTGGATGAGGCGGCGCTCGCCCCCCGCCTCCAGCTTCTTGCGCAGGTAGCCGATGTAGACGTCCACCACGTTGCTCCCCCCTTGGTAGCCGGGCCAGACCTTCTCCTCAATCTCGTAGCGGCTGAAGACCTTGCCCGGGTTCTTGGCGAGGAGCTCCAAAAGCTCAAACTCCTTGTTGGAAAGCTCAATCCGGCGGCTTCCCCGGAAGACCTCCCTTCCTTCCAGGTTGATGATGAGGTCCGCCACCCGGATCTCCCCGGTGATGGCCGGGGTGACCCGGCGCAGGTGGGCCCGCACCCGGGCGAGAAGCTCCTCTATGGAGAAGGGCTTCACCAAATAGTCGTCCGCCCCGGCGTCCAGGCCCTCCACCTTGTCCTCCACCCGGTCCTTGGCGGTGAGGATGAGGATGGGCACGTTGGAGGTCTTGCGGATCCGCTTGGCCACCTCAATCCCGTCCATGACGGGGAGCATCAGGTCCAGGATCACCAGGTTGGGGTTGGTCTCCCGGAACTTGGAAAGGCCGGTGATCCCGTCGTGGGCCACTTCCGTGCGGTAGCCTTCCGCCTGGAGCTCCAGCTCAATGAAGCGGGCGATGTCCTTCTCGTCCTCCACGATGAGGATCAGAGGGGGTTCCATGCCCTTCAGGATACCTCACTTTCTCATGAGAAAGCTAGGTGTAGAGGCTCAAGACCGCCAGGTACATAAAGAGGCTTCCCAGGAGGACGAGGACGTGCCAAAGCCCGTGGAAGCCCACCCGCTCGGGCCAGGGGTCGGGGCGCTTCCTCCCGTAGACCAGGGCCCCCAGGGTGTAGAAGACCCCTCCGAGGCCGAGGAGGAGGAAGGTGGGCAAGGAGAGGCCCAGGCGAGGCAGGAACAAGACGGAAAGCCACCCAAGCCCCAGGTAGGCCAGGGTGTAGAGCCACCGGGGGGCCCGGAGGAAGAAGAGGCGGAAGCCCACCCCCAGAAGGGCAAGCCCCCAGACGAGCCCGAGGGCGAAGGCCCTGGGGCCCTCCTCGAGGCCCTCTAGGAGAAAGGGGGTGTAGCTTCCGGCGATGAAGAGAAAGATGGCGGCGTGGTCCAGCCGCCTGAGCCAGCCCAGGAGGCGGTCTCCCACCCGTAGGGCGTGGTAGAGGGCGCTGGCCCCGAACATGAGGGCCATGGTGAGGCCGAAGACCCCTAGGGCAGGCCAGGCCTCCTTGGGGGCCAGGAGGAAGAGGAAGAAGCTTCCCAGAAGGGCCAAGGGGACCCCCAGGGCGTGGCTTAGGGCGTTGAAGGGCTCGCGGACCATGCCCCAGGCTACCCGATCCCGAGGGTTTTTTCCACCTCCGCCACCTTGCGCCCCGTGCGCAGGAGGGCATCGGGGTTGAGGCTTAGGGAGTCAATGCCCCTTTCCACCAGGAAGGCGGCGAACTCCGGGTAGTCGGAAGGGGCCTGGCCGCAGATCCCCACCTTCTTCCCCTTGGCGTGGGCCTTCTCAATGAGCATGGCCGCCAGGCGCTTCACCGTCTCCCGCCGCTCGTCAAAGAGGTGGCCCACCCTTTCCGAGTCCCGGTCCAGGCCCAAGGCGAGCTGGGTGAGGTCGTTGGAGCCGATGGAGAAGCCGTCAAAGAGCTCGGCGAAGGCCTCGGCCTCGAGGACGTTGGAGAAGATCTCCGCCATCACGTAGACCTCGAGGCCCTCCTCTCCCCGCCTAAGCCCCCCTTCCGCCATGGCCTTTAGGACCTTCTCCCCCTCCTCGGGGGTGCGGCAGAAGGGGACCATCACGTGTAGGTTTTTAAGGCCCGTCTCCTCCCGCACCCGCTTCACCGCGGCCACCTCCAGGAGGAAGCCCTCCTTGTAGTCCGGGTGGTAGTAGCGGCTCGCCCCCGCCAGCCCAGCAGGGGTTTTCCTCCTTGGGCTCAAAGAGGTGCCCGCCCACAAGCCGGGCGTACTCGTTGGTCTTGAAGTCGGAGAAGCGGAGGATCACCGGCCTCGGGTGGAAGGCGGCGGCGATGAGGGCGATGCCTTGGCTTAAGGTCTCCACGAAGTAGGCCCGCTTGTCGCGGTAGGCCTCGGTGAGCTCCTCCACCTGGCGCTTCACCTCGGGGGGAAGGATCTCAAACCGGGTGAGGGCCAGGGGGTGGACCCGGACGTGGCTTGCGAAGATGAACTCCATCCGGGCAAGCCCCACCCCGTCCGTGGGGAGGAGGCTCACCCTTAGGGCCTCCTCCGGGGTGCCCACGTTGACCAGGATCCGGGTCCTGGTCCGGGGAAGGGTTTCGGGGCGGATCTCCTCCACCTCAAAGGCCAGGCTTCCCCGCTAGACCCGGCCTTTCTCCCCCTCGGCGCAGGAGACGGTCACCGCCTCCCCTTCGGGGATGCTCCGGGTGGCCCCCACCGCCCCCACCACCGCCGGCACCCCCAGCTCCCGGGCCACGATGGCGGCGTGGGAGGTGCGCCCGCCCCTTTCGGTGACGATGGCCGCCGCCTTCTTCATGATGGGTTCCCAGTCGGGGTTGGTGGTCTCGGTGACGAGGACCTCGCCCTCCCGGAAGCGGTCCATCTCCTTGGGGTCCTTGAGGATGCGGGCTTTGCCCGTGGCGATGGTCTCTCCCACCGCCAGGCCCTCGGCCAGGACCTCGCCCCTTTCCCGGAGGCGGTAGACCCGGAGCACGGGGCTTTTTTGCGAGTGGACCGTCTCGGGCCGGGCCTGGAGGATGAAAAGCTCCCCCGTGGGGCCGTCCTTGGCCCACTCAATGTCCATGGGGGTGGGGCTTCCCCGCTTCTTGGAGTAGTGCGCCTCAATTTTCAAGGACCAGTCGGCGAGGCGGAGGACCTCCTCGTCCTCGAGGGCGAAGCGCTGGCGCAGGTAGACGGGCGTGGGGCGGTTCTTCAGGCGGCCCTCCTTGGGGTCGTAGACCAGGGTGAGCTCCTTGGCCCCCAGGCGCTTGTAGACCAAGGCTTTGTACCCCGCCTTGAGGGCTTCCTTGTGCACGTAGTACCCGTCCGGGATCACCCGCCCCTGGACGATGTTCTCCCCCAGGCCATAGATGGCCGTGACGTAGACGAAGCCCCGGTGCCCGGTGTCGGGGTCCAAGGTGAAGATGACCCCGCTGGAGGCGCTATCCGCCCGCACCATCCGCTGCACCCCCACGGAGAGGGCCACCTTGAGGTGGTCAAAGCCCATGTGGGCCCGGTAGCTGATGGCCCGCTGAAGAGGCTTGCCATGGCCCGCTTCACGTGGAGGAGGAGGTCCTCTTCCCCTCGCACGTAAAGGTAGCTTTCCTGCTGCCCGGCGAAGCTCGCCGTGGGCAGGTCCTCGGCGGTGGCACTGGAGCGCACGGCCACGGGGATCTCCTCCTCCCCCGCCTCCTCGGAAAGCCTGCGGTAGGCCTTCAGGATCTCCTCCCGGAGGTCCTTAGGGTACTCCCCTTTCAGGATCAGGTTCCGCAGGCGGCGGCTCGCCCTTTGCAGGGCCGTGGGGTCCTCCGGGTCTAGCCCTTCTAGCTCCTTGGCGATGGCCTCCTTCAGGCCGTTATGCTCCAGAAAGTGCCAGTAGGCCTCGCTGGTGGTGGCAAACCCCCCGGGCACCTTGACCCCTAGGGGGGAAAGCTCCCGGATCATCTCCCCCAAGGAGGCGTTTTTGCCGCCCACCAGGGGCACATCCTCGAGGCCCACCTCGTGGAAAAACCGCACCCACCTCATGGAATCCCTCCTTTCCTTAAAGCTTCCCGCAGCACCTCCTCGGCGCTTTCCCCCTCGTAGAGGGCTTCCTCCGTGAGGAAGAGGCGGTGGGGGAGGGCGAGGAAGGCGGCGTCCTTGAGCTCCTTCCAGTCCACGAAGGGCTTTTCCCGGAGGTAGGCCAGGGCCTTGGCCAGGGCGAGCCAGGCCTTGGCCCCCCGGGGGGAAAGCCCCATGCGGAGGCGCCTGTCCTCCTGGGTGAGGAAGGCCACGTGGGTGATGGCCGAAAGGGCCTCCTTGGCCACCCGCACCTCCTTCGCCTCCCTTTGGGCCTTAGGGAAGTCCACGGGGAGGGGGTCTGGGGCCTTGGGCTCCTCGGTGAGGATCCGAAGCCACACCTCCCGCCTTGGGGGGCGGAAGGAGATCTTGGCGGTGAAGCGGTCCAGCTGGGCCTCGGGCAAGGGGTAGGTGCCCTCCAGCTCCAGGGGGTTTTGCGTGGCGATGACGAAGAAGGGCTCGGGCAGGGGGTGGCGCACCCCCCCTGCGGTCACCGCCCGCTCCTGCATGGCCTCGAGGAGGGCCGACTGCACCTTGGGCGGGGCCCGGTTGATCTCGTCCGCCAGGACCACCTGGGCGAAGAGGGGGCCCGGGACGAAGACGAAGCGGCCTTCCCGGAAAACCTCGCTCCCCGTGAGGTCCTGGGGGAGGAGGTCCGGGGTGAACTGGATGCGCTTGTAGCTTAGGCCGCTTCCCCGGGCGAAGCTTTCCGCCAAGAGGGTCTTCCCAAGGCCCGGCATCCCCTCCAAAAGGGCGTGCCCGCCGGCGAGGAGGGTGGCCAGGAGGGCCTCTATGGCCTCCTCCTGGCCGAAGAGGGTCTGGTTTAAAGCCTCCTGGAGGCGCCTTAGGGCTTCCATCTACTCCCCCTGGGCGCGGCGCTCCTGGACGATCCTTTGGGCCAGGTGGGGGGGCACCTCGGCGTAGTGGCTGAACTCCAGGGTGTAGGCCCCCGCCCCCCCGGTGAGGCTGGGGAGGGCCTTGTAGTACTCCAGGACCTCGGCCAAGGGCACCTCCGCCTGGACCACGCTCAGGGCCCCCTCCTGCTCCATGCCCAGGATGCGGCCCCGCCGGGCTTGAAGGTCGGAGAGGACATCCCCCACCCGCTCCTGGGGGACGAGGACCTTGAGGCGGTAGATGGGCTCCAGGAGCGTGGGGTTCGCCTCGGCCATGACCTTTTTGAAGGCGAGGCTGGCGGCGATCTGGAAGGCGAGGTCGGAGGAGTCCACCTCGTGGTAGGAGCCGTTGTAGACGATGGCCCTGAAGCCCATCACCGGGTAGCCCGCAAGAACGCCCTTTTTGGCGGCCTCGAGGATCCCCTTCTCTATGGCCTCCTGGTACTTGCTGGGGATGACCCCGCCGGTGATCCGCCACTCAAAGCTGTAGGCGCTTGCGGGCTCCAGCCTCAGCCACACGTCCCCGTACTGGCCGTGGCCCCCGGTTTGCTTCTTGTACTTGCCCTGGCCCTCGGCCACCTTCTTGATGGCCTCCCGGTAGGGCACCTTGGGCACGGAGAACTCCACCTCCACCCCGTGGTCCGAAAGGCGCTCCTTGGCGGTGGTGAGGTGGAGCTCCCCGTGCCCCCACAGGAGAAGCTCCCCGGTCTCCTCCTGCCGCTCTAGCTTCAGGCTTGGGTCCTCCTCTAGAAGCTTCCTCAAGGCCTCCCCCAGCCTGGCCTCGTCCGTGCGCCCCTTGGGTCTTAAGGTCACGGGGACGTTGGGGTCGGGCAGGCGGGCGAAGGGAACGGCCTCGCTTTCCGGCTTTTCCCCTTGCCAGAGGACCATGCCCCGGTGGAGCCCGTCCGCTTTGGGGAGGCCCAGGATGTACCCGGCCTCGGCCGCCTCCACCTCCAGAAGATCCTTCCCCATGGGCACGTAGAGGTGGGGGAGGCGCACCGGCCCGGCCTCGCTTTGGAGGGTGTCCCCGGGGCTTAGCTGGCCCCGGTAGAGGCGCACGTAGGCCACCTGGCCCATGAAGGGGTCCACCTGCACCTTGAAGACCTTGGCCAGGGCGGGGCCCTCCCCGAAGCGCTCCGTGGGGGAGGGGAGGGCCTCCAGGACCAGGTCCAAAAGGGGCAGGACCCCGATGCCCGTTTCCCCGGAGGCCAGGGCCACAGGGTAGAGGAGGCCTTTCCGCACCGCCTCGTGGAAGGCCTTCTCCAGGGCTTCCCCCGTGACCTCCTCCCCTTCCAGGTACTTCTCCAAAAGGCCCTCGTCCGTCTCCACGATGGCCTCGAGGACCTCCTGGCGGAAGCTTTCCACCCGGGTCTTTTCCTCCTCGGGCACCGCCACCTCCACCTCCTTGCCGCCCTCGTAGCGGTAGGCCTTGCCGTGGAAGACGTCCACGAGGCCCACCCACTTCCCCCCCTCGTAGAGGGGCAGGTCTATGGGGAGGATGGGCCCCAAGGTGGCCCGGAGGTCCTGGAGGAGGGCGTAGTAGTCCCCGCCCTTGTCCAGCTTGGTCACCACCACCATCCGGGGGAGGCCGAGCCTTTCCGCCACGGTCCAGGCCCTCTCCGTCCCCACCTGGACCCCGCTTTCCGCTGAGACCGCCACGAGGGCGGCGTCCGCCGCCTCCAAAGCCCCCCGGATCTCCCCCACGAAGTCCCCGTAGCCGGGGGCGTCCAGGAGGAAGAGGCGGTGGCCCCGGTAAAGGAGGGGGGCCACCCCGGTGCGCACCGTGGTGCGGTGGAGCTTGGCCTCGGGGGTGTAGTCGGTGGTGGTGGTGCCCTCCTCCACCCGCCCCATGCGCTCCTTGACCCCCGTGTGGTAAAGGAGCGCTTCCGTGAGGGTGGTTTTGCCGCTTCTCGCGTGGCCCACCAGGGCGAGGGTCCGGATCATGTTCCCTCCTTCTTGGTGCCCATAGTATAGGGCTAAGGAGGGGGCGATTGTCCCAGGTCCTCTACGTTCCCAGGAGGCTTTTGCAAGAAACCCGGGCCCACCTGCAAAGGGAGGCCCCCAAGGAGGGGGTGGGGCTTTGGGGGGGTAGGCGGGAGGTGGAAAAGGTCATCCCCTTGCCCAACGTCCACCCCCACCCGGAGGTGGGCTACCTGGCGGAGCCTCTAGCCCTCCTCAAGGCCCTCAAGGCGCTGGAAGGGGAGGGCTTGAGCCTCCTCGCCATCTACCACTCCCACCCCAGGGGGCCTGCCTTTCCCAGTCCCACGGACCGCAAGGAGGCCCGCTGGCGGGTGCCCTACGTGATCTTCGGCACCGACGGGGTCCGGGCCTTCCTCCTCCCCGAGGGGGAGGAGGTGCCCCTCGTGGTCCTATAATCAGAGGGATGCGCACGGCGGAGATCCGAGAGGCGTTTCTTTCCTTCTTTGAGGGCAAGGGCCACCTACGGCTTCCCTCCTTTAGCCTGATCCCCGAGAACGACCCTTCCCTTCTCTTCACCTCGGCGGGGATGGCCCCCTTGAAGCCCTACTTCCTGGGGGCGAAGCCCATCTTCTTCGGCAAGGAGTGGCGCCGGGTCACCACCTGCCAGAAGTGCCTGAGGGTGGGGGACATAGAGAACGTGGGCCGCACGGGGCGGCACAACACCTTCTTTGAGATGCTGGGCAACTTCTCCTTCGGGGACTACTTCAAGAAGGAGGCCATCCTCTGGGCCTGGGAGTTCCTCACGGAGCACCTGAAGCTGGACCCCAACCGGCTTTGGGTCACCGTCTTCCAGGACGACGACGAGGCCTACGGGATCTGGCGCGACCTGGTGGGGGTTCCCGAGGAGAGGATTGGCCGCTTCGGCGAGGACGAGAACTACTGGCCGGGCGGGGCCATCACCCACGGGCCCAACGGGCCTAGCGGCCCCTGCTCGGAGATCTTCTACGACCGGGGCCCCGCCTACGGCACCCCCGACGAGACCGGCCCCAACACGGGAAGCGGGGACCGCTTCGTGGAGATCTGGAACCTGGTCTTCACCCAGTACGACCGCCAAGGCCCCATCCCCGGCCCCGGGATCCTCAAGCCCCTGCCTCAGAAGAACATCGACACGGGCATGGGCCTCTACCGGGTGGCGGCCATCCTCCAGGACGTGGAAGACTTCTACCGCACGGACACCTTCTACCCCCTCATTGAGGAGGTGGCCCGCTGGAGCGGCAAGCCCTACCAGGGCAAGGAAAGCGTGAGCCACCGGGTCATCGCCGACCACGTGCGGGCGGTGGTGGCGGCCTTGGCCGACGGGGTGACCTTTTCCAACACCGGCCGGGGCTACGTGATCCGCCGCCTCCTCCGCCGGGCCCTTAGGCACGGCTACCTCCTGGGGCTTGCCGAGCCCTTCCTCCACCGGCTCGCCCCCCTGGTGGCCGAGCTTCTTGGGGACTTCTACCCGGAGATGCGGGAAAACCTCCCGGCGGTGGAGAAGCAGATCCGCCTCGAGGAGGAGCGCTTCCTGGAGACCCTGGAGGGGGGCCTCAAGCGCCTGGACGCCCTCCTTTCCGGGCTGAAGCCGGGGGAGGTGCTGCCCGGGCGGGAGGCCTTCAGGCTTTACGACACCTACGGCTTCCCCCTGGACCTCACCGTGGAGATCGCCGCCGAAAGGGGCTTCGGCGTGGACACCGAGGGGTTTAAGGAGGCCCTGGAGGAGCAACAAGAGCGCTCCCGGGCCGCCATGGCCTTTGAGCGGGAGATCTTCAAGAAAAGCGCCCAGGTCCTGGAGGAGCTTTACGCCGAGCGGGGGGCCACGGAGTTTCTGGGCTACAACACCCTTGAGGCCGAGGCCGAGGTCCTGGCCCTCCTCGCCGGGGACCAAAGCCTTTTGGAGGCGGGCCCCGGCACCGAGGTCCAGGTGGTTCTGGACAAGACCCCCTTCTATGCCGAGGGAGGCGGCCAGATCGGGGACTTTGGCCTTCTGGAGTGGCCGGGGGGCCGGGCCCGGGTGGAGACCACCAAGAAGACCGAGCGGGGGATCTTTCTCCATAAGGCCCGGGTGGAGGAAGGGGTGCTGAGGGTAGGGGAGCGGGTGCGGGCGGTGGTGGACCCGAAAAGGCGGGATACCGAGCGCCACCACACCGCCACCCACCTCCTCCACGCCGCCCTTCGGGCGGTCTTGGGCCCCCACGTGCGCCAGGCGGGAAGCCTGGTGGCCCCAGACCGCCTCCGCTTTGACTTCACCCACCCCGAGCCCTTGAAGCCCGAGGAGCTGGAGCGGATTGAGCTTCTCATCAACCGCTGGATCATGGCCGACTTCCCCGTCACCTGGCGCTACATGCCCCTGGAGGAGGCCAAGAAGGAGGGGGCCATGGCCCTCTTCGGGGAGAAGTACGGGGAGGTGGTCCGCGTGGTGCGGGTGGAGGGAAGCCCCCTGCCCGGCCTCGAGTCCAAGGAGCTTTGCGGCGGGTGCCACGTGCGCCGTACCGGGGAGATCGGGGCCTTCCTCATCCGGAGCGAGGAGGCGGTCTCCGCCGGGGTGCGCCGTATAGAGGCGGTGGCGGGGGAGGCCGCCATCCGCTTCGCCCGGGGGAGCCTAAACCGCCTGAAGGCCCTTGCCGAGCGCCTCGAGGTGGGGGAGGCTGCCCTGGAGGAGCGGCTGGAGAAGCTCCTTGCCGAGCTCAAGGAGAAGGAGCGGGAGGTGGAACGCCTCAAGGCCCGCTTGGTCCAGGCGGCCTTGGGGGGCGGGGGGCCTTCCCTGGAGGAGAAGGGGGGCCTGAAGTGGACGGTGGCGGAGCTTCCCGGCCTGGACGCCAAGGCCCTCCGCCAGGCGGCAGACGACCTGGTGGCCCGGGGGGCGGACGTGGCCTTGGTGCTTTCCGGGGGGCAGGCGGTGCTGAAGCTTTCCCCGAAGGCCCAGGAAAAGGGCCTCGAGGCCGGCGCCCTCTTCCGCGCCCTCACCCAGGCGGCGGGGGGCCGGGGGGGCGGCAAGGGGGCCTTGGCCCAGGGGGCGGGGCTGGAGGCGGAGAAGGCCCGGGAGGCCCTGCCCGGGCTTTTGCCCTGAGCCCATGCGGGTGGGCGCCCTGGACGTGGGGGAGGCCCGGATCGGCCTCGCCGTGGGCGAGGAGGGAAGCCCCTTCGCCTTCGGCCGGGGCTACCTGGTGCGAAAGGGCCTGGAGGCGGATGTGGCGGCTATTTTGGACTTCGCGCGGCGGGAAGGGCTTGGGAAGCTCGTGGTGGGCCTTCCCTTGCGCACCGACCTCAAGGAAAGCCCCCAGGCCCAGAAGGTCCTCCCCTTGGTGGAAGCCCTAAGGCGGGAGGGCCTCGAGGTGGAGCTTTTAGACGAGCGCTTCACCACGAAGCTCGCCCAAAGGCGCTTGCAAAACGCCCCCAAAAGGGTGCGCCGGGACAAGGGCAAGCTGGACGAGCTTTCGGCCGTGGTGCTCCTGGAGGACTACCTTGCCCGAAGGCTCTAGGGTTTGGATCCTTAGGGGTGTCTTCGCCCTCTTCCTCACCTTCGCCCTCCTCCTCCTCTACGCCCTGTGGCTTCTCGGTCCCACGGGAAAGGAGGCGGTGGTGCGCATCCCCCGGGGGGCCACGGGGGCGGAGGCCGCCCGGATCCTGGAGGAGGCCGGGCTTTTGCGCTCGGGCTACCTCTTCTCCGCCTACCTCCGCTTCTCGGGCCGGGCCAAGCGCCTCGTTCCCGGGGTCTACCGCCTGAAGGGGGAGGGGGCTTTCCGCCTGGCCCGGGCCCTCACCGGCGGGGAGAAGCCCTTAAGCGTCACCCTGGTCTTCCCCGAGGGGGAGAGGGCGGTGGACTACGCCCAAAGGCTTACCCGGGCGGGGCTTGACGGGGAGGGCTTCCTCAGGCTCGTGGAAAACCCCGGGGCCCTCAAGCCCCCTTACGTGGAGGGCAAGACCCTGGAGGGCTACCTCTTCCCCGCCACCTACACCTTTGACCTCCTGGCCACCCCCGAGGAGGTGGTTTTGGCCATGCTCCGCCGCTTCGCCCAGGAGCTCACCCCCCCGGTGCGGGCTTTGCTGGCCGAGCGGGGGCTTTCCGTCCACCAGTGGGTGACCCTGGCCTCCATCGTCCAGGCCGAGGCGGGAAGCCCCGAGGAGATGCCCTACATCGCCGGGGTCTTCCTGAACCGCCTGGAGCGGGGGATGCCCCTCCAGGCGGACCCCACCGTGGCCTACGCCCTGGGGAAAAGGCTTCCCGAGCTTTCCCGGCCCGATGGGGACTTCGCCGTGGACTCCCCCTACAACACCTACCGCTATAGGGGCCTCCCCCCAGGGCCCATCGGCAACCCGGGGCAGAGGGCGCTTCTTTCCGTCTTAAACCCGGTGCGGCAGGACGAGAAGGGCCGGCCCTACCTCTACTTCTTCCACGCCCAGGGAAAGCTCTTCCTCAACGTGGACTTCGCCGGCCACCTCCGCGACCTGGCCCGCCACCGCTACTCCTCCCCGTAGCGCAAAAGCCTTAGCTGGGCGTAGGCGAAAAACAGGGTGAGGAGGAGGATCACCACGGTGAGGGCGGCGGCGTAGCCCAGGCGGAAGTTCTCAAAGCCCGCCTCGTAGAGGTAGTAGCCCAAAACCCGGGTGGCCCCGTAGGGCCCCCCTCGGGTGAGGAGGAAGACGGCGGCGTAGGACTGCAGGGAGAGGATCGTCCCCACCACCACCAAGAAGGCCACCGCCGGGCGCATGAGGGGGAGGACCACGTAGCGCAAGGCCTCCAAAGGCCCCGCCCCGTCCACGTAGGCGGCTTCCAGAAGGGTTTTGGGGATGGCCTTAAGCCGGGCCGAGGCCACCAGAACCCCGTAGCCCAGGTGCCGCCAGAGGGTGAAGACCACCACCATCACCAAAGCCCAAAACCCCTCCCGGTCCCAGGGGGGGATGGGAAGGAAGGAGGCCAAGGCCCCGTACTCGGGGGTGAAGAGGGTGTACCAGGAGAGGGTGGCCCCCCCGAGGGTGACGAGGCCCGGGAGGAAGAGGAGCCCCTTGGCCAGGCGCTCGTAGGGGGTGCCCTCTAGGAGGAAGGCGAGAAGGAGGGAGAGGCCGAGGAAGGGGGGGAGGGCCAGGAGCCAAAACTTCAGGGTGACCCAGAGGCTTCCCCAGAAGGCGGGGTCTTGGAGGAGGTCCCGGTAGTTCCTAAGCCCCACGGGCTTGGGCTCGGAAAGCCCCGACCACTCCCAGGTGGAAAAGCGAAGGACGTCCAAAAAGGGGTAGAGGACGAAAAGCCCCAGGGTGGCCAGGGCCGGGAGGGAGAAGAGGAGAAGGGGGATCCGCCGCACGGGCTACCAGAGGTAGAGGAGGCTCAGGAGGAAGGGAAAGCGGTCCGAAGCCGAGACCTCCAGGGCCAAAGGCTCCAGGTAGAGCCTGAAGCCCGCTCCCCAGGCCAGGTGGAGGCCGCTTCCCGCCTGGTAGCCGAGGCCCAGGGTTCCCGAGAGGGCCCCCCCGGGAAGCTCCAGGCTGGCCACCGGCCCCACGTGGGCCCCGAAGGGGTAGCGGAGGTCCAGGCCGAGGCCCACCGAGGCGAAGAGGCTTTCCACCACGAGGCCGGGGAAGAGGTTGGCCTTGAGGAGGGCGTAGGCCTCGGGGCTTTGGGAAAGGAGGACCTGGGCGTCCAGGCCCGTGTCTATGCCCAAGGGGTTGAAGGGCAGGAGGAGGCCTCCTTGCAGGTAGAAGCCCTTTTCCGGGGCGTAGCCTAGGCCCAGGGTGTTTTCCGGGTAGGCGGGGGCCTGGGCCAGGGCGAGGCCCAGGGCCAAGGCCAAAAGGGCCAGAAGCCGCTTCATAGCCCTTCCATCCTACCAGGTAGGATGGGGCCATGGAGGTGGCCTTTTCCCTAAAGCCCCTTTCCTCCCTGGTTCCCGTGCGGGAGGTGCCCCTTCTCGTCCTGGTGGGCCTCACCGGGGTGGGGAAGAGCACCCTGGTGGAGGCCTTAGGCCTTCCCCGGCTTCCCGACCGCCGGGAGCTCGTGGACCGCTACGTCCTCCCCCGCTACGGGGCCAAGCCCCCCATCCCCCGGGAGGAGCGCTTCCGCTACACCCGGCTTTTCCGGGAGGAGTTTCCGGGCGGGGTGGCGGAGGTTTTGGCCCGGGGCTACGCGGCCCCTAAGCCCCTCCTCCTCTTTGACGGCCTAAGGGGGGAGAAGGAGGTGGCCTTCGCCCTGGAAAACCTCCCCAAGGCCCATTTCGTCCTCCTCCACGCCCGGGAGGCCACCCGGCTTAAAAGGCTCCTCGCCCGGAAGGACGCCTTTGACCGGGTGGCTCTGAAGGCGGAGGAGCTTGCCGCCCTTAAGGCCCTGGCGGAAGGGGTCCTGGCCCCCGAGGAGCTTGCGGAGGCCCTGGCCTTGGCCCCGTGGGAGGAGGTTTTGGCCAAGCTCAAGATCGTGGCCGAGGAGAAGCGGAACTACGACCCCGAGGGCCCCTTGCGCCTCCTTTCGGGCCACCCCCGGGCCCTGGTCCTAGACACCGAGGCCCTGTCCCCGGGAGAGGAGGTCCAGAAGGTAAAGCGCTTCCTCCGGGAAAGGGGCCTTTTAGAATGAGGTCTATGCCGACCCTGAAGGCGATCCGCCTCATCCCCTTTCGCATTCCCCTAAAAGCCCCCTTGCGCTGGGGGAAGGCCTCGGAGCTTGCCGCCTTGGAGCACGCCCTTTTGGAGGTGGAGCTTGCCGATGGCTCCGTGGGCCGGGCGGAGGTGGCCATAAGGCCCACCATCTACGGTGAGACCCTGGGGAGCGTGAGGGCGGGGCTTGCGTACCTGAAGCCCAAGCTTTTGGGCCTCGAGGCCGACGACCAGGAGGGGATCCGTAAGGTCCTCGAGGCCTTTCCCTACAACTTTGGCCTTAAAGGGGCCTTGGACACCGCCATCTGGGAGGCTTGGGCGAGGAGCGAGGGGGAGGAGCTTCACCAGGTCCTGAAGCCCGCCAAGCACCGGGTGCGGGTGGCCTACATCCTGGGCCTTGGGTCCGAGGAGGAGGTTTTGGAGGACGCCCGCATGGCCTACGGGGCGGGGGTGAAGGTCTTCAAGGTGAAGGTGGGGCGGGACCTCGAGGCGGACACGAAGCGCCTCCTTCGCCTTAAGGAAGCCCTCCCCGAGGCCCAGTTCTACGCCGACGCCAACGAGACCCTCTCCCCCGAGGAGGCGGAGCGCTACCTTTGGGCCTGGAAGGAGCTAGGCCTCCTCTACGTGGAAGAGCCCTTGCTCATAGAGCGGGTGGAGGCCCGGAAAAGGCTTCGGGAAAAGGGCATCCTCCCCCTCATCGCCGACGACTCCGCCATGACCCCCAAGGACCTCAGGCGGGAGCTTGAGCTCAACACCTTTGACATCCTGAACCTCAAGCCCGCGCGCACCGGCATCACCTGGACCCTGGAGATGCTGGCCTTGGCCCGGGAGAAGGGCAAAAAGGCCATGGTGGGAAGCCAGGCCCAAAGCAGTTTCGGGGCCTACCAGTCGGCCCTCCTCGCCTTCCAACAGGGGGTCACCGAGCCCTCGGAGCTCGCCTTCCACCTCAAGGCCGAGGGGAGCTTCTTCCCCTTCCCCGCCTTCCGGGAGGGGTGGCTTTACTGGGAGGACCTGGTGGAGGGCCGCTTTGACGAGGAGGCCTTCGCCCGGTACGCCCTAAAGGAGGCTTAGGGCTTCCCGGAAGTCCCGGAAAACCCCCTTGGCCCCCGCCTCGAGGAGGGCCTCCACCCCGTGCCCTGTGAGGAGGGCGTAGGTGGGAATCCCCGCCCCCACGGCGCTTCTCACCCCGGAAGGGGAGTCCTCAAAGGCCAAAGCCTCCTCGGGGGCCACCCCCAGGCGCTCCAAGGCCACCCGGTAGGGGAGGGGGTCGGGCTTCCCCCGGCCCACCTCCTCCGCCAGGATGAGAAGAGGCGGCTTTAGCCCCAGGGCCTTCAGGACGTGGTGAGCGTTTTCCTTAGGGGCGTTGGTCACCACGCCCCAGGAAAGCCCCTTTTCCCGTATCCTTTCCAGGAACTCGGGGAGGCCCGGGAGGGGCTTTAGCCCTTGGGCGAGCTCCCGGAAGCGGGCCTCCTTGGCCGCGATGAGGCTTTCCGCCTCCTCCCCTTCCAGGCCCAGGAGGTCCCGCACGATCTCGGGGTTAAGCCTTCCCGAGATCCTTTCCCGGTAGAAGGCGGGGTCCACCGTAAGGCCATAGGGCCTAAGGACCTCCCGCCAGGCGAGGAGGTGCAAGGGGTCGGTGTCCGCTAAGGTGCCGTCTAGGTCAAAGAGGATGGCCTTAACCACGGCTCACCTCCCGGGCCATTTCCCAAAGCAGGAGATAAAGGGCGAGGCTTAGGGCGAGGAGGCCCCAGGGGATCCCGGAAACGGGGAGGAGGGCGAAAAGCCCGGGGATCAGGGTGCTCCCCGCCGCCCCGGCGTACATGAGCCCTCCCAGGGCCCGGTGGCCGAAGCGGGCCTGGACCAGGGCAAAGAGGGTGGAGAAGAGGGGCCCTAGCAGGAAGCCCGCCAGGGGGAAGAGGAGGGCGGCCTTGGGGTGGAGGTTAAGGAGGAGAAGGCCCATCACCCCGAGGAGGAGCCTTTGGAGGGCCCTCAAGGGGTCCTTCGCCACCCGCCTAGCCAGGAGAAGCCTTCCCAGGGCCAAAAAGAGCCAGTAAAGGCTTAGGAGAAGGCCCCCCAGGGCGGTGGCGTGGCCCAGGGCCTCGAGCCACACCCGGTTCCAGGTGGCCAACGCCCCCTCGAGGCCCGTGTACAGGCCCACCAGGAGCAAAAAGGGCCAGAGGGCACCCCTTCGCTCCCTGGGGGTCTGGGCCACCTTGGGCGCCTTCCAGACCAGGAAGGCTGCCGCCCAGGCCAGCCCCCCCGCCAGGACCAGGAGGAGGGGGTAGGGGAGGAAGGTGAGGGCCAGGGGGGTGAAGACCGCCCCCAGGCCGAAGGCCACGTTCACCCGGTTCAGAAGCTCCACCCGCCTTTCCGGGTAGAGCTCCCCCACCAGGCTATTCCCGTGGACGTTTACCATCCCTTCCCCCAGGCCCAAAAGGAAGGCTAAGGGCACCACCCAGGCGTAGGTGGGGGCTAAGGCCAGGCCCAGGAAGGCGAGCCCTACCAGGCCCAAGGCTAAAGGGAAAAGAGGATGGCGCTTTTCCCCCTGGCCCAAGCGCACCCCCAGGAGAAGGCCTAAAAGAAGGGCGGTGTAGAAAAAGGAGACCTCTCCCCCCACCCCGTACCGCGCCCGCCAGAGGGGCAGGGCCGCCCCCGGGAGGGCCACGATCACCCCCACCAGAAAAATCGCCAGGAAGGAGCCCCAGAAAAACCGCACGGACCGCATTCTCCTCTTTCCTGACCCTTTGGTCAATAATGGGAGGCATGGAGGCCCTTCTGGCCAAGGCCCTCTCCGGGGAAGGCTTCTTCGCCTTCCCGGGGGTTTTGCTGGTGCGGGGGCCCGATGCCTTCTCCTTCCTCCAGGGGCAGTGCACCCGGGACCTAAGGCGGCTTCAGGGGCCCGCGGGGGCCCTTTTCCTCAACCACAAGGGGCAGATAGAGGAGGCGGCCACCCTCTTCCCCCACCCCGAGGGCTTCCTCCTCGCCCCTTGGGGGAGCCTCGAGGGCTTGGAAAAACGCCTGCGGCGCTACATCGTCTTTGACCAGGTGGAGCTTGTGGCGCTTCCCCTCTTCCGCCTCCTCTACGCCGACGGGCGGGAAGTGCTCGCCGAAGGGGCCGAAGGGGCGCTTCCTATGGAGCTCTACCCCCTCTACACCCTCCTCAAGGGCCTTCCCCTCCTCTCGGACATCCAAGGGGAACTCCCCCAAAGCGTGGGTCTCCTCCACCTGGTGGACTACGGCAAGGGGTGCTACGTGGGCCAGGAGATCATGGCCCGCACCGAGGGCAAGGAGGTGCCCTACCGCCTGGTGGGCCTTAGGGCCCTGGAGGGGGGCGAGGCCCCGGCGGAGCTTTTCCTGGAGGGAAAGCGGGTGGGAGAGGCGAAGCGCCTTTTAGAGACCCCCTTCGGCCTCCTGGGCCTTGCCGTGGTGCGGAAGGAGGTGCCCCTGGGGGCGGTGGTGGAAGGGAAGGGGGGGCGGTACCTCCTGGAGGGCCTCCCCTTCAAGGAGGCGGCATGAGGGCGGAGATCCTGGGGGTAGGCACCGAGCTTCTTTACGGGGAAACCTTGGACACCAACACGGCGGAGATCGCAAGGAGCCTCAAGCCCTACGCCCTCAAGGTGGAAAGGACCCTCCGGGTGGCCGACGAGCCCGAGGTCCTGGCCCGGGAGGTGCGGGCGGCCTGGGAGCGGGCCAGGCTCGTGGTGCTCTCCGGGGGGCTCGGCCCCACCCCCGACGACGTGACCCGGGAGGCGGTGGCCCTGGCCCTAGGGGAGCCCTTGGAGCTGGACGAGGCCATGCTTAAGGCGATAGAGGCCCTCTTCCGCGCCCGGGGCCGGGCCATGCCCGAGGCCAACCGCAAGCAGGCCCTGAATATCCCCTCCGCCACCTGGCTCCCCAACCCCTTGGGCACCGCCCCCGGGTGGTGGGTGCGCAAGGAGGGGAAGGACCTGGTGCTTTTGCCGGGGCCTCCCATGGAGTGGCGGCCCATGTGGCGGGAGGTTTTGCCCAAGCTGGGCCTTCCCCAAAGGCCCTACGCCGAGCGCGTGCTCAAGACCTGGGGCATCGGGGAGTCGGACATCGTGGAGCGGCTTGGGCCCCTCTTCGCGCGGGAAGAGGAGGTGGAGGTGGGCACCTACCCCAAGCTCCACGGGGTGGAGGTGGTGATCCGGGGCCGGGAGGACCGGGTGGCGGAGCTTGCGGAGAAGATCAAGAAGAAGCTCCTCAAGGAGATCTGGGGCGAGGGGGAGATCACCCTGGCCGAGGCGGTGAAAAGGCGCTTGGAGCGGGAAGGGGCTACCCTTTCCACCATGGAAAGCCTCACCGGGGGGCTTTTGGGAGCGGAGATCACCCGCGTGCCGGGGGCAAGCCGCTTTTATTTGGGGGGCGTGGTATCCTATTCCGTAGGGGCCAAGGCCCGCTTCGGTGTGCCGGAGGACCTCCTTTCCAAGACGGTTTCCGCCGAGACGGCCAAGGCCATGGCGGAGGCCTGCCGGAGGCTCTTCGGCGCCACCTACGCCCTGGCCACCACCGGGGTGGCGGGGCCGGATCCCCTCGAGGGCGAGCCCCCGGGCGTGGTCTACGTGGCCCTGGCGGGGCCTAAAGGGGTGGAGGCCCGGCGCTACCGCTTCCCCGGGGACCGGGAGGCGGTAAGGTGGCGGAGTGTCTACGCGGCTTTGGCCCTTTTACTGACATGAGGCTCTTCTTCGCGGTTTTTCTTCCCGAGGACGTGCGGCGGGCCCTGGTGGAGGCCCAGGGGAAGGTGGCCCCCTTCAAGGGCTGGAAGGAGGTCCCGCCCCACCAGCTCCACCTCACCCTCCTTTTCCTGGGGGAAAGGCCCGAAAGGGACCTGGAGGACCTCATCGCCCTGGGCCACCGCCTGGGGCGGAACTTCCCTCCCTTCACCGCCCGCATCCGGGGCACGGGCTACTTCCCCAACGAGGGCACCCCCCGGGTCTGGTTCGCCAAGGCGGAAGGGGAGGGCTTCGCTTTCCTGGCCGAGGCCTTGCGGGAGGGGGTGGCGGAGGCCTTGGGGGAGGAGGCCTTAAGGGCGGGGGGGGACAAGCCCTTCAAGCCCCACATCACCCTGGCCCGCCGCAAGGCCCCGGCCCCTAGGGTGCCCCCCGTGGTCTTCGGCCTGGAGTGGCCGGTGACGGAGTTCGCCCTGGTGCGCTCGGAGCTCAAGCCCAAGGGCCCCATCTACACGATTCTGGAAAAATTCCCCTTAAGAGGTGAGCATGGACGAGAACAAGAGGAAAGCCCTGGAAAACGCCCTGAAGACCATTGAAAAGGAGTTTGGCAAGGGGGCCATCATGCGCCTGGGGGAGATGCCCAGGCTCCAGGTGGACGTGATCCCCACGGGCTCCTTGGGTCTGGACCTGGCCTTGGGGATCGGGGGGATCCCCCGGGGACGGGTCATTGAGATCTACGGCCCGGAGTCCGGGGGCAAGACCACCCTGGCCCTCACCATCATCGCCCAGGCCCAGAAGCAGGGGGGGGTGGCCGCCTTCGTGGACGCGGAGCACGCCCTAGACCCCCTCTACGCCAAGCGGCTCGGGGTGGACGTGGAGAACCTCCTGGTCTCCCAGCCCGACACCGGGGAGCAGGCTTTGGAGATCGTGGAGCTCCTCGCCCGCTCGGGGGCGGTGGACGTGGTGGTGGTGGACTCGGTGGCCGCCCTGGTGCCCAAGGCGGAGATTGAGGGGGAGATGGGGGACCAGCACGTGGGCCTCCAGGCCAGGCTCATGAGCCAGGCCTTAAGGAAGCTCACCGCCGTCCTCGCCAAGAGCAACACCGCCGCCATCTTCATCAACCAGGTGCGGGAGAAGGTGGGGGTGATGTACGGCAACCCCGAGACCACCCCCGGGGGGAGGGCCCTCAAGTTCTACGCCAGCGTGCGCCTGGACGTGCGCAGGAGCGGCCAGCCCATCAAGGTGGGCAACGAGGCGGTGGGCATCCGGGTCAAGGTCAAGGTGGTGAAGAACAAGCTGGCCCCCCCCTTCCGCGAGGCGGAGCTGGAGATCTACTTCGGCAGAGGCTTGGACCCGGTCATGGACCTGGTGAACGTGGCCGTGGCCGCCGGGGTCATTGAGAAGGCGGGGAGCTGGTTCTCCTACGGGGAGCACCGCTTGGGCCAGGGCAAGGAGAAGGCGGCCGAGTACCTGAGGGAGCGCCCTGAGCTTCTGGAGGAGATCCGGGCCAAGGTGCTGGAACGTTCCGACCAGGTGGTCCTGGCGGCAAGCGGGGACGAGGAGGCGGAATGAGCCCCTTGGATGCGGTCCTTCTCCTTTTGGTCCTGGCCCTCGCCGGGGCCCTCTTCTGGCGGCGCCGGGGGGACGAGGCCTCGGCCCTCGAGGCCAAGCGCCTCCTGGAGGCGGCCAAGGCCGAGGCCCAGGAGGCTTTGGAGACGGCCCGCAAGGAGGCCCGGGAGATCCTCGAGGCGGCCCAAAGGGAGGCCAGGGCCCTCCGGGAGGAGACCGAGGCCCAGCTCCAGGCCCGCAGGCGGGAGCTGGAAGAGGCGTTCCGCCAAAGGGCGGAGGCCTTGGAGGCGGAGCTTAAGGAGCGCCTCGCCGGGCGGGAGGAGCGCCTAAGGCTGGAGCGGGAAGAGCTTAAGGCGGAGAGAGAGCGGCTTAAAGCCCTCCAGGAGGAGCTTAAGGCTGAGAGGGAGCGCCTAAAAGAAGAAAGGGAGGAACTCCGCCGCGAGGCGGAAAGGCTTTCCAAGCGGGGGGAGGCCCTGGACGCCCGGGCCCTGAAGCTGGACGCCCAGGAGGAGGCCTTAAAGGCCCGGGAGGCGGCCCTTTTTGAGCGGGAAAAGGAGGTGGAGCGGAAGCTTTACGAGGTGGCGGGCCTCTCCCCGGAGGAGGCCAGGCGGCGCATCCTGGAGAAATTAGACCAGGAGTTGGAGGAGGAGAAGGCCCAGAAGGTGCGGGCCGCCCTAGAAAAGGCGCGCCTCGAGGCCAAGCGGGAGGCCCAGAAGATCCTGGCCCAGGCCATGCAGCGCCAGGCCTCGGAGACCGCCGCCCAGCTTGCCGTCACCGTGGTGCCCATTCCCTCCGACGCCATGAAGGGCCGGATCATCGGCCGGGAGGGGCGGAACATCCGCACCTTTGAGGCTTTAACCGGGGTGGACCTGATCATTGACGACACCCCCGAGGCGGTCCTGCTTTCCTCCTTCAACCCCGTGCGCCGGGAGATCGCCCGCATGGCCCTGGAGGAACTCTTGAAGGACGGGCGCATCCACCCGAGCCGCATTGAGGAGGTGGTGGAGAAGGCCAAGCAGGAGATGAAGACCTTCATCTACGAGAGGGGCGAGGAGGCCGCCTTGGAGGCGGGGGTGGTGAGCCTGAAACCCGGCCTCATCCAGCTTTTGGGGAGGCTCCACTTCCGCTCTAGCTACGGCCAAAACGTCCTCAAACACTCGGTCCAGGTGGCCCACCTCGCCGGGATCATGGCGGCGGAGCTGGGCCTGGATGCCGCCCTCGCCCGGAGGGCCGGGCTTCTACACGATATCGGCAAGAGCGTGGACCGGGAGGTGGAGGGAAGCCACGTGGAGATCGGCATCGCCCTGGCCCGCCGCTTCGGGGAGCCCAAGGAGGTGGTGGACGCCATCGCCCACCACCACGACCCGGAGAACGCCGAGACCACCTACGCCGTCTTGGTGGCGGCGGCGGACGCCCTCTCGGCGGCGCGGCCCGGGGCCAGGCGGGAGAGCCTCGAGGAGTACCTCCAGCGCCTGGAGGCCCTGGAGCGCATCGCCCTCTCCTTCCCCGGGGTGGAGCAGGCCTTCGCCGTCCAGGCGGGCCGGGAGGTGCGGGTCATCGTCAAGCCCGAGAAGGTTTCCGACGCCAAGGCCACGCTTTTGGCCCGGGAGATCGCGAACCGCATTGAGCGGGAGATGAACTACCCCGGCCAGGTCCAGGTGACCGTGGTGCGGGAGACCCGGGCGGTGGAGTACGCCCGGTAGGCTAAAATGGGGCGATATGCTTCGGGGCGAGGACATCGGGATTGACCTGGGGACGGCCAGCGTCCTCATCTACGTGCGGGGGAAGGGCATTGTCCTCAAGGAGCCCTCGGTGATCGCCGTGGTCCAGGGGAAGAAGGAGGTGAAGGCGGTGGGGGCCGAGGCCTACCGGATGCTGGGGCGCACCCCCGGCAACATCGTGGCCGTGCGCCCCTTGAAGGACGGGGTCATCGCCGACTACGCCCTCACCGAGCGGATGCTCCTCCTCTTCCTGCAAAAGGTGCTCTCCCCCATGAGCCGCTTCTTCAAGCCCCGGGTGATGGTGGGCGTGCCCTCGGGGGTCACGGACGTGGAGAGGCGGGCGGTGGTCCAGGCGGTCTCCGCCCTGGCCCAGAAGGTCTACCTCATTGAGGAGCCCCTGGCGGCGGCCATCGGGGCCGGGATCAACGTGGCCGAGCCCACGGGGAGCATGGTGGTGGACATCGGCGGGGGCTCCACGGACATCGCCGTCATCTCCCTGGGGGGGATCGTGCGCTCGGAAAGCCTTCGTATCGCCGGGAACGAGATGGACCAGGCCATCATCCTCCACATTCGCCAGAAGTACAACCTCCTCATCGGGGAGCGCACCGCCGAGGAGCTGAAGATCCGGCTGGGCCGGGCCAAGCTCCTTCCCGGGGAGGAGAAGGAGGTGGCCGAGGTCCGGGGCCGGGACCTGGTCTCCGGGCTTCCCCGCACCGCCGAGATCCCCGCCGAGGACGTGGTGGAGGCCCTCCAGGAGCCTCTAAGCAAGATCTTCCAGGGGGTGAAGAACGTCCTGGAGACCACGCCCCCGGAGCTGGCCTCGGACATCTACGAGCGAGGCATCCTCCTCACCGGGGGCGGGGCGCTTTTGAAGAACCTGGACGTGGCCCTGCAGGAGGCCACGGGGGTGCCGGTGGTGGTGGCGGAAAACCCCATAGAGGCCGTGGCCCTGGGCACGGGGAAGGCCCTGGAGATGCTCCACGTCCTCGAGGACACCATCCTTTCCTCCGACGACGTCCTGAGGAGGTGAGGCCCCTTGGACATCCAGGAGATCCTTAGGCTTTTGCCCCACCGCTACCCCTTCCTCCTCATAGACCGGGTCCTCCACGCGGACGAGAAGGGCTTCCGCGCCCTTAAGAACGTCACCTACAACGAGCCCCACTTCCAGGGGCACTTCCCCGGCTACCCCATCATGCCCGGGGTCTTGATCCTCGAGGCCATGGCCCAGGCGGCGGTGGGCTCCATCGCCCGGCAGCCCGGCTTCAAGCCCGGGGGGCTTGTGTTCCTGGTGGGGGTGGAGGAGGCCCGCTTCAAAAAGCCCGTGGTCCCCGGGGACGCTTTGGTCCTGGAGGGGGAGGTCCTCTTCTTCCGCCGGGGCTTGGGGAAGGTGGCGGTGCGGGCCTTGGTGGAGGGAGAGGAAAGGGCCAGCGCCACCTTAAGCTTCGCCCTCAAGGAGGCCTGATGGAGGCGTACCTCAAGCGGGCCCGGGGCGGCCGGGTGGTGCGCACCGGGTTTTTGGACCTGGAAGCCCAGGCCCTCCTGGAGCGAAGGGCCCGGGAGGAGGGCCTTAAGGTGGCCTTCTTCGGGGGTTTCCCTTTGGCCCGGCGCAAGGCGGCCGTCCTCCACCCCCCCGAGGTCCCCGGGGTGGACGACCCCGTGCGGGTCTACTTCCTGAAGGAGCCGCCCCCGGACCTGGGAGAGGCCTTAGGGGACGTGGTGCCCTGGGAGGATGGGTATCTGGTGGCGGTGCTCCCCGAGGGGGAGCAGGCCCTGAGGGAGGCGGGCCTTGACCTTCTTGCTCCCCCTGAGGGGGCCTTGCGGGACGCCACGGAAAGGGTGAGGACCCTGGTGGTCCCCTCCTTGCGGGTGGACGTGGTGGGGGCCAAGGGCTTCGGCGTCTCCCGCAGCTACTTCGCCCAGGGGGTCAAGGCGGGGAAGGTGCGCTTGAGGGGGCGCCCTGCCTCCCCCAAGGACGAGATGGCCCCGGGGGACACCCTCTTCGCCGAGGGGCTTGGGAGCCTGAAGCTCTTGGAGGTGCTTGGCGAAACCCGGCGGGGCAACTATAAAATCAAGGTGGAGGTGGAACGGTAGGCGGAAGAGGCTTTCGGGGTCCATTGGGCTTGACGGGGATCGGGAATACCCCTTAAGCTAAGGTTTGTGCTCTTTGGTCGGGCCAAGGGAGCACGGTAAGAGCCAGCCGCCGCGGGATGGGGATGTCCCCCGCGGAAGAACCCTGTTAGCTTACCTCGGGCGGCCCGCTTTCCCACGTTAGAGGTGGCGCATGGAGATCAAGCGGTTTGGTCGCATCCGAGAGGTTATTCCCCTCCCTCCCCTTACGGAAATCCAGGTGGCTTCCTACAAACGGGCGCTCCAGGCCGATGTCCCTCCCGAGAAGCGGGAGAACATCGGCATCCAGGCGGCCTTTAAGGAAACCTTCCCCATAGAGGAGGGGGACAAGGGCAAGGGCGGCCTGGTCCTGGACTTCCTGGAGTACCGCATCGGCGACCCTCCCTTCTCCCAGGACGAGTGCCGGGAGAAGGACCTTACCTACCAGGCCCCTCTTTACGCCCGGCTCCAGCTCATCCACAAGGACACTGGCCTCATCAAGGAGGACGAGGTCTTCCTGGGGCACATCCCCCTGATGACCGAGGACGGCTCCTTCATCATCAACGGGGCCGACCGGGTTATCGTCTCCCAGATCCACCGCTCCCCCGGAATCTACTTCACCCCCGACCCCGCCCGTCCCGGGCGCTACATCGCCAGCATTATCCCCTTGCCCAAGCGGGGTCCCTGGATTGACCTGGAGCTGGAACAAAACGGCACCGTCTCCATGAAGGTCAACAAGCGCAAGTTTCCCCTGGTCCTCCTCCTAAGGGTCCTGGGGTACGACGCCGAGGCCCTGAACCGGGAGCTTGGGGCCTACGGGGAGCTGGTCCAGGGGCTTTTGGACGAGGCGGTGCTTTCCATGCGCCCCGAGGAGGCCATGGTCCGCCTCTTCACCCTCCTCCGCCCCGGGGACCCGCCCAAGCGGGAAAAGGCCCTGGCCTACATCCACGGCCTCCTGGCCGACCCCAGGCGGTACGACCTGGGGGAGGCGGGGCGGTACAAGGCGGAGGAGAAGCTGGGGATCCGGCTTTCCGGGCGCACCTTGGTGCGCTTTGAGGACGGGGAGTTCAAGGACGAGGTCTTCCTCCCAACCCTGCGCTACCTCTTCGCCCTCACCGCCGGGGTGCCGGGCCACGAGGTGGACGACATTGACCACCTGGGCAACCGCCGCATCCGCACCGTGGGTGAGCTCATGGCGGACCAGTTCCGGGTGGGCCTCGCCCGGCTGGCCCGGGGGGTGCGGGAGCGGATGCTCATGGGCACGCCGGACTCCCTCACCCCCGCCAAGCTGGTGAACAACCGCCCCCTCGAGGCCGCCATCCGGGAGTTCTTCAGCCGTAGCCAGCTCTCTCAGTTCAAGGACGAGACCAACCCCCTTTCCTCCCTGCGCCACAAGCGCCGGATCTCCGCCCTGGGCCCGGGTGGCCTCACCCGGGAGCGGGCGGGGTTTGACGTGCGGGACGTCCACCGGACCCACTACGGCCGCATCTGCCCGGTGGAGACCCCCGAGGGCGCCAACATCGGCCTCATCACCTCCTTGGCCGCCTACGCCCGGGTGGACGAGCTGGGCTTCATCCGCACCCCCTACCGCCGGGTGAAGGACGGGGTGGTCACCGACGAGGTGGTCTACATGACCGCCACCGAGGAGGACCGCTACACCATCGCCCAGGCCAACACCCCCCTGGAGGGCGACCGCATCGCCACCGACCGGGTGGTGGCCCGGAGGCGGGGGGAGCCCGTGATCGTTAGCCCGGAAGAGGTGGAGTTCATGGACGTCTCCCCCAAGCAGGTCTTCTCCGTGAACACCAACCTCATCCCCTTCCTGGAGCACGACGACGCCAACCGGGCCCTCATGGGGTCCAACATGCAGACCCAGGCGGTGCCCCTCATCCGGGCCCAGGCCCCGGTGGTGATGACGGGGATTGAGGACCGGGTGGTGCGGGACTCCCTGGCCGCCCTCTACGCCGAGGAGGACGGGGAGGTGGTGGCGTCGGACGGCCGCCGCATCGCCGTGCGCTACCAGGACGGCCGCCTGGTGGAGTACCCCTTGCGCCGCTTCTACCGCTCCAACCAGGGCACCGCCTTGGACCAGCGCCCGAGGGTGCGGGTGGGGCAGAAGGTGCGCAAGGGGGACCTCCTGGCGGACGGCCCCGCCTCGGAGAACGGCTTTTTGGCCCTAGGGCAGAACGTCCTGGTGGCCATCATGCCCTTTGACGGGTACAACTTTGAGGACGCCATCATCATCAGCGAGGAGCTCCTCAAGCGGGACTTCTACACCTCCATCCACATTGAGCGCTACGAGATTGAGGCCCGGGACACCAAGCTGGGCCCCGAGCGCATCACCCGGGACATCCCCCACCTCTCCGAGGCCGCTCTAAGGGACCTGGACGAGGAGGGCATCGTGCGCATCGGCGCCGAGGTGAAGGCGGGGGACATCCTGGTGGGGCGCACCAGCTTCAAGGGCGAGCAGGAGCCTTCCCCCGAGGAGAGGCTTCTCCGCTCCATCTTCGGGGAAAAGGCCAAGGACGTGAAGGACACCTCCCTCCGGGTGCCCCCGGGGGAAGGGGGGATCGTGGTGGGCACCTCCCGCCTCCGCCGGGGCGACCCCGGGGTGGAGCTCAAGCCCGGGGTGCGGGAGGTGGTGCGGGTCTACGTGGCCCAGAAGCGCAAGCTTCAGGTGGGGGACAAGCTGGCCAACCGCCACGGGAACAAGGGGGTGGTGGCCAAGATCCTCCCCGTGGAGGACATGCCCCACCTGCCCGACGGCACCCCGGTGGACGTGATCCTGAACCCCTTGGGCGTCCCCAGCCGGATGAACCTGGGGCAGATCCTGGAGACCCATTTGGGCCTCGCCGGCTACTTCCTGAACCAGCGCTACATCTCCCCCATCTTTGACGGGGCCAAGGAACCCGAGATCAAGGAACTCCTCGCCCAGGCCTTTGAGGTCTACTTCGGCAAGCGCAAGGTCGAGGGCTTCGGGGTGGACAAGCGGGAGATAGAGGTCCTCCGCCGGGCGGAGAAGCTCGGCCTTGTCACCCCGGGCAAGCCCCCGGAGGAGCAGCTTAAGGAGCTCTTCATGCAGGGGAAGGTGGTCCTCTACGACGGCCGCACCGGGGAGCCCATTGAGGGCCCCATCGTGGTGGGGCAGATGTTCATCATGAAGCTCTACCACATGGTGGAGGACAAGATGCACGCCCGCTCCACCGGTCCCTACTCCCTCATCACCCAGCAGCCTTTGGGCGGGAAGGCCCAGTTCGGCGGCCAGCGCTTCGGGGAGATGGAGGTGTGGGCCCTCGAGGCCTACGGGGCGGCCCACACCCTGCAGGAGATGCTCACCCTCAAGTCCGACGACATTGAGGGCAGGAACGCCGCCTACGAGGCCATCATCAAGGGCGAGGACGTGCCTGAGCCCAGCGTGCCCGAGTCCTTCCGGGTCTTGGTGAAGGAGCTCCAGGCCCTGGCCCTGGACGTGCAGACCCTGGACGAGAAGGACAACCCCGTGGACATCTTTGAGGGCTTGGCCTCTAAGCGCTAAAAGCGGAGGAGCGATGAAAAAAGAAGTCCGTAAAGTCCGCATCGCCTTGGCCTCCCCGGAGAAGATCCGCTCCTGGAGCTACGGGGAGGTGGAGAAGCCCGAGACCATCAACTACCGCACCCTCAAGCCTGAGCGGGACGGCCTCTTTGACGAGCGCATCTTCGGTCCCACCAAGGATTACGAGTGCGCCTGCGGCAAGTACAAGCGCCAGCGCTTTGAGGGCAAGGTGTGCGAGCGCTGCGGGGTGGAGGTGACCAAGAGCATCGTCCGCCGCTACCGCATGGGCCACATTGAGCTCGCCACCCCCGCCGCCCACATCTGGTTCGTCAAGGACGTCCCCTCCAAGATCGGCACCCTTTTGGACCTCTCCGCCACGGAGCTTGAGCAGGTGCTCTACTTCAACAAGTACATCGTCTTGGACCCCAAGGGGGCGGTCCTAAACGGCATCCCCGTGCAGAAGCGGCAGCTCCTCACCGACGAGGAGTACCGGGAGCTCCGCTACGGCAAGCAGGAGACCTACCCCCTGCCCCCTGGGGTGGACGCCCTGGTGAAGGACGGGGAGGAGGTGGTGAAGGGGCAGGAGCTCGCCCCCGGGGTGGTGAGCCGCATGGACGGGGTGGCCCTTTACCGCTTCCCCCGGCGGGTCCGGGTAGAGTACCTGAGGAAGGAGCGGGCCGCCCTCATCCTGCCCCTCGCCGCCTGGGTGGAGAAGGAAAGCTACAAGCCGGGGGAGGTCCTGGCGGAGCTTCCCGAGCCCTACCTCCTCAGGGCCGAGGAGGAGGGGGTGGTGGAGCTTAGGGAGCTGGAGGAGGGGGCCATCCTCCGGATCCTCCAGGAGGACGTCCCCGTGGCCACCTACTTCCTCCCCGTGGGGCTTACCCCCTTGGTGGTCCAGGGGGAGGTGGTGGAGAAAGGCCAGCCCCTGGCCGAGGGGAAGGGGCTTTTGCGCCTGCCCCGGCACCTCAGGGTGCGGGAGGTGGAGGCCGAGGAGGAGGGGGATCGGGTCTACCTCACCCTCTTCCTGGAGTGGACCGAGCCCAAGGACTACCGGGTGGCCCCCCATATGAACGTGGTGGTGCCCGAGGGGGCCCGGGTGGAGGCGGGGGACAAGATCGTGGCCGCCATTGACCCCGAGGAGGAGGTCATCGCCGAGGCCGAGGGGATCGTCCACCTCCACGAGCCCGCCAGCATCCTGGTGGTCAAGGCCCGGGTCTACCCCTTTGAGGACGACGTGGAGGTCTCCACCGGGGACCGGGTGGCCCCGGGGGACGTGCTGGCGGATGGGGGCAAGGTGAAAAGCGAGGTCCACGGCCGGGTGGAGGTGGACCTGGTCCGCAACGTGGTGCGGGTGGTGGAGTCCTACGACATAGACGCCCGCATGGGGGCCGAGGCCATCCAGATCCTCCTGAAGGAGCTGGACCTCGAGGCTCTGGAGAAGGAGCTTTTGGAGGAGATGAAGCACCCCTCCCGGGCCCGGCGGGCCAAGGCCAGGAAGCGCCTGGAGATCGTGCGGGCCTTCCTGGACTCCGGGAACCGCCCCGAGTGGATGATCCTCGAGGCGGTGCCCGTCCTTCCCCCGGACCTCCGCCCCATGGTCCAGGTGGACGGGGGCCGCTTCGCCACCAGTGACCTCAACGACCTCTATCGCCGCCTCATCAACCGCAACAACCGCCTGAAGAAGCTTTTGACCCAGGGCGCCCCGGAGATCATCATCCGCAACGAGAAGCGGATGCTCCAGGAGGCGGTGGACGCGGTCATTGATAACGGCCGCCGCGGCGCCCCCGTGACCAACCCCGGCTCCGACCGGCCCCTCCGTAGCCTCACGGACATCCTCTCCGGCAAGCAGGGCCGCTTCCGGCAGAACCTCCTGGGCAAGCGGGTGGACTACTCGGGCCGGAGCGTCATCGTGGTGGGGCCGCAGCTTAAGCTCCACCAGTGCGGCCTACCCAAGCGCATGGCCCTGGAGCTCTTCAAGCCCTTCCTCCTCAAGAAGATGGAGGAGAAGGGCATCGCCCCCAACGTCAAGGCGGCGAGGCGCATGCTAGAGCGGCAGCGGGACATCAAGGACGAGGTCTGGGACGCCCTGGAGGAGGTGATCCACGGCAAGGTGGTCCTCCTAAACCGCGCCCCCACCCTGCACCGCTTGGGCATCCAGGCCTTCCAGCCCGTCTTGGTGGAGGGGCAGTCCATCCAGCTCCACCCCCTGGTGTGCGAGGCCTTCAACGCCGACTTTGACGGGGACCAGATGGCGGTCCACGTGCCCCTCTCCTCCTTCGCCCAGGCGGAGGCCCGCATCCAGATGCTCTCCGCCCACAACCTCCTCTCCCCGGCCTCCGGGGAGCCCCTGGCCAAGCCCAGCCGGGACATCATCCTGGGCCTCTACTACATCACCCAGGTGCGTAAGGGGAAGAAGGGCGCGGGCCTGGAGTTCGCCACCCCCGAGGAGGCCCTAGAGGCCTACGAGCGGGGCGAGGTGGACCTGAACGCCCCCATCAAGGTGGCGGGCAAGGAGACCAGCGTGGGCCGGCTCAAGTTCGTCTTCGCCAACCCCGACGAGGCCCTTCTTGCCGTGGCCCACGGCCTTTTGGACCTCCAGGACCTGGTCACCATCCGCTACCGGGGTAAGCGGCTGGAGACGAGCCCGGGCCGCATCCTCTTCGCCCGCATCGTGGCCGAGGCGGTGGAGGACGAGGAGGTGGCTTGGGAGCTCATCCAGCTGGACGTGCCCCAGGAGAAGAACTCCCTCAAGGACCTGGTTTACCAGGCCTTCCTCCGCCTGGGGATTGAGAAGACCGCTAGGCTCCTGGACGCCCTCAAGTACTATGGCTTCGCCTTCTCCACCACGAGCGGCATCACCATCGGCATTGACGACGCCGTGATCCCGGAGGAGAAGAAGCAGTACCTGGAGGAGGCCGACCGGAAGCTCCGCCAGATTGAGCAGGCCTACGAGATGGGCTTCCTCACCGACCGGGAGCGGTACGACCAGATCATCCAGCTCTGGACCGAGACCACGGAGAAGGTCACCCAGGCGGTCTTCAAGAACTTTGAGGAGAACTACCCCTTCAACCCCCTCTACGTGATGGCCCAGTCCGGGGCCCGGGGTAACCCCCAGCAGATCCGCCAGCTCTGCGGCATGCGCGGCCTCATGCAGAAGCCCTCGGGGGAGACCTTTGAGGTGCCGGTGCGCTCCTCCTTCCGCGAGGGCCTCACCGTCTTGGAGTACTTCATCTCCAGCCACGGGGCCCGTAAAGGCGGGGCGGACACCGCCCTCCGCACCGCCGACTCCGGCTACCTCACCCGGAAGCTGGTGGACGTGGCCCACGAGATCGTGGTGCGGGAGGCGGACTGCGGCACCACCAACTACATCTCCGTCCCCCTCTTCCAGCCCGACGAGGTGACCCGCTCCTTGCGCCTCAGGAAGCGCTCGGACATTGAGGCGGGGCTTTACGGGCGGGTCCTGGCCCGGGAGGTGGAGGTCCTGGGGGTGCGCCTCGAGGAGGGCCGCTACCTCACCATGGAGGACGTCTATCTCCTCATCCGGGCCGCCGAGGCGGGGGAGATCCAGGAGGTCCCGGTCCGCAGCCCCCTCACCTGCCAGACCCGCTACGGGGTCTGCCAGAAGTGCTACGGGTACGACCTCTCCATGGCCCGGCCCGTCTCCATCGGCGAGGCGGTGGGTATCGTGGCCGCCCAGTCCATCGGGGAGCCTGGGACTCAGCTCACCATGCGCACCTTCCACACGGGCGGCGTGGCGGGAGCGGCGGACATCACCCAGGGTCTGCCCCGCGTGATTGAGCTCTTTGAGGCCCGCCGCCCCAAGGCCAAGGCGGTGATCTCGGAGATTGACGGGGTGGTGCGCATTGAGGAGACGGAGGAGAAGCTTTCCGTCTTCGTGGAGTCCGAGGGCTTCTCCAAGGAGTACAGGCTCCCCAAGGACGCCCGCCTTCTCGTCAAGGACGGGGACTACGTGGAGGCGGGCCAGCCCCTGACCCGCGGGGCCATTGACCCCCACCAGCTTTTGGAGGCCAAGGGCCCCGAGGCGGTGGAGCGCTACCTGGTGGAGGAGATCCAGAAGGTCTACCGGGCCCAGGGGGTGAAGCTCCACGACAAGCACATTGAGATCGTGGTGCGCCAGATGATGAAGTACGTGGAGGTCACCGACCCCGGGGATAGCCGCCTCCTCGAGGGCCAGGTCCTGGAGAAGTGGGACGTGGAGGCCCTGAACGAGCGCCTCATCGCCGAGGGCAAGACCCCGGTGGCCTGGAAACCCCTCCTCATGGGGGTGACCAAGAGCGCCCTCTCCACCAAGAGCTGGCTCTCCGCCGCCAGCTTCCAGAACACCACCCACGTCCTCACCGAGGCGGCCATCGCCGGCAAGAAGGACGAGCTCATCGGCCTCAAGGAGAACGTCATCCTGGGCCGCCTGATCCCCGCGGGCACGGGCTCGGACTTTGTCCGCTTCACCCAGGTGGTGGACCGGAAGACCCTGAGGGCCATTGAGGAGGCCCGCAAGGAGGCGGTGGAGGCCACCAAGGAGGCCCCCGTCCGCCGGGCCCCCCGCCGGGAGCAGCCCGGGAAGCAGGCCTAGGGGTCCGCCCCTTAGGCAATAGCCCCCCGGTCCCGCCGGGGGGCCTTTATAATGGGCCCGTGCTGGCCCGCCTCTACAACGCCTTCCGTCAGGTGGGGGAGGACCTCTTCGCCCAAAGGCTCATCTCCGCCACCGCCGGCAACTTCTCCGTGCGCACCAAGGAGGGGTTTCTCATCACCAAAAGCGGGGTGCAGAAGGCGAGGCTCACCCCGGAGGACCTGGTGGAGGTGCCCCTGGAAGGCCCCTTCCCCCAAGGGGCCAGCGTGGAAAGCGTCATCCACCGGGAGGTCTACCGGCAAACGGAGGCCAAGGCCCTGGTCCACGCCCACCCCCGGGTGGCCGTGGCCCTCTCCTTGAGCCTGGACCGGGTGGTGCCCTTGGACCTGGAGGGAGCCCACTACCTCAAGGAGGTCCCCGTCCTCGCCCCCGGCACCACCTCCGCCACGGAGGAGGCGGCCAGGGCGGTGGCCGAGGCCCTTAAGGGGCACCCGGTCTGTTTGCTCAGAGGGCACGGCGCCTTCGCCCGGGGGGACAAGGAGAGGCCCGAGGAGGCCCTTCTCCAGGCCTATAGCCTCATGACCACCCTGGAGGAGAGCGCCGAGATCCTCCTTTACCACAGGCTATGGAAGGGATGAGGGTGCTCTTCGTGGAGGGGAAGGACCTCGAGGCCCTTAAGGCCTTGGCCGAGGGGCTTCCCCACCCCTACTGGCTTCTGGAGGGGGAGGGGGTCTACCTTCTCCAGGTCTTCGGGGCCACGGAGGAGGCCAAGGCCAAGGCGGAAGGGCTTCCCGGGGTCAGGGTCTGGGCCTTCGCCCTTCGGGATGGGGTAGTGTATAGGGGATGCGGGAAGAGATCGGGTACATCCCCGTAGGGGAGGCGGAGCTTTACGTGGAGGACGTAGGGGACGAGCACGCCCCCGCCCTTTTGGTCCTCCACGGGGGGCCCGGGGGGAACGCCTACGTGCTCCGGGAGGGCCTCCAGGAGTATTTGGAGGGCTTCCGGGTGGTCTACTTTGACCAGCGGGGCTCGGGGCGTAGCCTGGAGCTGCCCCAAGACCCCAGGCTTTTCACCGTGGACGCTTTGGTGGAGGACACCCTGGCCTTGGCCGAGGCCCTGGGGATTGAGCGCTTCGGCCTCCTCGCCCACGGCTTCGGGGCCCTGGTGACCCTGGAGGTCCTCCGCCGCTACCCCGAGGCGGAGGGCGCCCTTCTTTTGGGGCCCTGGGTGAGCTTCCCCTGGCTTGCCGCCCGCCTGGCGGAGGCGGCGGGGCTAGCGCCCTTACCCGACCCCGAGGCGAACCTGAAGGCGGCTTTGGAGCGGGCGGAGCCCAAAATCCTCTTTGACCGCCTCATGTTCCCAAGCCCCAGGGGCCGCCTGGAGTACGAGTGGCTGGCGGAGGGCTCGGGGATCCTGGGCCCTGACACCCCCGCCTGGGGCTTTTTGCATAACGGCCTCTGGCGCCTGGACTACACCCCCTACCTAACCCCTTCCCGGAAGCCCGTCGCCCTGGTGGTGGGGGAAAAGGACGGCACCAGCTACCCCTACGCCGAGGAGGTGGCGGAGCGCCTCAAGGCCCCCATCCAGGTGGTGCCGGGGGCGGGCCACTACCCCTGGATAGACGCCCCCGAGGCCTTCGCCGAGGCCTTCCGCGCCGCCTTGGCCCAGGTGCTCGCCCCCAGGTGGTAGACTGGACCTGTCACCGGGGGTGCCCCAAAAGGGGCTGAGAGATACCCTTGGAACCTGATCCGGGTAATGCCGGCGTAGGGAAGGTGACGGGCCCCTCCCGGTGACAAGGAGGGGTTTTATGCGTAAAGTCCTGGCGCTCTTCTTCCTTTTGGCCTTCGGTCTAGCCCAACAAGAGGTCACGCTTCTCACCCACCAAAGCTTCTCCCTGGACAAAAACCTCATCGCCCAGTTTGAGCGGGAAACCGGCCTGAAGCTCCGCATCCTCAAGGCGGGGGATGCGGGGGAGACCCTGAACCGGGCCATCCTCACCAAGGGGGCCCCCATCGCCGACGTCCTTTACGGCTTTGACAACACCTTCCTTTCCCGGGCCCTCGAGGCGGACATCCTCGTCCCCTACCGGAGCCCCGAGATCCGGAACCTCAAGGCCACCCTCCTCCTGGACCCCACCTTCCGGGCCCTCCCCGTGGACTACGGCTGGGTGAGCCTGAACTACGACAAGGCCTTCTTCAAGGACCGCCCCTTGCCCAAGGTCCCTCAGGACCTGGCCCGTCCGGAGTACGCCCGGCTTCTCGTGGTGCAAAACCCCGCCACCAGCTCCCCGGGCCTAGCCTTCCTCATGGCCACGGTAGCCCGCTTCGGGGAGGACGGGTACCTGGACTTCTGGGCCAGGCTCCGGGACGGCGGGGTGCGGGTGGCCAAGGGCTGGAGCGAGGCCTACTACACCCACTTCACCCTCTACAAGGGGGATAGGCCCCTGGTGGTCTCCTACACCACAAGCCCCGCCGCCGAGGTCTACTACTCCGAAGGCCGGTACCAGGAGCCTCCCACCGGGAACCTCTTCCCGGAGCTGGCCTTCTTCCAGGTGGAGTTCGTAGGGATCCTCAAGGGGGCTAAAAACCCGGAAGGGGCCAGGAAGCTTGTGGACTGGCTCCTCTCCCGCCCCGTTCAGGAGAACCTCCCCACGGAGATGTGGATGTACCCTGCCCGCCGGGACGCCCGGCTTCCCCAGGTGTTCCGCTTCGCCCCGGAGCCTTTGGGAAGCGTACGGATGGATCCCAAGGCCATAGGGGCGAACCGGGAGCGCTGGATTGAGGAGTGGACCAAGGTGGTCCTCCAAGGGCAAAGCCCGGAGGCGGTGCGCCGGGGGCGGCGCTAGGAGGCCCGTGGCCCGGCTGGCGGGAGGGGTCGTCCTCCTCTTCCTGGCCTTCGCCCTCTTCTACCCCCTGGGGCGGGTCCTGGCCCTGGGGGTGGGGGAGGGGTTTGCCCTGGCCCTGGCCAACCCCTACTACTGGGAGCGCTACCGCTTTAGCCTGGCCTACGGCCTCCTCTCCGCCGGGCTGACCCTGGCCGTGGCCTTGCCTTTGGCCTTCGTATTCCGGCGGCGCTTTCCCTTGAGGGGCCTTTTCCTCGCCCTTTCCACTTTGCCCTTCGTTCTCCCCACGCCGGTGGTGGCCCTGGGGTTTTTGGCCCTGGTGGGGCCTAGGGGTCTTCTCGGCCTGGACCTCTACGGCACCCTGGCCCTCCTCCTTTGGGCGGCGGTCTTCTACAACCTGGGCCTGGCCCTGAGGGTGCTTCTCCCCGTGGCCTTGGCCCTCGAGGGCCCCTTGCAGGCGGCGAGGACCCTGGGGGCCACCCCCTTTCGGGCCTTCCTCCGGGTGGGGCTTCCCCTGCTCCTCCCCGCCATCGGGGGGGCGGGGCTTCTCGTCTTCCTCTACGCCTTTTCCGCCTTCGGGGTGCCCCTTCTCCTCGGGGGGCCCCGCCACGCCACCCTCGAGGTGGAGGTCTACACCCTTTTGGCCTACCGCCTGGCCTTTCCCGAGGCCAGCGCCCTCATGGCCCTCCAGATCCTGACCCTGGGCCTGGCCACCCTCCTTTACCTCCGCCTCCGCCCCTTTCCCTTGGCCCCGGGAGAGGTCCTGGGGGGAGGGGGGTGGGGAAGGGCTTTGGGGCTTGGGGGCTTTTTCGCCCTTCTCTACGCCCCCCTTTGGGCCCTCCTCGCAGGCCTGGACCTCGAGGCTTTGGCCAGGGCCTGGACCTCGGAGGCCTTCACCCCCCTTTCCCTGGCCCTGGTCAACAGCCTTCGCTTCGCCTTCCTCGCCCTTCTCCTCGTTCTTCCCTTGGGCGTGGCCTACGGGGTGGCCGCCAGGCGAAGCGGCCTTTTAGACCTCCTCGGCCTCCTTCCCCTCATGGTGAGCCCGGTGGCCGTGGGGCTTGGGTACCTGGTGGCCTACCCCGGCCTAAGGGGCTCCCTCTTCCTCCTCCTCGCCGCCTACGCCCTCCTGGCCTACCCCCTCCTCGCCCGGGCCCTCCTCCCCGCCCTGAGGAGCCTTCCTCCGAGCCTCCAGGAGGCGGCGAGGACCCTGGGGGCCACGCCCCTTCGGGCCTTTCTTCGGGTGGAGCTTCCCCTGATCCTTCCCGCCTTGGCCTCGGGGGTGGCCCTGGCCCTGGCCACCGTCCTGGGGGAGTTCGGGGCGAGCCTGGTCCTTTGGCGGCCTGAGTGGACTACCCTGACCCTGGCCATCTACGAGCGCCTGGGCCGCCCTGGGGAAGGTCCCTTCCGGGAGGCCCAGGCCGCCGCCCTCCTCCTGGCCTTTCTTTCCGGCCTCCTCTTCTACCTCTTGGACCGGGGCCGGGGGCGCTGGGGCTGACACCGGGGGCAGAAGTGGGTCCCCCGCCCCGCCACCACATCCTTGGCGATGGGCGTCCCGCAGGCGGGGCAGGGAAGGCCCGCCCTTCCGTAGACGGCGTGGCGTTCCTGAAAGCCCCCGGGGAGGCCGTCGGGTTGCTGGTAGCTTCGGTCGGAGAGGGTGCTTCCCCCAAGGGCCACCGCCTCGGCCAGCACCGCCTTGAGGGCCAGGAAAAGCCTCTTCGCCTCCTCCTTCTCCACCTCCTTCCCTTTTAGGAAAGGGGAGAGGCGGGCCCTGAAGAGGGCCTCGTCCGCGTAGATGTTTCCCACCCCCGCCGCCAAACGCTGCTCCAGAAGGAGGGCCTTGAGGGGTTTGGCGCTACGCCGTAGCTCCTCCCAAAAGGTGGGGAAGCGGAAGTCCTCGGAAAGGGGTTCGGGGCCGAGGCGGGTGAGGAGGGGGATTTCCCGGTAGTCGCCCCTTTCCACCACCCAGATCCGGCCGAAGCGGCGGGGGTCGTGGAAGAAGAGCGCCCCCTGGTCCAGCCGGAAGACCAGGCGGGTGTGGGGGGTCCGTTCCAGGCGGAACCCCCCGGTCATCCCCAGGTGGATGACCGCCTCCAAACCCTCCGAAAGCTCCAGAAGGAGAAACTTCCCCCGCCGGGAAAGCCCCTCCACCCGCTTTCCCCGGGCCTTTTCCGTGTGGCGGTACCGCTTGGGATCCCCGTGGTCTAAGGCCAGGATCCGACGGCCCAGAAGAAGGGGGAGAAGCCGCCTTCGGGTGGTCTCCACCTCGGGGAGCTCAGGCACGGGGTCTCCTTTGGGCCAGGAAGCGGTAAAGCCGCTCCCCTAGGTCCATAGGCTTAAGGAGGAGAAGGAAGGGGTAGAGGGGCCATAGGAGGGGCAGGCCTCGGGCAAGGGCCAGAAGGGCGGCGAAGCCCCGGTGAACCCGCTCGCCCTCCAGGACGTGGAGGGCCTCGAGGAGGGCCTCGGGATCTAGGTCCTTAGCCTCCTGCAGGGGTTCTACCCGAAGGCGCTCCCCTAGATCTAGGGCCTTAAGGGTGCGCCCCAAGGCCCGGCAGTAGGGGCAGGCCCCGTCAATCAGCACCCGCATGGGCCTCCACCGGGACGGGCTCCCCCTTCTCGTTCACCGCCACGTAGGTGAGGACCCCTTGGGTGGCGAGGACGCGCCCATTTTCCTCGCCGAAACGTTCCTTGTACACCTTTACCTCCACGGTGAGGGAGGTGCGCCCCACCCGCACCACCTGGGCCACCACCTCCAGAAGGTCCCCCGTGCGGATGGGGACCTTGAACTCCACGCTGCTCACCGCCACCGTGACCACGGGCCTTTTGGCCCTCCGGGCGGCGGCGTAAGAACCCACCTTGTCCATGAGCCCCAGGACGAAACCGCCGAAGGCGGCCCCCAAAGGGTTGGTGTGCTCGGGGAAGACCAGCTCGAGGGTCCGCGCCTCCATCCCCCTCACCCTACCTCAAGGAGGGCATCGGTGAGGCGCGCCATCTCCCGGTCCTTCTCGGTGATCCCCCCTGCGGAGTGGGTCCACCACTCCACCGTTACCTTTCCCCACTCCACGGTGAGGCGGGGGTGATGGTTGTGCCGCTCGGCCAACTCCCCCACCTTTTGGGCGAAGGCCAGAGCCTCTTGAAAGTTCCGGAAGCGGAAGGTCTTTAGGAGCCGTTCGGGGTCCTTTTGGATTTCCCAGTCCATGACCTTAGCCTATAAGAACCCCCCTTTCGGATATTCACCCGCATATCCATTGACACGCCAATAAAGAAGGGGGCTTGGGTAAATAC
>NZ_BMPJ01000005.1 GCF_014647535.1 Thermus composti | reverse complement strand
CTCCCCCCGCCCCCACCCCCCCAGGGCCCCTGGCAGGCCCTGGCGGAGGGGGAAGGGGGGGTGGGGCTCCTTTTCGCCGCGGAAGGGGGGCTTTACCTGCCGCCCTTGGAAGCCATCCAGGATAAGCCCTTCTTTCCCCTCCTGGTCTACAACTTCCTCAAGCCCTACCGGGAGGTGCGCTCTGGCCTTCTGGCCCCGGAGGAGACCCTCCTCCCCACCCCCGAAAGGAGCTTCCTCCCCAAGGCCCAAGGGGGGGCGGGGCGCTTCCTCGCCCTTCTTGCGGCCTTGGTCCTCCTCCTCGAGGCCCTCCGCTTCCGCTTCCGGGCATAATGGGGCCATGCGCTTCCGCCCCTTCACCGAGGAAGACCTGGACCGGCTCAACCAGCTAGCGGGGAAAAGGCCCGTAAGCCTCGGCGCCCTCCGCTTCTTCGCCCGCACGGGCCACTCCTTCCTGGCGGAGGAGGGGGAGGAGCCCATGGGCTTCGCCCTAGCCCAGGCAGTGTGGCAGGGGGAGGCCACCACGGTCCTCATCACCCGGATAGAGGGGAAGGAGCCGAGGGTCTTGGAGGGCCTCCTGGCCGCCGTGGTGAAAAGCGCCTACGACGCCGGGGTCTACGAGGTGGCCCTCCACCTGGACCCAGAGCGCAAGGACCTGGAGGAGGCCCTAAGGGCCCAGGGCTTCGCCATCGGGCCCCTGGTCCTGGCGGTGCGGGTCCTGGGAAGCCGGGGCCTAAGGGGCGAGACCCGGGGCGTCCTAGAATAGGAAGGATATGAACCGCGTCCTTATCGGGATCCGGGGGGAGCCCACCCCTGAGGGGATGGAGCGGGTGGTGCGGGCCCTAAAGGCCCTGGAAGGCGTGCGGGAGGCCCAGGCCACGGGGCCCGCCCAGGTCCTGGTGGAGTACGACCCCCAAAGCCTCACGGTCATGGACCTGATCCGCACCGTCCGGGAGCAGGGCTTCCTGGCGGGAATGCTCTAAGGGCCCCTAAAGAGGGAATGCCCATGGCCTAAGGCGGGCCCCCATGTGGCAAGCCCAAGGGGTGGGCGCTTAGACTTAGGGCATGCTGGACTTCTACGCCCTGGAGGACCTCCTCACCCTCGAGGAGAAGGAGATTCAGAAGGCGGCCCGCCGCTTCCTGGAGAAGGAAGCCCTGCCCTATATCCGCGACTGGTGGGAGGAAGGGGTCTTCCCCACCCACCTCATCCCCAGATTCGCCGAGCTGGGCTTCCTAGGCCCCACCCTACCCCCCGAGTACGGGGGGGCGGGGGTTTCCAGCGCCGCCTACGGCCTCATCTGCTACGAGCTGGAGCGGGTGGACTCGGGGCTAAGGAGCTTCGTGAGCGTGCAAAGCTCCCTGGTGATGTACCCCATCTACACTTACGGGAGCGAGGCGCAAAAGCGGGAGTTCCTCCCTAAGCTTGCCCGGGGGGAGATGGTGGGGGCTTTCGGCCTCACCGAGCCCGACGGGGGCTCGGACCCCTACGGCAACATGAAGACCCGGGCGCGGCGCGATGGGGACACCTGGGTCCTGAACGGCACCAAGATGTGGATCACCAACGGCAACCTGGCCCACCTCGCCCTCATCTGGGCCAAGGACGAGGAGGGCCGGGTCCTGGGCTTCCTTGTCCCCACGGACACCAAGGGCTTCCAGGCCCGGGAGGTGAAGCGCAAGATGTCCCTCCGGGCCTCGGTGACCAGCGAGCTCGTCCTGGAGGACGTGCGGGTGCCCGAGTCCCTGCGCCTCCCCAAGGCGGAGGGCCTCAAGGCCCCCCTCTCCTGCCTCACCCAGGCCCGCTTCGGCATCGCCTGGGGGGTCTTAGGAGCTTTGGAAGCGGTCTACGAGGAGGCGGTGGCCTTCGCCAAGAACCGCACCACCTTCGGGGAGCCCATCGCTAAGAAGCAGCTGGTCCAGGCCAAGCTGGCGGACATGCTCGCCTGGCACACGGAAGGGCTCCTCCTCGCCTGGCGGCTTGCCCGGCTTAAGGACGAGGGGAAGCTCACCCCCGCCCAGGTCTCCCTGGCCAAGCGGCAGAACGTGGAAAAGGCCCTCAAGGCCGCCCGCATGGCCCGGGAGATCCTTGGGGGAAGCGGCATCACCCTGGAGTACCACGCCATCCGGCACATGCTCAACCTGGAGACCGTCTACACCTACGAGGGCACCCACGAGGTCCACACCCTGGTCCTGGGGCGGGAGGCCACGGGGCTTAACGCCTTCTGATGGTCATCGCCTTCACCGGCGACCCCTTTTTGGCCCGGGAGGCCCTTCTGCAGGAGGCGAGGCTTCGGGGCCTTGCCCGCTTCACCGAGCCCACCCCCGAGGCCCTGGCCCAGGCCCTCGCCCCGGGGCTTTTCGGGGGCGGGGGGGCGATGCTGGACCTGAGGGAGGTGGGGGAAGGAGAATGGAAAGCCCTAAAGCCCCTCCTGGAGGGCGTGCCCGAGGGGATCCCCGTCCTCCTCTTAGACCCCAAGCCAAGCCCTTCCCGGGCCGCCTTCTACCGGAACCGGGAAAGGCGGGACTTCCCCACCCCCAAGGGGAAGGACCTCCTGCGCCACATAGAAAACCGGGCCAAGCGCTTGGGGCTTAAGCTCCCCGCAGGGGTGGTCCAGTACCTGGCAAGCCTCCAGGCGGACCTCGAGGCCCTGGAAAGGGAGCTGGAAAAGCTTACCCTCCTCTCCCCTCCCCTCACCTTGGAGAAGGTGGAAAAGGTGGTGGCCCTAAGGCCCCCGGTCACGGGGTTTGACCTGGTGCGGGCCGCCCTCGAGGGCCACTCCAAGGAGGCCCTGAGGCGCCTTCGGGCCCTCAAGGAGGAGGGGGAAGAGCCTTTGAGGGTCCTTGGGGCCTTCTCCTGGCAGATCGCCCTTCTCGCCCGGGCGTGGATGCTCCTTCGGGAAAACCCTAGGCCCAAGGAGGAGGACCTCGCCCGCCTCGAGGCCCACCCCTTCGCCGCCCGGCGGGCTTTGGAGATGGCCAAAGGCCTATCCCGGGAAGCCCTCAAAGGGGCCTTGGACCTCCTGGTGGAGGCGGAGGCCAGGGCCAAGGGGGGAAAAGACCCCTGGCTCGCCTTGGAGGTCCTGGCCCTTTCCTTGGGGCGGTTGACCGGCGGGTCAGAAGCCGGGTAAACTCCTCCCATGCTCCCACCTGAAGCGGTGGAAACCGTGCTGCGAAGGGCCCTTAGGGGCGGGGCGGACTTCGCCGAGGTCTACGCCGAGCGCTCCCTAAGGCGCAGGATGAAGGTGCGCTCGGGCCAGCTGGAGGAGGCCCTTTCCGGCCTGGACCTAGGGGTGGGGATAAGGCTTTTCTTCGGAACCCAGGTGGTCTACGCCTACACCAACGACCTCTCCCGCCAAGGCCTCGAGGAAGCCCTGGAGACCCTCCTTAGGGCCAAGGGAGCCTTGGGCCAGGTGGACGAAAAAGGACAAGGGGGCCTGGACTTCCGCAAGGCGAGGCCCCAAGGCCTCCACGCCCCCAAGGTGCCCCTTTCCGCCAAGGACAAGCGCTACCGGCTGGAAAGGCTTTTGGAGGCGGAGGCCGGGGCCCGGATCGCCCCCGAGATCCGCCAGGTGGAGGCAAGCCTTTTAGAGTGGGAGCAGGAGGTCCTCGTGGCCAACACCGAAGGGACCTGGGCCGAGGAGAAGAGGGTGCGCACCCGACTCCACGTGCTGGCGGTGGCCCAGGAGGGCGCCGAGGTCCAGACCGGGGTAAGCGCCCCCGGGAAGAGCGTGGGCCTGGAGCTCTTTGACCTCTACCCCCCCAAGGCCATCGGGGAGAAGGCCGCCCGCCAGGCCCTCACCAACCTCAAGGCCAGGCCCGCCCCCGCGGGCACCTTTCCCGTGGTGGTGGGCAATGGCTTCGGCGGGGTCCTCTTCCACGAGGCGGTGGGCCACCTCCTGGAGACCACCAGCGTGGCCAAGAAGGCGAGCGTCCTCGCCGACAAGCTCGGGGAGGTGGTGGCAAACCCCGCCGTCACCTACATTGACGACGGCACCCTGCCCCACGCCTGGGGCTCCAGCGAGTGGGACGACGAGGGCCGCCCCACGGAGCGGACCGTTCTCATAGAAAAGGGCATCCTCAAGAGCTACATGGTGGACCGGCTGGGCCACCTCCTCACCGGCTACCCCCTAACGGGCTCGGGCCGCCGCCAGGACTACACCTTCGCCCCCACCTCCCGCATGCGCAACACCTTCCTGGCCCCAGGGGAGGCGGAGGTGGAGGACCTCTTCGCCGGGATAGACTTCGGCCTTTACGCCAAGGAGATGGGGGGCGGGCAGGTGAAGCCGGGAAGCGGGGAGTACAACTTCGCCGTGCAGGAGGCCTACATCATCCGCAACGGCCGCATAGAGGAGCCCGTGCGGGGGGCGATGCTGGTGGGCAAGGGCCCCGAGACCCTCATGCGGGTGGTGGCCGTGGCCCAGGACCTGGAAAACGCCCCGGGGATGTGCGGAAGCCTCTCGGGGGCCGTCCCCGTGGAGGTGGGCCAGCCCCACGTCCTGGTCTCGGAGATCGTGGTGGGAGGTCGGGCATGACCCTGGAGGAAGCGAAGCGCTACCTGCTCCGGCGGGCCAAGGAGCTGGGCCTCGAGGCCGAGGTCCTCTTCCGGGAGGAAAGGGAGCTCTCCCTAAGGGCCCGGGGGGGAACCCTGGAGGAGATCAAGGAGGCAAGGCAAGGGGGCCTCGGCCTCCGGGTGGTGGCCGAGGGAAGGGTGGGCTACGCCTACACCGAGGAGCTCTCCCCTGAGGCCCTGGACTGGGCCCTGGAGGAGGCCCGGGAAAACGCCCTCCTTTCGGGCAAAAGGGGGTTTCTGCCCCCGGGCAAGCCCTTAGGAAGCCACGACCTCCTGGGCGAGGGGCTTTCCGCCCCCCTCGAGGCCAAGAAGGAGGCCGCCTTGGCCCTGGAGCGCGCCCTGCGGGAAGACCCCCGGGTGCGGAGCGTCCTCTTCGGGGGGTACATGGAGCGGGAGGTGCGCCTGGGCTTAGGGAGCACCGAGGGGGCAGAGGGCGCCTACCGGACGGGGATCGCTGCCCTTTCGGGAAGCTTCGTCATGGCCCAAGGGGATGGCCGCAAGCAGGGGTGGGACCTTAGGCCCACAAAGGAGTTCCACGCCCTGGACCCGGGCCGCACCGCCCTCGAGTTCCGGGAAAGGACGGCCAGGCTCTTGGAGGCCAGGCCCCTGAAAACGGGCCGCTACCGGGCCTACCTGGAGCCCAGGGCCATGGCCCAGCTCCTCGCCGTCTTGGCCCAGGCCCTCTCGGGGAAAAACGCCCTGGAGGGAAAAAGCCGCCTCTTAGGGAGGCTTGGGGAGAGGATCGCAAGCCCCCTGGTGACCCTCGTGGACGACCCCACCCTCCCCCAGGGCCTCGCCTCCCGCCCCTTTGACGCCGAGGGCACCCCGGCCCGGCCCGTGGCGGTGGTAGCGGAAGGGATCTTCCAAACCTTCCTCCACAACGCCGAGACCGCCCAAGCCCTGGGCCAGGCCAACACCGGCCACGCCTACCGGAACTACGCCTCCCCCATGGGCGTGGCCCCCAGCAACCTCTACCTGAAGCCCCTGGGCAACCTGAGCCTGGAGGAAGGCGTCTTGATCACCGAGTTCATGGGCCTCCACGCCGGGGCCAATCCCGTGAGCCTGGACTTCTCCTTACAGGCCCTGGGGCTTTGGGTGGAGGAGGGGGAGGCCCGGCACGCCGTGGAGAACTTCGCCGTGAGCGGGAACCTCCTGGACCTCCTCCAGGCCATAGAGGGCCTGGGCAAGGAACTGGCCTGGGAGCCCATGGGCCCAAGCGCCTTCGGGAGCCCCCTGGTGGCCGTGGCCGAGCTCTCCTTCGCCGGGGCATGAAGGTCCTCGTCACCCGCACCCTGCCGGGCAAGGCCCTGGACCGCCTGAGGGCGAGGGGCCTCCAGGTAGAGGTCCACGAGGGGCTTTTCCTCCCCAGGGAGGAGCTTCTAAAGCGGGTGGAAGGGGCGGTGGGCCTCATCCCCACGGTGGAGGACCGCATAGACGCCCAGGTCATGGACCGGGCCGGAAGCCTCAAGGTCATCGCCTGCTACAGCGTGGGGGTGGACCACGTGGACCTGAAGGCGGCCAGGGAAAGGGGCATCCGGGTCACGAACACCCCGGACGTCCTCACCGAGGCCACCGCCGACCTCACCTTAGCCCTCCTCCTCGCCGTGGCGAGGCGGGTGGTGGAAGGGGTGGACTACGCCCGGGACGGGCTTTGGCGGGCCTGGCACCCTGAGCTCCTTTTGGGCCTGGACCTCCAGGGCCTCACCCTGGGCCTCGTGGGCATGGGGCGGATCGGCCAGGCGGTGGCCAAGCGGGCCGAGGCCTTCGGCTTAAGGATCGTCTACCATAGCCGCACGAGGAAACCCCTCCCCTACCCCTTCCTCCCCCTGGAGGAACTCCTCGCCACCGCCGACATCGTCTCCCTCCACACCCCCCTCACCCCGGAAACCCACAGGCTCCTCAACCGGGAAAGGCTCTTCGCCATGAAGCGGGGGGCCATCCTCCTCAACACCGCCCGGGGGGCCCTGGTGGACACCGAAGCCCTGGTGGAAGCCCTAAAGGGCCACCTCTTCGGGGCAGGCCTAGACGTGACCGACCCCGAGCCCCTCCCTCCAGGCCACCCCCTCTACCGCCTGCGAAACGCCGTCATCACCCCCCATATCGGCTCGGCGGGGCGGCGCACCCGGGAACGCATGGCGGAGGTGGCGGTGGAAAACCTCCTCGCCGTCCTGGAGGGGCGGGAGCCACCAAACCCGGTAGTATAGGCGTCATGGGCCTTCTCATCGGCTTCCTCGGCGGGGTCTTCGGCGGCCTCGTGGGCCTTGGCGGCGGCACGGTGATGATCCCCTTGATGGTGGGGCTTCTCAAGCTTCCCCAGCACAAAGCCCACGGCACAAGCCTCGTGGCGGTCTTCTTCACGGGGCTCGTGGGGGCCTTGACCTACGGGCTCCAGGGTTCCTTGGACCTGAAGGCGGCGTTTTTTTTGGCCCTCACCGCCATCCTCACCGCCCGCCTGGGCGCCCGCTTCGCCCACGGCCTCTCCGAGAGAAACCTCAAACGGTCCTTCGGCTGGTTCCTCATCGCCGTGAGCTTCCTCCTTCTCTTAAGGCCCTACCTGGCCCCCGTGGGCCTGGTGCGGGGTGAGGTCCTCCAGGACCTCGCCCTCCTCCTCGCCGGGGCCTTCACCGGCTTCCTCTCGGGGATGATGGGGGTGGGCGGGGGGACGATCATGGTTCCCGCCATGGTCCTCCTCCTGGGGATGCCCCAGCACACCGCCCAGGGGACGAGCCTCCTCGCCATGGTCCCGGCAAGCCTGGTGGGGGCCTACACCCACCTGCGCTTAGGCAACGTGGACCAAAACCTGGCCCCCGGCCTGGTGCCTGGGGTCCTGGCGGGCACCTTCCTCGGGGGGGAACTCGCCCACTTCCTCCCGGAGGGCACCTTGCGGCTCGGCTTCGCCGCCGTGCTCCTTTGGACGGGGTGGCGGTACGTCCGTCCCTCTCCCGGGAAAAAGTAACCTTTTACACTCTTCGCCAGGCTCAAGCGCTTTCACAATAAAAAGCGAAAGGAGGTGAGCAACCATGACGCGCTGGCAGGACTGGGCCAACCTCGTCCTGGGCGTTTGGCTCATCCTCTCCCCGTGGCTTTTGGGCTATAGCGGCACCCCGGCCGCCCTGTGGAACGCCGTCCTCATCGGGATAGTGGTGGGTTTCATGGCCCTTTTGCACCTAAGGGGCGGCCCCATGTGGGAGGAGTGGCTAAACGTCCTCCTGGGCGTCTGGCTCATCCTCTCCCCCTGGATCCTGGGCTTTAGCGGGATGGCCAACGCCACCTGGAACGCGGTGATCGTGGGCCTCCTGGTGGGCGCCTTGGCCCTGAGCGTCACCCGGGAGAAGCCCAAGGCGGCCTAACCCGTCCCCGGTACCCGCCCAAGGCACCTCCTGGGCGGGTGCTTGCGCTTCTTTAGGCCCCGGTGTAAGGTGGGGGTGGCCTTTAAACCGGTCCTGCGAGGCCGGAAAGGGGGATAGATGCGAGAAACAAGGGAGGCCCGAAAGGAAGGAAAAAGCGGAGGCTTTAGCCTCCGCTTTTTTTTGGGGGTGAGGTATGCGCTTTAAGGCGGAGCTTTTGAACGCCGAGGAGATGCGGCGGGCCCTTTACCGCATCGCCCACGAGATCGTGGAGGCCAACAAGGGGACGGAGGGCCTCCTCCTAGTGGGAATCCACACCCGGGGGATTCCCCTCGCCCAAAGGATCGCCCGCTTCATCGGGGAGTTTGAGGGGAAGGAGGTGCCCGTGGGGGCCCTGGACATCACCCTCTACCGGGACGACCTCACCGAGGTGGGCCTCAGGCCCCAGGTGCGGGAGACCCGGATCCCCTTTGACATCACCGGGAAGGCCATCGTCCTGGTGGACGACGTCCTCTACACGGGCCGCACCGCCCGGGCCGCCCTGGACGCCCTCATGGACCTGGGAAGGCCGAGGCGCATCTACCTGGCGGTCCTGGTGGACCGGGGGCACCGGGAGCTTCCCATCCGGGCGGACTTCGTGGGCAAGAACGTCCCCACCGCCAAAAGCGAGGTGGTGAAGGTGAAGGTGGCGGAGGTGGACGGGGAGGACCGGGTGGAGCTTTGGGAAAGGGAGGGGGCATGAGGCACCTCCTGGACTTCCAAGGGTGGACGCGGCAAGAGGTGGAAAGCCTCCTGGACACGGCCAAGGTGATGCGGGAGGTTCTAAAGCGCCCCATCAAGAAGGTCCCCGCCCTCCAGGGCTTCACCGTGGCCACGGTCTTCTTTGAACCTTCCACGAGGACGCGGATCTCCTTTGAGCTGGCGGCCCGGCGCATGTCCGCGGACGTGGTCTCCTTCGCCGCCCAGACCAGTAGCCTCCAGAAGGGGGAAAGCTACAAGGACACCCTCCTCACCCTCGAGGCCATGGGGGTGGACGCTTACGTGATCCGGGCCGACAGCGCCGGCGTGCCCCACCAGGCCACCCGCTGGGTCAAAGGCGCCGTCATCAACGGGGGGGATGGCCGCCGCGCCCACCCCACCCAGGCCCTCCTGGACGCCTACACCCTCCTGGAGGCCTTGGGAAGCCTCGAGGGCAAGAAGATCGCCATCGTGGGGGACATCCTCCACTCCCGGGTGGCCCGCTCCAACGCCGAGCTCCTCTCCCTCCTCGGAGCCCAGGTCTTCTGCGCCGGCCCCCCAAGCCTCTTGCCCCAGGCCCTTCCCGGGGCGAGGCTTACCCCGAGCCTCGAGGAGGCCTTGGAGGAGGCGGACGCGGTCATGGTCCTTAGGCTTCAGAAAGAGCGCATGGAAGCGGGGCTTATCCACCTGGAGGACTACATCGCCCGCTACCAGGTGACGGAAGCAAGGCTTAAGCGGGCAAAACCAGAAGCCCCCCTCCTCCACCCGGGGCCCATGAACCGGGACGTGGAGCTGGAGGGGGCCTTGGCGGACTCGGAAAGGAGCCTGGTGAACCGGCAGGTGCAAAACGGGGTGGCGGTGCGCATGGCGGTGCTCTACCACCTCCTGGTGGGAAAGGAGGGGGCATGATCCTAATCCGGAACGTGCGGCTGGTGGACGCCCTGGGGGAAAGGGGCCCCGCGGACGTCCTCATCGGCGAAGGAAGGATCCTCTCCCTGGAAGGTGGCGCGGCGCAACGGGTCATAGACGGCACGGCGTGCTTCCTCGCCCCCGGGTTTTTGGACCTCCACGCCCACCTGCGGGAGCCGGGGGAGGAGGTGAAGGAAGACCTCGCCACCGGGCTTTTGGCGGCGGTGCGGGGGGGGTACACGGACCTCGTCTCCATGCCCAACACCAAGCCCCCCGTGGACACCCCGGAGGCGGTGCGGGCCCTGAAGGAGAAGGCCAAGGCCCTGGGCCTCGCCCGGCTCCACCCGGCGGCCGCCCTCACGGAGGGGCAGGAGGGGAAGACCCTCACCCCGGCGGGGCTTCTCAAGGAGGCGGGGGCGGTCCTCCTCACCGACGACGGCCGCACCAACGAGGACGCCGGGGTCTTAGGGGCGGGGCTTCTCATGGCCGCTGCCTTAGGCCTTCCCGTGGCGGTGCACGCGGAGGACGCGGGCCTAAGGCGGGGCGGGGTGATGAACGACGGGGCCCTATCCGACCTCTTGGGCCTTCCCGGGAACCCCCCGGAGGCCGAGGCCGCCCGCATCGCCCGGGACCTGGAGGTCCTGCGCTACGCCCTAAGGCGCGCCCAGGGGAGGCCCCATCTCCACATCCAACACCTCTCCACGAAACGGGGTCTGGAGCTCGTCCGGGAGGCCAAGCGGGCGGGCCTCCCCATAACCGCCGAGGCCACCCCCCACCACCTCACCCTCACCGAGGAGGCCCTGAAGGCCTTTGACCCCCTTTTCAAGGTGGCCCCGCCCCTGCGGGGGGAAGAGGACCGGGAAGCCCTCCTGGAGGGGCTTCTTGACGGCACCCTAGACGCCATCGCCACCGACCACGCCCCCCACACCCTGGCGGAGAAGGAGATGGACCTCCTAAGGGCCCCCTTCGGGATCCCAAGCCTCGAGGTGGCCTTCCCCCTCCTCTACACCGAGCTCCACCTGAAGCGGGGCTTTCCCCTGGCGAGGCTCGTGGAGCTTTTCACCGACGGGCCGAGAAGGGTTCTGGGCCTTCTTTCTATCCACCTGGAGGAGGGGGCCGAGGCGAGCCTCGTCCTCCTCTCCCCCAAGGAGCGCCCCGTGGACCCCGGCCGCTTCGCCTCCAAGGCCCGCTACTCCCCCTGGGCGGGGTGGCGGCTTGGGGGCTGGCCCGTCCTCACCCTGGTGGAAGGACGCATCGTCCACGAGGCGCTGGAATAGGGTTGGAAGCGGACGCCACTGGCCTAAGGCCGAAGTGGGTGGGGGGCTTCCCCTCTGGGAGGCCCTCCCCCCTTACCGCCACCCAAAGGGGGTGGACCGGATCCACCCAAGGACCCTCACCGCCTAAGGTCCTCGAGGCGGGAAACCCCCTCGGCGGCCATCAGGGTAAGAAGCCCTTTTAGAAGCCTCCGGGGAAAGAGGGGCCCCCCGTAGACGAAGCCCGTGTAAACCTGGACCAGGCTCGCCCCCGCCTTAAGCCGCTCCCAGAGGTCAAGGGCCGTCTCCACCCCCCCCACGCTCACCAGGACGAGGCCCGGGATTTGGGCCAGGTGCTTGAGGACCTCCAAAGCCCTTCCCTTCAGGGGCCTTCCCGAAAGCCCCCCCTCCTCCCGGGCCCAGGGGCTCTTCAAGCCCTCCCGGGCCACGGTGGTGTTCACCGCCACCAGGCCCTGGAGGCGGTGCTTTAGGGCCAGGGCCGCCACCTCCTCCAAGGCCTCCCAGGAGAGGTCCGGGGCCACCTTGAGGAGGAGGGGCTTGGTGGTGGCCGGGCGGAGGCGGGCAAGGAGCTCGTCCAAAAAAGGGCCTTCCTGCAAGGCGCGAAGCCCCGGGGTGTTGGGAGAGCTCACGTTCAGGACGAAGTAGTCCCCGTGGGGCTCCAAAACCCGCAGGGCCTCGAGGTAGTCCTCGGCGGCCCTCGCCAGGGGGGTGTCCCGGTTCTTCCCTAGGTTCACCCCCACAGGGAAAGGAAGCCCCCTTTCCCGGAAGGCCTTCAGGCGCCCGGCCGCCGCCAGGGCCCCGGCGTTGTTGAAGCCCATGCGGTTGATGAGGGCGCGGTCCTCGGGAAGGCGGAAAAGCCTCGGCCTCGGGTTTCCCTCCTGGGGCCTTGGGGTGAGGGTCCCCACCTCGGCGAAGCCGAAGCCCAAGGCCCACCAGGCCCCTAGGGCCCTGGCGTCCTTATCCATCCCCGCCGCCAGGCCCAAGGGGTTGGGAAAGGAGACCCCAAAGGCCTCCACCCTAAGCCTCGGGTCCTCCACCCGAAGAAGCCTCGCGGGCACCTCCAGCAAGGGCCCCCTTTCCGACCAGAAGGCGAGAAGCCCCAAGGCGAGCCCGTGGGCCGTCTCGGGGTCCAGGGCGAAGAGGAGGCGGTGCATACCCCCCCATGATAGGCTTTGGGCATGCGGCGCCGGGCCTTCCTCCTAGCCCTTCTGCTTTCCGCCTGCAGCTACACCCTCACCGTGAACCTAGGCTCCTTGAGCCTGAACCTGACGGACCTCCCCCCCTCCCCTCCTTTCGGGGGGGACTACGTGGCCTTCCCCAAGGCCCCCATACCTTCTCCCCGCCTCCTGTGGACGTGATAAAGGCCATCCGGGTGGAAGGGCAGGCGGTGGCCAACGTCCCCCTAAGCCAAAACCTCACGGTCTACGGCCGCCTCGAGGACCCGGCCCAAAACCCCTCCTGCCAACCCCTGGGAAACCTCGTCCTCTGCCCCATGGAAGCCGCGGGAGAAGCCCTTGGGACCATCGCCTTCCAGAGCCAGGCCGAGACCTCCTTCACCCTCAGCGGGAACGTCCTGGTCCAGGGGGTGCGTCAGGGGAAGCTCTGGTTCGGCCTCCGGATAGAGGGCGCCCTGCCCCCAGGGCTTTCCCAGATTGAGCTTAAAAACCTCAAGGGGTACATCACCGTGGGCCTCTAGCCCCTAAGATTGTGCCCCCGGCCCGCCCCCGGGCCGGAAGGGGGCTTATCATGGAGGGTAGATGAAGGAGCTACGCCTAGAACTTCCCGTTCTTCCCCTTAGGAACACCGTCGTCCTCCCCCACACCACCACCGGGGTGGACGTGGGCCGCCCCAAGAGCAAAAGGGCGGTGGAAGAAGCCCTGGCCGCAGACCGCCTCCTCGTCCTGGTGACCCAGAAGGACCCCGAGGTGGACGACCCCGCCCCTGAGGACCTTTACGGGGTGGGCACCCTGGCCGTGGCCAAGCAGGCCCTGCGCCTCCCCGACGGCACCCTTCAGGTGATGGTGGAGGCAAGGAGCCGGGTGCGCCTCGAGGGCTACGTGGCCACCCCCTACCTGAGGGCGGTGGTGGAGGTCCTTCCTGAACCGCCCCTGGAGGACCCAAGCCTCGCCCGCGTCCTGGTGGGGGAGGTGCAGGAGGCCTTTGAGCGCTACCTGCAAAACCACAAGACCCTGCGCCTGGACCGCTACCAGCAGGAGGCCATCAAGAGCACCTTGGACCCCGCCATCCTGGCGGACCTCGTGGCCCACCACGCCACCTGGACCCTCCAGGAGAAGCAGGACCTCCTGGAGACCCTGGAGGTGGAGGAACGCCTGAAAAAGGTCCTGGCCCTCCTCCTCCGCGACCTGGAGCGGTTTGAGCTGGACAAGAAGATCGCCGCCCGGGTCAAGGAGCAGATGGACCAGAACCAACGGGAGTACTACCTCCGGGAGCAGATGAAGGCCATCCAGCGGGAGCTCGGGGGCGGGGAGGACTTCCTCACGGAGATTGAGGAGCTCCGCGAGCGCATTGAAAAGAAGGGTATGCCCGAGCCCGTGAAGGAAAAGGCCCTCAAGGAGCTCAAGCGCCTGGAGCGCATGCAACCCGGCTCCCCCGAGGCCACGGTGAGCCGCACCTACCTGGACTGGCTCCTGGAGGTCCCCTGGACCGAGGCCGACCCCGAGGTCCTGGACATCTCCGTGACCAAGCGGGTTCTGGACGAGGACCACTACGGCCTCAAGGAGGTGAAGGAAAGGATCCTGGAGTACCTGGCGGTGCGCCAGCTCACCCAGGGGAAGGAGGTCAAGGGCCACGCCCCCATCCTCTGCTTCGTGGGCCCTCCGGGGGTAGGTAAGACCTCCTTAGGCAAGAGCATCGCCCGGAGCATGAACCGCCGCTTCCACCGCATCTCCTTGGGGGGCGTGCGGGACGAGGCGGAGATCCGGGGCCACCGCCGCACCTACATCGGGGCCCTCCCCGGCAAGATCATCCAGGGGATGAAGCAGGTGGGGGTGGTGAACCCCGTCTTCCTCCTGGACGAGATTGACAAGCTCTCCTCCGACTGGCGGGGGGACCCGGCGGCGGCCCTCCTCGAGGTCTTGGACCCCGAGCAGAACCACGCCTTCACCGACCACTACCTGGACGTGCCCTACGACCTCTCCCGAGTCTTCTTCATCACCACCGCCAACACCCTCACCACCATCCCGAGGCCCCTTCTGGACCGGATGGAGGTCATTGAGATCCCCGGCTACACCCTCCCCGAGAAGCGGGCCATCGCCCGCCACTTCCGCTGGCCCTTCCAGGTGAAGGAGGCGGGGCTTGAGGGGAGGCTGGAGATCACCGACCGGGCCATTGACCGCATCGTCCAGGAGTACACCCGGGAGGCGGGGGTGCGCAACCTGGACCGGGAGCTTTCCAAGGTGGCCCGCAAGGCGGCCAAGGACTACCTGGAGGCCCCCTGGGAAGGGGTGCGGGTGGTGGACGCCCAGGACCTCGAGGCCTACCTGGGCGTCCCCAAGTACCGCCCCGACCGGGCGGAGAAGGAGCCCCAGGTGGGGGCGGCCCAGGGCCTGGCCTGGACCCCCTACGGGGGCACCCTCCTCACCATTGAGGCGGTGGCCGTCCCCGGCACGGGCAAGGTGAACCTCACCGGGAACCTGGGGGAGGTGATGAAGGAGTCGGCCCACGCCGCCCTCACCTACCTGAGGGCCCACCGGGAGGAGTGGGGGCTCCCGGAAGGCTTCCACAAGGACTACGATCTCCATATCCACGTCCCCGAGGGGGCCACGCCCAAGGACGGCCCCTCCGCCGGGATCACCATGGCCACCGCCCTGGCCAGCGCCCTCACGGGCCGCCCGGTGCGCATGGACATCGCCATGACCGGGGAGATCACCCTAAGGGGCAGGGTCCTCCCCATCGGCGGGGTCAAGGAAAAGCTTTTGGCCGCCCACCAGGCGGGGATCCACAAGGTGGTCCTCCCCAAGGAGAACGCCGCCGAGCTCAAGGAGGTGCCCGAGGAGATCCTCAAGGACCTGGAGATCACCCTCGTGGAGGAGGTGGGGGAGGTCCTAAGGCTCCTCCTCCTGCCCCCCGCCCCACCCCCCTTGGGCCAAGGGGAGCGGCCGCAACCGGGGGCCGGGGCCTAGGGCAGGGCCTCCTTGCGGTTGGCGTTCAGGAAAACCTCCCGGCCGAAGCGGGCCACCACCTCTTCTCCGGGAACCTGGGTGGCCCCCAAGGCCTCCACCACCCGCCGAAGGCGGAAATCCCCCTCCCGGATCTGCCGCTCCACCTGGGGCAGGCAGTCCCTGTGGTAAAAGGCCATGAGGGGCTCCAGGTGCCCCTCGGGGTTTTGGACCACCACCACGGGGTGGGGGGAGGCCTGGGCCTTCTCGTAGAGGAAGGCCCAGTAGGCCGGGCTCAGGAAGGGAAGGTCGCAGGCGGCCACGGCCACCCAGGGGTTTTTGGCGTGGGAAAGGGCGGAGTGGAGGCCGGAGAGGCTATCCGCCTCTGGAAGGAAGTCGGGATAGACGGGAACGCCAAAACCCTCGTAGGAGCGGTTCGCCACGATGAAGCGCTCGGAAGCCCCCGAAAGGCTTTCCAAGACCCAAAGGAGGAGGGGCTTTCCCCGGTAGGGGTAAAGGGCCTTGTCCTCCCCGAAGCGCCTCGAGGCCCCTCCCGCAAGGACCGCTCCCGAGTACACCCCCCAGTCTAAAACCTGGCGGCAAGCCTCTCGGCGAGGAGAGGAGCGTGGAGAAAGCCCGTGGAGCCAAACCCCGTGAGGGCCCACCCCCCCTCCACGGGAAAAAGGTGGGGGGCCCCAAGGCGGAAACGCACCCCCCGCCAGGCCGAGGCCACCTGGGGCCGGTAGCCCAAAAGGGCCTCGGCCCCCCTTAGAAGCCAGTCCACCTCCCCTTCCGTGGGGGGCGGGAGGCGGTAGCCCTTTTCCCCTGGGAGGTAGCTTCCCCCAAGGGCCGCCCCCGCCAGGTAGACCCGATAGCTTAGGGCCCGGGGAAAGTAGTCCAAAAGGGTGAGCACGAGCCCGGGGATGTGCCGCCCTTCCAGGGCCAAAAGGTGCGCCCCCCGCCCCCCTCCGGCGTAGACCAGCACCTCCCCTCTGACCCGCCCGCCGCCCTCGAGGCGGAGGTACGGCGGCTCCCAGGCCAAAACCCGCCCCCTTAGGAAGGGAAGCCCCTGGGCGAGGCGTTCCAGAAGGGGCCTTGGCTCCAGCCAGAAGGCCTCCTCCAAGACCACCCCACCTCCCTCCCAGCGGTGCTTCAGGGAAGCTAGCCTTTCCGCCACCTTGGGGCGGTCCTTCTCGGGCACGGGGCGGAAGACCCCGAGGTGGAGGGGGACGAAGCGGCTATAAAAGCCAAGGGCCGCCTCCAAAGCCCTTTCCCCCTCCTCCGCCAGGGTAAAGCGCCTTCCCCTAAGGGGGTTCACCAAGGCCACGGGCACCCGGCTCGCCTCCCCCAGGGCCTCGGCCACCACCAGGACCTTCCGGCCCCTTTTCCAAAGGAGGCGGGCCAGGGTGAGCCCCACCACCCCGGCCCCGAGGACCACGACCTCCGCTTCCCGAAGCATTCTCTAAAACCGGTACCCCTCCCCCTCCTTCCGGCAAAGCCCCCGGGCGGCAAGCCCTTGAAGAAGCCTTTCCGCCTCCTCCTCAGGCAAGAAGGCCGAGAGGTCTTTCGGGCGCAAGGCTCCGCCCCGCCGCCAGGCCTCCCGCATGGCCAGGCGCTCCCAAGCCGCCAAGGAAGGCCCCCGGGCAAGAAGCCCCCCCTGCCAGCGGGCAAGGCCCAGGTAGCCCAAAGCCCCGCCCCCCAGGGCCAGGAGAAACCCAAGCCCCGTGAAGCGGAAGGTGGCGAAGAGGAGGAGGAAGAGGGCCAAGGCCACACCCAGGGGGAGGATGGACCGCATCCCTCCACCCCCTTAGGCCACGGGCAAGGGGATGGGGGCAGGCTCCCTCGCCCCCACCACCTCCCCGAAGAGGAGGTGGGGCGTGGCCTGCTTGATCTCCACCTGGTAAAGCCCGGGCACGGGGGCCTGAGCGGCGGGGATGAGGACGGGGTGGTTCCCCCGGTCGTGCCCCTGGACGAAGCCCTCCTCCTTGGCCTCGCCCCGCACCAGGACCTCCACCGTCTTCCCCACCCACTCCAGGTTCCTGCGGTAGCTCCACTCCTTCTGCTTCTCAATGAGGCGCATCAGGCGCTCCACCTTCACCTCCCGGGGCAGGTCCTGGAAGTGCTTGTAGGCGGGGGTGCCGGGGCGGGGGGAGTAGATGAACATGTAGGCCTGGTCGTACCCCACCTCGTCGTAGAGGGAAAGGGTCTCCTGGAAGTCCTCCTCCGTCTCCCCGGGAAAGCCCACGATGATGTCGGTGGAGAGCACGGCGTCGGGGAGCATCTCGCGGATCTTGCGGATGCGGTCCAGGTAATGCGCCCGGCGGTACTCCCGGGCCATGCGCCTTAGAACCCGGTCCGAGCCCGACTGCACCGGCAGGTGGATGTAGCGGCAGATGGCGGGGGTCTCGGCGATGGCTTGGATGATGTCGTCGGTGAAGTTCACCGGGTGGCTCGTCAGGAAGCGGACCCGGGGGATGCCCATCCCCCCCACCATCCTTAGGAGCTCGGCGAAGCTGGGAAAGCCCGGCTGGTCCTTGCCGTAGGAGTTCACGTTCTGGCCGAGGAGGGTGACCTCCACCACCCCCGCCTGCTTTAAAAGCTCAATCTCCTTCAGGATGAGGTCGGGGTGGCGGGAAACCTCGGGGCCCCTCGTGGTGGGGACGATGCAGTAGGTGCAGTGGTGGTTGCACCCCCGGATGATGGTCACGTGGGCGGAAAGGGCCCCCTTGGGGGGCGGGGGGATGTAGTCCAGGACGTCCTCCCGGAAGGTGAGGTCCCAGAACCTGGCGTTTTGCTTCAGGGCCTCGGGCAAGGAGGTGAGGGCCCCGGGGCCTAGGAGGATATCCACCCCGAACTTCTTGGCCATCTGCTGGCCCTCATCCAGCTGGGCCAGGCAGCCCATCATCCCGATGAGGAGGCCCCGCCGCTCCTTCTCCTTGCGGAGCTGGCCCAAAAGGGAGCGCACCTTCTCCACGGGCTTGCCCCGCACGGCGCAGGTGTTCACCAGGACGAAGTCCGCCTCCTCCACCGAGTCCACCAGCTCCCACCCGAGGCTTACCAGCTCGCTTGCCACCAGGTGGGAATCGTACTCGTTCATCTGGCACCCGTAGGTGATGATGTGCGCGCGCATACGCCTCCTTGGGGTTCCCGGGGGGATCCCGGACCCCGTACCCACCAGTTTAGCCTAGAGGGTGATCACCTGGTCCACCCGGCCCGCAAGGGCCCGGTAGAGGTCGGGGAAGCACCCCACCTCCACCCCCTCCACCACGTGGGGGGCCACCCGGCAGACCCCTGGGGTCTTCCGCCCCTCCCCTTCCCGCGTGCACCACCGGGGCTCCCCCTCGGCCAGGCCCCTTTCCAGGGCGCAGAGGTCGCACATCATGAGGAGGATCCCCTTTTCCCGGGCCAGGCGGGAAAGCCTTTCCCCGATGGGGTTCCCCCGCTGGAGGACGAGGCAGTTATCGTCAAAGAAGAAGATCCCCACCACCTCCGCCCCGTGGACCCCCGCCTCCAGCTGGGGCAGGATCATCTGGGCCAGCTTGTGGCTCGCCGCTCTGGGACTGGAAAGCACGTAGGCCACCCGCATCAGAAGCCTCCTTGCGCCTTGGGCCGCCAGCGGAGAAGGCGGGCCTCGAGGCGGCCGAAAAGGTGGAAGAGGAGGAGCACGAAGAGGACCACCAGGGCCACGAGGGCCAAGGAAAGCCGGGCGTTGTAGGTGCTTTGGGCGAAGGAGAGGAGGTAGCCGAGGCCCCGGCTCGCCGCCACGAACTCCCCCACCACCGCCCCCGTGAAGGCGAAGCCCACCGCCACCTTTAATGAGGAGAGCACCCAGGCGGTGAGGGAGGGGAGGTAGACCTCCCTTAGAAGCCAGTACCGCCCCCCGCCCAGGGTGCGCACCCGCTCAAGAAGCCTAGGGTCCACCTCCTTGACCCCGCCGTAGACGGCGAAGAAGATGAGGACCACCACCAAAACGAGGCTTAGGGCCACCTTGGAGGCCAGGCCGATCCCCAGCCAGATGACGAAGAGGGGGGCGAGGATTACCCGGGGGATGGCGTTCAAAAGGAGCATGACGGGCTCCAAAAGGTCGGAGAAGAAGGGGCTAAAGGCGGCAAGAAGCCCGAGGGCGCCTCCCAGGAGAATGCCCCAGAAAAGGCCCAGAAGGGCGGCGGTGAAGGTGGCCTGGAGGTGGGGCCAGACCTCGCCCGTGGCGAAGAGGTCCCAAAGGGTCAGGAGGACCTGGTGGGGCGGGGGGGCGTAGAGGGGGTTCACAAGCCCCAGGGCGGCCAGGGCCTCCCAGAGGAGGAGAAGGGCGAAAAGGCTTAGGGCGCGGCGCATAGGGACACTTCCTCGAGGTCCTGCCAAAGCCTCCGGAAAAGGGGCCCGAACCTGGGGTCGGCCTTCACCGCCACGGGGTCCCGGGGCCTGGGGAAGGGGACGGGGTAGACCTGGGCGATCCGGGCCCTGGGGCCTTTGGAGAGGAGGTAGACCCGGTCGGAAAGGGCGAGGGCCTCCTCCAGGTCGTGGGTGACCAGGAGAACCGCGATCCCCTCCCCTTCCACCTGGGCCAAAAGGTCGCGGGTGATCTGGGTCCTGAGGATGGCGTCCAGGCTGGAAAAGGGCTCGTCCATGAGGAGGAGCCTGGGCCTTAGGGCCAGGACCTGGGCCAGGGCCACCCGCTTCCGCTGCCCCCCGGAAAGCTGGTGGGGGTACCGGTCCCCAAGCCCCGAAAGGCCGAGCCGCCCAAGCCAGGCCTCGGCCTCCTCCAAGGCCTTCCCCTTGGGCATCCCCCGGATCCTTAGGCCCAGGGCCACGTTCTCCCGGGCGGTGCGCCAGGGAAGGAGGGCGTCCTCCTGGAAGAGGAAGCCCAGGGCTTCCATGGGGAACTCCCGCCGGATCTCCCCTCCAAGGGGCCGAAGGAGGCCCGCCACCGCCCTAAGCAGGGTGCTCTTGCCGCTCCCCGAAGGGCCCACCAGGCTCACGAACTCCCCTTCCCCCACCTTAAGGTCCACCCCCTCTAAAACGGGGGTGGCCCCGTAGCCTAGGGCGAGGCCCAGGACCTCAAGCACCCAAGACCTCCCGGTCCAAAAGCCCCTCGAGGCGGAAGCCCGGGGGCAGAAGCCCCGCCTCCTGCTGGCTTTCCACCACCCGGCGGGCGGCCTCGAGGTCAATGCGCACGTCCTCCGGGTAGAGGTCCTTGCGGTAGCGCTGGATCACCGCCCTAAGCCTTTCCTCGTCCCCCCCAGCGATGAGGGCCTTGGGAAGGGTGTCGGCGATGAGGCGGGCGTCGGCGGCGTGGAGGAAGCGGAGGGCCTTGGCCAGGGCCCGGGCAAGGGCCCGCATCTCCTCCAGGCGCTCCTGGCGTTCTTCCCGCCGCACCGCCACACCCATAAACTCGTAGGGCCCGCCCAGGTAGGCCCGGGCCTGCTTCAGGTCCATGAGGTTGACGAGCTCCCGCCCCCCGGCCTCCTTGAGGAGGGTGAGGGCGGGCTCCTGGACCATCCCCACCTCCACATGCCCCGCCTTAAGGGCCTCGTAGAGGTTGGGGCCCAGGGTGGCGTACTGAACACGCCTGGGGTCCACCCCCGCCTTCTTCAGGAGGTAGACCAAAAGCACGTGGTCGGCGTTCCCCAGGGCCGAAACCCCCACGGTCCTCCCCTCCAGGTCCCGCACGCCCTTCACCGGGCTTTTGGGGGCCGCCGCCAGGGCGAAGAGGGGGAGCCTCCCGGTGGAGCAGAAGCGCAGGATGGGGGCCCCCCGGTGGTAGGCCTGGAGGGCGGCGTCCAGGCTGGTGGCGGCGTAATCCACCGCCTTGCCCACCAGAAACTGGAGGGCCTGGCTTCCCCCGCGGGCGTAGACCAGCTCCACCTCGAGGCCCTCCTCGGCGAAGTAGCCCCGCCTTTGGGCCACCTCGTAGGGGAGGATGCAGAGGAGCTGGGAGCAGAAGGCCAGGCGCAGCTTCCTCCTGCCCCGCTGCCCCAAAGCCACGCCGCCCAGGGCGAGCCCCGCGATCCCTTGGACCACCGAACGCCGGTCCACGCAGCAGCTCATGCCCCTATCCTCCCCTGCTAAGCTTCACACTGTCAAGGGTATGATCCCGGGGGCCGGCGGAAGCCCAACCCCCGCACCCGGGCGGCGATGGCGGCGAGGGCCTTTTGGGCGTGCTCCCGCCCGTTTTCTATGAAGACCGAGCGGGTCTCGGGCCCGTAGGCGCAGGAGCCCACGGCGAAAAGGCCGGGGACTGAGGTCTCCCACTCCGGGGAAAGCCGGGGCTTTTCCCCCTCGTAGACCACCCCCGCCTCCTTGAGGAGGCGGTCTTCCGCCCGGTAGCCGATCTGGACCAGGACGAAGTCCGCGGGAAGGAACGCCCGGCCCGAAGGGCGCCTAAGCCAAAGGCCCTCCTCGGTGATGGCCTCCACCTCCGCCTCCATCACCGCCTTGATGCTTCCTTCCTTCACCCGGTTCTCAAAGTCGGGAAGGAGCCAGTACTTCACCGAGGGCCGGACCCACCTCCCCCGGTGGACGAGGGTGACCTTCGCCCCGCCCCGGTAAAGCTCCAAGGCCGCCTCCACCGCCGAGTTGGACCCCCCCACCACCGCCACCTCCCGCCCGAAGAAATAGGCCGCCTCCTCGTAGCGGTGGAAGACGTGGGTTAGTTCCTCCCCGGGGACCCCCAGGCGGTTAGGGTTCCCGAAGTAGCCCGTGGCCACCACCACGTAGCGGGCGGCGAAGGCCTTCTCCCCCAGGCGGTCCCTGGCTAAGACCTGGAAGGCCCCCTCCCGCCCCCGGATAGCCAGGACCTCGGTGTGGGTGCGGATCGCTAGCCCTTCCCTTTCCGCCACCTTCTGGTAGTAGAGGAGGGCCTCCTTGCGGGTGGGCTTGGGGCCTTGGGAGACCAAAGGGTGCCCCCCGATCTCTATGTTTTTGCCCTCCGAGAAGAAGACCATGTCCCGGGGGAAGCGGTAGATGGTCTCCGCCACCGTGCCCCGCTCCAGCACCAGGTGGGAAAGGCCAAACCGCTTGGCCCAAAGGGCGGCGCAAAGCCCCACGGGCCCCGCCCCCACCACCAGGACGTCCACCATGCCCCCCAGTCTACCTTGTAGACTCCACCTCATGGAATGGCTCACCAACCCCGAGGTCTGGGTGGCCCTTCTCACCCTCACCCTCCTGGAAGTGGTCCTGGGGGTGGACAACGTGATCTTCATCAGCATCCTGGCCTCCAAGCTCCCCAAAGAGGAGCAGGACCGGGCGCGGGTCTTGGGCCTAAGCCTCGCCGCCTTGACCCGCATCCTCTTCCTCCTTTCCATCGCCTGGATCATGGCCCTGAAGAAGCCCCTTTTCACCCTCCTGGACCTCGAGGTCACGGGCAAGGACCTGGTCCTCATGGCCGGGGGGCTTTTCCTCATCTACAAGGCGGTGAAGGAGATCCACGAGAAGCTGGAGGGGGAGCCGGGCCACGCCGGCAAGCGGGTGGCCCCAAGCTTCGCCAGCGTCATCGCCCAGGTCCTCCTTCTGGACATCGTCTTCTCCATAGACTCGGTGATCACCGCCGTGGGCCTCACCCGCTTCGTCCCCGTGATGGTGGCCGCCATCCTCCTCTCGGTGGGGATCATGCTCCTGGCCTCCAAGGGCATCTACGCCTTCGTGAACCACCACCCCACGGTGAAGATGCTGGCCCTAAGCTTCCTCCTCCTCATCGGCTTCACCCTGGTGGCGGAGGGCACGGGGGTGCACATCCCCAAGGGCTACATTTACTTCGCCATGGGCTTCGCCGTCTTCGTGGAGTGGCTGAACCTCCGGGCGGGCCTTAGGGGGAGGCCGGTGAAGCTCCACGAGCCCTACGAGGAAGAGGGGTAAAATCGGGCGGGAGGTGCCTTATGGAATACCGGATTGAGCGGGACACCATGGGCGAGGTGAAGGTGCCGGCGGACCGCTACTGGGGAGCCCAGACCCAGCGCTCTTTGGAGCACTTTAGAATCGGGGCCTGGCGCTTCCGCATGCCCCTGGAGATCATCCGGGCCTATGGGATGCTGAAGAAGGCGGCCGCCAGAGCCAACCTGGAGCTCGGGGAGCTTCCCGAGGAGATCGCCAAGGCCATCATCCAGGCCGCCGAGGAGGTCATCCAGGGGAAGCTGGACGACCACTTCCCCCTGGTGGTCTTCCAGACGGGAAGCGGCACCCAGACCAACATGAACGTGAACGAGGTCATCGCCAACCGGGCCTCGGAGATCCTGGGAAAGCCCCTGGGCTCCAAGTACGTCCACCCCAACGACCACGTGAACCGGGGCCAAAGCTCCAACGACACCTTCCCCACCGCCATGTACGTGGCCGTGGCCCTGGCGCTCCACCAAAGGCTCTACCCGGCGGCACAGGCCCTGATCGGGACCTTTGAGGAAAAGGCCAAGGCCTTTGACCACATCGTAAAGATCGGGCGCACCCACCTCATGGACGCCGTGCCCATCACCCTGGGCCAGGAGGTGGGAAGCTGGGCCGCCCAGCTCAAGAACACCCTGGCCATGGTGAAGGAGGCGGAAAAGGGCCTCTACAACCTCGCCATCGGGGGCACCGCCGTGGGCACGGGGCTCAACGCCCACCCCCGCTTCGGGGAGCGGGTAGCCCAGTACCTGGCCGAGGAGACGGGACTTCCCTTCCGGGTGGCGGAAAACCGCTTCGCCGCCTTGGCCGCCCACGACGAGCTGGTCCATGTCATGGGGGCCATCCGCACCCTGGCCGGGGCTTTGATGAAGATCGGCAACGATATCCGCTGGCTGGCCTCGGGGCCTTACGGGGGGATCGGGGAGATCTTCATCCCCGCCAACGAGCCCGGCTCCTCCATCATGCCAGGGAAGGTGAACCCCACCCAGGTGGAGGCCCTCACCATGGTGGTGGTCCGGGTCTTTGGCAACGACCACACGGTGGCCTTCGCGGGGAGCCAGGGGAACTTCCAGCTCAACGTCTACAAGCCGGTGATGGCCGACGCCGCCCTCGAGTCCATCAAGCTCCTGGCCGACGCCATGGAGTCCTTCAACGAGCACCTGGCCAAGGGGATTGAGCCCAACCTGGAGCGGATTGAAGAGCACCTCCAGAAAAACCCCATGCTGGCCACCGCCCTCAACAAGGCCATCGGCTACGATAAGGCGGCGGAGATCGTGAAGAAGGCCATCAAGGAGAAGAAGACCCTCAAGCAGGCGGCCCTGGAACTCGGCTACCTCACCGAGGAGGAGTTTGACCGGATCGTGGTGCCCTTAAAGCTCGCCAAGCCCCACGAGGGGGCGTAGGCGGGGCGAGGCTTTGTGAGAAAGGCCACCCCCTAGGGGGTGGCCTCCTTTATAGTGGGCTTTGGGAGGTGAAGTATGCCGTACCCGTTCAAGCTTCCGGAGCTAGGCTACCCCTACGAGGCCCTCGAGCCCCACATTGACGCCAAGACCATGGAGATCCACCACCAGAAGCACCACGGGGCCTACGTGACGAACCTCAACGCCGCCCTGGAGAAGTACCCCTACCTCCACGGGGTGGAGGTGGAGGTCCTCCTGAGGCACCTCGCCGCCCTTCCCCAAGACATCCAGACCGCCGTGCGCAACAACGGGGGCGGCCACCTGAACCATAGCCTCTTCTGGCGGCTCCTCACGCCCGGGGGGGCCAAGGAGCCCGTGGGGGAGCTGAAGAAGGCCATTGACGAGCAGTTTGGCGGGTTCGCTGCCCTCAAGGAGAAGCTCACCCAGGCGGCCATGGGCCGGTTCGGCTCGGGCTGGGCCTGGCTCGTCAAGGACCCCTTCGGCAAGCTCCACGTCCTCTCCACCCCCAACCAGGACAACCCCGTGATGGAGGGCTTCACCCCCATCGTGGGCATTGACGTCTGGGAGCACGCCTACTACCTCAAGTACCAGAACCGCCGGGCCGATTACCTCCAGGCCATCTGGAACGTCCTCAACTGGGACGTGGCCGAGGAGTTCTTCAAGAAGGCCTAAACCCGGTGGGTCCTACGGGGCGGCGAGAAGCCGCCCCGTTATGTCTTCTAAGGCCCCAAGGGCCTCCCTAAGCCGCCAGGCCCCCTTGTCCCGCACCCCGGCGGGGTTGGAGATGGCCCTTAGCTCCACCCCTCTAACCCCTAAGGCCAGGCAGGCCCGGGCGAAGGCCGCCCCCTCCATGTTTTCCAGGGAAGCCCCCCACCTCCGGGCCAAGTCCAGGGCTTCCTCTGGGGTCTCCGAGACCAGGTCCCGGGTAAGGCCCACCGCCACCTTCAGGCCAAGGGCTTGGGCGAGCCCTTGGGTGAGGCCAGGGTCTAAGGGAAAGCGGTTGAAGTAGCGCCTTTCCCCCAGGGCCAAGGCGGGGAAGCCCAAAGGCGCAAGCCCCTCCTTAAGGCCCAGATCCGCCTCCACCTCCTCCCCCACCAAGACCGCCTCGCCCAAAGCGGGCCCCCCAGGGTAGGCCCCGGCGAGGCCGAAGAGGAGGGCCTTTTCCACGGGGTTCTTGGCGGCGTAGGCCGCAAGGGCCATGGCGGCGTTCACCTTGCCGATCCCCGTCTCCAGGTAGACGAAGCCTTCCCCCTTAAGGCCCTTCCAGGCCAGGAAGGCGAAGGGCTTCCCCTTGAGGAAGGGGGCCTCGAGGCGGGTGGGGGAAAGGAGGAGCCACACTAGTCCACCACCCGAAACCCCAAGGCCTCGGCCCGCTCCACGAAGAACTGGATGTTTTCCGAGCGGACCTCCCCCCCGAGGCTTTTCCGATCAAAGGCCTCCTCCGCCGCCAGGATCATGGTCTCGGCGAGGCAGGCGGGAACCTGATTGGGGGCGCCGAAGTGGAGGTCCAGGGTGGCCCTCGCCTCCCCGGGAAGCCGCACCACCCCCCCGGGGATGACCCGCACCCCCGGCACCTCCTTCACCGAGGGGTGGACGTCGGGGGGCACGCCCTCGTCGTAGATCCAGGCCCCGGGCTTCACGTGCTCCGGGTAGATGACGGGGTTGGGGTCGCTGGTGGCGGTGAAGACCAGGTCCGCCTCCCGGATGGCGGTGATCTCCGTGGTGGCCAGGATCTCGGGGGCCTCCCCCTTGCGCTCCAGGTTCTTCCGAAGGCTTTCCGCCGCCCGCTTGAGCCTCTCCAGGTCCCGTCCCACCAGGATGAGGCGCCCCACCAGGGGGGCGATCTGGCGGGCGATGCCGAAGGCCACCACCCCGTTCGCCCCCACCACCGCCGCCGTGGTCTTCTTCAAGTCCCGGCCGTTTTGGGCGAAGTGGGTGAGGATCCCGGGGATGGCCGCCCGAACGGTGCCCGCCGTGTAGGCGCCCCCGTTCGTCACCTCAATGCCCGGCACCGCCTCCTGCACCTTTTTCCCCTTCTCCCCCACCACGCTCCAGAAGGCCCCGAGGCCCACCACCGTGGCCCCAAGCTCCTGAGCGAGCCTCGCCCCCTGGATGGCCCGCCGCACGGCGAGTTCCGGCTTGGCCTTGATCTGGTGGGGCAGAAGGGGGGCGGAGATGAGGTGGCAGAGGACCTCCCGCCCGTCCGCCGTCCGCACCCCCCGCACCTCCCCCACCTTCATGGGGCGGAAGCGCTCGGCCAGGCGCTCTATCCACTCCTGCCTGAGAAGGCCCAGGCGCACCAGGGGCTTAAGCCAGCGGAAGCGGGGGCTTTGCCAGAAGTCCTCGAGGGTCAAAGGGTGGATCAGGAAGGCGCAGACCACCTGCCTCTCCGAGGGAAGAGGCAAGGGGTTTCCCAGCTTGGGCTCGGTGCCCTCGAGGATGCGGCCCAGGTTCTCCTTGTAGCGCCAGAGGGCGAGGAGAAAGAGGGCGAGGGCGAAAAGCCTTTCCCCAAGGCCGAACCCACCGAAAAGCATCACCCCCAAAAGCCCCAGGGGAAGCCCCAAGGCGGCCAAGGAGGCGTAGCCCGTGAGGGCGTAGAGAAGAAAGGCCAGGGCCACGGGCACCATCCCCAAGGCGGGGGGCAAAGGAAGCCCCGCCAGAACCCCTAAAAGCACCCCTGCCCCCTTGGCCCTTAGAGGCCAGGGGTCCCGGAAGAAAAGGGGGTAAAGGTGCCCCAGGTAGGCGAAAACCCCCAAGGCCAAAAGCCCCGCCAGATCCAGCCCCAAGGCCCGCCCCAAGAGAAGGGGGAGGTAGCCCTTTAGGAAGTCCAGGAGGAAGGAAAGGAGGGCAAGGCCAAAGCCCAGGCGCTTCAGGGCGTTTTCCAGGCCCAGGGTGTAGGGGCTTGCCGTGCGCAGGTCCACCCCGCGCCGCTTGGCGAGCCAGTACCCCAAAGGCAACGCCCCCACGAGGTAGGCGAGGGGAAGAAGAAGCGCGGTCATCGCAGGTAGTTTAGCCCGGCCACCGCCCCTCCGGTAAGGAGGAGGACGATAAACCCCGCCGCCAGAACCCCCAAGGATAGGGCCCAGAAGGCGTAGCGCCGCCTAAGGCCCAGGACCACCGCCAAAACCGCCCCGCTCCAGGCCCCCGTGCCCGGGAGGGGCACGGCCACGAAGAGGAAAAGCCCCAAGGCTCCCAGGCGCTGGATCTTTTCCTCCCCTTTCAAGCGCACCCGGGCCTCGAGGGCCCGCCACGCCCGGGCGAGGAGGGGTACCCGGGTGGCGAGCCCCACCGCCCAGGGGAGAAGCCCCAGGGCCAGGGGCACCACGAGGAGGTTCCCCAAAAGGGCCCAAAGGAAGCTTTCCCAAGGGGAAAGGCCCAGGGCCACCCCCAAGGGAATCGCCCCCCTGAGCTCCACCACAGGCAGGAGGGCCACCAGGATCACGTAAAGCTCAGGCGGCATAAGAAAACGCCCCGCCAGAACCCCGGCGGGGCCCGCACCCCATGCCCTAGGCGGTGGCCCGGGCGGCCTTGGCCCGCTCCACCAGCTCGGCGAAGACCTGGGGCTCCCGCACCGCGAGGTCCGCCAGGTTCTTCCGGTCCACCTCAATCCCCGCCTTCTTAAGCCCGTGGATAAAGGTGGAGTAGTTCAGCCCGTGCTGGCGGCAGGCGGCGTTGATGCGGGCGATCCAGAGCCTGCGGAAGTCCCGCTTCTTGCGCTTGCGGTGGGCGTAGGCGTAGTTCCCGGCAGCGAAAAGGGTCTCCCGGGCCTTGCGGAAGCTTTTGGAGCGGAGGCCCCAGTAGCCCTTGGCCAGCTTGAGGATCTTCTTGTGCTTCCTGCGGCGGACAACACCAGTCTTGGCGCGCGGCATCCTCTACCCCCTTACTCGTAAGGGAGGAGGAGCTTGATCCGCTCCGCCTCCGGCTTGGCCAGGGTGAACTTCCTGCCCTTCCGGCGGATCTCCTTGCCCGACTTCTTCCAGTTGAGGTGCCGCTTGCCGGTCTTCATGGCCACCACCTTGCCCGAAGCGGTCACCTTCACCCGCTTCTTGGCGCCCTTGTGGGTCTTCATCTTCGGCATCTTCGCCTCCTTGCCTGGCAAGGCGCCCCTTAAGGGGTCTTGGATGCCCCCAGGCCAACCCACTATACCAAAAGGGATGCCTAAGCGGAAACCTTAGCGGGGGCGAGAAGCATGTTCATATCCCGGCCCAGCATCTCGGGCTTCATCTCCACCACCGCCAGGTCCTTCAGGTCCTCGGCCACGCGGTTTAGGAGCTTCTCTCCAAGCTCGGGGTGGCTCATCTCCCGCCCCCGGAACATGATGGTGACCTTGACCTTGTGGCCCTCCTGGAGGAAGCGCTTGATATGCCCCAGCTTGGTCTGATAATCGTGCTCGTCGATCTTCACCCGGAACTTGATGGACTTCACCTCGGTGCGCTTGGCCTTCTTCCGGGCCTCCTTCTCCGCCAGTTGCTGCTCGTAGCGCCACTTGGAGTAGTCCATGATCCGGGCCACGGGCGGGTCGGCGTTGGGGCCCACCAGGACCAGGTCCAGGTCCTGCTCCTGGGCCAAGCGGAGGGCCTCCCGGGTGTCCATGATGCCGAGCTGCTTGCCGTCGGGACCGATCACCCTCACCTGTTTGACGCGTATGCGTTCGTTGGTCAGGTACTCCTTTATTTACATCACCTCCCAGCCCGCTCCGTTCCTCGGTAAAAGGGTTTGCGGGCTAAGGTGAAGTCTAGCAAGAAACCCCCTCGGCTACAATGGGGCCATGGTTCAAGTGGAAAAGGGCCGGATCTATAGGGTCTTTCTCAACGACCCCGAGCGCCGCAACCCCCTCTCCCTCGCCCTGGTGGAGGGTCTTCTCAAGGCCCTGGACCAGGCCGAGGAAGACCCCGAGGCCAAGGCGGTGGTCCTCACGGGAAGGGGCAAGGCCTTTAGCGCCGGGGCGGACCTCGCCTTTCTGGAAAGGGTCACGGAGCTCGGCGCCGAGGAGAACTACCGCCACTCCCTCTCCCTCATGCACCTTTTTCACCGGGTCTACACCTTCCCCAAGCCCACCGTTGCGGCGGTGAACGGCCCGGCGGTGGCCGGGGGGGCGGGGCTCGCCACCGCCTGCGACCTGGTGGTCATGGACGAGGAGGCCAAGCTGGGCTACACCGAGGTGAAGATCGGCTTCGTGGCCGCCTTGGTCTCGGTGATCCTGGTGCGAGCCGTGGGGGAGAAGGCCGCCAAAGACCTTCTCCTCACGGGAAGGCTCGTAGACGCCAAGGAGGCCAAGGCCCTAGGGCTCGTCAACCGCATCGCCCCACCGGGGAAGGCCCTGGAGGAGGCGGTGGCCCTGGCGGAGGAGGTGGCCAAGAACGCCCCCACCTCCCTTCGCCTCACCAAGGAGCTCCTTCTGGCCTTGCCGGGGATGGGCCTCGAGGACGGCTTCCGCTTGGCCGCCCTCGCCAACGCCTGGGTGCGGGAGACGGGGGATTTAAAGGAGGGGATCCGGGCCTTCTTTGAAAAGCGGCCGCCCCGCTTTTAGACTCTACCCTATGGGCCTCGTTCCCGAGTGCTTCATCACCGAGATCGTAGAGCGGGACCTCAAGGAGGGGAGGTACGCCAAGCTCATCACCCGCTTTCCCCCCGAGCCCAACGGTTACCTCCACATCGGCCACGCCCGGAGCATCCTCCTCAACTTCGGCCTGGCCCAGGACTATGGCGGGGAGTGCAACCTGCGTTTTGACGACACCAACCCCGAAACCGAGAAGGAAGAGTACGCCCGGGCCATTGAGGAGGACGTGCGCTGGCTGGGCTTTCGGCCCACCCGGGTCCTCTACGCCTCCGACTACTTTGAGACCATGTACCAGTGCGCCCTCACCTTGATCCGGGAGGGCAAGGCCTACGTGGACGACCTCCCCGAGGAGGAGATGAGCGCCTTAAGGGCCCAGGGGAAGCCGAGCCCCTACCGGAATCGGAGCGTGGAGGAGAACCTCGAGCTCTTTGAAAGGATGCGCCGGGGGGAGTTCCCCACGGGAAGCCGGGTCTTGAGGGCCAAGATTGACCCCGCCCACCCCAACTTCAAGCTCCGCGACCCCGTCCTCTACCGCATCGTCCACGCCCCCCACTACCACGTTGGGGACCGGTGGGTCATCTACCCCATGTACGATTTCGCCCACCCCTTGGAGGACTTCATTGAAGGGGTCACCCACTCCCTCTGCACCCTGGAGTTTGAGAACAACCGGGCCATTTACGACTGGGTCATTGAAAACCTCAAGGGGAAGTGCGGCCTGCCCCTTTCCCCCAGGCCCCACCAGTACGAGTTCGCCCGGCTGGACCTGAGCCACACCGTGCTTTCCAAGCGCAAGCTCATCAAGCTGGTGGAAGGGGGGTACGTCTCCGGCTGGGACGACCCCAGGCTCCCCACCCTGAGGGCCCTGAGGCGGCGGGGGGTGCGGCCCGAAGCCATCTTGGAGTTCGTACGCAAGACGGGGATCTCCCGAAACGAGGCCCAGATAGAGATAGACCTCTTTGAGGAGGTGGTGCGGGACGACCTGAACCCCATCGCCCCCAGGGTCTTGGGGGTGGTGGACCCCCTCAAGGTGGTCCTCACCAACTACGAGGGGGAGGAGTGGCTTCAGGCCCCCTACTGGCCCCGGGACATCCCCAAGGAGGGCACGAGGCCCCTCCCCTTTTCCCAGGAGCTTTACATAGAGCGCGCGGACTTCAGCCTAAACCCCCCCAAGGGCTGGAAGCGCCTGGCCCCGGGGCAGAGGGTGCGCCTAAGGCACGCCTACGTTTTGGAGCTCGAGGACGTGGTGGAAGAGGGGGGCGAGGTGAAGCTCTTAAAGGCCCGCATCGTCCCCGGCACCCTGGGGGCGAACCCCGAAGAAGGCCCCAAGCCCAAGGGGGTGATCCACTGGGTCTCCGCCCGCCACGCCCTTCCCGTGGAGTTTAGGCTTTACAACCGGCTCTTCCTCACCAAGGACCCCGAGGAGGGCGGGGACTTCCTCAAGAACCTGAACCCCGAGGCCCTGGTGGTGAAGCGGGGGTTCATTGAGCCCAGCGTGGCCCAAGACCCCAAGGACACCCGCTACCAGCTGGAGCGCCTGGGCTACTTCTGGCAGGACCCCGTGGACTCGAGGCCCGAAGCCTTGGTGATGAACCGCATCGTCCCCTTAAAGGAGGGCTATAAGGCCTAAAGCCCCACGCTCACGCCCAAGGCCCCGCCCACCCCGAAGGCGCCCGGGCCGGGGTAGTAGACGGGCTGGAGCTCCAGGTAGACCCCAAGGAGGGGCAGGGGCAGGTTGAGCCAGGTGCCGAGGACCGCCCGCACCCCCCACTGCCCCCGCCCCTCCTGGGGGTAGGTGAGGCCGGGGCCCGTGCCGTAGAAGCCGCCAAGGCCCACGTAAAGGTCGGTGAGGGGCACCTTGAGGAGGAGGTCCACCCCGCCCCCCCTGGCCTCGAGGCCCACCCCCCCGTAGGCCCGCCCGTCCAAGAGGAGGGGAAGGAGGGGGAAGCGCACGCCCGCCTGCACCCCGAAGGGGCTTCCCACGCTAAGGTCGGCCCGTTGGGCCAAGCCGAAGGCCAAGACCAGCAAAAGCGCCGCCAAAACCCTAGGCACGCCGCACCTCCTCTAAAAGGTCCTTTACTCTAGCTACCTGCGCCCGGTGAGCCCCGGGGCGGTAGTCCACCATGACCGCCTCCACCTGGAGCATCCCGAGGGCCCGAAGAAAGGCCTCCTTCAAGGCCCGGCTCTCCAAGGAGGCCACCCGCATCCCCAGGTGGGGGTGGTGGGCCAGGAAGGCCTCGGCCCCTTCCCGGCTCGTCCAGACCCCGGAAAGCCGCTCTCCCAGGGCCTCCACCACCAGGTGCTCCCCCGGGTCTCCCTCCAAAACGTACCAGGTCCCGGAAAGGTCGGGTCCCACCCGCTCATAATACCCTTGTGCGCCTGGACCGGTACCTGGTGGAACGGGGCCTGGCGGAAAGTCGGGAGAAGGCCAAGCGCCTGATCCAGGAGGGCAAGGTGCGGGTGGGAGGAAGGGTGGTGCAAAAGCCTGCCTACCCCGTCCCCGAAGGCGCCGCCGTGGAGCTTCTAGAGGAGGAGCGCTACGTGGGCCGGGGGGCCTACAAGCTCCTCGGGGCTTTGGCGGCCTTCCCCGTGGAGCCCAGGGGCAAGGTCGCCACCGACCTCGGGGCGAGCACCGGGGGGTTCACCCAGGTGCTTTTGGAAAGGGGTGCCAGGCGGGTCTACGCCGTGGACGTGGGCAAAGGCCAGCTCCACCCCCGCCTCCGGGAAGACCCCCGGGTGGTGAGCCTGGAGGAAGTTGACGCCCGCACCCTCTTCCTGCCGGAGCCCGTGGACCTCGTGGTCATGGACGTGTCCTTCATCTCCTCCACCCTCCTCCTTCCCAAGGTCCTGGAGCTTTTGAAGCCCAAAGGAGAGGCCCTGGTCCTGGTGAAGCCCCAGTTTGAGCTGGGCCCCAAGGCCCACAAGGGGGTGGTGCGGGAAGAGGCCCAAAGGCAAGAGGCCCTGAGGCGGGTTCGGGAAAAGGCCCTAGCGCTTGGCTTCCAGGTCCTGGGGGAAAAGGAAAGCCCCCTCCCGGGGAAGGAGGGGAACCTGGAGTACTGGCTTTGGCTTAGGCGCCCTTAAGCCACTCCTCGGCGATCTGCACGGCGTTTAGGGCCGCCCCCTTCAAAAGCTGGTCCCCCACCACGAAGAAGTCCAGGCCGTTTTCAAAGGCGAGGCTTTTTCGGATCCTCCCCACCTCCACGTCCCACTTGCCGCTTGCGGTGAGGGGCATGGGGTAGCGCTTGGCCTCGGGCTCGTCCACCACCTCCACCCCGGGGGCCTCCCTCAGGACCTCCCGGGCCGCCTCGGGGGTCACGGGGCGGGCGAACTCCACGCTCACCGCCTCGGCGTGGGCCCTCAGGGTGGGGACCCGTACCGCCGTGGCGCTGATCCGGATGGAGTCATCCCCGAAGATCTTGTGGGTCTCCCAGACCACCTTCATCTCCTCGCGGGTGTAGCCGTTTTCCTGGAAGGCGTCTATATGGGGGATGACGTTGAAGGGCAGGGGGTGGGCGAAGGCCTCGGCCTTAGGGGTCTCCCCGTGGAGGAAGCGGTGGGTCTCGGTGAGGAGCTCCTCCATGGCCCTGGCCCCGGCCCCGGAGGCCGCCTGGTAGGTGGCCACGATGACCCTCTTGACCCCGAAGGCCCGGTGCAAGGGCCAAAGGGCCATGGCCAGGATGGCCGTGGTGCAGTTGGGGTTGGCGATGATGCCCCGGTGGGTGAAGATCTTCTCCCGGTTCACCTCGGGGACCACCAAGGGCACCCAGGGCTCGTAGCGCCAGGCGCTGGAGTTGTCCACCACCAAAGCCCCCCCTTCCGCCCAAACAGGAGCCAGGGCCTTGGAAAGCGCCCCCCCGGCGCTCGCCAGAACCAGGTCCACGGGCAAAGGGCCTTCGGGAAGGGGCTCCACGGGGATCTCCTCCCCCCTAAAGGAAAGCCGCTTCCCGGCGGAGCGGGGGGAGGCGTAAAGCTTAAGCTCGCTTAGAGGGAAGTTGCGGGCCTCGAGGACCTTGAGAATCTCCTGCCCCACGGCCCCCGTGGCCCCCACCACGGCTACCCTCATGCGTCCTCCTCCAAAAACTCGGCCTCTTCCCACATGGCGCTCACGTGGCCTACCAGGTGGGTCAAAGCGCCGAAGAGTTCTCGCTCCCGCTCGCGGGAAGGGGCCACCCGCATCTCCTCGTAAAGTACCCGTGCCCGCTCCACCTCTTCCCAAAGCTCCCGCCAGATCGGCTCGGGGATGCCTAGGACCTCCTGCCTAGGCGCCGTAAGATGCGTTCCCTTCTTCTTTCCCATGCCCGGATCTCCCGTTCCCAGTGAGCTATGACGCCCCAGTTAGGTTGGGGTTTCGCTTCTTCTCGGATCTTCCGCCAGTGCTCCTCTATGCGCGCCTCCAGCTAAACCAGAACCTCCTTCCAGTGCTTCCGGTTTTGCGCCACTTCTGGCCCCTCAAAGGGATCGTTCTTCTAGCCTACCACCTAAGCTTCTCCCTGAGGAAGCCCTCCAGCTCGTCCACGTGGAGCCTGATCTGCTCCATGGTGTCCCGGTCCCGCACCGTCACCGTGTCCTTGAGCTTGGTGGTCCCGTCCTTGCTCTGGCCGATGGTGTCGTAGTCCACAGTGATGGCGAAGGGGGTCCCCACCTCGTCGTGGCGGCGGTAGGCCTTGCCGATGTTGCCGGTGTCCTCGTAAACCACCCGCCCTAGGCCCAAACCGAGGAGCCTGGCCTTGAGGCGCTTAGCGTACTCCGTGATCTCCGGCCGGTTCTTCACCAGGGGAATCACCGCCACCTTGATGGGGGCAAGCTGGGGCTTGAGCTTGAGGACGATGCGCTCTTCCCCACTCGGAAGCTCCTCCCGGGTGAAGGCCTCGGCGAGAAGCGCCAAGACCCCCCGGTCCACCCCAGCGGAGGGCTCAATCACGTAGGGGACGAACCACTTCCCCGTCTCGGGGTCGCGGTAGGCCAGGCGCTGGGTGGAGTGCTCGTTCTTGAGGACCTTGGCGGTGATGCCCAAGGCCTCCTGGTCCTTGGTGTGGCTTCCCAGGTCAAAGTCCGTGCGGTTGGCGATGCCCTCGAGCTCCTCGAGGCCATGGGGAAAGCGGTAGAGGATGTCCACGGTGGCCTTGGCGTAGTGGGCGAGCTCCTCGGGGGGCTGCTGGTAGGGGACCAGGTTCTCCCGGCTTAGGCCCATCTCCTGCCACCACTTGAGGCGCTCCTCCACCCAGTAGCGGTGCCAGTACTCGTCCTCCCCGGGGCGGACGAAGTACTCAATCTCCATCTGCTCAAACTCCCGCACCCGGAAGATGAAGTTCCGGGGGGTGATCTCGTTACGGAAGGCCTTGCCGATCTGGGCGATACCGAAGGGGAGCTTGCGGCTCGTGGCGTCCAGGACGTTTTTGAAGTTGATGAAGATGCCCTGGGCGGTCTCGGGGCGGAGGTAGGCCAGGGCGGCCTCCTCCTCCACGGGCCCCACGTAGGTCTTGAACATCATGTTGAAGTAGCGGGGCGGGGTCCAGTCCCCGGGCTCCCCGCTTGCGGGGTCCAGGACCTGGGCGGCGGTCATGGCCCCCCCGGCCCTTTCCGGCGAGGCCATCATGGCCTGGACCAGGGCGTGGAAGTTCCCCTCCTCCACCTCCATGGCCCGGTAGAGCCGCCTCAGAACCTCCTCGGGCTGGTCCTTGAGGAGGTGGTCCAGGCGGTAGCGCTTCTTGGTGATGCGGTTGTCCACCATGGGGTCGGCGAAGGTGGCCTCGTGCCCGGAGTAGTGGAGGACCAGGCGGTGGGTGAGGATGCTGGCGTCCAGGCCCTCCATGTCGTCCCGCTCGTAGACATTGCGTCGCCACCAGGCCTGCTTCAGGTTGTTCTTGAGTTCCACCCCCAAGGGCCCGTAATCGTAGGTGCCCTGGAGGCCCCCGTAGATCTCCGAGCCGGGGAAGATAAACCCGCGCCGCTTGCAAAGCGCCACCAGTTCGTCCAGGGTCTCCGCAGGCATCGTCCCTCCCTGGGGCCCGAAGGCCCCGATTACTGGGCATCTTATCAGGGGAAGGGCCAAGGTGAGCCGGGGCGCAAACCCCTCGGGGGGTGGGCCTTAGGCTAGAATACGAGGTAGAGGAGAGCATGAACAGGTACGACGACCGCGCCAGGCTGGTTTTCCACTACGCCAGGGAGGAGGGTAGCCGCTTAGGCCACTCCATGATCGGCCCCGAGCACCTCCTCCTGGGCCTCATGCGGGAGGGGGGGACGGCGGCCCGGATCCTCCAGGAGTACGGGGCGAGCCTCGAGGCCATGCGCCGCATGGTGGAGGAGCTGGTGGGCCGGGGGGAGGGGAGCCGCACCGGGGAGCCTCCCGCCATCACCCCGCGGGCGAGGCGGGTGATGGAACTGGCCAGCGCCGAGGCCCGCAACATGGGGGCCTCAGTCATCGGCACGGAGCACATCCTCCTGGGCATCATCCGGGAGGGGGACGGGATCGCCTACCGCATCCTGAGCCACTTCGCCAAGGACGTGGACGCCATCCGCTGGCGCATCCTGGCCATGGCGGAGGGCCGGGAGCGGGAGAAGCCCGTGAACACCCCCTTCCTGGACGAGTACGGCCGTGACCTCACCAAGGAGGCCCGGGAGGGGAAGCTGGACCCGGTGATCGGCCGCCAGGAGGAGATCAACCGGGTGATCCAGATCCTGGCCCGGCGCACCAAGAACAACCCCGTGCTCATCGGGGACCCCGGGGTGGGCAAGACCGCCATCGTGGAGGGGCTGGCCCAGGCCATCGTGGAAGGCCGGGTCCCCCCCATCCTCAAGGGGGCCCGGGTGGTGGCCATTGACCTGGCCGCCGTGGTGGCGGGGACCAAGTACCGGGGGGAGTTTGAGGAGCGCCTGCGCCAGATCATTGAGGAGCTTAAAAACGCCAAGGTCATCGCCTTCATTGACGAGCTCCACACCCTGATCGGGGCGGGCGGGGCCGAGGGCACCCTGGACGCCGCCAACATCCTCAAGCCCGCCCTGGCCCGGGGGGAGATCCAGGTGATCGGGGCCACCACCACCGGGGAGTACCACCGCTACATAGAAAAGGACCCCGCCCTGGAGCGGCGTTTCCAACCCGTCATCGTCCTCGAGCCCTCCCCCGAGGAGACCCTGGAGATCCTCAAGGGCCTCCGTCCCCGCTACGAGGCCCACCACGGGGTCATCATCCCTGACGAGATCCTGGAGCTCGCCGTCAAGATCGGGATCCGCTCGCTTCCCGGGCGCAACTTCCCCGACAAGGCCATTGACCTCATTGACGAAGCGGCCTCGAGGGTGCGCCTCAACGCCTCCTTGGGCCTCCCCGTGGCGGAGGAAGAGGACGGCACCCCCATCGTCACCCGGGAGGACGTGGAGGCGGTGGTGGACTCCTGGGGCGGGGTCTACGTGGACGACAAGGACGACGAGAAGCTCATGCGCCTGGAGGAGGAACTCAGCAAGAGGGTGGTGGGCCAGGAGGAGGCCATCCGCGCCCTGGCAAGCGCCCTAAGAAGGGCCCGGGTGGGCCTTGGGGGGAGGACCCGGGTGGCGGCCAGCTTCCTCTTCGTGGGGCAAAGCGGCGTGGGCAAGACCCAGCTCGCCAAGGCCCTGGCCGAGGTTCTCTTCGGCTCGGAAAGGGCCCTCATCCGCTTTGACATGTCCGAGTTCCAGGAGCCCCACTCCATCTCCAAGCTCATCGGGGCCCCGCCGGGCTACGTGGGCTACGAGCAAGGGGGGCGCCTCACCGAGGCCGTGCGCCGCCAGCCCTTCAGCGTGGTCCTCCTGGACGAGATAGAGAAGGCCCACCCCGACATCTACAACACCTTCCTCCAGGTCCTGGACGAGGGCCGCCTCACGGACGGGATGGGGCGCACCGTGGACTTCCGCCGGGTGATCCTCATCATGACCTCCAACACCGGCTACAACGTGGGCCCGGCCATCGGCTTCACCACCAAGGAGGTGGACACCGAGTCCCCCCTGAAGGCCCTCTTCACCCCCGAGTTTTTGGATCGGCTGGACGAGGTGATCCGCTTCCGGCCCCTCACGGAGGAGGAGCTGGTGCGGGTGGCGGAGCTCATGCTCCAGGACATCCAAAAGGAGCTCAAGAGCCGGGACATCGAGGTCCACTTCGCCCCCGAGGTGGCCCGGTACCTGGTGGCCCAGGCCCCCAAAACGGGGAGCGCCCGGGCCCTCAGGGGGGTGATCCGGGAGCAGATTGAGGACCCTCTCTCCCTGTTCCTCCTGCGGAAGCCCGCAGGCAGCCTCCATATCACCGTGCAGGAAGGCCGGATCGCCTTCCACGAGGTGGAGGAGTTCTTGGTCTAGATGAGGGGCGCCCATGTCTGCGCGGCGTGCGGCTACCGCACCCCTAAGCCCTTGGGGCGCTGCCCTTCCTGCGGGGCCTGGGGAAGCTTCCAAGAGGTAAAGGAAGCGGAAGAGCTTCCCCCTCTCCTCCGCCTCTCCCAGGTGCGGGAGGGGGAGGAGAGGCGGTTTTCCTCGGGGCTTGGCGAGGTGGACCGGGTCTTGGGGGGCGGGTTCGTCCCCGGGGAGGTGGTCCTCCTCGGGGGGGAGCCCGGGGTGGGCAAGAGCACCCTCCTCCTGGAGATGGCCAAGCGAATGCCCCAAAGGGTCTACTACGTGGCCGGGGAGGAGTCCCCCGCCCAGATCAAGCTTAGGGCCAAGCGGCTGGGCCTAAAGGAACTCCTCCTCCTGCGGGAGACCCGCCTCGAGGCCCTCCTGGCCCTCCTCCAGAAGGATCCCCCCGAGGTCCTCTTCGTGGACTCGGTGCAGACCCTCGAGGCCAAGGCCACCCCGGGAAGCCTGGTGGCGGTGCGGGAGGCCACCCAGGCCCTGGTGCGCTTCGCCAAGGAAAGGGGCGTGGCCACGGTCCTGGTGGGCCACGTGACCAAGGAAGGGATCGTGGCGGGGCCCAAAAGCGTGGAGCACGCCGTGGACGCCACCCTCTACCTGGAGACCGCCGGGGTCTACCGGGTCTTGAGGAGCGCCAAGAACCGCTTCGGCCCCGTGGGAGAGCTGGGGGTTTTCCGCATGGAGGAGGCGGGCCTTCTGGAGGTGGGGAATCCCTCGGAGGCCTTCCTCCAGGAAAGGCCCTTAGGGGTGCCGGGAAGCGCCGTCGCCTTGGCCCTTGCGGGGGAGCGGGCCTTGGCCCTGGAGGTGCAAGCCCTGGCGGCCAAGACCCCCTTCCCCGCCCCCAGGCGGGTGGTCCAGGGCCTGGACGGAAGGCGGGTGGACATGGTGCTGGCGGTCCTGGAAAGGCGGCTTGGGCTTCCCCTGGGCAACCTGGACATCTACGTCAACCTGGCGGGCGGGCTCAAGGTGCAAGACCCCGGGCTGGACCTGGCCGTGGCCCTGGCGGTGTACTCTGCGGTGGTGGGCAGGCCCCTTCCCCAGGACCTGGCGGTGGTGGGCGAGGTGGGGCTTCTAGGGGAGGTGCGGAGCGTCATGGGCCTGGAAAGGCGGCTTAGGGAGGGGGAGCGGGCGGGGTTTTCCCGTATCCTCCACCCCGGCAACCTCAAGGGGCTGAAGGAGGCCATCGCCCAATACCTGGAATGAACCTCGGGTTTTTTCTCCAACTCCTCTTCGCCCTCCTGGGCTACCAGCTGGCGGTGGGCCTGGAGGAGCTCGGCCTCCTCGGGGGGGCTGCGGGCCTCCTCTCCCTAAACCGCCTCTACCTAACCCTGGCGGGCTTCCTCACGGGCCTCCTCCTGGCCCCAAGGCTCGAGGCCGCCCTCAGGAAAGGGCTCCAGCGCCTGCAAAGCCTCCCCCCCGAGCTCCCGGTGGCCCTCACCCTGGGGGCCACGTTGGGGCTCCTTTTGGCCGTCCTCCTCACCACCCTCCTTTCCCAGGTCCCGGGCTTCTCCCCCTACCATAGCCTCCTCCTAGCCCTTCTTTTGGTGGGCTTTTTCAGCTACCTGGCCCTGGGCTATAGGGACTACCTCCGCTTAAGCCCCCCAAGGCCCAGGCCCCAAGGGGGCAAGGTCCTGGACACCAGCGTCCTGGTGGACGGCAGGCTCGCCGAGGTGGCGGCCACGGGGTTCCTGGAAGGCCCCCTTTACGTGCCCCACTTCGTCCTGAAGGAACTCCAGCACTTCGCCGACAGCCAAGACCCCCTCAGGCGGGCCAAGGGGAGGCGGGGCCTCGAGGCCCTGGAGAAGCTCAAAGCGCACCTCCCCCTGGAGGTTCTGGAGGAGACCCCCAAGGGGGATGGGGTGGACGAGAAACTCCTCTTTCTGGCCCGGGAGCTGGGGGCGGCCTTGGTCACCAACGACCACGCCCTCTTGCAGATGGCGCGGATCTACGGGGTGAAGGCCCTTTCCGTCCAGACCCTGGCCCAGGCCCTAAGGCCCCAGCTCCAGGTGGGGGATACCTTAAGGCTCCTCATCCTCAAGGAGGGGAAGGAGCCCCACCAGGGGGTGGGCTACCTGGAGGACGGCTCCATGGTGGTGGTGGACGGGGGGATCCACTACCGGGGGCAGGAGATCCAGGTGGTGGTCACCCAGGCCATCCAGACCCAGGTGGGCCGCCTCTTCTTCGCCCGCCCCGCCGAGGATCAGTAGGTGGTGGCCTCCTCGTCCTGGAGGTCCCCTTGGATGGGCTCGTTGGGAAGGCTGGGCGTTCCCAGAAGCTCTAAGCGGATGAGGGCGGAGGTGTACCAGGGCTTCTCCGGAAGGCGCTTCACGGGAAGCCAGGGCCAGGCCCGCATGCTGGGGATGTAGTCCCAGTTCTCGTAGAGATGGAAGCCGTCCCGAAGCTCGGTGATCACCGCCTGGTTCTCCAAGAGGAAGCGCTGGAACTGGGCCCACTTGGCGAGGCTCGCCTCCACGTGGGTGAGGCCCACGTACCCGGCGCACCCCTCTCCCTTAAGGGCCAAAAGCCCGCGGCCCACGAAGGCCTGCAGGCCTAAAGGCCCTTCCACCGGGTCGGTGAAGAAGGTATGGAAGGCGTGGACCCAGGTTTCGGGCAGAGGCTCCCGCAGGTCGTGGACGTGGGCCTCGAGGGGAAGCCCCTCTGCCCGGGCCGCCTCCTCCAGGAAGCGGACGATCCTGGGATCGGCGTCCAGGACCACCACCCGCTTGGGAAGCCCCGTGAGGGCGGCGGCGAGGCCCGTGAGGTCGTCGTCCCCCAGGACCAGGATTTCCTTGGCCTCGAGGTCGCCCCAGGCCCAGGCCAAGGCCACCCGGGCCAGGGTGGACTCCGGGGTCACGTAGCCCTGATCGTAGTCCTGGATGGCGGGGGGGCGCCTCTGGGTCCAGGCCAGGAAGCGCTCCCGGGCCCTCCCGGGAAGCCTCGCCCCCAAAACCCCCCGCCCTTCGCAGGCGGGGCAGAAGGCCTCCCCAGGGAGGGGCGCTTCCTGGGCCAGGGCCCGGCCCGCCTCGGTGAGGGCGAGGCCTTCCTCCACCCGCAAAAGCCCCTTTTCCTGGAGAACCCGCCAAAGCTCCACCAAAACCCGCAAGGGCACCCGGCTTAGGCGGATGTTCTCCCAAAGGTCCTCCGTGGCCTTAAGGGCGCCCAAAGCCCTTTCCACGTCCCGCCGGCTTACGGGAAGTCCTGTGGTCTCCTGCAGAGTTTGGACCAGATCCTCCCACACGCTCTCACCTCCAGGGCCAAGGCCCAAGGACTATATAATGCCCTTGGCCGGTGCCCTCCGGCAAGGGAGGTGGAGCTTGAACCTGCACGAGTATCAGGCCAAGGAGATCCTGGCCCGCTACGGGGTGCCGGTGCCGCCCGGCAAGGTGGCCTACACCCCGGAAGAGGCCAAAAGGATCGCCCAGGAGTTCGGCAAGCGGGTGGTGATCAAAGCCCAGGTGCACGTGGGGGGGAGAGGCAAGGCAGGCGGGGTTAAGCTCGCCGACACCCCCGAGGAGGCCTACGAGAAGGCCCGGGCCATCCTGGGCATGAACATCAAGGGCCTCACGGTGAAGAAGGTCCTGGTGGCCGAGGCGGTGGACATCGCCAAGGAGTACTACGCCGGCCTCATCCTGGACCGCGCCAAGAAGCGGGTGGTCCTCATGCTCTCCAAGGAGGGGGGCGTGGACATTGAGGAGGTGGCCGCCAGGAACCCGGAGGCCATCCACAAGTTCTGGATTGACCCCCACAAGGGCTTCCGCCCCTTTGAGGCCCGGGAGATGGTGAAGCGGGCGGGGCTTGAGGGCAACCTCAACAAGCTGGCCCAGGTCCTGGTGGCCCTCTACCGGGCCTACGAGGGGGTGGACGCCTCCATCGCCGAGATCAACCCCCTGGTGGTCACCACCGACGGCCAGATCGTGGCCGCCGACGCCAAGATCGTCCTGGACGACAACGCCCTCTTCCGCCACCCCGACCTGGCGGAGCTCAGGGAGGTGGAGGCGGAGCACCCCCTGGAGGTGGAGGCCAGCAACTACGGCTTCGCCTACGTGAAGCTGGACGGCAACATCGGCATCATCGGCAACGGGGCGGGGCTTGTCATGTACACCCTGGACCTGGTGAACCGGGTGGGGGGAAGGCCCGCCAACTTCCTGGACATCGGGGGCGGGGCCAAGGCGGACGTGGTCTACAACGCCCTCAAGGTGGTCCTCAAGGACCCCGACGTCAAGGGGGTCTTCATCAACATCTTCGGCGGCATCACCCGGGCGGACGAGGTGGCCAAGGGGGTGATCCGGGCCCTGGAGGAAGGGCTCCTCACCAAGCCCGTGGTCATGCGGGTGGCGGGCACCGCCGAGGAGGAGGCCAAGAAGCTCTTGGAGGGGAAGCCCATCTACATGTACCCCACGTCCATTGAGGCGGCCAAGGCCATCGTGGCCATGGTGGGAGGTGCGGCGTGATCCTGGTGAACCGCGAAACCCGCGTCCTGGTCCAGGGGATCACCGGCCGGGAGGGGCAGTTCCACACCAAGCAGATGCTGGACTACGGCACCAAGATCGTGGCCGGGGTCACCCCCGGTAAGGGGGGAATGGAGGTTCTAGGGGTTCCCGTCTACGACACGGTGAAGGAGGCGGTGGCGAACCACGAGGTAGACGCCTCCATCATCTTCGTCCCCGCTCCCATGGCGGCGGACGCCGCCCTCGAGGCGGCCCACGCCGGCGTGCCCCTCATCGTCCTCATCACCGAGGGCATCCCCACCCTGGACATGGTGAAGGCGGTGGAGGAGATCAAGACCTTGGGAAGCCGCCTCATCGGGGGGAACTGCCCGGGGATCATCAGCGCCGAGGAGACCAAGATCGGCATCATGCCCGGCCACGTGTTCAAGCGGGGGAAGGTGGGGATCATCAGCCGCTCCGGCACCCTCACCTACGAGGCGGCGGCGGCCCTTTCCCAGGCGGGGATCGGCACCACCACCACCGTGGGGATCGGGGGCGACCCCGTCATCGGCACCACCTTCAAGGACCTCCTCCCCCTCTTCAACGAGGACCCCGAGACCGAGGCGGTGGTCCTCATCGGCGAGATCGGGGGTTCCGACGAGGAGGAGGCGGCGGCCTGGATCAAGGAGAACATGAAAAAGCCCGTGGTGGGCTTCATCGGGGGGCGCTCCGCCCCCAAGGGTAAGCGCATGGGCCACGCCGGGGCCATCATCATGGGGAACGTGGGGACCCCGGAGTCCAAGCTAAAGGCCTTCGCCGAGGCGGGCGTCCCCGTGGCCGACACCATTGACGAGATCGTGGAGCTGGTGAAGAAGGCCCTAGGCTAAAGGAAAAACCCCAAAGCGGTCTAGCCCCCCCTTAGGGGGGGCTTTCTCACGCCCGCCCGGTGGCCTGGGCCAGGGCGAGAAGCCTTTCCCCGTGCGCTTCCTTAAGCTCCCCGGGCCTAAGCCGCCAGGCCCAGTTCCCCGAGGGCCTTCCCGGGTAGTTCATCCGGGCCTCGCTTCCCAAGGCCAGAACGTCCTGCACCGGGTAGACGGCAAGCCGGGCCACGGACTTCATCCCCAGGTGCATCAGGGCCCAGGGCACCTCCTCTTCTTCCCGGAAGGCGATCCCCCAGTCCGCCAGGTATTGGGCCATGAAGGCCCTCTCGTGGGGCGTGGCGGTGCGGTACCAGCCCAAGGTGGTGTCGTTGTCGTGGGTGCCGGTGTAGACCACCACCCGGCCGTGGGCGGGGTAGTTGTGGGGGAGGAAGGGGTTTTCCATCCCGTCGTCAAAGGCGAACTGCAGGACCTTCATCCCGGGAAGGCCGAACCGGTCCCGCAAGGCCTCCACCTCGGGGGTGATCACCCCCAGGTCCTCGGCCAAAATGGGCACCTCGCCGAAGGTCTCCTGGATCTTCTGGAAGAGCTTCTCCCCCGGGGCCTTGACCCAGCGCCCCTCCACCGCCGTGGGGCAGCTTGCGGGGATCTCCCAGTAGGCCTCAAAGCCCCGGAAGTGGTCTATGCGCACCAGGTGGAAAAGCTCCAGGGCCTTCTCCAGGCGGCGGATCCAGAAGGAAAAGCCCTCCCGCTCCAAAACGTCCCAGCGGTAGAGGGGGTTCCCCCAGCGCTGCCCCGTCTCCGAGAAGTAGTCGGGGGGCACCCCCGCCACCACCGTGGGGCGGCCCTCCTCGTCCAGGTGAAACCACTCGGGGTGGGCCCAGACCTCGGCGGAGTCCTCGGCCACGAAGATGGGCATGTCCCCGATGATCCGGATGCCCAAGGCCTCGGCCTCGGCCTTCAAGGCCCCCCACTGGCGGAAGAAGAGCCACTGGGTGAAGGCGTGGAAGGCCACCTCCTCGGCCAAGGCGCTTTTCGCCTCCCTCAGGGCCTTCTCTTCCCGCTTTCTCAGGGGAAGGGGCCACCGGTTCCAGGGAAGCCCCCCGTGGTGGGCCTTCAGGGCCATGAAGAGGGCGTAGTCCTCAAGCCAAGAGGCCTCCCTTTCCTGGAAGCGGGCGAAATCTTCCCGTTCCTCCTGGGTGGCCTTCTCCTTAAAGCCCCGGAAGGCCTCCCTCAGGGCGGGCCACTTCCAGGCGTAAAGGAGGCCGTAGTCCACCCGGCCCTCTGGAAAGCCAGGGTCTTCCAGGCGCAAATAGCCCCGCTCCGCAAGGGGCCTCAGGTCTATGAGGTAGGGGTTTCCGGCGAAGGCGCTAAAGGACTGGTAGGGGGAGTCGCCGTAGCCCGTGGGGCCTAAGGGCAGGACCTGCCAGTACCGCCCCCCCGCCTCCCGCAGGAAACGGAGGAAGTCCCGGGCCTCCTGGCCCAGGACACCGACGCCGTAGGGGCCGGGGAGGCTCGTGGGGTGGAGGAGGAGGCCAAAAGCGCGGGGAAGCTCCATGCCTTAAGTCTACCCCAAGCCGATGGAAAAGCTTCCAACCCTAACCAAGGACCCTCTCAAGAAGGCCCCTTAAGCCTTTTTGGGGCCCCACCGTGGCTTCCGCCACGGTGGGGTACCTAGCCCACCTTGTTCCCCTTCTCGTCGTAGGTGTAAAACCCCCGGCCCACCTTGCGGCCCAAAAGCCCCGCCTGGACCATGCGGCGAAGGAGGGGCGAGGGGCGGTACTTGTCGTCCCCGAAGCCCCGGTGGAGGACCTCCATGATGGCGAGGCAGGTGTCCAAACCGATGAAGTCGGCTAATTCCAAAGGCCCCATGGGGTGGTTCATCCCCAGGCGCATGATCCCGTCAATGGCCTCCTTGGTGGCCACCCCCTCCCGGAGGGCCTCAATGGCCTCGTTGATCATGGGCATGAGGAGGCGGTTGGAGATGAAGCCCGGGTAGTCTTGGACCTCGAGGGGGGTCTTCCCCATGCGCCTCGCCACCGCCACCACCACGTCCCGGGTCTCCTCGGAGGTGAGCTCCCCCCGGATCACCTCCACGAGCTGCATGAGGGGGACCGGGTTGAAGAAGTGCATGCCGATGAAGCGCTCGGGGCGCCCGGAGTAGCGGGCGAGGGCGGTGATGGGGATGGAGCTGGTGTTGGAGGCCAGGATGGCCTCGGGCTTGGCCAGGGCCCCCAGGCGCTCAAAGAGCCTCCGCTTCTCCCCCTCGTCCTCCACGATGGCCTCCACGATGAGGTCGGCCTCCTTTAGGTCCTCGAGGCGCAGGCTCGTCCGGACCCGCCCCAGGGCCTCGTCGTGGGCCTCCTGGGTGATCCTTCCCTTCTCCAAAAACCTGCCTAAAGAGCGCCTTATGGCGGCGAGGCCCCTTTCCAGGAAGCTTTCCGCCACGTCCACCAGGACCACCTCGTAGCCCGCGCTCGCCGCCACCTGGGCGATGCCGCTACCCATCTGCCCCGCGCCCACCACGCCGATCCTTTTCACCTCCATGGCGCTCACCCCGGCCCATTCTACGCCCTGAGGTTCACCAGGAGGACCCCAAGGAGGGCGACCCCCCCGCCCAGGAGGGAAAGGAAGGAGGGCACCTCCCCGAGCCAGAGGTAGGCGATGAGGAGGGCCAGGACCGGGGAGAGGTAGAGGAAGGAGGAAAGGCGGGAGGCGGGGGTGCGGGAAAGGGCGTAGGTCCAGGTGAGGTAGGCCAAAGCCCCGGGGAAGACCCCGAGGTAAAAGGCGGCGAGGAGGGCGGGCCTTGGGGCCTCCCTCAGGGCCTCGGGAAGCCCGGGGAAAAAGGCGAAAAGAGGCAGGGTGCCGAGAAGCAGGGTGTAGACGGTCATCTCCTCGCTCCCGTAGCGGCCAAAAAGGGGCTTTTGCAGGACGAAGTAGAAGGAGGTGGAAAGGGCGGCGAGGAGGATCAAGAAGGCCCCGGGGCTAAGCCCCACCCCGCCCCCTTCCCCGAAGGCGATGAGGGCGGAGCCCAAAAAGGCGAGGCCGAAGCCGAAAACCCCCCGCCTCCCAAGCCTTTCCCCAAGGAAGAGGTGGGAAAGAAGGGCGGTGAAGACGGGCCCCGTGGCGATGAGGAGGCTCGCCGCCCCCGCGCTCACCGTGAGCTCCCCGTAGACGAGGGCGGTGTGGTAAAGGGTGATGCCCAAGAACCCGAGGAGGAAGAGGCGGGGAAGGTCCTCCCGCCTCGGGGGAGAAAGCCCCCTCAAGAGGGCGTAGAGGAGGAGAAAGCCCCCCGCCACCAAAAAGCGGAGGAGGACGAGGTGGCCGGGCTCAAGGCCCTGAAGCCCCGCCCGGATCCCGGCGAAGGCGCTCGCCCAGAAGAGGATGGTGAGAAGGGCCGCCCCTAAGGCCCTAGGCTCCATGGGGAAGGACCAGGTAGAAGAGGCCCTCGTCCAAAAGGCCCCGCTCCAAGAGGGCGTTCACCTCCCGGGCCGAGACCCTCTGGACCCGGGCCTTCACCTCCTCTAAGGAGAGGTAGCGGCCCGTGTAGAGGTACTCCATCCCCAGGTGGAAAAGCCGCTGCATGGGGGTCTCCCCGGCGAAGACCAAGGCGGTGGCCAAGGGGGTCTTGGCCCGTTCCACCTCCTCTTCGTCCACCCCTTCCCGCCTAAGGCGGGCAAGCTCCGCCCTCAGGGTCTCCAGGACCGCCTCCTTGCGGGCGGGGTCCGCCTGGACGTAGGCGTGGAAGGTCCCGGCCCGGTCCGCCTCCTCGAGGCCAAAGGAGGCCACCTCGGCGAGGCCCGTGTCCACCAGGGCGAAGTGGAGCCTGCCCGAGCCCTCCTCCCCCAGGAGGTGGGCGAGAACCTGGCCGGCGAAGCGCGCCTCCTCCTGGTAGGCCACCCCGGGGAAAAGCCCCACCAGGTAGAGGGCCCGGGCCTTCTCGTAGGGGCGCTCCTCCACCCCGAAGGCGGGCTCCAAGGGCGGGTAGGTCCGCCCGGCCTCGCCTTTGGGCCAGGCCTCGGTGAGGCGCTCGGCCTCGGCGAGGAGGCGGTCAAAGTCCACCCTGCCCGTGGCGGCCAGGACCATGTTCTTGGGGAGGTAGCGCCTTTGGTGGTAGGCCGCCATCTGGTCCCGGGTGAGGGCGGTGATGCTTTCCACCGTGCCCAGGACGCTATTCCCCAAGGGGTGCCCCCGGAAGAAGCGGGCCCGGGCCCACTCGTAGGCCATGAAGCCGGGGCGGTCCTGGTAGCGGGCGATCTCCTCCAGGATCACCTGCTTTTCCGTCTGGAAGTCCTCGAGGCGGAGGGCGGGCCTCATGAGCCGGGAGAAGAGGGCAAGGAGCTCCGAGGCGAACTCGGGGAGGACCGCCCCGTAGTAGACGGTGGCCTCCTCGGAGGTGAAGGCGTTGTACTGGGCCCCCATGCGGTCAAAGGCCTGGTTCACGGAAAGGGCGTCCATGCCCTCGGGGCCCTTGAAGACCATGTGCTCCAGGAAGTGGCTCACCCCGCTTTCCGCCTTCTCCTCGTCCCGGGCCCCGGTCTTCACGAAGTAGCCGAGGGCCACGCTCCTCGCTTCAGGCACGATCTCGGCGATGACCTTAAGGCCGTTTTTTAGCTCCGCTTCACGAAACACCGTCCACCTCCCCCAAAAGCCCCACCCAGGGGTCCTTGTAGGGGTGCGCCCTGAGGAAGGCGTTCACCGCCTGCAGGTCCGTCCCCTCAATGGCCCCTTCAATCTCGGCGAGGGGGCGCACCCTTCCCAGGTAGAAGAGGTCCCGGGCCATGGAGGCGGCCCGGCTTCTAATGGACTCGTCCGCCATCACCAGGGCGGTCTTTAGGCCCACCTTGGCCCGGGAAAGCTCCTCCTCCGTAACGCCCTCCTCCAAGCGCGCCATCTCCTTGAGCATCACCTCCAGGGTCTCCCGGGCCCTTTCCTTGGTGGTGCCGGCGTAGGCCATGAGGAGGCCCTGGCCCTTGACCCCGGCGGGGAAGGCGGAGACGGCGTAGACCAAACCCCGCTTCTCCCGCACCTCGGTGAAAAGGCGGCTAGACATCCCCCCGGAGAGGACCTCGAGGGCAAGCCTCGCCGCGTAGAAGCCCGGGTCCTCAGGACCCACGTCGGGGTAGGCCAGGCCGATCTGCACCTGGGCCGTGGGGCGCTTTAGGACGAAGCGGTGGGGCTCGGAAAGCTCCGGCCTAGGGTACAAAGCCTCCTCCCCCTCCCAGGCGAGGAAGGGCTCGAGGGCGGCGGATAGCCTTTCCCAGGAAACCCCTCCCGCCACGGCGAGGATGGCCCCTTTGGGGGTGTAGCGCCTCCTGTAGTCCACCTTCAGGGCCTCGGCGCTCGCCCCCTTAAGGCCCTCCTCCCGGCCCAAGGGCTCGCGCCCGTGGGGGGAGCGGAAGACCTGGCGGCGAAGCTCGCTTAAGAGCTTCCTTGCGGGCTGGTCCTCCAGGGAGAGGAGGGCCTGAAGGGCCACGGACCGGACCGCCTCCAGGCCCTCCTCGGGAAGGCGGGGTCTCGTGAGGAGGAGGGCGTAAAGGCGGAAGACCTCCTCCAAGACCTCGGGGAGGAAGGCGGCGGCGAAGGCGGTGTACTCCAGGCCCGCCCCGCTACTCCGCCGCACCCCCAGGGCGTCCAGGGCCTGGGCCAGGGCCTTGGCGTCCAGGTCCCCGGCCCCCTTCCAAAGCCACCCCTCCAGGAGGGTGCTCGCCCCCTCCATCCCCTCGGGCTCGTTCACCGCCCCGGCGGGGACCAGAAGCTGGAAGGCAACCCCGGGGAAGTCCCTTTCCTCCAGGGCCACCACCAGGCCGTTGGGTAGGCGCTCCACGCGGCTCACAGGCCTAAGGGTATCATGGAAAGCGTGACGCAAGAGGAGCTCAAGGCCAGGCTCCTCAAGCCCCTTCTCCGGGAGCTCAAGGACGGGGCGCAGGACCGGGTGGTGGTGGGGGGCCTCGAGGCCTTGGTGGAAAACCTGGCCCGCCCTTTCCCCGAGATCCGCCGCCTCTTCCAGGGCTACGGGGAAAAGCCCCCGGAGGAGCGCAGGCGGGCCCTGGAGGCGGCCATCCGCCTGCTCCAAGGGGAGGAAGCCCCCGATCCCCCACCCCCCCAGGCCCGCCTGGCCCCAGAGGACTCCGCCCACCGCCTCGCCCCCCCGCAAAGCCGGAAGAAACTTTCCGAGCTCGGCCTTCGCACGGTGCGGGACATCCTCCACCACTACCCCCGCCGCTACGAGGACCGGAGGACCCTCCCCGGGGTGCGCTTCCTGGAGGACGGCAAGAAGGCCACCCTCCAGGTCAAGGTCCTGGCCAAGGAGCTCACCAAGACCCCCAGGAAGGGGATGCAGCTCGTCCAGGTGAAGGCCCAGGACGCCTGGGGGTGGCGGCTCACCCTGGTCTGGTTCAACCAGCCCTGGGTCCTCTCCCAGATAGAGGTGGGGTCCACCCTCATCGTCACGGGCAGGGTGGAAAGGCGGGGCGGGGTCAGGCTTTTCGTGGAGCACTTTGAGGACGAGGGCACGGAATCCCTCTCCACGGGGCGCATCGTCCCCATCTACCCCGCCAAGGAGGGGATAAGCCAGGCCTTCCTCCGGCGCACGGTGAAGCGCGCCCTGGAGGAGGCCCTGCCCCTTCCCGACCCCATCGCCCCCTACCGGGAGGCCCTCGGGCTTTGGGAATACAGCGAGGCCCTAAGGGCCATCCACTTCCCCGAGGACGAGGAGGCCCTGAAGCGGGCCCTCCTCCGCCTCAAGTTTGACGAGTACCTCCTCCTGGAGCTCAAAGCCCTCCTGGACGCCGGGGGAATGGTCCTGGGAAGGGCCTTCCGGGTGGAGCCCTCCTGGGTGGAGGAGTTTCAAAAATCTCTCCCCTTCCCCCTCACCCGGGCCCAGCGAAGGGTCATGGAGGAGATCGCCAAGGACATGGAAAGCCCCCGCCAGATGGCCCGCCTCCTCCAAGGGGACGTGGGCTCGGGGAAGACGGTGGTGGCGGCCTTCGCCCTCTTCCTGGCCGCCCGAAACGGGGCCCAGGGGGCCCTCATGGCCCCCACGGAGATCCTGGCCCGGCAGCACCACCAAAACCTCACCCGCTACCTCTTCCCCTTAGGCATCAGCGTGGAGCTCCTTTTAGGGTCCATGACCGCCAAGGAGAAGGAAGCCGCCACGGCCCGCCTCCGCTCGGGGGAGGCCCAGGTGGCCGTGGGCACCCACGCCCTGATCCAGGAAGGGGTGGGGTTTAAGGACCTGGGCCTCGCCGTGGTGGACGAGGAGCACCGCTTCGGGGTCTTGCAGCGGCGGGCCCTCCTCAAGCTCGCCAAAGCCCCCCCGGACGTCCTGGTCATGTCCGCCACCCCCATCCCCCGCTCCCTGGCCCTAACCCTTTACGGGGACCTGGAGGTGAGCGTCCTGGACGAGATGCCCCCAGGCCGCACCCCGGTGAAGACCAAGGTCCTCCCCCACCGCCTCCGCCTCCAGGCCTACGCCTTCGCCCGGGAGGAGGTGAAAAAGGGCCACCAGGTCTATGTGGTGGCCCCGGCCATTGAGGAGAACGAGGAGCTGGACATCCGGGCAGCCACCACCCTTTACGAGGAGCTAAAGGGCCTCCTTCCCGGGGTGCGCCTGGCCCTCCTCCACGGGAAGATGCCCGCCCGGGAGAAGGAGGAGGTCATGGAGGCCTTCCGGCGCGGGGATTACGACCTTTTGGTCTCCACCACGGTGATTGAGGTGGGGGTGGACATCCCCAGGGCCACCCTCATTATCGTGGAGAACGCCGAGCGCTTCGGCCTCGCCCAGCTCCACCAGCTAAGGGGCCGGGTGGGCCGGGGGGGGCTTGAGGGCTACGCCATCTTCATCGCCGGGGAGGCGAGCCAGAAGACCCTGAAGCGCCTGAAGATCCTCGAGGCCTCCACCGACGGGTTCTACATCGCCGAGATGGACCTGAAGCTAAGGGGCCCCGGGGAGCTTAGGGGGACCAGGCAGTCGGGCTACCCGGAGCTTCGGCTTGGGGACCTGGCGGAGGATACGGACATCATTGAAAAGGCCCGGGCCCTGGCCAAGCGGATCCTCGAGGCCGACCCCGACCTCTCCCGCCCCGAGCACCAGGCCCTAAGGCGGGAGCTCCAGGCCCAGGCGGAGCGGGTGGGCTTCCGGGAAGTGATCTGATGCGGGCCCTTCCTCACCCCCATCTCCCCGCCTTCTTCTCCGAGGGGGGGGCCTTTCGGGCCAAGGCCCTCCAGGACTACCTCCTCACCTTAAGGGAGGTCTACGTCCGCTACGCCCCCCTGCCCCCCGTGGCCCTTTACGTCCTCTCCGAGAAGGACTGGCGGGCCCGCCTCCCCTACCCTTACGGCCTTCCCTTCCAGCACGCAGGGCCCGAGGGCCTCGCCCTCTACGCCCCCCTCACCTACCCGGAAAGGCTCCTTTACCGCCTGAGGGAAGCCCTCCTCCCCCTGGGGCCGCCCCCTGGGGAGATCCCCGCCTTCTTGGACCTGAACCTGGGGCACGAGTACGCCCACGCGGTGCAGGTGGCCTGGCGGCTCCGCACGGGGGCCCGGTGGCTGGACGAGTTCTTCGCCAACTACCTCTTCCTCCTGGCCCTAAAGGAGGCCCGGCCGGACCTGGCCGAGGTCCTCCTAAGCTGGAGCCGGTACCTGGCGGGCCTAAACCCTAAGCGGAAGAGCCTTTCCGCCTACGAGCGGAGGCGGGGCGGCCTCGAGGGGGCCCTCTGGTTCCAGGCCCGCTTCACCCTGAAGGCGGAGGAGATCCAGGCGCAAGGGGGCGACCGGCTCCTAAAGGCCTTCCTGGAGGCGGCCCCCCTGGACCGCAGGAAGGGGCACCGCCTCCTCCTGGCCCTTTACCCGGACCTCAAGGACTGGTTCGCCTCCTTCAGGGCCGCACCCGGGGCGGCGTCTTCCCCTCCGCCATCGCCCTGAGCCAGTCCAGGAAGGAAACCTCCCCCACCTTCAGGGTGTAGAGCTCAGGCCTCGGCAGGATGCAGTGCTGGCCTCCGGGAGCCAGGTAGAAGGTGTAGTTTTCCGCCTGCGCCGGCCGAAGCACCGCCTCCTGAGCCTTCATGGCCCACTCCCTTGCGGTGGCCTCGGAAGGGGAAGCCTCCCCCTTCATCAAGGCGTAGAAGAAGATCTGGGTCCCGTCCAGAACCGTGGTGTACTGGGCGATGACCGCCTTGGGGTAGGCCTTGGCCAGGGCCAGGTAGATCTCCTGGACCTCGGGGTTTGGGGAAAGGCCGGGAAGCTCCGGGAGCCTGGGGTTCCAGCGGGCGAAGCCGGGGAAGCCCTCGGTGCGCACCCCCACGCCCGCGTCCCCGCAGACGGCGATCTGGGCGTTTTTGTAGGTGGAAAGGACCTTGTCGGCCCAGAAGACGGCCCCGTAGGCCCCGGCGCTGCACCCGGTGATGAAGACCCGCTCGGGGTTGGTGTGGTTCCTAAAGACGTACTCCAGCACCGCCCGCACGTTCCTGGCCCCCTGGTGGTGGACCTTGAAGCCCCCGTAGTCCACCGTGGCCTGGCCCACGTGGAGGTCCCCGGTGCAGTAGGGGATGAAAACGTGGGTCCAGCCGTAGAAGGGGTTGGCCACGCTGATCCGGTTATAGATGCCCTGGGCAAGCCCCAGCTCCTGGATATCCACCTGTTTGCGGTAGGTGCGGCTTTCCGGGCCGCAGGTGGCGGCGTCCCAGCAGGCCCCGCCCCCCTGGAAGTCTATGACCACCTTCCTGGGGTCCCCGGGGCTCACGTAAAAGCGGTAGGGGGAGCCGTCCGCGCAAACCCCGCCGGGCACCTCCACCGCTTGCCAGAGGGAAAGCCCCTGGGCCAGGGCCACGGCCAAAAGAACCCATAGCGCCAAAAGACGCTTCATTGGACACCTCCAAAAGGGAGTCTAACCAAGCAGGTTAGACCCGGTCAAGGGAGCGCTGACTTCAAACCCTTATACAAATAACCTGGCTAGGCCCGTTTTGCGCGGCCTTCCCCATAGGCCTAAGCTAGACCGCCCGCTAGCGAACGGCCCTAAGGGGAAGCCCCTCCGCCCTGGCCCAGGCCTCCCAGGCCAGGGCGGGCCTTTGGGCGAAGAAGGCCAGGAGGCGGGCGTAGGCGGGGTTTTCCGGGGAGGCCGGGGTCAAGGCCGCCCCTAGAAGCTCACCAAGCCCCGCCTTTTCGCAGAAAAGGGCCCAGAGGTGGGGCTCCAAGGCAGCCAAGGCCACCTCCCCTTCGGCCGCCGGGTAGACCCCGTAGCAGAGCGCCGAGCCGTCCAGGAAGGGAATGGGCGGGTAGGCGATGGCCTTCACCGCCTCGCTTAGGGCCACCTCGTAGACCCCGCCCCCCAGGAGAAGCCCTTTAAGGGCGGTAAGGGCCAGGGCGTAGGCCCCAGCCAGGTCGGCGAACTGGAAAGCCCGCCAGGGAAACCGGCCAAGAAGCCCCGCTTCCGCCAGGTAGGTGAGGTCGTGGCCCGGGTCCGGGGCATCGGGATAGCCCCTTAGGCGCAGGTAGACGAGCCGGGGGTTGACCCTAAGGAGCACCTCGGGGCCCAACCCCAGCCGCTCCATCACCCCCGGGCGGTTGGACTCTAGAAGGATGGCGGCCTCCCGCACCCACTCCAAAAGCCGCTTCCGCCCCTCCTCCGCCTTCAGGTCCAGGGTAAGGATCTCCTTTCCCCCGTTCAGGAAGCGGTAGGCCTCGAGGGCTAAAGCCCTCAAGGGGTCCCCGGAAGGGGGCTCCACCTTGAGGACGGGAAAGCCCATGTCGGCGAGGAGCTTCCCCGCCAAGGGCCCCGGCAAAAGCCGGGTCAGGTCCAAGACCCTACCGGGGGGCCATGCGGAGGGCGCCATCCAGCCGGACCACCTCCCCGTTCAGCATGGGGTTTTCCAGGATGTGGAGGACCAAGGCGGCGTACTCCTCGGGGCGGCCCAAGCGCCTGGGGAAGGGGACCTGCTCCGCCAAGGAGGCCTTGGCCTTCTCGGGAAGCCCCTGGAGGAGGGGCGTGTCAAAGAGCCCCGGGGCCACCGTCACCACCCGGATCCCCCATTCGGCCAGCTCCCGGGCGGCGGGGAGGGTGAGGGCCACCACGCCCCCCTTGCTCGCCGCATAGGCCGCCTGGCCGATCTGGCCCTCAAAGGCGGCCACGCTGGCGGTGTTCACGATGACCCCCCGCTGCCCCTCGGCGTCGGGAGGGTTTTCCCGCATGGCCCAGGCGGCAAGGCGCAGGACGTTGAAGGTGCCGAGGAGGTTCACCTCCAAGACCTTGCGGAAGCTCTCCAGGTCGTGGGGGCCCTCCCTGCCCAGGATCTTCCGGGCGAGGCCAATCCCGGCGGCGTTCACCACGGCGAAAAGGGTCCCCGCCCTTTGGGCCTCCGCCACCGCTTGGGCCACGTCCTCCTCCCGGGTCACATCCCCCTCCACGTAGGAAAGGCCGTCCTCGCCCCGCTTCAGGTCCAAGACCACCACCCGGTACCCCTTGTCCCTCAGGGCCAGGGCCGCCGCCCGCCCAAGCCCCGAGGCCCCACCCGTCACCAAAGCGCTTTGCATCCTTCCCCTCCTAGATCCTCTGGATCACCGTGGCCGTGGCCTGGCCGTGGCCGATGCACATCACCTGGAGGCCGAACTCCCCTCCCGTGCGCTCCAGCTCGTAAAGGAGCTTGGTCATGAGGATGGCCCCCGTGGCCCCCAAAGGGTGGCCGTGGGCGATGGCCCCGCCATTGGGGTTCACCCGCTCGGGGTCGGGGCGGAAGTGGCGCATCCAGGCGAGGACCACGCTGGCGAAGGCCTCGTTGATCTCTATGACGTCCAGGTCTTTTAGGGAAAGCCCCGCCCGCTTTAGGGCCTTCTCCGTGGCGGGGATCACCTCAAGAAGCTGCATCGTGGGGTCCCCCGCCACCACCACCCGGGCGAGGAAGCGGGCCCTAGGCCTTAGGCCCAAGGCCAAGGCCTTCTCCCGGTCCCCAAGGAGGAGGGCCGCCGCCCCGTCGGAGATCTGGCTGCTGTTGCCGGCGGTGACCACCCCGTTTTCCCGGAAGACGGGCTTTAGGGCGAGCATCTTCTCGTAGTCCACATCCGGGCGAACCCCCTCGTCCCGGCTCAGGAGAAAGGGCTTCCCCTGGGCGTCCAGGCCCTCTAGGGGCAAAAGCTGGGCGGCGAAGCGCCCCTCCTTTTGGGCCCGGGCCGCCCTTTTGTGGGAGAGGTAGCTCCACTCGTCTAGCTCCTCCCGGCAAAGGCCGTAGCGCTCGGCGATGCGCTCGGCGCTTTCCCCCTGGTGGACGAGCTCGTAGCGCTGGAAAAGCCCGGGGTTTAGAGTGTGGAAGCCCCCGCAGATGTCCGAGAACATGGGGACCCGGGTCATGCTTTCCACCCCACCGGCGATGGCGAAGTCCAGATCCCCGGCGGCGATGGCCTGGGCGGCGAAGTGGACGGCCTGCTGGCTGGAGCCGCACATGCGGTTCAGGCTCACCGCCGGCACCTCCTTAGGAAGCCGGGAGAGGAGGACGGCAAGCCGCCCCACGTTGGCCCCCTGCTCCCCCACCTGGGTTACGCACCCTGTGATCACGTCTCCGATGAGGCCCGGGTCTATCCCTGTGCGCTCCAAGAGGGCGTCCAGGACCTTGGCGTAGAGGGCATCGGGCCGCCAGGCCCTAAGGGCCCCGTTCCTCTTGCCGATGGGGGTGCGGACGGCCTCGAGGATCACCGGCTCTCCCATACCCAACCCCTTTAGAACCAGTGTACCCCGTTGACCCTCTCCTGACCCAGCACCCCTAGGCTTAGGGCATGCGGATCCTGGTGACCAACGACGACGGGATCTTTAGCCCGGGCCTCAGGCCCCCCGCCGCTCCGCCGCCTCCCCCGCCCCAAACCCCAAAAGCCCAAGCCCAAGGAGGCCCAGGGCGAAGGGAAAGGGCTCGCCCTGGGAGATCATCCCCACCCCGGCCCCTAGAAGGGCGGCGAGCAGGGTGGAGAAAAAGCCGGTGAAGCTCGCCGCAAGCCCCGCCACCCGGCCAAGCCCCTCCAAGGCCCTGGCCTGGGCGTTGGGAAAGGTGAAGGCCACCAGGACGAGGACCAAGGAGAGGTGCAGCCAGAAGGAGAAAACCCCTGGGGCCAGGGCGTGGAGGGGCAAAAGGAGAAGGAGGCCGAGAAGCCCCCTTAGGGCAAGCCTGAGCGCCCGCCCCAGGCCCAGCCGGGCCACAAGCCTCGGGCCCAAAAGGTTGGCCAGGGCTAAGAGAAGGCCCGTGGCCCCGAAGGCCAGGGCGAAGCGGGCGTTGGAAAGCCCCAGGTGGTCCTTGTAGAGCTGGGCCGAGGCGCTCAGGTAGGCGTAGAGGATCCCGAAGACCCCGCCCAAGGCCAGGGTGTAGCGGATGGCCCGGGGGTCCCGGACTACCCAGAAGACTCCTTCCTCGAGGCTTTTCCAGGCCAGGGGGCGCCGCTTGGCGGGAGGAAGGGTCTCCCGGAAGCGCCCGCTCCAGAGGAAGGCCAGGGCCCCGAGGAGGGCGGGGAAGGCGTAGGGCCCCCAGGCCCCAAGGCCAAGAAGGAGAACCCCAAGGCTTGGGGCCAAAACCGGGGCCACCATGAGGACCAAGAGGGCGTAGGAGAGGAGGCGGGCCATGGTCTCGCCCCGGTAGCGGTCGCGGACGCTGGCGGTGACCCCGATGCGGAAGCTGGCGGCGAAGAAGCCCTGGACCCCCCGTGCGAGGAGGAGGAGGCCGAAGGAAGGGGCCACCACGGTGAGGCCCGCCGCCAGGGCGAAGCCCAAGAGGGCCCCCCTAAGGACCGGCCGCCGCCCCCAGGCGTCCATCAAGGGGCCGAAGAGGAGTTGCCCCAGGGCGAAGCCCAAAAAATACACCCCCACCACCAGCTGGGCCGCCGTGGGGGTGATGCCGTAGCGGAGGGCGGTGGCCTCGAGGGCCGGAAGCATCACGTCTATGCTGAAGGCACCCAAGGCCATGAGGGTGCCTAGGAAAGGATCTCCTCCCGCGGTCCCATACGCCGAAAAGGCTACCCGCCCCCGGCCCTCCAAAAGGTGTCCGGCGGCCTTGCGGGGCGAAAAGCAAACCGCCCTCGCTTCCGAGGGCGGTAGCTTTGCTTCTTTTCGCTGGTGGCGGCGGTGGGACTCGAACCCACGACACCACGATTATGAGTCGTGTGCTCTAACCACCTGAGCTACGCCGCCAAGCGCGCCAGGCACCCCCTATCTTAGGGGAGGGGCCCCGGTCGGTCAAGGCGCCCCCAAGCAAGAAGGCTTCCCCACCCCCGAAAAGGCCAGGCATGAATCAGGTTCAGGACACCTTTCTTCCCCTAAGCGGGGTATGCTAGAGCCGGAGGTTAGGTATGGCCTACAAGCACATCCGGATCCCCGAGGACGGCGAGCGAATCACCATCCAGGGAGGCACCCTACAGGTGCCCGACCGGCCCATCATCGGCTTCATAGAGGGGGACGGCACCGGCCCCGACATCTGGAGAGCGGCCAAGCCCGTCTTAGACGCCGCCGTAGAGAAGGCCTACGGGGGCAAGCGGAAGATCGCCTGGGCCGAGATCTACGCCGGGGAGAAGGCCAACCAGGTCTACGGCGAGCCCATCTGGCTTCCCGAGGAGACCCTGGACTTCATCCGCGAGTACCTGGTGGCCATCAAGGGACCCCTGACCACCCCGGTGGGGGGCGGGATCCGCTCCATCAACGTGGCCCTAAGGCAGGAGCTGGACCTCTACGCCTGCGTGCGCCCGGTGCGCTGGTTCAAGGGGGTGCCAAGCCCGGTGAAGCACCCGGAGCTCGTCAACATGGTGGTCTTCCGGGAAAACACCGAGGACATCTACGCCGGGATTGAGTGGCCCGCGGGGAGCGAGGAGGTGAAGAAGGTCCTGGACTTCCTCAAGCGGGAGTTCCCCAAGGCCTACGCCAAGATCCGCTTCCCCGAGACCAGTGGCCTCGGGATCAAGCCCGTCTCCAAAGAGGGCACGGAGCGCCTGGTGGCCGCGGCCATTGACTACGCCATCAAGGAGGACCTCCCCAGCGTTACCCTGGTCCACAAGGGCAACATCATGAAGTTCACCGAGGGGGCCTTCCGGGAGTGGGGCTACGCCCTGGCCCGGGAGAAGTACGGGGCGGTACCCCTGGACGGGGGCCCCTGGCACGTGATGAAAAACCCCAGGACGGGCCGGGAAATCGTCATCAAGGACATCATCGCCGACAACTTCCTGCAGCAGATCCTCCTCCGCCCCGACGAGTACTCGGTGATCGCCACCCTGAACCTGAACGGGGACTACATCTCCGACGCCCTGGCCGCCCAGGTGGGGGGGATCGGCATCGCCCCCGGGGCCAACATCAACTACCAGACGGGCCACGCCGTCTTTGAGGCCACCCACGGCACCGCCCCCAAGTACGCGGGCCAGGACAAGGTGAACCCCTCTAGCGTCATCCTCTCCGGGGAGATGATGCTCCGTTACCTGGGCTGGAACGAGGCGGCGGACCTGATCCTACAGGCCATGGAGCGCACCATCTCCAAGGGCCTTGTCACCTACGACTTCCACCGCCTCCTCCAGGCGGAGGGGAAGCCCGCCACCCTCCTCAAGACCAGTGAGTTCGGCCGGGCCCTCATTGAGCACATGTAGCCAAGGGCCCACGGGTTGATTTCGCAACACGAGGCCTTTTCGGGGTAGTTAAACCAGGGCGAAGCGGGCCTCGAGGGCCGGAAGGTCCGCCTCCAGGAAGCGGAGGCGGGCCTCGGCGTTTAGGGGGAGGGCCTGGGAGAGGGCCACCTGGGCGGAAAGCCCGAGCTCGGGGAGGAGGAAGACCCCTTGCGCCCCCCTTCGCTCCACCAGGACCCCAGGCCCCTCGTAGCCCTTTTCCTGGAGGTAAAGGAGGGTCCAGTGGAGCTTGCTCTTGCGCTCCGCCTCCCGCACCAGGTCGGCCACCGCCTCCGCCGCCCCCACCCTTTCCAGAAGCTCCGCCTGGGAAAGGGGCCTTTCCCCCTTGAGCCAGGCCCTTAGCTGCTGGTGGGCCACCAGGTCCAGGTAGCGCCTCAAGGGGCTCGTCACCTGGGCGTAGAGGGGAAGCCCGAGGCCCTTGTGGGGGGCGGGGACCGCCTTGAGCTGGGCCCGCTTGAGGGCCTTCCTCTGCTCCCACATGGCGGCAAGCCCCTCCCCCTCCACCCTCCGGCTTGGGGCCTCCTGGGTGGCGAAGGGGAAGGGAAGCCCCTCCTTCAAGGCCAAGTGGGCGGCGGCGTAGCCCGCAAGGAGCATGGCCTCCCGCACCCAAAGGCGGCTTGGGTAGGGAGGAAGGGGCGTGATCCGGATCTCCTCCCCTTCCACCCGCACCTTGGCCTCGGGCAACAAGAGGTCCAGGGCCCCTTGGGCCAGGCGCTTCCGGTGGAAGGCCTCCGCCACCCGGCGCAAGGGGCTGAGCTCGGGCCGGTCCAAGGCCTCCTTGTAGGTGAGCCGCTGGACCCGGACCCAGCTCGGGTAGACCCGTTCCTCCAGGAGGTCGCCCTCCTCCGAGACCCATAGCTCAAAGGTGAGGGCCGGGGAGACCTCCTTTAGGCCCAGGCCGAGGGCCTCGGTGATGGCGGGGGGGAGCATGGGCACCGTCCCCTCGGGGAGGTACAGGTTCGCCCCCCGGCGCAAAGCCTCCCGGTCCAAGGGGCTTCCCGGGAGCACCAGGGCCGCCACGTCCGCCACGTGGACGAAGAGGCGGAAGCCCCCCTCCACCTCCTCGGCGAAGACGGCGTCGTCGGGGTCCTGGCTTCCCTCGTCGTCTATGGCGAAGGCGGGGAGGTGGGTGAGGTCCGCCCGCTTTTCCTCAGGGAGGGGGGGGACGGGGAGGTCTGGGGCCTCCAGAGGAAGGCCAAGCCTCCTGGGATGGGGGTTTTCCCGCCGCCACACCCCAAGGCGCAAAAGAAGCCCCTGGGCCGCTTCAGGAGTCTCGGGGAGGCCTAGGGCCTTTAGGACCCGGCTTTCCTTTCTTTCGCCCAGGGCCAGGGCCTCCACCTCGGCGAGGAGGGGGCGGTCTTCCTCCTCTGGGGCCCCCCTCCTAAGCCGCTCCACCCCTTCCCGGAAGGCCCTTTCTCGGGCCTCCTTCTGCCTTTGGGCCTCGAGGAGGGCGGCAAGCTCTTCCCGGGTCCGTGCCCGGACCCTTTCCCCCTCCCAAACGAAGCGCTCCCCCTTCTGGGCGAGGAGAAAGGCCCCGTAGGCGGCCTCCGGGGTGTAGGCCCCGTAGACCAGCTCGGCGAGCTCCCTAAGGCTTACCGCCTGCCCTTCCAAAAGCTCCCAGGCGGCCTCCTCCTCCCCTTGGGGGGGCGTTAGGTCCAAGGTGGCGGGCCCTGGGTGAAGGAGGAGGACGTCCTTGGGCCGGACCCGCTGGGTCTCCCCGCCGGGAAGGGTGAGGAGAAGCCGGTCTCCCCGCTCCTCGGCCAGGGCGGGCTTGCCTTTGTAGATGACGAGGGCGCGCTGAAGGGCCATAAGGCTCTCCTTCTTGTGGACAGCTTTCGGGAGCCGCGTAGCGGGTCCCCGACCCTTCCAAGAAGCCGGGGCGGCACCCCGAGGCCGAGTATACTAGCCCCCGTGGAGTGGGACCTTTCCGACCTGTACGCCGGGCCCGATGACCCCAGGATAGCCCAGGACCTCGAGGCCGCCCTCGCCCTGGCCCAAAGCCTGGACCCCCAGGGGCTTTGGGACCCCGAAGGGGCCCAAGACCTCCTAAGCCGCTACGAAAAGGCCCTGGAACTGGCCTACAAGCCCCTGAACTACGCCAGCCTCTACTTCGCCACCCGCACCCAAGACCCCGAGGCCAAGGCCCTCCTGGACCGGGTGCGGAGCCGCTTCACCGAGGTGAAAAACCGCCTCGTGCCCCTGGAGGTGGCCCTGAGGAAGCTCCCCGAGGAGGCCTTCCAGAAGCTCCTGGACCACCCGGGGCTAGCCGACCTCCGCCACTTCCTGGAAAGGCAAAGGGCCTACGCCCCCCACACCCTCTCGGAAAGAGAGGAGGAGCTCTTAAACCTCAAGGCCCTGGTGGGAAGGAGCGCCTGGAGCCAGTTCTACACGGAGTACACGGGCCGCTTCCGCTTCCAGGTGGGGGGGAAGGAGCTCACGGAGATGGAGGTGCGGGCCCTCCGCCGCGACCCAGACCCCGCGGTGCGGCGGGAAGCCCACCAGGCCCTTTACGGGAAGCTCCTGGCCGAGGCCCCCACCCTGAGCGCCGTCTTCAACGCGGTTTATCTGGATTACCTCCAGGAACTTAGGCTAAGGGGCTTCGCCCACCCCTTAGAACCCGTGGCCCTCCGGGACGAGGTGGAGGTGAGGGACATAGAAGCCCTCCTCGAGGCCACCCAGGCCCACTACCCCTTGGTGGAGGCCTACTACCGCTGGAAGGCCAAAAGGCTTGGCCAGGAGAAGACCCCAAGCCAAGACCTCCTCGCCCCCTTGGGGAAGAAGCCCAAGGTGCCCTTTGAAGAGGCCAAGGAGCTGGTCCTCACCGCCTTCCGCCGCTTCTCCTCCGAGGTGGAGGCCATCGCCCGGGAGTTCTTTGAAAAGCGCTGGATAGACGCCTACCCGAGGCCCGGCAAGCGGGGCGGGGCCTTTTGCAGCGGGGGGCTTCCCTCCACCCACCCCTACGTCCTCCTCAACCACACGGACGACCTGGATAGCGCCCACACCCTGGCCCACGAGCTCGGGCACGGGGTCCACTTTTATTTGGCGAGGAAGCAGCGCCTCCTCAACTTCGGGGCCTCCACCCCCCTGGCGGAGACCGCCAGCGTCTTCGCCGAGATCCTCCTGGACGACCTCCTCTTAGAAAGGCTTTCCGGGGAGGAAAGGACCCTCCTCCTCGCCGAGCGGGTGGAGGACGCCATCAACACCCTCTTCCGCCAGGTGATGTACACCTTCTTTGAGCGAAGGAGCCTCGAGGCCCGCAAGGAGGCCGCCCTCTCCCCCGAGGCCTTCCACGCCCTCTGGGACGAGGAGCAAAGGAAGCTCTACGGGGAGGCCGTGGCCTGGACGGAGCTGGACAAGGCCGCTTGGGCGGGCATCCCCCACTTCGTCCACTACCGCTTCTACACCTATAGCTACGCCCTGGGCTACCTGGTGGTCCTGGCCCTTTACGGCAAGTACCGGGAGGAGGGGGAGGCCTTCGTGCCCAAGTACCTGCGGATCTTGGAGGCCGGGGAAAGCGCTAGCCCCAAGGAGATCCTGGCCGAGGCCGGGGTGGAGCTGGGCTCGGAGGCCTTCTTCCGCCACGGCTTCGGGGTCCTGGAATCTTGGCTCAAAGCCCTCCCCTAAGGGAGAATAGGGGGATGGACCTGGTTTACCGCCCCGAGCGCTACCCCTTCCTCACCGAGGGCCTTCCCGGGGTGGGGGGGGAGATAAGGGTGGAGCCCCAGGACTTCCAGGTGGAGGAGGTACCCGCCTATTCCCCCTTGGGGGAAGGGGAGCACCTCTTCTTCCTCCTGGAGAAGGAGGGCCTCACCACCCGGCAGGTGGTGGAGTTTTTGCGAGACCAGGTGGGCGTGCCGGAAAAGGAGATCGGGGTGGCGGGCCTCAAGGACAAGCACGCCCGCACCCGGCAGTGGCTTTCCATCCCCCGAAAATACGAAGACGCCCTCTGCCTCCTGGAAAACCTGAGGGGGGTGCGGCTTCTCACGGCCGACCTCCACCCCCACAAGCTCCGCACGGGCCACCTCAAGGGCAACCGCTTTCGGATCCTCATCCGAGGCGCCCATGGCCGGGAAAGGGCCGAGGCCATCCTCAAGGCCCTCCAGGCAAAAGGAGTCCCCAACTACTACGGCCCCCAGCGCTTCGGCCTTGGGGGGCTAAACCCGGTCCGGGGCTACCGGCTGGTGAAGGAGGGGAAGGGCCGGGGAAGCCCCTGGCTCAAGCGCTTCCTCATCGGAAGCCTGCAAAGCCTCCTTTTCAACGACTGGGTGGCCCTTAGGATGGAACGGGGCCTTTACGAGCGGGTGATCCCCGGGGACTGGGCCAAGAAGCACGCCACGGGGGGGGAGTTCCTGGTGGAAGACCCCAAAGAGGCGGAACGGGCCTTGAGGCTAGAGATCAGCGCCACCGGGCCCCTCTTCGGCAAGAAGTACCCCGAGGCCCAAGGGGAGGCCAGGGCCTTAGAGGACGAGGTCCTGGCCCGCTACGACCTAAAGCGGGAGGAGTTCAGGGCAAGGCGGGGGGCCCGGCGGCCCATCCGCATCCCCCTCTCGGAGTGGCATCTGGAGGAGACCCCCGAGGGGCTATGGCTTGCCTTCTTCCTGCCCAAGGGAAGCTACGCCACGAGCCTTCTCCGGGAGGTGATGAAGAAGGAGGTGGACCTCCAAGAGGAAGGGGAGGAGGCCTAGGCCCTTAGGAAGGGCTTCAAGTTCTCCACGGAAAACTGGGCCGAAGCCAGGCCAAAGACCACCAGCAAAGCGCCCAACAGCTTCCTTATAGCTCCACCTCCGCAACCGGGGTATCACACGCTAAAGCCCTTTGACAAGGCTTCCCTCAAGCTACCGCCGGGAAGCACCCGGTAGCCCCGCTCGGCCAACACCGCCCCTACCGCTTCCCCCAAGCCCAAGGTGAAGATAGGGGGTGAGCCCAGGTTGAGGAGGACCACAAAGCCCGCCACGTACTCGGCCAGCTCCTCGAGGGTCATCCTGGGGCCCCCTGTGCGGCCGAAGCCGGGGAGGTCCAGGAGGTAGAAGGTGTACCCCTCGGGGAGGGCTTCGGGCCAGCGGGAAGCCTCCTCGGCCAGAAGGACCACCGGGGGGCCCTTCCCCACCCGGTCAAAGACCAGGTTGAGGCCGTAGAGGTGGAGGTAGCCCGTGCGCCTCATAGGGCGAGCCCCCCAGGCAAGGGCCTGAACCCCTCCCCCAGAAGAAAGCCCGCCACCAGCTCCCGCACCTCCTCCCAGGCCTCCCAGGGCACCAGGTGCCCCGCCCCTTCCAGGGCGAAGCGCAGGGCCTGTCCCTTGGCGAAGTCCGCCACCTCCTGGCCGTGGTGGGGCGGGGTGAAGGCGTCCAAAGCCCCTTGGATCACGAGGACCCGGGCCTTTGTCCCCCTAAGCCAACGCCTCTCGTCCCCCAAGGCCTCCAAAGCCTCAAGCCAAGCCCGAACCCCCGCCTCGTTCAGGCCCTCCTTCCAGGCCTCGTAGATGGCCTCATTGGCCGCCGCCTCCGGCCCAAAGAAGAGGGCCCGGCCGATGGTGGCGAAGCCCTCCACCCCGCCTTGTTCCAGGCCAAAGCGGAGGGCTTTGAGCTTAGCGGCCAAAAGGGCGTCTTTTCGCAGGATGGGGGAAAGGAGGACGAGGCTTCTCACCTCTTCCCGGAAGGCCGTCTTTAAGGCCTCCAGGGCCCCTTCCCCGAAGGCCAGGAGGTGGAGCCCCTCTTCGGAAGGGAGGTCCAGGAGGAAGTCCAGCCCCGCCGGGGGGGCCAAGAGGCCGGTGAAGGCGCGCACCTCGCCCACGCCCCCTTTATACTCCAGGGCATGGAACGCCCCGCCTTCTTGGACCGGGAGACCCTGGACCAGACCCTGGGCGTGCGCTACCTGAAGCTCACCCCACAAGAGGTGGTGGCCGAGCTGGAGGTGACCCCCAAGGTCCACCAGCCCTTCGGCTTCCTCCACGGGGGGGCCACGGTGGCCCTGGCGGAAAGCGTGGCCAGCGTGGGGGGGTTCCTGAACTGCCCCCCGGGGCACGCCGCCTTCGGGCTGGAGATCAACTGCAACCACATCCGCAAGAAGCAGAAGGGGGTGATCCGAGCGGTGGGCAAGCCCCTCCACGTGGGGCGCACCACCCAGGTCTGGGAGGTGAAGGTCTACGACGAGGAAGGGCGCCTCGTGGCCGCAAGCCGCTGCACCCTGGCGGTGGTGCCCCTAGAACCAACGAAGGAGCCAGCGTAGCCAGTTCCCGCCCAAAAACCCCTCGTCCCCTAAGGCGCGGAGGTCCCGGTGGCGGTCCAGGCCCTGGGGGATGGCCTCGAGGCCAAACCCCCCGTCCCAGTCCGTGCCTAGGCCCACCCCCGTAGGCCCCATAAGGCCTTCCGCGTGGGCCTTGTGGCGGAGGAAGGCATCCAAGGGAAGCCGCTTTTGCCCCCGCTTCCACCCTGGCTCCAGAAAGGCGTTGTAGGGCACGAGGCCCAAGACCCCGCCCCGCGCCGCCAAGGCCTTTAGGAGTTCATCGGAAAGGTGCCGGGAAGAAGGGTTTAAGGCCCTGCAGTTGGCGTGGGTGGCGCACACGGGGCCCCTGTAGGCCTTTAGGGCCTCCCAGGCCGCCTCCTCCGCCAGGTGGGAGAGGTCCAGGGCCACCCCTAAGGCCTCCATCTCCTTTAGGAGGGCCCGGCCCCTTTCCGTGAGGGGGCCTTCCTCGGCGTTTCCCCCGGCGTAGGGGTTTTGGGTGGCCCAGCTGAGGGAAAGGAGCCTGAGGCCCCGGGCCCTTAGGGGCCTTAGGTCCTCGGGGAAGGCCAAGGGATGGGCCCCTTCCAGGAGGAGGACGAGGCCCAAGGTCCGGTCCTCGGGGTAGCGGCTTAGGTGGTCCTTTAGGTCCCGCCCCTCCCTCAGGATGCGGACGAGGCCCCTCGCCTCCCAGGCCTCGTAGAGGGCGAGCTGGGCGTAGACCTCCTCCTCCCAGTCCTCCCGCCCCCCTTCCCGGGGGTCGGCGAAGAGGGTGGCGAAGGCCACCGCCACCCCCGCTTCCTTGAGGCTTTCCAGGGTGACCAGGGGGGTGTCGGGGTGGGGGTCTAGGGCCCTCAGGGCCTCCAGGGGCAGGGTGAGGTCCCGGCCCAGGGCCCTGGCGTTATAGGCCAGGTCCAGGTGGGCGTCCACCAAGGGTTCCACGGGGAGAGTCTACAATGGGGAGCGTGCGGCTTTCCGAGCTTCCTCCCCTCCCCGAAACCCCCGGGGTCTACCTCTGGAAGCGGGGGGAGGAGGTGCTTTATGTGGGCAAGGCCAAGAACCTCCGGGCCCGGGTGAGAAGCTACTTCCACGCCGAAGGCAAGGCCCGGCGCATCGCCGAGGAGGCCACGGGCCTAGACTTCATCGCCACCCGGGACGAGGTGGAGGCCCTTCTCCTCGAGGCCAACCTCATCAAGGCCCACCGCCCCCCCTACAACGTCCTCCTCAAGGACGACAAGCACTACCCCTTCCTCAAGCTCACCCAAGAGCCCTTCCCCACCCTCCTCGTGGTGCGCCGGGTGGAGGAGGACGGGGCCAAGTACTATGGCCCCTTCCCCGAGGCGGGCGCCCTAAGGCGCATCAAGACCCTCGTTGACCGCTACTTCCCCTTGCGCAAGAACTCGGGCTACCCCATGAAGAAAAGGCGCTACCCCTGCCTGAACTACAGCATGGGGCGGTGCCTCGCCCCTTGCGTGGGGAAGGCGGACCCCAAGGCCTACCAGGAGGTGGTGCGCCAGGTGGAGGCGGTTCTGGAGGGGAAGGTGGACGGGCTTTTGGCGGAACTGGAGGGGAAGATGCGGGAGGCCGCCCGAAGGCTAGAGTTTGAGCGGGCGGCGGAGATCCGCGACCAGATAGAGGCCCTACGGGCCTTCTTCGGCACGAGCCAGCAGGCCTTTGACCCGGAGCTTGGCGACCTGGACTTCTTGGGCCTCGCCCGCTCGGGGAGCCTAGCGGTGGTGCAGCTTTACCAGGTGCGCTCGGGGAGGATCCTGGGGCGGATCAGCCGGCTTCTGGAGAAGGAGGAGGCCACGGACGAGGAGATCCTCTGGGCCTTCCTCCGGGACCACTACCTCGAGGCCTCCCCCCTCCCTCCCCTCGTCCTCCTCCCCTTCCCCTTGGAGGACCTCGAGGGCCTGGCCGAGCTCTTAAGGCGCCGCGCTGGGCGCAAGGTGGAGCTAAGGGTGCCCCAGAGGGGGGAGAAGGCGAGGCTTTTGGAGCTCGCCGAAAAGAACGCCCGCCTCGCCCTAGAGACCGAGCTCAAGGCCCGGGAGCGCCGGGGGGACCACCCGGGGCTTAAGGGCCTTCAGGACCTTTTGGGGCTTTCCGCAAGGCCTTTCCGCCTCGAGGGCTACGACGTAAGCCACCTCCAGGGCGAGGCCCGGGTCTTCTCCGTGGCGGTCTTTGAGGGGGGAAGGCCCAAGAAGGCGGAGTACCGCAGGATGCGCCTCAAGGCGGGAAACGACGACTACCAGGCCATGGAGGAAGGGGTCTACCGGCGCTTCACGGGAAGCCTAAGGGAGATGCCCCTTCCCGACCTCCTCCTCATTGACGGGGGCCTGGGCCAGGTGCGGGCGGCCCAGCGGGCCCTGGAGCGGGCCGGGCTCAGGATCCCCCTGGTGGGCCTCGCCAAGGGGGAGGAGGTCCTGATCACCCCGGAAGGGCGGGAACTCCGCCTTCCCCTCACCCACCCCGCCCTAAGGCTCCTCATCCACCTGCGGGACGAGGCCCACCAAAACGGCCTCCGCTACCACCAGAAGAAGCGCACCGAAAAGGCCCTAAAGGTCCTCTCCGGCATCCCGGGGATCGGGGAGAAGAGGAGGCGGCTCCTTCTAGAGCGCTACGGGGGGCTTAGGGCCTTGAGGGAAGCCCCCTTGGAGGAGCTCGCCCGCCTGCCGGGGATGAGCCTGAAGGCGGCCCAGGCCCTCAAGGAGGCCCTAGGGGAAAAGGACCCGCTATGATGAGGGCCTGATGGTGCGCCGCGCCCTGGAAGAGGCCATTCACGAAGCGCTAAAGGCCATGGGCCTGGACCTCCGGCTCAAGGTGGCCAAGGCCCCCAAGGACAAGCCCGGGGACTACGGGGTCCCCCTCTTCGCCCTGGCCAAGGAGCTCAAGAAACCCCCCCAGGCCATCGCCCAGGAGCTAAGGGAACGCCTTGAGCTTCCCCCCTTCGTGGAAGAGGCCATCCCCGTGGGGGGGTACCTGAACTTCCGCCTCAAAACGGAGGCCCTCCTGGAGGAAGCCCTGAGGGAAAAGAAGCCCTTTCCCAAGCGGGAGGGCCTGGTACTCATTGAGCACACCTCGGTGAACCCCAACAAGGAGCTCCACGTGGGGCACCTGCGGAACATCGCCCTAGGGGACTCCTTGGCCCGGATCCTGGCCTTCGCCGGGCGGGAGGTCTTGGTCCTCAATTACATTGACGACACCGGCCGCCAGGCGGCGGAGACCCTCTTCGCCCTGAGGCACTACGGCCTCACCTGGGACGGGAAGGAAAAGTACGATCACTTCGCCGGGCGGGCCTACGTGCGCCTCCACCAAGACCCCGAGTACGAGAAGCTCCAGCCGGGCATAGAAGCGGTCCTCCACGCCCTGGAAAGGGGGGAGCTCCGGGAGGAGGTGAACCGGATCCTCCTGGCCCAGCTCGCCACCATGCGCGCCCTGAACGCCCACTACGACCTTTTGGTCTGGGAGTCCGACATCGTCAGGGCGGGGCTTTTGGGGAAGGCCCTGGAACTCCTAGAGCAAAGCCCCCACGTCCTGAGGCCCCGGGAGGGGAAGTACGCCGGGGCCTTGGTCATGGACGCAAGCCCCTTCATCCCAGGCCTCGAGGACCCCTACTTCGTCCTGGTGCGCTCCGGGGGGGCGGCCACCTACTACGCCAAGGACATCGCCTTCCAGTTCTGGAAGATGGGGCTTCTGGAGGGGCTTCGCTTCAAGCCCTACGAGAACCCCTACTACCCCGGGCTAAGGACGAGCGCCCCCGAAGGGGAGCCCTACACCCCTAAGGCCCGGGAGACCATCAACGTCATTGACGTGCGGCAAAGCCACCCCCAGGCCCTGGTGCGGGCGGCTTTGGCCCTGGTGGGCCGCCCCGACCTGGCGGAAGGGGCCTTCCACCTGGCCTACGAGACGGTGCTTTTGGAGGGCAAGCAGATGTCCGGGAGGAAGGGCCTCGCCGTGAGCGTGGACGAGGTCCTGGAGGAAGCGAAAAGGCGGGCCCTGGCGGTGGTTGCGGAGAAGAACCCCGAGCACCCCGACAAGGAGGAGGCGGCCCGGATGGTGGCCTTAGGGGCCATCCGCTTCGCCATGGTGAAGACGGAGCCCAGGAAGCAGATAGACTTCCGCTACGAGGAAGCCCTCTCCTTTGAGGGGGACACGGGGCCCTACGTGCAGTACGCCCACGCCCGGGCCCACAGCATCCTCCGCAAGGCGGGGGCGTGGGGAAGCCCGGACCTAAGCCAGGCCACCCCCTACGAGCGGGCCCTGGCCCTGGCCCTTCTGGACTTTGAGGAGGCGGTCCTCGAGGCGGCCGAGGAAAAGACCCCCCACGTCCTGGCCCAGTACCTCCTGGACCTCGCCGCCGCCTGGAACGCCTACTACAACGCCAAGGAGGGAAGTAGGCCCGCCACCCCCGTGCTCACCGCCCCTCCCGGCCTCAGGGAACTCCGCCTCGCCCTGGTGCAAAGCCTCCAGCGCACCCTAAAGACCGGCCTCTCCCTCCTGGGGATCCCCGCCCCCGAGGTAATGTAGAGCCATGCGGCTTTTCCTCCTGGTCCTCTTCCTCCTTCTAGGCCTCGCCCAGCGCCTCACTGTCCCCGAGGAAGTGGCCCGAAGCCAGGTGATCCGAAAGGCCCTTCCCGCCGTAGTGCGGATCCAGGGGACCACCCCCACCCCCTCGCAGGACCAGGTGGTGGGCACCGGGTTTTTCATCGGCCCGAGCCGCATCGTCACCAACTACCACGTCATCCAGGACCTGGCAAGCATCACCGTGCGCCTGGCCAACGGCCGCACCCTCCCGGCGGAGCGCTTCGCCGTGGACCCGGGGATTGACCTGGCCCTCCTCACCCTAAGGGGGGGGCAGGCCCCGGGGGTCCTGGCCTTCAGCAAGACCCCTACCCGGGAGCTTCCCTTAGGCATGGGGGTGGTCCTGGTGGGCTTCCCCTACGGGCAGGGGCCCTTGGCCTCCTACGGGATCCTCGCGGGCATCGGCCCCCTAGAGGTCCCCACCCCCGACCCCTCCGTCGGGGCCGAGGTGGGGGAGTACCTCTACACCGACGCCCCCCTCACCGTGGGCAACTCGGGAAGCCCCCTCCTGAACCTCCAGGGGGAGGTGATCGGGGTGGTCTCCGACGTGGTGGGAGGCCCCTCGGGGATCGGGGGCATCGGCCTTGCGGTGCCCGCGGAGCTCGTGGCCCAAAGCGTCCAGGACCTGGAGCGCTTCGGCATCCCCCAGAGGGGGTGGCTCGGGGCGAGCCTGATCTCCTTGGACGAGCTTCCCCCCGTGCTCCTCAGGGCCGTGGGCCTCACCACCGCCCAAGGGGCCATGGTGGACCAGGTGGAGCCGGGAAGCCCCGCCGCCCGGGCGGGCCTAAAGGGGGCCGGGCGGGACGCCCAAGGGAGGCTCGTGGCCCTGGGGGACGTGATCCTGGCGGTGAACGGCCAGGCGGTGAAGGACAAGGCGGCGGTGGTGCGCCTCATCGCCCGCTACCGCCCCGGGGACCGGGTGCGGCTCACCCTCTGGCGGGAGGGGAGGCGGCTCGAGGTCACCCTCACCCTCATCGCCCGCACCCGGAGGTAAGGGCCATGACCCTGGAGGCCCTCTTCGCCCCCTTCGGCCTGAAGGCCCCGCCCCTAGAGGTGCGGGGGATCACCCTGGACTCCCGCCGGGTGGCCCCGGGCTTCGTCTTCGTAGCCGTCCCGGGCGTCCCCCTTCCCCACCGCAAGCCCCTGGACGGCCACGACTTCATAGAAGACGCCCTTAGGCGGGGGGCCATCGCCGTCGTGGGGGAAAGGCCCCTCGCCCTCCCCGTCCCCTACCTGCGGGTGGCGGATAGCCGCCAGGCCCTGGCCGAGCTTGCCCGGAGGTTCTACGGAAACCCCGACCAAAAGCTCACCCTCCTCGGGGTCACCGGCTCCAAGGGGAAGAGCACCACGGCAAGCCTCCTCCACCACCTCCTTTGGGAAGGGGGGGTAGGGGCGGCCCTCCTTTCCACCGTGGGCCTAAGGCTGGGCCGGGAAAGGAGGCCCCCCCTGGGCCACTTCACCACCCCCGAGGCCCCCGAGGTCTACGCCTTCTTGCGGGAGGCTGTGGACCTGGGCCTGGAAGCGGCGGTCCTGGAGGTTTCCAGCCACGCCCTGGCCTTAAAACGGGTGGAGGGGCTTTCCTACCGGGTGGGGGTCTTCGTGAGCTTCTACCCCGACGACCACCTGGATCTCCACGGCACCCCGGAGGCCTACTTCCAGGCCAAGGCCCTTTTGGTGGAGCGCTCGGAGCTCGCCGTCTTGAATACCGCCCTTCCCCACCTGGACCAGCTACGCGGGAGGCCCCACCTCCTCTTCGGCCCCGGGGGGGAGGTGTGGGCGGAAGGGGTGCGGGAGAAAGAAGAGGGGCTTGCCTTCACCCTCCACACCCCCTGGGGCAAGGGGGAAGCCTTCCTGCCTATGCTTGGGGCCTACAACGTGGAAAACGCCCTGGCCGCCCTGGCCGCCGCCTTGGCCCTAGAGCTTCCCCTGGAAGGCCTTCTGGAGGCCTTGGGCCGCTTCCCGGGGGTCCCGGGGCGGATGGAGGTGGTGCAGCAAGCGCCCTTCCGCCTGGTGATAGACTTCGCCCACACGGGGAAGAGCCTCGAGGAGGCCCTAAGGACCCTGAGGCGCACCACCCCGGGCCGCCTCCTCCTGGTGGTGGGGGCGGCCGGGGAGCGGGACCCGAGGCGGCGGGAGGATATCGGCAAGGTGGCGGCGAGGCTCGCCGACAAGACCTTCTTCACCGAGGAGGACCACCGCACCGAGCCCCTAGAGGCCATCCTCCAGGCCCTGGCGGAGGCGGCGAGGAAGGAGGGGGGGGACTTCGTCCTCGTCCCCGACCGCAAGGAAGCGATCCTCCTGGCCGTCCTCGAGGCCCAGCCGGGAGACACCGTCCTCCTTGCGGGGAAGGGGCACGAGAACACCCTAGAAAAAGGCCAGGAAGCCCTCCCCTGGGACGAGCGGGCGGTGGCCCTCTGGGCCCTAGAGGTCAGGAAGGAGGCTTTGGGCCAGGGGGGGAAGGCCCGCCAGGAGGAAGAGGCTTAGCCTTAGGGGCATCTCAGACCAGGGCGGCCTCGGGGCTAGGAAGGGGCGGGTTCAGGCCGGAAAGCCAGGCGGAGAAGGCCTCGAGGCCCCTCCGGTACATGGCCTGGCGCTTCTCCTTCTTGCCCATCCGCCCCTCCACCGAAGGGACCAGGCCCCAGTTGGCGTACATGGGCTGGAAGCCCTCCGGGTTCGCCGTGGCCAAATAGCGCACAAGCCCTCCCAGCATGCTCTCCTCGGGGGGCGCCACGGGGGGAAGGCCCAAGGCCCGCCGGGCGGCGTTGAGCCCGGCCAAAAAGCCCGTGGCGGCGCTTTCCAAGTACCCCTCCACCCCGGCCAAGACCCCGGCGGCGAAAAGCCCCTCCGCCCCCTTAAACTCCAGGGTCTCGCCAAGAAGCCTCGGGGCGTTTAGGTAGGTGTTCCGGTGCATCACCCCGTAGCGGACGATCTCGGCGTTTTCCAGGCCGGGGATCATCTGGATGAGGCGCTTTTGCTCAGGCCACCTAAGCCCCGTCTGGAAGCCCACCAGGCTCCACATCCGCCCCGCCTTGTCCTCCTGGCGAAGCTGGACCACGGCATAAGGCTCCTTCCCCGTGCGGGGGTCCACGAGCCCCACGGGCTTCATGGGGCCGAAGAGGAGGGTCTGGTAGCCCCTCCGGGCAAGCTCCTCCACGGGGACGCAGGCCTCAAAGAACTGGAGGTTTTCCCAGTCGTGGGGCACGTGCTTTTCCGCCTGGACCAAAGCCTCGTAGAAGCGCCGGTACTCCTCCTCGGTCATGGGGCAGTTGAGGTAGTCGGCGCTTTGGCCGTAGCGCCCCGCGCGGAAGCACTTGGTGAGGTCAATGCTCTCGTAGAGGACGATGGGGCTTGCGGCGTCGTAGTAGGCGAGGAAGTGGTCGCCGAAACGCCTTTTCAGGGCCTCGGCCAAGGCCTCGGAGGTGAGGGGCCCCGTGGCGAGCACGGTGATCCCCGGGGGGATCTCCCGCACCTCCTCCCGCACCAGCTCTATTAGAGGGTGCCGGGAAAGCCTTTCCGTGATGTAGCCGCTAAACTCCTCCCGGTCCACGGCCAAGGCCCCCCCGGCGGGCACCCGGGCCCTTTCCGCCGCCTCCATGACGAGGCTTCCCGCCCGGCGCATCTCCGCCTGGAGAAGCCCCTTGGCGTTCGTCTCCCCTTCCCCGCCCAAGGAGTTGGAGCAGACGATCTCCGCCAGGCGGTCCGTGGCGTGGGCCGGGGTCATGCGCTTGGGGCGCATCTCAAAAAGGCGCACGGGAACGCCCAGTCGCAAAAGGGTCCAGGCGGCCTCGCTTCCCGCAAGGCCACCGCCCACCACGTTCACCCGTTCCATCCCTTAGATGGTAGCACCCAAAAGGCCTTGGAAAAAGTGGGCTATAATGGCCCCCGTGGTGCGGTCACCCCTATGAGCCTCGCCAAGCGCATCATCCCCTGCCTGGACGTCCACGCGGGCCGCGTGGTCAAGGGGGTGAACTTCGTGAACCTAAAGGACGCCGGGGACCCGGTGGCGGCGGCCCAGGCCTACGACGAGGCGGGGGCGGACGAGCTGGTGTTTTTGGACATCTCCGCCACCCACGAGGAGCGGGCCATCCTCCTGGACGTGGTGGCGCAGGTGGCGGAAAGGGTCTTCATCCCCCTCACCGTGGGCGGGGGGGTGCGCTCCTTGGAGGACGCAAGGAAGCTCCTTCTGGCCGGGGCCGACAAGGTAAGCGTGAACTCCGCCGCGGTGAAGCGGCCCGAGCTCATCCGGGAGCTTGCCGAGCACTTCGGGTCCCAGGCGGTGGTCCTGGCCATTGACGCCAAGTGGCGGGGGGACTTCCCCGAGGTCTACGTGGCGGGCGGGCGCGTGCCCACGGGGCTTCACGCGGTGGAGTGGGCGGCGAAGGGGGTGGAGCTTGGGGCCGGGGAGATCCTCCTCACCAGCATGGACCGGGACGGGACCAAGGAGGGGTACGACCTCAGGCTCACCCGCATGGTGGCCGAGGCGGTGGGGGTGCCGGTAATCGCAAGCGGGGGGGCCGGGCGGATGGAGCATTTCCTCGAGGCCTTCCAGGCGGGGGCCGAGGCCGCCTTGGCGGCCAGCGTCTTCCACTTCGGGGAGATCCCCATCCCCCTGCTCAAGGGCTACCTGGCGGAAAGGGGCGTCCACGTCCGGCTAGACTAGGGGCATGGACCTTTCCGCCGTGCGCTTTGACGAACGGGGCCTCGTCCCGGTGGTGGTGCAGGACGCCCGCACCGGGGAGGTCCTCACCCTGGCCTACGCCAACCGGGAGGCCCTGGAGGAGACCCTTAGGAGTCGGCGGAGCACCTTCTACAGCCGTAGCCGCCAGGCCCTCTGGCGCAAGGGGGAGACCTCGGGGAACGTCCAGGAGGTGGTGGAGGTCCTTCTGGACTGCGACGGGGACGCGGTGGTCTACCGCGTCCTCCCCCAAGGCCCCGCCTGCCACACCGGGGAAAGGACCTGCTTCCACCGGGCCCTCTTGCCAGGCCCCAAGGACCTGGGCTTCGTCCTGGGGCGGGTCTACGCCACCATAGAAGAGCGCCTAAGAACCCTCCCCGAAGGAAGCTACGTGGCCCGGATGCACCAAGCGGGCCTGGACCGCATCCTGAAGAAGGTGGGGGAGGAAGCCACCGAGGTGATCCTCGCCGCCAAGAACCGTAGCCCCGAGGAACTCCGCCACGAGGCCGCCGACCTCCTCTTCCACCTCCTCCTCACCCTGGCCGAGGCGGGGGTCTCCCTGGAAAAGGTGGCCGAGACCCTCTGGGGGCGGCACCGGCCCCAGCCCCCTTATGATGGAAGCCATGGAAATTGAGCGCAGGCTCGTCCTGGAAGTGGTGCGGGTGACGGAGCAGGCGGCCCTGGCGGCAAGCCGCTTCGCTGGCAAGGGGGACAAGGAGGCGGTGGACGAGGCGGGCACCCAGGCCATGCGCCGCGTCCTCAACGAGCTCCCCATCCGGGGCACCGTGGTCATCGGGGAGGGGGAGATGGACGAGGCCCCCATGCTCTACATCGGGGAGGTGCTGGGCCAGGGGGGCCTCGAGGTGGATATCGCCGTGGACCCCGTGGAGGGGACCACCACCGCCGCCAAGGGCCTCCCCAACGCCGTGACCGTGATCGCCCTAAGCGAGAAGGGCGGGCTTTTCCACGCCCCCGACATGTACATGGAAAAGCTCATCGTCCCCCCGCCCGCCGCCGGCCTCGTGGACCTTACCTGGCCCGTCTCCGCCAACCTCAAGGCCCTGGCCTTAGCCCTCCAGCGCTCCGTGGAGGACCTGGTGGTGGTGGTCCTGGACCGCCCCCGGCACGAAAGGCTCATCCGGGAGATCCGGGAGGCGGGGGCCAGGGTCAAGCTCATCTCCGACGGGGACGTGATCGCCGCCCTGGCCGCCGCCATAAGGGGCACCGGGGTCCACGCGGTGATGGGGATCGGCGGGGCCCCGGAAGGGGTCTTGGCCGCCGCCGCCTTAAAGTGCCTGGGCGGGGAGATCCAGGCCCGCTTCGTCCCCCAAAGCGAGGAGGAGCGGGAAAGGCTCAAGGCCATGGGCGGGGACGAAAACCGAATCTACAAGACCGAGGACCTCGCCCCCGGCAAGGAGATCGTCTTCGCCGCCACCGGGATCACCGACGGGGACATCCTGGAGGGGGTGCGCTTCTTCGGCGGGGGGGCCAGGACCCACTCCATCGTCATGGGCCACGCCACCCGGGTGGTGCGCTTCATAGACTCCATCCACCTCTTTGAGACGGGGGCCCGGGTCACCATCCGGGTCTAGGGGCCATGACCCGCTACCGCCTCGCCACCAAGCCCTACCTCCCCTACCCCGGGGAGCGCCTGGCCCGCAGGAAGGGCCTTGGGGGCGAGTTTTTTGAACTACGGCCCTACGCCCCCGGGGACGAGGTGCGCCGGGTCCACTGGCGGGCCTACGCCAAGACGGGAAGGCTTTTCACCCGGCTGGAGACCGCCCCCGAAAGGGCCCGCTTCCGCCTCTTCCTGGACGGAAGCGAGAGCATGCGCCTCCACGGGAAGCTCCCCTACGCCCGGGAGGTGGCGGCCCTTCTCCTTAAGATCGCCCGCCAGGAAGACCCCCTGGCCCGCCTCGAGGGGGGAAGCCCCAAGGACCTCCGCCCAGGAAAGGGGATCCTGGTCCTCCTCACCGACGGGCTGGACCCCTTGCCCTGGGCCCGGGTCCTCCCGAAGCGGGTGGTCCTGGTCCAGGTCCTCTCCCCCCTGGAGCTCAACCCACCCCCCATGGAGGCCCTCCTTAAGGACGTGGAGACCGGGGAAACCCTCCCCGTAGGGCGGGAAGAGGCGGAGGCCTACCGGGAGGCTTTGACCAGCCACCTCGAGGCCCTCCGCCTCCTCGCCCTCCTCCGGGGAAGGTACGCCCTCTTGCGGGTGGGCGAACCCCCCCTCCCCGCCCTCCTACGCCAGGGCGTTCTGGAACTCCTCTAGGCCCAAGGCCTCGAGCCTTTCCGGGTCCACGCCCCCTTCCCAGCCCGCAAGCCTCCGGTAGGTCCTCACCCCTTCCCGGAAGGCCTCAGGGTCCAAATAGGCCTCGGGGTTCCCCTTGCGGAAGGGCTGGAAGAAGCGCTCAGGAAGCCGGTCCTCCTCCGGCGGGATCCCCTCCCGCAGGTTGAAAAGCCGGGTGAGCTGCAAGGTCCTCTCCCCCACCGCCAGCATCTCCTCTGGGGAAAGCCGCCAGCCCGTGGCGGCGTAAAGGGCTTCTTGCCACTCCTCCGGGGTCCAGGGGACGAAGTCGCAAAGGACCAGGCTATTCACGAACCCCCTTTCCCGGGTCTTGGTCCAAAGCATCCGGATCTTGGCCTCGGAAAGGTTCTCCACGGGCAGGGGCTGGAAGTCTTCCCCGTAGAAGCGGAGCTCCCTCAAAGCCCTCCCCTCCTTGGCGAAGGCGGTGTCGTGGAGGTTGTGGTTGTGGTCCGCCCCCGTGGGGCTCACCGCGTAGCCCACCCCCAAGGCCCTTTTGTACCGGGGGTCGTGCATGGGCACCTCCTGCCCCTTCACGTGCATGGCGAGCTCCGGGTGGCCGATGGCCTCGGCGAGGCGCTTCGCCCCCAGGGCGAGAAGCTCCCCAAGCCTCCCTTCCCTCCGCGCCAGCTTCTCTATAGCGGCGATCAGGGCGTCCCCGTTGCCGAAGCGGAGCCCCAGGCCCTCGTCGTCCAGGAAGCCCTTCTCCACCGCCTCCATGGCGCAGGCGATGGTCACCCCCACCCCGATCACGTCCAGGCCGTACTGGTTGCAGAGGGTGTTGGCCTTGGTGACGGCGTAGGGGTCGGTGACCCCGCAGGTGGAGCCCAAGGCCCCAAGCCCCTCGTACTCCGGCCCCCCGTACTCGGGGCGGACATCGTACCTGCCCGTGCCCTCAATCTTCACCACCTGCTTGCAGCGGATGGCGCAGGCGTAGCAGGTGTCCCGGCCGATGCGGATGCCCAAAGCGTCCAGGCTGGTGCCGTCCAAGGCCTCGGCCCCCTCCAAAAAGCCATCCAGGAAGTTATGGCTGGGCAGAACCCCCCGGAGGTTGAAGGGCTTCACCGTGCCCACGGTGCCCATGGTGACGAGGCCCGCCGCCCGGTCCATGCGCTCTTTGGCCATGCGCCGGGCGAGCTCTTTAAGAAGGGCGGGGTCGTGGTAGGCGGGAAGGGTCTCCTTGCGGGCCCTGGCGGAGACCGCCTTGAGCCTTTTGGCCCCCATGACCGCCCCAAGCCCTCCCCTCCCGGCGAAGTGGGCCAGGTCGTGGATGACGTTGGCGGTGAGGACCTGGTTTTCCCCGGCGAGGCCGATCTGGGCGATGCGGGTGTTCCCCCCGTGCACCTCCTTGATGAGGGCCTCCACCTCCAGGGGGTCCTTGCCCCAGAGGTGGGAAGCGGGGTGGAGGGCCACCTCTCCCCCTTCCACGTGGAGGTAGACGGGGGCTTCCGCCTGGCCGAGGACCACGAGGGCGTCTAGGCCCGCGTTTTTAAGCTCCGCCCCGAAGAAGCCGCCCCCCTCCGCGTCCCCGTACCCCCCGGTCAAGGGGCTTTTGGCGGCCACGGTGTTCCGCCCCGAGCCGGAGATGGGGGTGCCGGTGAGAACCCCAGGGGCGAAGACCAGGGCGTTTTCCGGCCCCAAGGGGTCGGCCCCCTTGGGCACGTGCCTGAGGAGGAGGTAGGCGGCGAGGGCCCTGCCGCCAAGGAACCTCCGCCAGAAGGCCTCGCCATAGCTTTCGTACCAGATCTTCCCCGTGGAAAGGTCCACGAAGGCCACGCGGTCGTGATAGCCCTTGGGCATACTCAAAGTTTAACCCCGCCCAAAGCGGGCGGGGCCGGGCTTGAATCCCCTAACGGGTCCTGCCGGAGAGGAGGTCTTCGGCCAGCTTCTGGGCCCTGTCCAAGGCCGCCTTGGGGTCGGCCTTGTTGAGGATGGCCTCCTTGATGGCCTGGCCCAGGATGTCAAAGCGGATCTGCTCCCACTCCGCCAAGGCGGGCTCAAACTTGGCGTAGCGGCTCTGGCGCACGAAGGTGACGTAGTCGGGGTTTTCGGCGGCGTAGGCCTGGTAGACGGGGTCCTTTAGGGCCCCCTCGGTGACGGGCACGTAGCCCGTGGCCGTGGCGAAGACCGCCTGAGCCCTGGGCGAGAGGACAAACTCCAGGAAGTCCTTGGCCACCGCCTGTTCCTCCTTGGGGGCCTGGCGGAAGACCACCAGGTTGGTGCCCTGGACGAGGCCGTAACCCGGCTGGCCCTTAGTCCGGCCCGGCAGGGTGGCCACCCCCAGGTCAAACTTGGCCGCCTGCAGGTAGTAGGTGTAGCCGGCGGAGGTGTCCACGCTGAAGGCGTAGGGCCCCGAGCCCAGGTTCTGGTTGATGTAGCCAGAGGTGATGGGCTTGGCCCACCCCTCCTTGACCCCGTTTTGCAGGAGGGTGAGGGCCTCCACCGCCTCCTTGGAGTTCAGCACGAGCTTCCCGTCCTTGAGGTAGCTCCCGCCCAGGTTGAAGAAGAAGTAGGCGAAGGTAGAAGCGTCGGGCTGGAACCAGTAGACGGGGCCGCCCTCGGCTCGGGAGAGCTTCTTGGCGGCGGCCACGAACTCCTCGAGGGTTGCGGGCACAGGGACCCCGTGCTTCTTTAGGAGGTCCTTGTTGTAGTAGAGAACCTGGATGCTCTTGTTGAAGGGCACCCCGTAGACTACGCCCCCGAAGCGGACGGCGTTCAAGAAGGCAAGGTTCACCCCCTGGAGCCTGACCCCCAGAGACTCTATGGGCAGGAGGGCCTTGGCCTCGAGGTAGAGGGCGATATTGTTCTCAAAGGCCTGGGCCATGGTGGGCACCTTCCCGGCGGCGAAGGCCGCCTTTATCTTGGTGGAAAGGTCCCGGTACCCCCCCTGGGGCACGGGGCGGACGCACCGCCCCTGTTGGCCCTTGTTGAACTCCACCACCAGGTTCTCCAAAGCCGCCTTAGGGGCCCCGCCGGTGAAGCCGTGCCAGAGCTCGGCCACCACCTTGGCCTTGGCGCACTGCCCCTTGATCACGTCCTCCGGCTTGACCTGCTGGGCGAAGGCCACGCCCAGCGCTGCCACCAGCACAAGCGCCTTCTTCATCCCCTCATACCTCCGGGGAAAATATACCCTGCTTCCTGTCAGGGCCCCTTCAAGCTCACTTCAGCCCCGTGCGGGCGATTCCCTGGATGAACTGCCTCTGGGCCACGAAGTAGCCCAGGACCACAGGGGCGATGACGAAGGCGCTTGCGGCCATCAGGGCCCCGTAGTCCGAGCCCGCCTCGGAGACAAAGGCGAGGAGCCCGAGCTGCACCGTGCGCATCTCCGGACTCTGGGTGACGATCAAGGGCCAAAGCAGGGCGTTGTAGGCCCCGAGGAAGGTGAAGATGCCGTAGGAGACAAGGCCGGGCACGCTCAGGGGCAAGGCGATGCGGAAAAGCTGGGTCAGGTACCCCGCCCCGTCGATGCGGGCGGCGTCAAAGAGGTCCTGGGGAAGGGAAAGGTAAAACTGCCGCAAGAGGAAGATGCCGAAGACCGAGGCGAGCCAAGGGACGATGAGGGCGTAGAACGTGTCCAGCCAGCCCAGCCGGGCGAGGAGGACGTAGTTGGGGATGAGGAGGACCTCACCCGGCACCATCATCGTGGCCAGGACGAGGACGAAGACAGCCTCCTTCCCCGGGAAGGGGATCCGGGCCAGGGCGAAGGCGGCCAGGGCCGCGAGGAAGAGGCCCACCACCACCTGGACGGAGGCGGTGAAGAAGCTTACGAAAAAGTACCGGCCCCAGGGGGCGGCGTCCCAGGCCTCGAGGTAGTTGTGGAACACGTACCCCAAGGCCCCGGGCACCGCGTTCACCCACTCCAGCCGCCAGTACTCCCCCTGGGAGCGGCGGGCGTCCGGGGGCAGGGGAGGCTCCAAGGGCACCTCCTTGGGCCAGAGAACCACCAGGGGAACCCGGCGGAAGCCGGCCTCCCCCGTGTTGGTGAGGCGGACCCACCACCCCCCCTCCCCTCGGGCCACCTCCACCCTCGTCCCGTCGGCCACGGGGTCAAAGAAGGCCCCCGGGGAGCGGGGCACGAGGGCCTTTGGGGGCTTTGCCTCGGGCCCGGGGAAGAAGAGGGCCACGCTCCGCCCAGGGCCAAGGCCCCCAAAGAGGGAGCTATCCCCAAGCCTCGCCGCCTTGAGCCAGTTCATGGGCTTCATCCGTTCGGGAACCCAGACCGGCTCCGCCTGGAGGGCCTCCTGGGGGCTTTTGAAGCTCGTGGCCAGCATCCAGTAGAAGGGGAAGGCCATCACCCCTCCCCCCGCAAGGAGAACGAGGTGCACGATAAGACGCGCCGCCTTAGATCTCATAGTTCACCCGCTTCTCCAAAAGCCGCCGCTGGACCAGGGTCAGGACCAGGATCACCAGGAAGGTCACCATGGCGATGGCGCTGGCGTAGGAGAAGTCCGAGTCGCGGAAGCCCTTGTTGTAGAGGTAGAAGGTCAGGGTCAGGGTGTCCTGCAGCACCCCGCCCGTAGGGGTGAGGACGTAGACCTGGGTGAAGACCTGGAAGGCGCCGATGAGCCCCAGGGTGAAGAGGAAGAAGGTGGTGGGGGAAAGGAGGGGCCAGGTGATGAGGCGGTGCTTCTGGAAGAAGCTCGCCCCGTCCAACTCGGCGGCCTCGTAGTACTCCTTGGGGATGGCCTGAAGCCCCGCCAGGAGGATCACCACCTGGTAGCCCAGGAAGTGCCACACGCTCATGGCCATGACGGCCACGAAGGCCAGGCTGGGCCCCGCAAGGAAGCCTTGAAGCTCCACCCCCAAGGGGCGCAGAAGCAAGGCGAAGACCCCGGTGGGGGTGTTGAGCCAGTCCAGGCCCGGGGTGTGGAGGAGCCAGTTGAGGAAGCCGAACTCGGGGTGGTAGATCCAGCGCCACACGGCGGCCGCGGCGGTCAGGGCGGTGATGTAGGGAAGGAAGAAGAGGGTCCGGTATAGCCCAAGAAAGGCCACCTGGGTGTTGAGGAGGATGGCGACGAAGGTGGCGAGGAGAAGCCCCGTGGGCACGGTGAAGACCACGTACCAGAAGGTGTTGCCCAAGGCGCGCCAGAAGAGGGGGTCCTCCAGGAGGATCCGGTAGTTCTGGAGCCCGGCGAAGGCCGCGGGCCTGAGGAAGTTCACCCGGTCAAACAGGCTGAGGTAAAAGGCGTAGAAGGTGGGGAAAACCTGCCACACCAGAAGGAGGGCGAGGGCTGGCCAGACTAGGGCCCAGCCGTAAAAGGCGGCCTGGGCCTTCTCCGGAAGGGCCCGCCCCAAGGACAAGGCGGCGCCCAAGGGCCCGAGAAAAGCCAGGGGCGGGAAGAGCGGCGCCAAAAGCCCGAGGGCGAGGGGCACGGCCCGCCAACCTCCCCAACGGAGTCCCCAGAGGGCAAAAAAGAGGTACCCGGCCCACAGGCTCCACGCCCCCCAGGCGGGGAGAAAGCCCAGCCTTTGGGCGTAGAGGCCGAGGGCGAGGAACACCCCCACGCCCAAGGCCCAGTGCAGGGGATAGGTCCTCATTCCATGCCGGAGTATAGCAGGAGGCCCTAGGATGGGGAGGATGTGGACCCTGACCCTGGATACCGCCACCCCCTACCTCTCCCTGGGGCTTTTCCGGGGGGAGGAAGGGGTGGGCCGGGTGGTGCGCCTGGGAAGGCGGCACGAGGAGGCCCTCTTCGGCCTCCTGGAGGAGGTCTTGGCGGAGGTAGGGGCAAAGAGGAGCGAGATCGGCGCCCTGGTCCTGGGGGAAGGCCCCGGTTCCTACACGGGCCTAAGGATCGCCCTGGCGGCGGGGCTCGGGGTGGCCTTGGCCCAAGGGGCCAGGGTCTATGGGGTGCGTTCCCTCCTCGCCGCCTGCTGGCCCTTCCTGGAAGAAGGAGGGCCTCCCCTCACCCCCCTCTTCACCGCCCGAAACCGGCTCTACTACGGGGCCACCTACCTGAAGCGGGGGGGAAAGCCCGTGGAGGTCCTGCCCCCGAGGAAGCTCAAGGCGGAGGAGCTTCCCCAAAGGGGCCTTCTCCTAGACCCTCCCCCGGACCCCAGGGCCCTTTACGAGCTTTTGCCCTACGCCCGGGAAGGCCTAGAACCCCTTTACCTCTAAGCGGCCGCACGGTGGTTTCGTAACACGGGACACCCGAAATGGGGCTTGGGAAGCTCCTTTTGGGGCCCCCACCGCGGCGAAAGCCGCGGTGGGGTACTTAGTCCCCCGCCACCCGGGCCACGGAGGGCGAGCGGTAAAGGTAGCTGGGAAGGGGTTCTTGGAAGGAGGCCCCCCGGAGCCTCTCCGCCATGAGGACCAGGTTTTCCCCGGCGATCCGGGCGTCCTCCAGAAGCTCGGGGGTTTCCCTTAGGCTTCCCATCCCCTTTCGGTGGGCGTAGACCAGGCCCAGGGGGGCGAGGACGAAGCCCATGTAGCTCAAGGGAAGGAGCATCTGGGCCAAAGCCTGGCTCGCCCCCTCCTCCTCCGCCACCGCCAAAAGGGCCATGGGCTTGCCCAGGTTGAGGAGGCCCTGGTTCTCCATGGAGGTCATCCGCTCCAAAAGGGCCTTCATCCGAGCGGAGACGCTAAACCAATAGACCGGGGTGGCGAAGACCACGGCGTCGGCCCCTAGAAGTTTCTCCGCCACCTTGCCAAACCCGTCCCAGGGCCCCTGGACACAGGTCTCGGGGCCGCAGGAAGCGGGGTCTTGAGAGTAGTTCCCGGCGCAAAAGGGAAAGGGATACTTCACCAAATCCAGGCGCTCGGTGAGGGCCCCCTTGCGCCTGGCCGCCTCCAGCACCTCGTCTAAAAGCTCCGCCGTAAACCCGTCCGTCCGTGCCGATGCGTTGACGCCAAGCACGCGTAAACTCATAAATATCACCCGTATAAACCTCTTTTAGTATAGCACGCTTACTCCAAGGGGCGGAAGGCCCCGGCCACGAAGGGTAGGCCCTCGGAAACCTCCAGGAAGCGCCTCTCCCCGGTGCGGAGGTCGGTCAGGGCCAGGTGGGCGGTGTGGAAGGCCCCAAAGAGGCTTCCCGGAAGCCTAAGGGAGCCGCTCGGGGTCCACCCCCAGGAGGGCCGGGGCGCAGACCGCAAGGAGGAGAGCCAAAAGGCCATGGCTTGTCCCCCTTCTACGGTAGAGTGAGGCCCATGACCGACACCCACGCCCACCTGGACTTCCTGGAGCCCGAAGAGCTGGAGGAGGCCCAAAGGCACCTGGGGGAGCTCCGGGCCGTCCTCACCCTGGGGGTGGACCCAAGCCGCTGGGAAAAAACCCTAAACCTCGCCCAGGGGAACGTCTACGCCGCGGTGGGCCTCCACCCCACGAGCGCCCACCTCCTCTCCCCCGAGGTCATGGAGGCCCTCCGCCACTACGCCCAAAAGGAGCGGGTGCGGGCCATCGGGGAGACCGGTCTGGATTACTACTGGACCCCGGAGACAAAGGCCGCCCAGCTCAAGGCCCTGGACTTCCAGGCGGCCTTGGCGGAGGAGCTAGACCTTCCCCTCGTCCTCCACGTGCGGAGCCGGGACGGCAAGGCGGAAGAGGACCTGGCGGGCTGGCTCCTTCTCCACCGGCCCAAGCGGGTGGTCCTCCACGCTTTCTCCGGCCACCCCGCCCTCGAGGAAGCAGGCCTCAAGGTGGGCGCCTACTTCAGCTTCGCTGGCCCCCTCACCTACAAGAAGAACGAGGCCCTAAGGGAAGCGGCGAAAAGGCTTCCTGAAGAGCGCCTCCTGGTGGAAACCGACACCCCCTTCCTCCCCCCAGAGCCCCACCGGGGCAGGCGGAACCGTCCCCACCACGTGCGCTTCACCCTGGAGAAGCTCGCGGAGGTAAGGGGCCTTTCCTTCGCCGAGGCGGAGGCCCTCACCGACTGGAACGCCGCGGCCTGCTTCCGCTGGCTTGACCCCGGGGGCACAAACCCCTAAACTTAACCCCAACATGGGCCCTCTCATCGGCAACAACGCCGGCTAAGGGGGGCGAGGCACCAAGCCCCCCCGGTCCTCCATGGCCGGGGGGGCCAAAGCTTAAGGAGGCCGCCATGCGGGTACTGGTCAGAGACTTAAAGCAACACATCGGCCAAGAGGTGGAGCTTTGGGGGTTCCTCCACTGGCGAAGAGACCTGGGGAAGGTGCAGTTTCTCCTCCTCAGGGACCGAAGCGGGGTGGTCCAGGTGGTCACCGGCGGGCTCAAGCTCCCCTTGCCCGAGTCCGCCCTGAGGGTGCGGGGGGTGGTGGTGGAAAGCGCCAAGGCCCCGGGGGGCCTCGAGGTCCAGGCCAAGGAGGTGGAGGTCCTCTCCCCCGCCCTCGAGCCCACCCCCGTGGAGATCCCCAAGGAGGAGTGGCGGGCGAACCCCGACACCCTCCTGGAGTACCGCTACGTGACCCTAAGGGGGGAAAAGGCCCGGGCCCCCCTCAAGGTCCAGGCCGCCTTGGTGCGGGGCTTCCGCCGCTATTTGGACCGGCAGGACTTCACCGAGGTCTTCACCCCCAAGGTGGTGCGGGCGGGGGCCGAGGGGGGGAGCGGGCTATTTGGGGTGGACTACTTTGAGCAAAGGGCCTACCTGGCCCAGTCCCCCCAGCTTTACAAGCAGATCCTGGTGGGGGTCTTTGAACGGGTCTACGAGGTGGCCCCCGTGTGGCGCATGGAAGAGCACAACACCAGCCGCCACCTCAACGAGTACCTCTCCCTGGACGTGGAGATGGGCTTTATCGGCAGCGAAGAAGACCTCATGCGCCTAGAGGAAGAGCTTTTGGCGGAGATGCTGGAAGAGGCCCTGCAGACGGCGGGGAACGAGATCCGCCTCCTGGAAGCAGCGTGGCCCTCCTTCCCCAAAGACATCCCCCGCCTCACCCACGCCGAGGCCAGAAGGATCCTCAAGGAGGAGCTGGGCTACCCCGCGGGCCAGGACCTCTCCGAGGAGGCGGAGCGCCTCCTGGGGGAGTACGCCAAGGAACGTTGGGGCTCGGACTGGCTCTTCGTCACCCGCTACCCCCGCTCGGTGCGCCCCTTCTACACCTACCCCGAGGAGGACGGCACCACCAGGAGCTTTGACCTCCTCTTCCGCGGCCTGGAGATCACCTCGGGAGGCCAGCGCATCCACCGCTACGAGGAGCTTCTGGAAAGCCTGAAGGCCAAGGGCATGGACCCCGAAAGCTTCCGGGGGTACCTGGAGGTCTTCAAGTACGGCATGCCCCCCCACGGGGGCTTCGCCATCGGGGCCGAGCGCCTCACCCAGAAGCTTCTGGGCCTCCCCAACGTCCGCTACGCCCGGGCCTTCCCCCGGGACCGGCACCGGCTCACGCCCTGAGGCAGCGTAAGCGCGACCACATAGGTGGGCCCGGGAAAAGCTTAGGATAAAAATCGGCTCGGAAGAGCCGGAGGGAGGTAGGCATGAAGGTCCTGATTCTCGCTGGAGACGCCGCAGAAGCCCTAGAAACCTTCTATCCCCTGCAAAGGCTTCAAGAAGAGGGTTTCGCTGTCCACGTGGCCGCGCCCCGGAAGAGGGTCATTCAAACGGTGGTCCACGACTTTGAACCACTTATGGAAACCTACACGGAAAAGCTGGGCTACCGCCTGCAAGCAGACCTCAGCTTCGCTGAGGTGGACCCCGAGGCCTACCAAGGCCTCTACATCCCAGGCGGGCGCGCTCCGGAGTGGATCCGCACGGAACCTAAAGCCCTGGAAATCGTCCGTCACTTCTTCCAAGCCAACAAACCCGTGGGCACCCTCTGCCACGGGCCTTTGGTCCTTACCGCCGCCGGGGTAGTGAAGGGACGCCGCCTGGCGGCCTACGGCGTGCTCAAACCCGACGTAGAAATAGCGGGCGGCATCTTTGTGGACGATGCCCCCGTGGTGGACGGTAACCTGGTCTCGGGTCGGGCATGGCCCGACAACCCCGCCGTCCTCAAGGCCTTCATCCGCCTTTTGAAGGAAGGCGTAGCCTAGCTCCCAAGACCAAACGCGCCCCGGGGGTCCCCCGGGGCGCGCCCTTTATCGCCTTTAGAAGTGGTCAAAGAGGATCTCCCGCTTCACCTCCTCTATGAGCTGGGTCACGGGAATCTCCCGGGGGCAGGCCTCGGTGCAGTTGTAGGCGGTACGGCAACGCCAGACCCCGCTTCCCGAAGCCAGGGCCTTGAAGCGCTCCCTCTTCCCCCGGTCGCGGGAATCAAAGATAAAGCGGTGGGCCTGGACGATGGCGGCGGGGCCGATGTAGGTGCCGTTCACCCAGAAGACGGGGCAGCTCGTGGTGCAGCTGGCGCAGAGGATGCACTTGGTCCCCTGGTCAAACCGGGCCCGCTCCTCGGGGGACTGGAGCCTTTCCCTTTGGGGCGGGGGCTCGTCGTTGATGAGGTAGGGCTTCACCGCCCGGTAGGCGGCGAAGAAGGGCTCCATATCCACGATGAGGTCCTTCTCCACCGGGAGGCCCCGGATGGGCTCCACGGTGATGACGCTCCCCAGGTCCTTCACCAGGGTCTTGCAGGCCAGGCGGTTCCTTCCGTTGATGAGCATGGCGTCGGAGCCGCAGATGCCGTGGCCGCAGCTCCTTCGGAAGGCCAGGGAGCCGTCCTGGTACCACTTGACCTTGTGAAGGAGGTCCAGAACCCGGTCCCAGGGCTCGGCCTCCACCTGGTAGGTCTCCCAGTGGGGCTTCTTGTCCTTGGCGGGGTCAAAACGCAGGATCTTGAGCGTAACTTGCATGGAGCCTCCTAGTAGGTGCGGGGCTTGGGCTCAAAGCGGCCCAGAACCACGGGCTTGTAGCGGAAGGCCACCTTGCCGTCCTCCACCTTGTAGGCCAGGGTGTGCTTGAGCCAGTTCTCGTCGTCCCGCTCGGGGTAGTCCTCCCGGGCGTGGGCCCCCCGGGACTCGGTGCGGTTTAGGGCGGAGTGGACCAGGGCCTCGGAGACCTCGAGGAGGTACCCAAGCTCCAAGGCCTCCACCAGCTCGGTGTTGTAGGCGTCCCCCTTGTCGTCAATGGAGATCCGCTTGTAGCGGTCCATGAGCTCTTTAAGGATCTCCACCTGCTTTTGCAAAAGCTCCCCGGTGCGGAAGACGGAGGCGTTATCCATCATGGACTGCTGGAGCTCGGCCCGAAGGACCGCCACCTTCTCCTTGCCGGTGGAGTTCTTGATGCGCTCAATGCGCTCGCGGCTTGGGCCCAGGTGCTCCTCGGTGAGCTCGTGGTAGTCGGCGTCCTTGGCGAAGCGGGCGGCGTGGATCCCAGCCCGGCGCCCGAAGACCACCAGGTCTCCAAGGGAGTTCGTCCCCAAGCGGTTCGCCCCGTGGAGGCTCACGCAGGCCGCCTCCCCGGCGGCGTAAAGCCCGGGGACCACGGTGTTCTTCTCGTCCTTGATCACCTGGCCCCAGAGGGTGGTGGGGATCCCCCCCATGGCGTAGTGGGCGGTGGGCATCACGGGAACGGGCTCCTTCAAGGGGTCCACCCCCAGGTAGATGCGGCTGAACTCGGTGATGTCGGGAAGCTTCTTCTCAATGACCTCGGGGGGCAGGTGGGTGAGGTCCAAGAGGACGTGGTCCTTCTTGGGCCCGCACCCCCTCCCTTCCCGCACCTCCAGGTACATGGCCCGGGAGACCAGGTCCCTTGGGGCCAGGTCCTTGATGGTGGGGGCGTAGCGCTCCATGAACCGCTCCCCCAGGGCGTTCCGAAGGATCCCCCCCTCCCCCCGGGCCCCTTCCGTGAGAAGGATGCCCAAGGGGTAAAGCCCCGTGGGGTGGAACTGGTAGAACTCCATGTCCTCCAAGGGAAGCCCCTTGCGGTAGAGAATGGCCTGGAGGTCGCCGGTGAGGGTGTAGGCGTTGGAGGTCACCTTGTAGATCCGCCCGAACCCCCCGGAGGCGATGACGATGGCCTTGGCCTGGAAGAGGTGAAGCTCCCCGGTGGCGAGCTCCAGGGCCACCAGGCCCTTGGCCACCCCGTCCTCAATGATGACGTCGGTGACGTGGAACTCGTTGTAGAAGGTGATGTTGTGCTTGACGCACTGCTGGTAGAGGGTCTGGAGGATCATGTGCCCGGTGCGGTCGGCGGCGTGGGCCGCCCGGTGCACCGGGGCCTTCCCCCAGTCCTTGGTGTGGCCCCCGAAGCGGCGCTGGGCGATCTTGCCGTTGGGGAGGCGGTCAAAGGGGAGGCCCATGTGCTCCAGCTCAATCACCGCCTCAATCACCTCTTTGGCGAAGACCTCGGCGGCGTCCTGGTCGGTGAGGTAGTCCCCCCCCTTGACCGTATCGAACATGTGCCACTCCCAGTGGTCCTCCTCCACGTTGCCGAGGGCGGCCCCTATGCCCCCCTGCGCCGCCCCGGTGTGGCTCCGGGTGGGGTAGAGCTTGGTGACCACGGCCACGTCGGCCCCTTCCCGCGCCGCGTAAAGGGCGGTGGCGAGGCCCGCCCCGCCCGCGCCCACCACGATGACCTCGTGCCTGTGCGCCATACTAGTTCACCCCGAAATCGTGGTTAAAGAGGGAAAGGCTCCCCAGGAAGAACAGGAAGGCCAAAAGCCCGTAGACCACCACCTTGGTCCAAAACCGCTTGGCGGGATCCCGCACCCAGTCGTCCAGCACGTAGCGCAGCCCGTTCCCCCCGTGGAGGAGGGCCAGGGCCAGGATCAGCCAGTCGTAGACCTTCCAGGTGGTCTGGGAAAGTCTCTTGGCCACGTACTCGTAGTCAATGGAATTTAGGTCCACCAGGACGGCGTTCATCCACATGTGGCCGATGAGGAGGAAGACCAGCACCAGCCCGGAGATGCGCATGAAAACCCACCAGTAAAGTTCCAGGTTGGTGCTGGCCTCGAGCCTCGCCTCCTGGTAACGCTTGGACTTAATCGCCATGGCTCCCTCCCAGGATCCCGCCCCCTATCTTGAGGAGGAAGGGCAGGTAGAAGACCACGAAAAGGACCCAAACCGCGTACCAGAGCTGCCTCTGGTAGCGCACGCCCCAGGCGGTAAAGTCCATGAGGATGATGCGGAGGCCGTTGAACCCGTGGTACAGCACCCCGGCGATCAGGACGAGGAGGCCGAGCTGGAACACGGGCTGGTGGTAGAACTTCATGAAGGCGTTGGACACCTCAGGCCCCCACATGGCGCTGGCGATGTTGAGGACGTGGAGAATCAGGAAAACCAGGATGCCGATCCCCGAGATCCGGTGCAGGTAAAAGGCCCACTGCCCTTCTCTTCCCCGGTACATGGCACCTCCTTGCCGACGGTTATGATACCACCTTCCCTCCCCGTCCTCAGTGTAGGCCAGGGCCGCTTCTTATACCCCACCCCCGTAAAAGAGAGCGATGGCAACGAAGGCGTGCCCCCAAGCCCCCCCTTCCCCCTCCCCACCTCCTACCCCCCAGGACTCTCCCAGAAGGGGCCTCGGGTTTTCCCGCCTCGGCACGAGGTATTGACAGGGGGGGGAGGGGGGGGCATAATGGGGGGCGTGCCTCGGGGAATACCCCGGGGGGCACGGGAAGGAGGTGGAGACGGTGGAACTCTTCGGTTTCGGCCCGCACCTGATGGTGGACGGCTACGACGCCAACCCGGCCAAGCTCCGGGACGCCGAGTTGGTGCGCCGCATCCTGGACGAGCTCCCTGAGGAGATGGAGATGACCAAGGTCCTCCCCCCCTTCGTCTACAGCTACGGGCCGGACGGGGAGGACGGGGTCACGGGCGTGGTGATCATCGCCGAGAGCCACATCGCCATCCACACCTTCCCCAAGAAGCGCTTCCTTTCCGTGGACATCTTTTCCTGCAAAGCCTTTGACATGGCCAAGGCCCTGAAGAAGCTCGCCGAGGTCTTTGAGATCGGGCGCTACGAGACCTACATGATCCACCGGGGCAAGGAGTTCCCCAAGGACCCCGAGCTGGCCAAGAAGATCGTCTTGGGCGAGCGGGAATACCTGGAGGCCCGGGTCAGCTAAAGGGCTCCTTTTCCCCCCTTCCCCGGGTGCGCCCCGGGGATTTTTCATGGACCCCTCATCTTTTCCCCCTAGGCTTGGTTTGGGAGGCTCAGGTATGGTGCGCGTGATCTTCGCCCTTCTCGTGGCGTTGGGTGGAGCCTTGGCCCAGAACTACCGGGGACTCGCCCTGGGCACCAGCTACCCCGAGATGGGGATCCAGCCCGGGGAGACGGTGAACCTCACCCTAACCCTAAAGAGCTACGGGCTTCCCCCGGGCGTGGTGCGCCTCTCCCTGCCCCAGGTGCCCGAGGGCTGGCAGGCGACCCTGATCGGAAACGGCCGGCTGGTGCGGGCGGTCTACCTCGCCCCCGACGGTGAGGCCACCCTCACCCTGAGGCTCCAACCCCCCAAGGAGGTGCGGCCCGGCACCTACCGCTTCCTGGTGCGGGCGGAGGGCCTGGGGCAGACAGCGAGCCTCCCCATCGGCCTGGTGGTGGGCGAGGGGCTTCCCCAAAGGCTTAGCCTCGAGGCCGAACTCCCCATCCTCAAAGGCCCCCCCACCAGCTCCTTCCGCTACCGGGTGACCCTGAGGAACGAGTCCGACCGGGACCTCTTGGTCTCCCTGGAGTACCAGGCTCCCCAGGGCTTCCAGGTGAGCTTCACCCCGGCCTTCTCCAGCCAGCAGGTGACGAGCCTGCCCTTAAAGGCCGGGGAGAGCCGGGACCTGGACGTGGAGGTCTCCCTGCCCCGGGACACCCAGGCGGGCACCTACGCCGTGCGGGTGCGGGCGGTGGCCGGGGAGGCCCGGGCCGAGCTTGGGCTTACCCTCGAGGTCACCGGCAGGCCCGAGGTCCGCTTCACCACGCCCGACGGGAGGCTCTCCGGCCGGGTGGTGGCGGGGCGGGAAAACCCAGTGAAGCTCACGGTCAAAAACGAGGGGAGCGCCCCTGCCAAGAACCTCTCCTTCAGCGCCCTAGAACCCTCGGGCTGGGAGGTGAAGTTTGAACCCGAGAAGATTGAGGCCCTAGACCCCGGCCAGGAACAGGAGGTGACGGCCCGCATCAAACCCTCCCCCAAGGCGGTCACCGGGGACTACATGGTGACCCTCTCCCTCACCGGGGACGAGGGGGTCTCGGAGAGCCTGGACTACCGGACCACCGTGGTCCGCTCCAGCCTCTGGGGCCTGGTGGGGGTGGGGATCATGGCCGTGGCCCTTTTGGTCCTGGGCTTCGCCGTGAACCGCTTCGGCCGGAGGTAGCATGGCGGTCATCCAAACCCGCGGCCTCACCAAGCGCTACGGCCGGGTGGTGGCCGTGGAGGACCTGAACCTGGAGGTGGAAGAGGGGGAGGTCTTCGGCCTCTTAGGCCCCAACGGCTCGGGGAAGACCACCACCATCCTTATGCTCCTGGGCCTCACCGAGCCCACCTCGGGGGAGGCCCGGGTCCTGGGGCTGGACCCCATGCGGGAGCCCCTAAAGGTCAAGGCCCGGGTGGGCTACCTCCCCGACCAGGTGGGCTTTTACGGGGAGCTCTCCGCCTGGGAGAACCTCCGCTACACCACCCGCCTCCTGGGCCTTCCCGAGGCCGAGGCCAAGGCCCGCATTGAGGAGGTCCTGAAGCGCATGGGGCTTTGGGAGGTGAAAGACCGCAAGGTGGCGGCCTTCAGCCGGGGGATGCGCCAGCGGCTAGGCCTCGCCGAGGTCCTCCTCAAAAGGCCCAAGGTGGCCATCCTAGACGAGCCCACCCTGGGCCTGGACCCCGAGGCCGCCCGGGAGTTTTTGGAGCTCATCAAGGGCCTGAAGCGGGAGGGGATCACCGTCCTCCTTTCCAGCCACCTCCTCCACCAGGTCCAGGAGATCTGCGACCGGGTGGGGCTTTTCCACAAGGGAAGGCTCGCCTTGGTGGGCACGGTGGAGGCCCTGGCCCAGCAAGTCCTGGGAGGCGGGTACGAGATCCTGGTGGAGGCGAGCCCGGGCCTGGAGGAGGCCTTCCAGGCCCTGGAGGGGGTGGGCCGGGTGGAGGCCGAGGGAGGCCGCTACCGGGTTTTGGCGAGCCGCGACCTAAGGCCCGAGCTGGCCCGGATCGCCGTGGAGCGGGGAAGCCTCTTGGGGCTTTCCCTGCGCAAGCCGAGCCTGGACGAGGTCTACGCCCGTTACTTCCAGGAGGTGGCCCATGCGGCGTGAAGGCTCCCCTTGGACCGGTCTTTGGGCCGTCTTCTTCAAGGAGATGGCCGACCACCTCTCGGGGCTGAGGATGCGGATCCTCGAGGCCCTCATCCTCCTCTCCGCCCTGGCCGCCGTCTACACGGGCACCCAGACCCTAAGGCAGACGGTGGGGGAGGACCCCTACCTCTACCTCAAGCTCCTCACCACCGCCCAGGACCCCCTGCCCTCCTTCGTGGGCTTCCTCTCCTTCTTCGTGCCCCTGGCGGCCATCGCCTTGGCCTTTGACGCGGTGAACGGGGAGTACGCCCGGGGAACCCTTTCCCGGGTCCTCTCCCAGCCCATCTACCGGGACGCCCTCCTCTTCGGCAAGTTCCTGGCGGGCCTGGGCACCCTGACGGTCCTCCTCCTGGCCCTCTTCCTCCTGGTGGTGGGCCTGGGGCTTTTCACCCTGGGGGTGCCCCCGGAGGCGGAGGAGATGGCCCGGGCCTTCTTCTTCCTCCTGGCCACCTTAGCCTACGCCGGCGTGTGGCTGGCCTTGGCCCTCCTCTTCTCGGTCCTCTTCCGCCAGCCCGCCACCGCCGCCCTGGCGGCCATCGGGGTTTGGCTCTTCTTCGCCGTCTTCTTCCCCATCCTCACCGACCTGGCGGCCAGCGCCCTCCTCCTTCAGGCGGACCCCTTTGACCCGGAAAGCCAGCTTAGGCAAGCCAACCTGGCCCTCTGGGTCTCCCGCCTTTCCCCCAACACCCTCTACGCGGAAAGCCTCACCGCCCTCCTCAACCCGGCGGTGCGCTCCTTGGGGCCTATCCTCATCACCCAGTTGGAAGGGGCGGTGTTGGGCACCCCCTTGCCCCTTTCCCAAAGCGTGCTTTTGGTCTGGCCCCAGCTCACCGGGCTTTTCGCCCTGGCGGTCCTCCTCTTCACCCTGGGCTACGTGGTCTTCCAGCGGCAGGAGGTGCGGGCCTAGTCCTCCAGCCACTCCGTGGCGTAGCCGCTCGTCTTGGGGATGACGCAGAGGAACTCCACGGGCTCGGGGCCCTCGTTCACGTAGGCGTGGGGGGTGTCCGGGGGGATATAGACCGCCTGGCCTGCGGACACCTCCCGCACCTCCTCCCCCAAAAGGACCTTCATGCGCCCGGAAAGCACGTACTGCTCGTGCTCAATGGTGGGGTGCTTGTGCTTGGGGATGCGGCCGCCCGGGAGCAGGGTGAACTTGCGGGTGATGAAGTGGGGGGCCCCGTCCTCGGGGCCGATGAGCACCTGGATAAAGGCCTTCTCCCCCCGCTCCACGGGCCGGGCCTCCACGCTGGCCGCCTGCTTGACCACGGGCCTCACGCCGCCCATTGTAGCAAAAGGGCCTCCACGTCCTCGTCGGTGACCTCGCTGAAGTCCAGGTAATAGGCCCCCACCGCGGCGAAATCGGGGGGGGCGTGGAGGGCCACCACCTCGGCCCTCTCCTTTAGCCTTTCCAAGGCCTCGGGGCTTCCCACGGGCACCGCCACCACCACCCGCCGGGGGCCCTCGGCCAGGACCACGGAGAGGGCCGCCTCCATGGTGGAGCCCGTGGCCACCCCGTCGTCCACCAAGACCACGTCCCGCCCCTTCAGGGGCACCTTGGGGCGCACCTTGCGGTAGCGGGCCGCCCGCTTGCGGAGCACATCCTTCTGCCGGGCGGCCTCCCGCTCCAGATAGCTCTCGTCGGCGTACTGGAAGGCGTAGGGCCGAAGGACCAAGGCCCCGTTTTCCCCCACCGCCCCCAGGGCAAACTCCGGGTTACCCGGGGCCCCCACCTTGCGCACCAGGATGACGTCCAGCTCTCCCCCAAGGCGCCTCGCCACCTCGTCGGCCACCACCACGCCGCCTCGAGGAACCCCCAAAACCACAGGGGCTTCCAGCCCCAAGGGCTTCAAGGCCTCGGCCAAGCGGGCCCCGGCCTCCCTGCGGTCGCGGAAGCGCATACCCTTATGCTACATCCCCGGGGACCCTTGAACCCGGTACAAGGGTTCTGGTAGCCTAAAGGGGCAAAAGGGAGGAAAAAATGGCCGAGGTAAGCGCCAAACCGTGGCTCACCCACTACGACCCCGGGGTTCCCGCAGAGATAGAGGTGCCGGAAAAACCCCTCTGGCACTTCCTGGAACAAAGCGCCCAGCGCTTTTCCAAAAACATCGCCCTAGACTTCCTGGGCAAGACCCTCACGTACGAGGCCCTCTGGGATCTGGCCCGGCGCTTCGCCCAGGGGCTTAAGGACTTAGAGGTGGCCCCGGGGGACCGGGTGGCCATCATGCTTCCCAACACGCCCCAGTTCGTCATCGCCTTCTACGGCACCCTCCTAGCGGGAGGCGTGGGGGTGAACGTGAACCCCCTCTACACCCCGAGGGAGCTACGGCACCAGCTCAAAGACGCCGGGGCGGAGACCCTGGTGATCCTGGACCACCTTCTCCCCCGCTTTTTGGAGGTGGAAAAGGAGGTGCCGGTGAAGCGGGTGGTGGTCACGGGGATCCGGGACTTCCTCCCCTTTCCCAAGAACCTCCTCTACCCCCTAAAGGCGAAAAGGGACGGCCTCCCCTTAGGCTTCCCCAAGCGGGAGGGCTTTTTCGCCTTCACCCATCTCCTGAAGCGCCCCCCCGCCACCCCCCACCCCGCCAAGCCCGACGACCTCGCCCTCCTCCA
>NZ_BMPJ01000004.1 GCF_014647535.1 Thermus composti | reverse complement strand
GTATTTACCCAAGCCCCCTTCTTTATTGGCGTGTCAATGGATATGCGGGTGAATATCCGAAAGGGGGGCCTGAGTATACCTTAGAAAGGAGCCGGTAGAGGTCCTCCGGGATCCGCGCCGCCCGGCTTCCCACCTGGCAGAGGTGGCGGGTGAAGCCTTCCGCCAAAAGGGCCCCTTCCCGCTCCACCCGGTAGGCGAAGCGGAGGTCCCTTGGGGAGAGGCCCGAAAGGCGCGCGCGCACCTCGAGGACGTCCCCGAAGCGGGCCGGGGCGCGGAAGGTGAGGCCGAGCTCCACCACGGGGAAGTAGACCCCTCTCGCCTCCACCTGGGCGTAGGGGAGGCCGATGGCCTCCAGGAACTCCACCCGCGCCGCCTCCAGGTAGACGGCATAAACGGAGTGGTGGACCACCCCCATCTGGTCGGTCTCGGCGTAGCGGACCTTTAGGCGGATAACGCTCTCCACGGCAGGAACTCCAACCGGGGCAGGTGGCGCAGGCGCACCCTCTGGGCCAGGGCGGCCAGAAGCCGCCTGCGGGCCTGGGCGAGGGCCCTTAGGGCCTCCTCCTCCCCGGCGAAGGCCTCCACGTAGACGGAAAGCACCCGCCCGTCCGGGGAGAGGCGCACCGCCTCCACGGTGAGGAGGAAGAGCCTGGGGTCCTCGAGGCCCTGGATGGCCTCGGCCAGGACCCGCCGAAGGCGCGCTTCCAGGTGGGCCTTCCCGTGCCCCATGCCCCTAGCTTACCCCCTGGTCCAGCTCCTTGACCAGGGCAGCCAGGGCCTGGGCCACCTCCTCCGCCCCCTCTTCCGCCTCCACCATGACCCGCACCACGGGCTCGGTCCCCGAGGGGCGGACGTTCACCCGGCCCCTTCCCCTTAGGCGGGCCTCGGCCTCGCGGACGGCCTCCCCAAGCCTCGGGTCCGCCATCACCTTGGCCTTGTCGGAAACCCGTACGTTGAGGAGGACCTGGGGGTAGAGGGGAAGCGCCTCGTACCAGTGGGCGAGGTCCCCCCCTAAGGCCTTCAAGGCCTTGAGGGTGAGGAGGGCGGTGAGGAGGCCGTCCCCCGTGGTGTGGTGGCGGCGGAAGATCACGTGCCCGGAAGGCTCCCCGCCCAAGGCCAGGTCCTTTTCCTTGAGCATCTCCAGCACGTACCGGTCCCCCACCGCCGCCCGGTGGAAGGCGAGGCCCCTCGCCCTTAAGGCCACCTCGAGGCCCATGTTGCTCATCACCGTGCCCACCACGCCCTTTTCCCCGTAGGCCAAGGCGGTGAGGTAGAGAATGTGGTCTCCGTGGAAGAGGCGCCCCTTGCGGTCTATGAACTGCACCCGGTCCCCGTCCCCGTCAAAGGCGATGCCCAGGTCCAGCCCGAGCTCCACCACGAAACGGGCCAGGGCCTCGGGGTGGGTGGAGCCGCAGGCCCGGTTGATGTTCCGGCCGTCTGGGGTGTTGAAGAAGGCCATGACCTCGGCCCCCGCCTTCTGGAAGAGCTTGGGGCCCACCCGGTAGGTGGCCCCGTGGGCCAAATCCAGGCCGATCCTAAGGCCGGAAAGGTCCGGGGCGTGGGCCAGGAGGAAGTCCAGGTACATCCTTTCGGCCTCCCGGAAGTCCCCCACGGTGCCGATGCCCCGGGTGGGGTGGGCCTCCTCGAGGAGGGCCTCTATGGCCTCCTCGGCCTCGTCGGGAAGCTTCTCCCCTGTGGGGCCGAAGAACTTGATGCCGTTGTCCTGGTAGGGGTTGTGGCTGGCGGAGATCATGGCCCCCGCCGTGGCCTTGAGGGCCTTGGTGAGGTGGGCCACCCCGGGGGTAGGCAAAACCCCCAGGTGCTCCACCCGCACCCCCTGGCTCATAAGCCCCGCCGCCAAGGCCGCTTCCAGGAGGTCCGAGGACTCCCGGGTGTCCTTGGCGATGAGGACCACGGGCCTTTCCTCCTGGGCCCGGAAGTAGGCCCCCGCCGCCTGGCCGAGCTTCAGGACGAACTCCGGGGTCAGGGGAGGCTTCCCCGCCTCTCCCCGCACCCCGTCGGTGCCGAAGTAGCGCCTCATCCGGCCCACTATACCCCACCCTCTTTATAATCCCCTCTATGGCCACCTTTCCCTCGCCCACGCCAAGCCCCCTGCGCCAGGGGCTCCTCGCCGCCTGGCCCGTGGCCTTGGGGTACTTTCCCGTGGCCGTGGCCTTCGGCATGGCTGGGGTCGGCGCAGGGCTTGCTCCTTGGGCCGTGCAGCTCCTTTCCCTTCTGGTCTTCGCCGGAGCTAGCCAGTTCGCCTTCCTCGGCCTCCTGGCGGAAGGCGCCTCGCCATGGCTCGCCGCAGGGGTGGCCCTTCTCCTCAACCTGCGCCACGCCTTTTACGGGCCCGCCCTAAGGCCATACCTGGCGGGCCATCCCCTCCTGGCCTTCTTCCTCACCGACGAGGTCTTCGCCGTGGCCTTAAAGTCCCTTCCCGGCCTGCCCCAAGCCGCCCGCACGGGGTTTTTCCTGGGCCTGGGCCTCGGCGCCTACCTAGCCTGGAACCTGGGCACCTCTTTGGGCGCCTTCGGCGCCGCGCAGCTCCAGGAGCTTCCCGGGGTGGGGGAGGGCCTTTCCTTCGCCCTGCCAGCCCTCTTTTTGCTCCTCGCCCTCCCTCATTTGCGAAACCCGGTGGCCCTGGGTGCCGGGCTTTTGGCCTTCGCCCTTCACCTCCTGGGCCAGACCGCCTGGGGGCTTGTCCTGGCGGGCGTCTTGGGCTTCTTGTGGAGGCGGCCATGATCCCCATCCTGGTTCTGGCCCTGGGGACCTTTCTCCTCCGCTACCTGCCTTGGCGAGGGGAAAGAGGCCCTTCCCCGGGCCAGGCGGGGCCCGCCTTGGTGGTGGCCCTCTTCTTGGTTTCCGCCTTCGCGCCGCCCCCTTCTTGGTTGTGGGCCAAGACCCTGGCCGCCCTTTGCGTGGTCTTCCTTGCCTGGAGGCTTTCCCGCCACCTGGGGCTTAGCGTCCTCCTCGGGATGGCGGCCTACGCCCTCTTCTAGCCCTTGGCGGAAAGCCAGTCCTCCCCGATGCCCACCTCCACCTCCAGGGGCACGGCGAGGGGATAGGCCCCCTCCATGACCTCCTTGGCCAGGGCCGCCGCCTCCTCCGCCCGCTCCTTGGGCGCCTCGAGAAGGAGCTCGTCGTGGACCTGGAGGAGCATCCTCGCCCCCACCTCGGGAAGCCTAGGGAAGAGCCTCACCATAGCGAGCTTCATCAGGTCGGCGGCGGTGCCCTGCACGGGCATGTTAAAGGCCATGCGCTCCGCCGCCTCCCGGACGCTCTTCACCCGGGCGTTCAGGTCGGGCACGTAGCGCCTGCGGCCGAAAAGGGTCTCCACGTAGCCCCTTTGCCGCCCCTCCTCCAGGGTCCTTTCAATCCAGGCCCGCACCTTGGGGTAGCTTTGGAAGTAGCGTTCAATGAAGGCCACGGCCTCCTCGTAGGGGATGGCAAGCTCCTGGGAAAGCCGGTGGGCCGACATCCCGTAAAGGACGCCGAAGTTGATGGTCTTGGCCGCCCGGCGCATCCGGGGGTCCACGGCCTCGAGGGGCACGCCGAACATCCAGCTGGCCGTCTGGGCGTGGATGTCCTTCCCCTCCTGGAAGACCCTTATCAGGTTCTCGTCCCCCGAGAGGTGGGCGAGGACCCGAAGCTCAATCTGGCTATAGTCCAAGGCCACCAGGAGAAAGCCCTCCTCGGCCACGAAGGCCTTGCGGATCCTCTGGCCTAGGGGGGTGCGGATGGGGATGTTCTGCAGGTTGGGGTCGGAGCTACTAAGCCTCCCCGTGGCCGTGGCCGTCTGGTTGAAGCGGGTGTGGAGCCTTCCCGTCCTGGGGTGGACCAAGGCGGGGAGGGGGTCTATGTAGGTGCTTTTCAGCTTGGCGAGCTCCCGGTACTGGAGGATCCGCTCCACGATGGGGTGGGCCTCCCTCAAAGCCTCCAGCACGGCGGCGCTGGTGGAGCGCTTGCCCGTCTTCTCCGTCTTGCCGATGGCGGGAAGCTTAAGCTCGTCAAAGAGAACCCTTTCCAGCTGGTCCCGGGAGTTCAGGTTGAAGGGGTGGCCCGCCAGGCGGTAGACCTCCTCCTCAAGCCGCTTAAGCTCCGCCTCCACCTCCAGGGAAAGGGCCTTCAGGTAGGCCACGTCCAGCCTTACCCCGGTGGCCTCCATGTGGGCCAGGACCCGGGAGAGGGGCTTTTCCACCTCTTGGTAGAGCCAAAGGAGCTTTTCCTCTCCCTTGAGGCGTTCCAAGAGGTTTTGTTGGAGCCGCTCGGCGAGGAGGGCCCGGTGGGCGGCGTCCTCCGTCCACTCCCCCCCGTAGCGCCGGGCCACCCCTTCCGGGGTGGTGTTGGAGGGGTCCAGGAGGTAGGCGAGGAGCATGGGGTCGTCCCGTGGGGCGAGGTCCAGCCCCTCGCGAAGGGCCAAGACGGCCAGGTCCTTGGCGAGAAGCCCCCGGACCTCCCCTAGGTCCCTAAGGCCCCCCATGGGGTCTTCCGCCCGGTGCACCCGGCCCTCTTTGGCGGCGGCCAGGGCCCGAAGCTCCGCCCACATGGGCTCGGGGCGGGAGAGGACGAAGCCCACGAAGGCCCCTTCCGGCGGGGGCCAGGGGGCCTCCTCCAGGGGGGCGGGGGCCTCGAGGAGGCCAAACTCGTGGAGGAGGCTTCCGAACTCCAGCCTCTCCAAAAAGGCCTTCAGGGCCTCCCGGTCAGGCTCGCCCCGCTTGGCGAAGTCCACCTCCAGGGGGAGGTCGGTGCGCACCCGGGAAAGCTCCAGGGAGAGCCTGAGGTCCTCCAGGTGGGCCCGGATCTTCTCCCGGACGCTTTCCGGCTTCACCCGGTCCAGGTTCTTGAGAAGGTTTTCCAGGCTTCCCCACTCCTTGAGGAGCTTGAGGGCGGTTTTTTCCCCGATGCCCTTGACCCCCGGGAGGTTGTCGGAGGGGTCCCCCACGAGGGCGCGGAAGTCCACCCACTGCTCGGGCTTCAGGCCGTACCTCTCCCAAAGCCACTCCGGGGTGATGAGGTGGCCCTCGGGGTGGAGGACGGCGACGCGGTCGGAGACGAGCTGGAAAAGGTCCCGGTCGGCGGTGAGGATCCGCACCTCGTAACCCTCCCCTTCCGCCTTCTTGGCTAGGGTGGCCAGGACGTCGTCCGCCTCATAGCCGGGCACCTCGAGGCGCTTTAGCCCCAAGAGGTCCACCAGTTCCTTGATGAGGGCAAGCTGCCGGGGGAAGTCCTCGGGGGTGGGGGCGCGGCCCGCCTTGTAGCCCTCGTAGGCCTCGTGGCGGAAGGAGGGGGCCTTGGCGTCAAAGACCACGATGACGGCCTTGTACCCATCCTCCTTCAGGGCCTTAAGAAGGCTCTTGGCGAAGCCGTAGACCGCCTGCACCGGCTCCCCGCGGCTTGTGGTGAGGCCCTTCAGAGCGAAGAAGGTGCGGTAGGCCAGGTGATGGCCGTCCACCAAAAGGACCCGGCCTTTGGGTTCAAAGAGCGGAAGCATCGCCTCCATGCTACTCCAGGGCGACCTGGCCCCGGGTGGCATCCAGGAGCGCCTGGAGAAAGCCTTCCCACTCGGACTCGGGGAGCTTGAGGGCGAAGCGCACGCCCTCCGGGGTGTAGGTCTCCTCGGCCTTTAGGGCGCGGGCCTCCAGGAGGGCGTAGACCCGGCCCACCTCGGCGAAGGGCACGAGGAAGGCGAGCGCCACTCGCTCCACCAAGGGGACCTTGGGCGCCCGCCTCAAGGCCTCCGCCGCCACCCCCCCATAGGCCCGCACGAGCCCCCCCGCCCCCAGCTTCACCCCGCCGAAGTAGCGCACCACCAGGACCGCTACCCGGTCCAGCCCCTGGGCCTCTATGGCGTGGAGGACGGGTTTGCCGGCGGTGCCCGAGGGCTCCCCGTCGTCGGAAAAGCGGTAGAGGGAGCCTATCTTGTAGGCGTAGACGTTGTGGGTGGCCTCTTCTTCCCGGTTTTTCTCAAGAAAATCCAGGGCCTCCGCCTCGGAGGCCACGGGGGCCGCCTTGGCGATGAAGCGGCTTTTCCGGATCACCTCCTCGTGGATCACCAAGCCCGCCAGGGTGAGGCTCACAGGTCCTCCGCAAGCGCCCGGGCCCGGGAAAATCCCAAGGCTCTTAACCCCTGCACCAAACGGCCATCCGCCGTCCAGAACTCGGCCCCTTCCGCCTCCGCCAGAGCCACATAAAAAGCATCGTAGGCCCGCACCTGACCCAGCCTGGCCGCCCAGCGCAAAGCGGATAGGGCCAAGTCCTCATCCCGGGTGTAGACCCAAGGAAGCTTTAGGATGAGATACAAAGATCGCTCCGCCGCCTCCTGGGTCAAGGCACCGTGAAACGCCGCTCGCCGTAGCGCCGAGGCCACCTCAGAGGCAAAGAGCCGAGGGACAAGAAGAAGCCGCTCCTCTTGGATTGCCCGTTGCAAAAGCCCTTGCGCTTTAGCGCGCAAAGGGTGCCCCGTAACTGCGACCACGGCCACGGAGGCGTCAAGCACCCAGGCGCTCGTCATGGGCTTGACGGTCCTCCTCCAGGAAATCCCGCCCCTCGACGGCCTCCTCCCCTAGAAGACGAAGGGCCTCGAGGACCTCCTGGTACGCCTCCTTGGGGCGCGCCTCCTCCCTAAGCCCCCGGGTCACCAGCTCCCGCAGCACTTCCTGAGCGCTCACCGGACGCCCCCGGGCCAGGCGGAGCCTCCAGGCCAAGCGCTTAACCTTGGCCCACTCGGCTTCCTCCAGCACCACCTGTACCCGGCGAAACCTCATGGGTTCATTTTATTCCCCCAAAGCCTCGAGGGCCGCCCGCTCCATCCCCTCGGGGTCGGGGAGAAGGCCCGTCCAGATGCGGAAGGCCAAGGCCCCCTGCCAGGCCAGCATGGGAAGCCCGGTCTGCACCTTAAGGCCCCTGGCCTGGGCCTCCTTTAGGAAGCGGGTCCAAAGGGGCTTGTAGACCAGGTCCACCGCCGCCCCCTCCTGAGGGAAGAGTTCTGGGGGCAAGGGCGTGGCCTGGGGGTCTTCCAGGCCCACCCGGGTGGCGTTCACCAGGAGCCTGGCCTCCCGCGCCTTTTCCAAGGGGACGGCCTCCAGGCCGAAGGCCTCCGCCAGGGCGCGGGCCTTTTCTGGGGTGCGGTTCCAGACCCAGACCTCGAGGCCCGCTTCCTTCAGGGCGAAGGCCACCGCCCGCCCCGCACCCCCCGCCCCAAGGACGAGGGCGGGGCCCTTTAGGGGAATCCCCCCCGCCTTTAAGGCCTCCAAAAAACCCGGGGCGTCGGTGTTGAAGCCAAGAAGCCTCCCCTCCACGTTGAGCACGGTGTTCACCGCCCCGATCCTTTGGGCCTCGGGGGAGACCCAGTCCAAAAGCCCCAGGGCCGCCTCCTTCAAGGGCAGGGTGAGGTTCACCCCCCTATAGCCCTCCCGCACCGCCTCTAGCCGCCCGGGAAGCGCCTCCAAGGGCGTGTCCAGGGCCTCGTAAACCCCCTTAAGCCCCAGGCTTTCCAGGGCGAAGCGGTGCATGGCCGGGGAGAGGGAGTGGGCCACGGGGTGGCCCAGCACGGCGAAGCGCAGCATCCCCTTAAGGATAGCGCGGCTTGGGGTACACTTCTTCCCGGGGGGCCTATAGAATAAGGGCGGTGAAAAGGCTCTGGGTTCTGGTCTTCCTCCTTCCCCTGGCCCTGGGGAAGACCTACCTCATCCCCATAGAAGGAGAGATTGACCCCGCCTTGGCGGTTTTCGTGGAGAAGGCCCTAACCCGGGCCGAAAGGGAAGGGGCGAGCGGCGTGGCCTTCCTCATAGACACCCCGGGGGGGCGGGTGGACGCCGCCATCCGCATCGCCGACCGGATCCTCCAGACCCCCCTCCCCACCCTGGCCGTGGTGCAAAACGCCTTCTCCGCCGGGGCCCTCATCGCCCTCTCCTGCCGCCAGATCGCCATGCTCCCGGGCTCGGAGATCGGGGCCGCCCTCCCCGTGGTGGCCCTGCCCTTCCAGGAGCCTCAGGCCGCGGACCAAAAGGTGATCTCCGCCCTCAAGGGCAAGTTCCGGGCGGTGGCCGAGGCCCGGGGCAGGCCCGTGGAGCTGGCCGAGGCCATGGTGGACCCGAGCCTCGAGGTCCCGGGGCTTTCCGCCAAAGGGGAGCCCCTCACCCTCTCGGCGGACAAGGCGGTGGAGCTCAAGGTGGCGGACTTCAAGGCGGGGAGCCTGGGGGAAGCCTTGAGGCAGGCGGGCCTGAGCCCCGAGACCGAGCGCCTCACCCCCGGCCCCAGGGTCCAGGTGGCCCGCTTCCTCACGAGCTCCGCCGTGGCGGGGATCCTCCTCGCCTTGGGCCTTCTCCTCCTTTTGGTGGAGCTTTTCACCCCGGGGTTTGGGGTGGCGGGGGCTCTGGGGCTTCTCTTCCTCGCCCTCTACTTCGCCGGGGGGTGGCTTGCGGGGCTTTCCGGGGCCTTTGAGCTCCTCCTCTTCTTCCTGGGGGTGGGGCTCCTCCTGGCCGAGGCCTTCCTCTTCCCGGGCTTCGGCATCGCCGGGGCCTTGGGGGTGGGGGCCATCCTGGCCTCCGTCTACTTCACCTTCGGGGAAAACGCCCTCATGGTCCTGGCCATCGCGGTGATCGCCTTGGGCCTGGGCCTTGTCCTGGTCTTCCGCTACCTGCCTAGGACCCGGCCCGCAAGGGCCCTCGTCCTGGAAAGCGCCATCGCCGAGCACGCCACGGAGGAGGCGGTGGAGGTGGGGGCCATCGGCACCGCCCTCACCGACCTAAGGCCCGGGGGCGTGGCCCAGTTTGGGGCCAAGCGGGTGGACGTGGTGGCCCACCGGGGCTTCATCCCCAAGGGCACCGCCATCCGGGTGGTGGAGGTGCGGGGGCCCACGGTGCTGGTGGAACCTTTGGAGGAATAGCTATGGAAGGACTCGGTGTACTCTTTCTGGCCCTTTTGGTCCTCGTCTTCGTCTTCCTCTTCTTCAGCTTCATCCCCGTAGGCCTTTGGATCTCCGCCTGGGCGGCTGGGGTTAGGGTTCCCCTCCTCACCCTGGTGGCCATGCGGCTAAGGCGCGTTCCCCCGGCCAAGATCATCTACCCCCTCATCAAGGCCACCAAGGCGGGGCTGGACGTGCGGCTGGACCGCCTCGAGGCCCACTACCTGGCCGGGGGCAACGTGGATCGGGTGGTGGACGCCCTCATCGCCGCCGACAAGGCGGGGATCAAGCTCACCTTTGACCGGGCGGCGGCCATTGACCTGGCGGGGCGGGACGTCCTGGAGGCGGTGCGGGTGAGCGTGAACCCCAAGGTGATCCAGACCCCCATGGTGGCCGCGGTGGCCAAGGACGGGATCCAGCTCCTCGCCACCGCCAGGGTCACGGTGCGGGCCAATATTGACCGCCTGGTGGGCGGGGCCGGGGAGGAGACCATCATCGCCCGGGTGGGGGAAGGGATCGTCACCACCATCGGCAGCGCTAACTCCCACAAGGAGGTCCTGGAGAACCCGGACCGCATCTCCAAGACCGTTTTGGAAAAGGGCCTAGACGCCGGCACCGCCTTTGAGATCCTCTCCGTGGACATCGCCGACGTGGACGTGGGCAAGAACATCGGGGCCCAGCTCCAGATTGACCAGGCGGAGGCCGACAAGAAGATCGCCCAGGCCAAGGCGGAGGAGCGCCGGGCCATGGCGGTGGCCGCCGAGCAAGAAAACCGGGCCCTGGTGGAGGCCATGCGGGCCAAGCTGGTGGAGGCCCAGGCCCAGGTGCCCCTGGCCCTGGCCGAGGCCTTGAAGAAGGGGAACCTGGGGGTGATGGACTACTACCGCCTCAAGAACATCGAGGCGGACACCGACATGCGGGAGTCCATCAGCCGCGCGGCCAAGCCCGAGGGTGAGGAATGAGCTTAGACGACCTTTTGGGCCTCCTCTTCCTTCTCTTCTTCATCGTCCTCCCCGCCCTCCAGGGCCTGAGGCGCCCTCCCGCCACACCCCCCGGCTTCCCCGAGGACTTGCCCATGCCCGAGCCCGCTCCCAAACCCCGGGCCAAGCCCCGGCCCAAACCCAAGCCGCAACCCGTCCTCCCCCCAACCTCCCCCCCTAAGGAAGGGGAGAGCCTGGAAAGACCCGTGGCCCCGGAACGGAAGCCCTTGGAGGTCCGCTTCCGCGAGGAGAAGGAGGAAGGGGCACCAAAGCCCAAGAGGAAGCGCCTCCTCACCACCGACCGGGAAAGCCTTCTCAAGGGGGTGATATGGCACGAAATCCTGAAGAGGCCCAAAGGGTTCTAATCCCCCTAAAACCCGAGGAAACCCTGGCCTTTTTGGGCCAGGCGGACAAAAACCTAAAGAAGCTCCGGGCCCTTTTCCGCGAGGCCTTCGGGGACCGGTTAAAGCTCGTGGTCCGCGGGGAGCAGGTGGAGCTTTCCGGCGACCTCGAGGCGGTGAAGGTGGCGGAAAGCGTGGTGCGGGACCTCCTCGCCCTCCTCCGCCAGGGGGCGGAGCTGGACGAGCCCACCTTGGAACAGGCGGTGGCCCTGGCCCAGGAGGGGGAGGGCCTTTACCAGGCCACCACCCCCGAGACGGAGCTCGCCCTCCCGGGCCGCCTCCGCCCCAAGACCCCGGGGCAAAGGCGCTACGTGGAGGCCATCGCCCAGCACGACATCACCTTCGGCATCGGCCCCGCCGGCACGGGCAAGACCTACCTGGCGGTGGCCATGGCGGTGAGCCACCTAAGGGCCCGCAAGGTGAAGCGCATCGTCCTCACCCGCCCGGCGGTGGAGGCGGGGGAGAAGCTGGGCTTTCTGCCGGGGGACATCCAGGCCAAGGTGGACCCCTACTTAAGGCCCCTCTACGACGCCCTCTTTGACATGATTGACGCCGAGCGCTTTGAGCAGTACCTGCAGTCGGGGATCATTGAGGTGGCCCCCTTGGCCTTCATGCGAGGCCGCACCCTGAACGATGCCTTCATCATCCTGGACGAGGCCCAGAACACCACCCCGGAGCAGATGAAGATGTTCCTGACCCGCATGGGCTTCTCCTCCAAGATGGTGATCACCGGCGACGTCACCCAGATTGACCTGCCCAAGCACCAGCGGTCGGGGCTGGTGGAGGCCACCCGTATCCTCAAGGGCATAGAGGGCATCGCCTTCATCTACTTCAAGGAGTCGGACGTGGTGCGCCACCCCCTGGTGGCCCGGATCATCAAGGCCTACGAGGAGGCGGAGCGTGGTGGAGGTGGTGGTCAACAAACGCCCCCCCAAGGGGCTTAGGCCCCGGCTCCGCCGGGCCCTCTCCCGGCTCATGGAGGAGCTCGGCGTGGGGGACAAGGAGGTGACGGTGATCCTCACCGGGGACCGCCGCCTCCGGGCCCTCAAGCGAGCGTGGTGGGGGGAGGACGAGGCCACGGACGTCCTCTCCTTCCCCCATTACGAGCCCGGGGACCCCTTCGTGCCCCCCCACCTGGGGGACATCTGGATCAGCCTGGACACGGCGAGGAGGCAGGCCGAGGCCCGGGGGGCCTCCCTGGAGGAAGAGGTCCTGGTCCTGGCGGCCCATGGCCTTTGGCACCTTTTGGGCCACGACCACCAGAAGGAGGAGGATTGGGAAGGCTTCCGCCGCGTCCAAGAGAGGATCCTCGCCCTCTAAAGGGGGTCTTGCGCTCCTTCGGCTACGCCTTTGAGGGCCTCGCCTACGCCTGGCGGGTGCAGCGGAACTTCCGCATTGAGGTCCTCTTGGGGCTTTTGGCGGTGGGGCTCGCCCTTTGGCTCGGGGTGGACCCCCTGCCCGTCCTGCTCCTAGCGGGCCTCGTCCTTTCCCTAGAGCTTTTGAACACCGCCCTCGAGGCCCTCACCGACCTCATCACCCCCGTCTACCACCCCCTGGCCAAGCGGGCCAAGGACACCGCGGCGGCGGCGGTCCTCCTGGCGAGCCTGGTGGCCCTGGGGGTGGGAGCCTGGCTTTTTCTCCCCCCCCTCCTCGCCCGGCTTGGACTAAGCTAGGGGTATGGAACACGAGGAGCGGGAGTTAATCCTGGAGCTTTTTCCAGGAACCTCCCCTGAACTCCTCCCCCTGGGGGAGATCCTCTACTACCGGGACGAGGAGGGGCGGGTGGTGATCCTGGAAAAAGGCCCCCCGGAGCTCCGCCTGGAGCTGGAACCCCTACCGGGGACCGCCCAAAGGCCCCAGGTGTGCGAGGCCTGCCACCGCCACCTCTCGGGAAGCGCCCTAGGCTTCTTCCGCCATGCGGTGGGGGGAAAGCGGGAGCACCTCCGCTACCTGGTCCTCTGCCTGGACACCCAAAGCTGTGCAAGCCACGCCCCGCCCCGGCGTTTGAGGGAAATCCTCCTTCGGGGTATACTCACCTGAGAATGGGGCCACGGGGCCGGGAGGTCGGCAAAGGCCGGCCTCCATGACTTACGAGGTGGGTTATGGCGCGCGAGGTGAAGCTAACCAAGGCCGGCTACGAAAGGCTCATGAAGCAGCTAGAGCAGGAGCGGGAACGCCTCCAGGAGGCCACCAAGATCCTGCAGGAGCTCATGGAGTCCTCCGACGACTACGACGACTCGGGCCTCGAGGCGGCCAAGCAGGAGAAGGCCCGGATTGAGGCCCGGATTGACGCCCTGGAGGATGCCCTCTCCCGGGCGGTGATCATCGAGGGCCCGGGGGGCGAGGTGATCGGGCTCGGCTCGGTGGTGGAGCTGGAAGACCCCCTGAGCGGGGAGCACCTTTTGGTCCAGGTGGTCTCCCCCGCCGAGGCCAGCGTCCTGGAAACCCCCATGAAGATCTCCGACGCCTCCCCCATGGGCAAGGCCCTCCTGGGCCACCGGGTGGGGGACGTCCTCACCCTAGAGACCCCCAAGGGCAAGCGGGAGTACCGGGTGGTGGCCATCCGCGGCTAGGACGATGAACGAGCAGACCCAGCAACGGCTGAAGAACCTCGAGGCCCTGGTGGAGGCGGGGTTCGCCCCCTACCCCTACCGCTACCCCAAGACCCATAGCGCCCGGGAGATCCTCGAGGCCAAAAAGGGAGCCCCCCCCGAGACGGAGTGGCCCGAGGAGGTGGCGGTGGCGGGCCGCCTGGTGGCCCTGAGGCGCATGGGCAAGGTCACCTTCGCCCACCTCCTGGACGAGACGGGGAAGATCCAGCTCTACTTCCAAAAGGACCTCACCCCCCGCTACGAGCTTTTGAAGAAGCTGGACGTGGGGGATATCCTAGGGGTCAAGGGCACGGTCTTCACCACCAAGACCGGGGAGGTCACCGTCAAGATCCTGGACTGGACCCCCCTGGTGAAAAGCCTCCACCCCCTTCCCGACAAGTGGCACGGGATCCGGGACAAGGAGGTGCGCTACCGCCAGCGCTACCTGGACCTCATCGTCAACCCCGAGGTGCGGGAGGTCTTCCGCAGGCGCACGGAGATGGTGCGCTACATCCGCCGCTTCTTTGAGGAGAAGGGGTTTTTGGAGGTGGAAACCCCCATCCTCCAGCCCACCACCGGCGGGGCGGAGGCCCGGCCCTTCAAGACCTACCACAACGCTTTAGACCACGAGTTCTTCCTGCGGATCTCCCTGGAACTCTACCTCAAGCGCCTCCTCGTGGGCGGGTTTGAAAAGGTCTTTGAGATCGGGCGCAACTTCCGCAACGAGGGGATTGACCACAACCACAACCCCGAGTTCACCATGCTGGAGGCCTACTGGGCCTACGCCGACTACCTGGACATGGCGAGCCTCGTGGAGGAGCTCCTCTCGGGGCTCGTGTACCACCTCTTCGGCACCTACAAGATCCCCTACCAGGGCCGCACCTTGGACTTCACCCCGCCCTTCAAGCGCATCTCCTTCGTGGAGGCCCTGAAGGAGAAGGCGGGCCTCCCCTTTGACCCCCTGGACCTGGAGCGCCTAAGGCTTTGGGCCGACGCCCATCACCCCGAGCTCGCCCACGTCCCGAGCTACAAGCTTTTGGACAAGCTCTTCGGCCTCTACGTGGAACCCGAGCTCCAGGACCCCACCTTCGTCTTTGACTTCCCCCTGGCCATCAGCCCCCTGGCCAAGCGGCACCGGGAGAAGCCCGGGCTTGTGGAGCGCTGGGACCTTTACGCCGGGGGAATGGAGCTTGCCCCCTGCTACTCCGAGCTCAACGACCCTCTGGACCAGAGGGAGCGCTTCCTGGAGCAGGCCCGGCGCCGCCAAGCGGGGGACGAGGAGGCCCCCGAGCCCGACGAGGACTTCCTCCTGGCCCTGGAGTACGGGATGCCCCCGGCGGCGGGGCTTGGCCTCGGGATAGACCGCCTCGCCATGATCCTCACGGACCAGCCCTCCTTAAGGGATGTCCTTCTCTTCCCCCTTCTCAAGCCAAAGAAGGAGGCGGTGGAAGAAGGGGCCTAGATGGCCGAAGGCGCCGCCCGGTTGAGCCTCGTGGTCGCCCTCCTCGTCCTGGGGCTCAAGACCCTGGCCTATGGGCTCACGGGCTCGGTGGCCCTGCTTTCGGATGCCCTCGAGTCCTTGGTGAACGTGGCCGCGGCCCTCGCCGCCCTCCTCGCCCTCCGGGTCGCCCGCAAGCCGCCAGACCAGAACCACCCCTTCGGCCACACCAAGGCCGAGTACTTCTCCGCCGTGCTGGAAGGGGTCTTGGTGGTGGTGGCCGCCCTCCTCATCGCCAAGGAGGCCCTCCCCCGCCTCCTTCACCCCGTGCCCCTAGAGGGCCTCGGTCCCGGGCTTGGGGTGAGCCTCCTCGCCACCCTCTTAAACGGCCTTCTGGCCTATCACCTACTAGAAGAGGGCCGCCGCCACCGTTCCCCCGCCCTCATCGCCGACGGGCACCACGTCCTCTCCGACGTCCTCACCTCCACGGGGGTCCTCCTCGGGGTGGGGCTTTCCGGGCTCACGGGGCTTTGGGTCTTAGACCCTCTTCTGGCCCTTTTGGTGGCGGGGAACATCCTCCTCATAGGCTTCCGCCTGGTGCGCCACTCGGTGGGCGGGCTTATGGACGAGGGCCTTCCCCCGGAGGAGGTGGAGCAGATCCGCGCCTTCCTCCAGGAGCGCATCCGGGGAAGGGCCCTCGAGGTCCACGACCTCAAGACCCGGAGGGCGGGCCCCAGGACCTTCCTGGAGTTCCACCTGGTGGTGCCGGGCAAGACCCCGGTGGCGGAGGCCCACCGCCTCTGCGACGAGCTGGAAAGGGCCTTGGCCGAGGCCTTCCCCGGCCTGGTGATCACCATCCACGTGGAGCCGGAAAGCGAGCGGAAGCGGGTATAGCCTAACGCTCTTTTCCTTCCCGGCAAAAAAGCGTAAACTATGGGGCAAAGGAGGCCCCCATGCGCAAGAAGCACGACTGGCTCAGGGAGACCTATAGGAAGAGCCTGGAGAAGATCCCCGAGCGGCCCATCGCCCACCGCACCCTCTCGGACATCGCCCCAGAGCCCCTCTACACCCCGGAGGACATCGGGGTCCTGGACCCGGAGTACGAGGAGAAGCGGGGCTTTCCCGGGGAGTTCCCCTACACCCGGGGGGTCTACGGCTCCATGTACCGCTCCCGGCTTTGGACCATGCGGATGTTCGCCGGGTTCGGCACCGCCGAGCAGACCAACGAGCGCTTCAAGAAGCTCCTCAAGGCGGGGCAGACGGGCCTAAGCGTGGCCTTTGACCTCCCCACCCTCATGGGCTACGACTCGGACCACCCCCTGGCCAAGGGGGAGGTGGGAAAGTGCGGGGTGGCGGTCAGTAGCCTCGCCGACATGGAGGTCCTCTTTGAGGGGATTAACCTCGAGGAGGTCACCACCTCCATGACCATCAACTCCCCCGCCAACGCCATCTGGGCCATGTACCTGGCGGTGGCCAAGAAAAAGGGCTACGACTGGAAAAAGCTCGGGGGCACCATCCAAAACGACATCCTCAAGGAGTTCATCGCCCAGAAGGAGTACATCTTCCCCCCCGAGCCCAGCATGAAGCTGGTCATCGACACCTTTGAGTGGGGCCCCAAAAACGTCCCCAAGTGGAACTTCATCTCCGTCTCCGGCTACCACATCCGGGAGGCGGGCTCTACGGCGGTGCAGGAGCTCGCCTGGACCCTGGCGGACGGCTTTGAGTACGTGGAGGCGGCCCTCAAGCGGGGCCTGGACATTGACGAGTTCGCCCCCAGGATCAGCTTCTTCTTTGACGTGCACAACGATTTCTTTGAGGAGATCGCCAAGTTCCGGGCGGCAAGGCGCATCTGGGCCAAGGAGATGCGCTACCGCTACGGGGCCAAGAACCCCCAAAGCTGGATGCTCCGCACCCACGCCCAGACCGCCGGGGTCTCCCTCACCGCCCAGCAGCCCCTGAACAACATCGCCCGGGTGGCCATCCAGGCCCTGGCGGCGGTGCTTGGGGGGGTGCAAAGCCTCCACACCGACGCTTACGACGAGGCCCTGGCCCTGCCCACGGAGGAGTCGGCCACCATCGCCCTCAGGACCCAGCAGATCATCGCCTACGAGACGGGCGTCACCCACACCATTGACCCCCTGGCGGGGAGCTACTACGTGGAGTGGCTCACCGACGAGATGGAGCGCCAGGCCATGGAGATCATTGAGGAGATCCGCCACATGGGAGGGGTGGTGCGGGCCATTGAGGAGGGGTACTTCCTCCGGGAGCTCGCCGAGGCCAGCTACCGCTACCAGCAGGAGGTGGAGCGCAAGGAGCGGATCATCGTGGGGGTGAACGCTTTCACCGACGAGATCCCCCTAAAGGTCCCCATCCAGCTCGTAGACCCCGAGGTGGAAAGGGTCCAGGCGGAGCGCCTGGCCCGCGTCCGCCGGGAGCGGGACCCCAAGCGGGTGGAGGAGGCCCTAGAGGGCCTTAGGCGGGCGGCGGTGGAGGGGCAGAACACCATGCCCCACTTCGTGGAGTGCGCCCTAGCCTACTGCACCCTGGGGGAGATGATGGACGTCCTGAGGGAGGTCTACGGCACCTACCAGGAGCCGGCCTACGTGTAGGAGGGGTAAGATGCAAGGCGTGGATCGGCGCATCCGGGTGCTCATCGCCAAGCCGGGCCTGGACGGCCACGACCGCGGGGCCAAGGTGGTGGCCCGGGCCTTGAGGGACGCGGGGATGGAGGTGATCTACACCGGGCTCCGCCAAACCCCGGAGATGATCGTCTCCGCCGCTATCCAGGAGGACGTGGACGCTATAGGGCTTTCCATCCTCTCCGGGGCCCACATGCACTACTTCCGGGAGGTGAAGCGCCTATTGGACGAGCAGGGAGCCTCGGACATCCTCCTCTTCGGCGGCGGGATCATCCCCGACGAGGACGTGCCCAAGCTCAAGGCGCTGGGGGTGGCCGCCGTCTTCGGCCCCGGCACCAGCACCCAGGAGATCGTGGACTTCCTGAAGCGGGCCGTGCCCGAGCGCTGGAAGGCCCAGGGGCTCGCATGAAGGCCATCCAGCTCTACTACCCCCCGGAGTGGGCCCACTGCTACGGGTGCGGCTACCTGAACGCCCAGGGCCTTCGCATTGAGACCTACTGGCACCCCGAAAGGGGGGAAAGCGAAACCCGCTTCACCCCAAAGCCCCACCACACCGCCATCCCCGGCTTCGTCTACGGGGGGCTTTTGGCCTCTTTGGTGGACTGCCACTCCACCGCCACCGCCGCCGCGGCCAAGGCGGCGGCGGAAGGGGTGAGCCTCGAGGAGGCTCCCTTGCGCTTCGTCACCGCAAGCCTCAAGGTGGACTTCCTGAAGCCCACCCCTTTGGGCCCGGAACTCCGCCTGGTGGGCCGGCCCAAGGAGGTGAAGGGGAGGAAGGTGGTGGTGGAGACCGAGCTTTACGCCGAGGAGACCCTCACGGTGCGGGGGGAGGCGGTTCTCGTTCAGATCGGCGAGGGGTTCGGGCGTTCAGAAGACGCTCCAGCTGGTGGATAAGCTCCCCCAGCTCGGCCACCCGCGGCCAACCCCTTAGGACCAGCTCCAACCAAGCCTCCTCCAAAAGGGCTTTAACCGGGGCGAGGGTCCCCTCGGGGATGGCCCTTTCCACTGCCAGGGCCTTGTTCTCTTGGCGCAGGAGGGCGTTTTCCCGCTCCAGGTTCCAAAGGCGCAGGCGCAGGTCCAGGATCTCCTTTTGGGCCTCCTCTAGAAGCCTTTCCAGGTGGCTTTGGTGGAGGCGGTGATGGGCGGTTTCCGCCCGGATGCGGCCTTCCAGCTCGTCGTCCCAGTGGAACATAGCCCCAGGGTAAGGGGGGTCACCTCCTTCCCGTGTGATCTTTGCACACACCCTAGAACTCAAAGAAAGCGGGGACGAAGGCGTACCCCTCCCCTTCCCGGCGAATGTAGCCCAGGGCGGGCCAGGGGAAGTGGTAGGCGGTGATGAGGCTCTTTTCCTCGGAGACCTTACGGAAAAGCCGGGCCCGGGTCTCCACCACCCGCGCCTTGTCCATGTCAAAACCCAGGTAGGCCTGGGGGAAGCGCAGGGAAAGGAGGTAGTGGCCGGCGGCATCCCCGAAGACGAAGAGCTTCTTCCCCTGGGAGACCACCTCCAGGCTCATGTGCCCGGGGGTGTGGCCGAAGGAGGCCACCGCCCGCACCCCGGGGAGGATCTCCTCCCCGTCCTCCACGGGCCGGATCCGCTCCCGCAAGGGGACGAGGGCCCGCTCCACCGCCTGGGAGGGGTTTTGCAGCCAGAACTCCAGGTCCACCCTCCCCATGAGGTGCACCGCCTGGGGGAAGACCGGCCGCCCCATCCCGTCCACCAGGCCCCCGATGTGGTCGGGGTGGCCGTGGGTGAGGAAGACGTGGGTGATGTCCTCGGGGGCGTAGCCCGCCAGGGCCAGATGGTCTAGAAGCCTTCCCCCGGCGGCCTGGCCCCGGCCCGTGTCTACCAGAAGCCGGGCCTCCCCCAGGTCCAGAAGGACGGGGTTAAAGTTGTTGCGGGTGGCCTCGGGGTTGAGGAAGTTCTCCTCCAAGGTCCTGCGGAAGGCCTCCTGGAGCTCGGGGTTCGCCCCCCAGTTGGGGAGGAGGGGCCCCGGGGGGGACTGGCCGTCGGAGAGGATGACCGCCGTGATCCCCCCGAGGCCAAACCGGTAGAACCCGCCCCCGTTCACCCCCTTGGGGGCCCGCCTCGAGGCCTGGCCCAAGGCCACACCCCCCGCCAGGAGTAGACCCGCCCCCTGGATAAACCGCCTCCGGTCCATAACGCCTCCTTTCTAAGGGCAGCTTAGCCCGGGGCCCCTTCGCGGAGTGTGCCCCGGGGCACCCTGGCCTCAAGGAAGCGCTCCAAGAGAAAGAGGAGCAAAGCCGCTAAGAGGAGGTAGGGCCTTAAGGGCAAGGGGCGCCTCACCCCCCGCCCCGCCTCCTCCGGGGAAAGGAGCCGCCCCCCTGTGGCCTCCGCCATGGCCCTTAGGGTGGCCTCCCCGTCCCTTGGGGTCCACTCTCCCGGGAGGGGGAGGCTTAGGGGGATGCGCCGCTTGCCGTCCAGGAGCACCCCTTCCCCCCGGGCCACCCCCTCAAAGCGGCCGGGGCCCGCCGGGAGGAGGGGGGTTTCCTTCCCCCCGGCGAGGAGGCGTGGGGCCTCGAGGCGGCCCAAGACCACCACCCGCACCCCCTCCCCCTCGGGGTAGGCGTAGAGGGCGAGGGCCCGCCCGGCCCCCGCCAGGTAGCGGGCAAGCCCCCCGAGGAAGGGAGCGGCCCCGGCGAAGTCCCGCCAGGAGCGGGAAAGGTCCGTGGCCAAGGCGGCAACCCGCCCCTCTCCCCTTTCCCCCAGGGCCAAAAGGGCCCGCTCCCCGCTTCTTAGGAGGACCTCGGCCCAAGGCTCGGCCCGGGCGGGCAGGAGGACCTCCAAAGGCGGGAAGGCGAAGGGCTCGGTGAGGGGGTGGGGGGCCTTCTCCACGGGAAAGCGCCCCTCCAAAGCCCCGCCGCGGAAGACCTCCTGCCCCTCCCTTAGGAAGAGGCGGGGAAGCTCCTTAGGGGTGGCCGCCCGGTAGAACCGCCCCCCGCCCCGTCGGGCCAGGGCCTCTAGCAAAGGGGCGTCGGCGTCCTGCCCCAAGGCGATGGCGGAGACCTCCGCCCCCGCTCCCGCCGCCAGGGCCAAGAGGGCCTCCCGGTCGTCCGCCACCTGGCCGTCGGTAAGGACCAAGATCCCCTTCCGCCCCCCGGGGACCCCCTTAAGGAGGTCCACCGCCTCCCGCAAGGCCCCGCCCAGCACCGTCCCCCCGCCCGCCCGCAAGGAAAGGAGGAGGCTTTGGGCCTCCTTTTTGGCCTGGAGGGTCATGGGCCTTGGGGGGAAGAGGACCCGGTGGCCGGAGGCGAAGACCACCACCCCCACCCGGTCCTCGGGGGTGGCGGTGCCGATGAGCTCCAAGGCGGCGGCCACCGCCAGGGAGAGCTTCTCCCCCTCCATGCTCCCCGAGACGTCCAGGACCAGGACCAAGGCCGCCCCCTCCCGGCCCAGGGGCTTCAGGGGCAGGTCTTCCGGCAAGACCCGGTCCCACCCCCCGAAGAAAAGCCCCCTGGGGGTGGCGGTGAAAAGGAGCCCCCCGCCCCGGTGGAGGTAGGCCCTCAAGGCCTCGGGGGCTCCCTCGGGGAGGTCCAAGACCCCAAGGCCCACCGCCACCAGGTCGGCCTCGAGGGGAAGCCGGAAGGGCCCTTCCTCCACCTGGAAGCCCTGGGCCTCGAGGTAGCGGGCCAAAGCCGGGTCCCCCAGGACCAAGGCCCTGGCCCGGTCGGCGGGGGCAAGGCGCAAGCGGGCCTCGCTCCTTCCCCAAGGCCCCTCGGCCACCGCCCAAACCTCCGCCTCCCCCTCTAGGGGGAAGGCGTAGGGGAGGACCTTTCTCCCCTCCACCCGAAGGGTCCGGGTCCAAACCCCTCCCGGCCCCTCCACCCTCAGGCGGGCCTCGGCGGGGCGGGGGGCCTCCAGCACCACCCCCACCCCCACCGTCTCCCCGTAAAGGGGGTAGGGCGGGGGAAGGAGGCTTAGGGCCACGTGGGGCTTGGGGGGGACGTAAAGGGCGTCCAAGGGGAAAGGCGGGGCAAGGGGCGGGAAAAGCCCGTCGGAGACCAGGACCACCCGGTCGGGGGAAAGCTTTAGGGCCTCGAGGAAGGCCCTTTGGATATCGGTCCTCTCCCCCAGGTCCAGCCGCCTGGCCGTGGGGGCGGGAAGGCGCTCCACCCGCTCGGCGAAGGCTAGGAAGATCCCCTCCCTGGGAAGCCTTTCCGCCAGGGCGAAGACGCCTTCCCGGGCGGAAGGGGAGAAGTCCAGGAGGTAGACCACCCGCCCCTCCCGGGGCCACTTGGGGTCCAGGAAGGCGAGGAGGAGGAGAAGGAGCACAAGGGCCCTAAGAAGCCCCAAGGAAGCGGGCATACCCCCATGCTACCCCCGAAGGAAGGGGGCATCAGTCCATCCAGTGGCCCAGCTTCTCCTTCTTGGCCTGAAGGTAGCGCTCGTTGTAGGGGTTGTCCCCGGCCCTCAAGGGGATGCGCTCCACGATCTCTATGCCGAAGCCGGAAAGGGCCCGGACCTTGCGGGGGTTGTTGGTGAGAAGGCGCATCTTCCGCACCCCCAGGTCGTAGAGGATCTGGGCCCCCACGCCGTAGTCCCTTAGGTCCGGGGGGAAGCCTAAGGCCAGGTTGGCCTCCACCGTGTCCAGGCCCTGGTCCTGGAGGTGGTAGGCCTTGATCTTGTTCACAAGGCCGATCCCCCGCCCCTCCTGTCTCAGGTAGACCAAGACCCCTTTTCCCTCCTCTGCGATCCTCTGGAGGGCCAGGTCCCGCTGGAAGCCGCAGTCGCACCTTAGGGAGTGGAGGGCATCCCCCGTGAGGCACTCCGAGTGCATCCGCACCAAAACGGGCTCCTCCGGCTCCCAGCTTCCCATGACCAAGGCGGCGTGCTCCTCCCCCGTGAGGGTATCCCGGTAGCCCAGGATGCGGAACTCCCCGAAACGGGTGGGAAGCAGGGCCTCCGCCTCCCGCCTCACGTAAAGGTCCCCCCGCTCCAGGCGGTAGCGGATGAGGTCGGCGATGGTGCCCACCTTGAGGCCGTGCCTTTGGGCAAAGAGCAAGAGGTCCGGCAGGCGGGCCATGGTGCCGTCCTCCTTGAGGATTTCAATGAGGCTGCCCACAGGGGTGAGGCCGGCGAGGCGCAGGAGGTCCACCGTGGCCTCGGTGTGCCCGGCGCGGCGCAGGACCCCCCCGGGCCTCGCCACCAGGGGGAAGACGTGCCCCGGGCGGCGGAAGTCCTGGGCCGTGGCCTCGGGATCGGCGAGAAGCCTTAGGGTGGCCGCCCGCTCGTAGGCGCTGATTCCCGTGGTGGTCCCCCGGGCGTCCACGCTCACGGTGAAGCGGGTCCCCTGGGGGTCTTGGTTCTTCTCCACCATGAGGGGGAGGTCCAGGGCCTTGGCCCTTTCCTCCGTGAGGGCCACGCAGAGGAGGCCCCGGCACTCCTTCAGCATGAAGTTCACCCACTCCGGGGTCACGTGCTCCGCCGCCATGATGAGGTCGCCCTCGTTCTCCCGGTCCTCGTCGTCCACCAGGATCACGGGGCGGCCCCGGCGGAGTTCTTCCAGAAGTTCCTGGACGCTGGCAAGCCCTTCCATCAGCTCCTCCCCAAAAGGCGGGCCACGTACCGGGCGATGAGGTCCACCTCGAGGTTCACCCCATCCCCCACCCGAAGCCCCCCCAGGTTGGTCACCTTTAGGGTGTGGGGGATGAGGGTGACCCAAAAGGCCTCCCCCGAAAGCCCCGCCACCGTGAGGGAGACCCCGTTTAGGGCCACGCTCCCCTTCTCGGCGATGTAGGGGGCAAGCGCCTTGGGGGGAAGGAAGTAGAAGTCCTTGGCCCCCGGGGCCTCCCGCACCTCAAGGAGCTCCGCCACCCCGTCCACGTGCCCGGTGACGAAGTGCCCCCCAAGCCGGTCCCCCACCCTTAAGGCCCTTTCCAGGTTGGGGCGGTGGCCCACCCGCCAGGTGGGGGCGGTGCGGCGGAGGGTCTCCTGGGCGAGCTCCACCCAGAACCCCTCCCCGTCCACCCGGACGGCGGTGAGGCAGACCCCGTCCACCGCCACCGAATCCCCCACCTTCAGGTCCTCCAGCACCCTCCGGGCGGCGATGTGGACCCGGAGGAAGGGCCCTTCCTCCACCTTCAGGATCTCTCCGGTTTCCTCCACAAGTCCTGTGAACATCTATCCCTCCGGGTAGGCCTCAAGCCAGAGGTCCTCCCCCAGCCACTCCCTGCGGGCAAGGCGAAGGCGGAGGGCCTCCGCTACCCGCTCCACCCCAAAGCCCTCGGCAAGCCCCCTCCCCTCCCCCAGGATCCGGGGGGCGAGGAAGAGGGCGAGCTTGTCCACCAGGCCCCTTTCCAAAAAGGCCCCGGCAAGCCTCGGCCCCCCCTCCAGCAAAACCCCGTCCACCCCCTCCTCCAGGAGGAAGGCCAGGGCCCTTTCCAGGTCCACCCGCCCCCCTTCCCGGGGGAGGGCCACCACCCGGGCCCCCGCCTCCTCCAAGGCCGAAACCCGCGCCCTCGAGGCCCCCTCCCCCACGAAGACCAGGACCCGGGCGGGCTCCCCCCTCGGGCCCCTTTGGAAGAGGCGGGCCGTGGGCGGGGTCCTGGCCTCGGTGTCCAGGACCACCTTCAAGGGGTCCCGGAGGGGCGGGGGCTCCAGCATGTGGGGAAAAGGGCGGAAGTCGGGGTGGCGCACGGTGAGGGCGGGGTCGTCCTTTAGGACGGTCCCCACCCCCACCATCACGGCGGGAAGCCACTGCCGGTAGGCGTGGGCCACGCGGCGGCTCGCCTCCGAGGAGATCCAGCGGGCATCCCCCGAAGGGGCGGCCACCTTCCCGTCCAGGGTGAGGGCCGCCTTCCAGAGGACGAAGGGAAGGCCCTTTTTCTGCACGGTGAAGAAGACCTCGTTCTGGGCCCGGGCCTCCTCTTCCAGAAGGCCCGCCTCCACCTGGACCCCCCCCGCCCGCAGCCGGTCAAGCCCCCCCCGGGCCAGGGGGTTTTCCTCCCGGGCCGCCACCACCACCCGGGAAACCCCGGCCTCCAAAAGGGCCAGGGAGCAAGGGGGGGTGCGGCCGAAGTGGTCGCAGGGCTCGAGGCTCACGTAGGCGGTGGCCCCCCGGGCAAGCTCCCCCGCCTCCCTTAGGGCGAAGACCTCGGCGTGGGGCTCCCCCGCCCTGGGGTGGTACCCCTCCCCCACGATCCGGCCTTCCCTTACCAGGACCGCCCCCACCAGGGGGTTCGGGCTCGTGTGGCCCCGGGCCCTTTCCGCAAGCTGCAGGGCTCTACGCAGAAAACGCTCGTCCAGGTCGCGCAAACCGGCCCTCCTTCTCCCATCCGGACTTTCACCGTCGGCCCCGGAATTCCACCGGGTCGGGCCCCAGTAGGGGCTTCGCGGGCTTTCACCGCCGGTGGGGACTTCCACCCCGCCCCGAAGGAGGTGCCCAAGGCACCTCTTTCACTTTACCAAGCCCCGAGGGGAAAAGTGTACCCCAAAAGGGAAAGGGCGCCCGAAGGCGCCCCTTTTGGTGGAGGTGGGGGGAGTTGAACCCCCGTCCGAAGGTCCCTACGGCGGGCTTCTACGCGCGTAGTCCGCGTTTAGGGTGTCCCCCTGGCTTGGCCCGCGGACGGGCGGCCAGGAGCGAGCCCTCTTAGAGGTTCGCCCGGGGTTAGAGGGCGTGGCCCCAGGCTAGCCGGGTTTGTGTCCCCGCTTCCGGCGAGCCCCCGGCGGGGCTTCCGGGCGAGGTCGCGGTCATTAAGCCGCGAGGGCGTAAGCAGGCTTGTTGGCCTTTATTCGTTTGCGGGTTTTTACGAGGCCACCCGCACCTCGGCGCGCGGCCACGCCTTCGGCGACCCCCGTCGAGACCGTTCACCCCCGTGTTTGGGCCGGGCTCGGACCGGCAACCTTGAGTGTAGCAGGCTAAAGGGCTTGTAGTCAAGGGGTTTTCGGGTGTAAACTTAGGCCAGTGCTCCCAAGGGAGGGGGGTGGGTGTAAGCCCACCCTTCCTTTGTGGAGGTTGGCGCAGAGGGAGGTGCACGGTGGACCTTTGGCGGCTTGTGGAGGAGGCGGTGGCCCCTTTGGACCTGGAGGTCCTCGAGGTCCGGGAGGCCCCCGGGGAGGTCCTGGTGCGGCTTGACCGCAAGGACGAAAAGCCCATCCGCCTTTCCGACCTGGAAGCGGCGAGCCGGGCCATAGAGGCGGTTTTGGACCGGGAAGACCCCATCCCGGGAAGCTACAAGCTCTTGGTGGAGTCCCCCGGGCCCAAACGCCCCCTCTTCACCCGCCGCCACTTTGAGCGCTTCCAAGGGCTCAAAGCCAAGGTCCAAGGCCCCGGAGGCTTCACCGGGAGGATCCTCCGGGTGGAGGGGGAAGAGGTGGTCTTCCAGGTGGGCCTCGAGGAGAAGCGCCTTAGGATCGGCACCTTCCGCGCCAACCTCGCCGAGTGGCCCGAGGAGCCTAGGTAGGAGGAAGCATGAACCGGGAGTTCGTGGAAGCCATGCAGCAGCTGGCCCTGGAGCGGGGCGTGAGCACCGAGGAGATCCTCGAGGCCTTCAAGGAAGCCCTGCGCAAGGCCTACATAAAAAGACAAAAAGGCTACAAAAAAGAGGAGATTGACGCCGGCAAGGGGCCCGAGGTGGACGTCTACATAGACCCCCAGACGGGCCGCATTGAGATGGTGGAGGTCCGGCGGGTGGTGGAGAAGGTGGAGGACCCCGACAAGGAGATCGCCCTGGCCGAGGCCCTCCAGTACGACCCGGAGGTGCAGGTGGGGGACGAGATGGAATTCCCCATTAACCCCGAGTCCCTGTCCCGGGTGGCCATCCAGGACCTGCGCCAGATCCTCACCCAGCGCCTCAAGGAGTCGGAGCGCAACCGCATCTACAACGAGTACAAGGACAAGGAAGGCCAGGTCCTCACCGGGGTGGTGACCCGGGTGGACAACCGGGGTAACGTCTTCGTGGAGCTGGGCCGGGGGGAGGCCTACCTGCCCAAGAGCGAGCAGATCCCCACGGAGAAGTACTACCCGGGCCAGCGCCTAAAGGTCTACCTGAAAAAGGTGGACCGCTCCGCCAAAGGCCCCTCCCTCATCGTGAGCCGGGCTCACGAGAAGCTCTTGGAATACCTCCTAAAGCAGGAGGTGCCGGAGATCGCCGAGGGGATCGTGGAGATCAAGGCCATCGCCCGGGAACCGGGGCGGCGGAGCAAGGTGGCGGTCACCAGCCACAACCCCAACGTGGACCCCATCGGGGCCTGCATCGGGCACAAGGGGCAAAGGATCCAGGCGGTCTCCGCCGAGCTTGGCCGGGAGAAAGTGGACATCATCCTCTGGTCCAAGGACCCCAAGGAGTTCATAAGGAACGCCCTCTCCCCCGCCCAGGTGGGCTCCATTGAGCTGGACCCCGAGGCCAAGAAGGCCCGGGTCAAGGTGACCAAGGACCAGCACTCCCTGGCCATCGGCACCGGCGGACAGAACGTGCGCCTGGCCTCCAAGCTCACGGGGTACGACATCCACTTTGAGGAGGCGGAGATCTCCGACCTGGACGAGGCCCTGCGGCGGGCCGCCCAGGAGGAAGCCGAGGCCAGCAAAGCCCGGGCCAAGGAAGCCTTTGAGAAACTCTTCAAGGATCTTTCCGAATGAGCCGGCACGTTCCCATCCGGATGTGCGTGGCCTGCCGCAGGAGGCGGCCCAAGGGGGAGCTTCTGCGCATCCTCCTCACCCCGGAAGGGTTCGTGCTGGACCCAAGCGGCAAGCGCCCGGGGCGCGGGGCCTACGTCTGCCCCGACAACCCCGAGTGCTGGAAGGAGAAGAAGCTAAGGCGCTTCGCCGGGGCCAAGGCCAAAGCCCTGGCCGAGGCCCTGGCGGCGCATCTGGGAGGGATGCATGGCCAAGGTCAGGATCTACCAGCTGGCTAAAGAGCTGGGCATGAAAAACGAGGAGCTCTTGGAGCTCCTGGACCAGATGGGGGTGGCTTACAAGTCCCACGCCTCCACCCTAAGCGAGGAAGACGCCGAGGCGGTGCGGGAGCTGGTTAGGGAGCAGCGGGGCCTCCAGGAGAAGCTGGCCGAGGAAGAGCGCCGAAAAAGCCTTCCTAAGCGCCCCCCCGTGGTGGTCATCATGGGCCACGTGGACCACGGGAAGACCACCCTTTTGGACTACCTCCGTAAAAGCCGCATCGCCGAGAAGGAGGCCGGGGGGATCACCCAGCACGTGGGCGCCTTTGAGGTGAAGACCCCCCAGGGCACCATCGTCTTCATTGACACCCCGGGGCACGAGGCCTTCACCACCATAAGGCAGCGGGGAGCCCGGGTGGCGGACATCGCCGTGATCGTCATCGCCGCCGACGACGGGATCATGCCCCAGACAGAGGAGGCCATCGCCCACGCCAAGGCGGCGGGGACCAAGCTCATCTTCGCCATCAACAAAATTGACCTGCCCCAGGCGGACCCCGAGAAGGTGAAGCGGCAGCTCATGGAGCGGGGCTTCGTCCCCGAGGAGTACGGCGGCGACGCCATCGTGATCCCCATCAGCGCCAAGACGGGGCAGGGGGTGCAGGACCTTTTGGAGATGATCCTCCTCCTCGCCGACCTCGAGGACTACCGGGCGGACCCCAACGCCGAGCCTAAGGGGGTGATCCTAGAGTCCAAGCTGGACAAGCAGGCGGGGGTCGTGGCCAACATGCTGGTCCAGGAAGGGACCTTCCGGGTGGGGGACTACGTGGTGGCCGGGGAGGTCTTTGGGCGGATCCGGGCCATGATGGACGCCGACGGCAACCAGCGCAAGGAGGCGGGGCCGGGTAGCGCCGTGCAGGTCCTAGGCTTCCAGGAGCTCCCCCACGCCGGGGACGTGGTGGAGTGGGTGCCGGACCTGGAGGCCGCCAAGGAGATCGCCGAGGAGCGGAAGGAGGAGCGGCGCGCCCGGGAGGAGGAGGAGAAGGCCCGCCGCCCCCGGACCATGGCCGATCTCCTCCGCACCTTGCAGGAAGAGGGCAAGAAGGAGGTGAACCTGATCCTCCGGGCCGACACCCAGGGCTCCCTCGAGGCCATCCAGCACATCCTGGCCAAGGAGAGCACCGAGGACGTGAGGCTCAACGTCCTCCTGGCCCAGGTGGGGGCCCCCACGGAGTCCGACGTCCTTTTGGCCCAGACGGCAGGGGCCGCCATTTTGGCCTTCGGGGTGAACCCGCCGGGCTCGGTGAAGAAGAAGGCGGAGGAGAAGGGCGTCCTCCTCAAGACCTTCCGCATCATCTACGACCTGGTGGACGAGGTCCGCAACATGATCAAGGGGCAGAAGGAGCCCCAGTACAAGGAGGAGGTCCTGGGCCAGGCCGAGGTGCGGGCCATCTTCCGCCTGCCCACGGGCAAGCAGGTGGCCGGGTGCATGGTCCTCCAGGGCCGGATCCCCCGGAACGCCGAGGTGCGGGTCCTGAGGGACGGCCAGGAGATCTGGAAGGGGCGCATCGCCAGCCTCAAGCGCTTCAAGGAGGACGTGCGGGAGGTAGCCCAGGGATACGAGTGCGGCCTGGGCCTGGAAGGCTTTGACGATTTCCGGGTGGGGGACATCATAGAAGCCTTCCAGGTGGTTGAGGTGCCCGCCTAAAGCCATGCGGGGAGGCCTCCTCGCCCTAAGCCTTGCCCTAGCCCTCCAGGGGCTCACCCTCCCGGGGCCGAGGCCGGGGAAGGAGGCCAGCCTTCTGCCCCAAGGACCGGTTCTCCTCCTCAAGGAGGAGAAGCCCTCCCCAAGCCCCCTCCTCCCCGCCCTCGCCCTCCCTGTTCCCACCCCCCTCCGGCCCCGGCCCGCCCCCCTCCCTAGGCCCACGCCCCAGGAGGAAGCGGAAAGGCCCAGGCTCTACCTCCTCTACAGCAAGCTCCTCTTGGAAGGGGGCTAGGCTCTAGGCCCGGCTCCTTGCGGCGCTTGCGGCATCAGGCCCTTTGGGAATAAAGGAGGTTAGCATGAAGAAGAACCTGAGCGGAGCCCTTCTCCTCGCGCTTTTGCTCCTAGCCTTGGTCTTTCTCTGGAAACCTTGGGCCCCCAAGGAGCCCAAGATCCACCTGGGCCTGGACCTCCAGGGAGGGCTGCGGATCGTCCTGGAGGCCAAGGTCCCCAGGCCCACCCTGGACGACCTGGAAAAGGCCCGCACCATCTTGGAGAACCGGATCAACGCCCTGGGGGTGGCGGAGCCCCTGATCCAGATTCAAGGGCAGAAACGCATCGTGCTGGAGCTTCCCGGCCTCTCCCAGGCCGACCAGGACCGGGCCCTGAAGCTCATCGGACAACGGGCCGTCCTGGAGTTCCGCATCCTCAAGGACAGCGCCACGGGCCTCACCGTGGCCGAGATCAACCAGATGCTCCGGGAAAACCCCAGGCTCAACCGGGCGGAGCTGGAAAAGGAGCTCATCAAGCCCGAGGACCTGGGCCCCCCCCTCCTCACCGGTGCCGACTTAGCCGACGCCCGGGCGGTCTTTGACCAGTTCGGCCGCCCCCAGGTCTCCCTCACCTTCACTCCGGAAGGGGCCAAGAAGTTTGAGGAGGTCACCCGGCAGAACATCGGTAAGCGGCTCGCTATCGTCTTGGACGGCAATGTCTACACCGCCCCCGTGATCCGCCAGGCCATCACCGGGGGGCAGGCGGTCATTGAAGGGCTTTCCAGCCTCGAGGAGGCGAGCGAGATCGCCCTCGTCCTGCGCTCCGGCGCCCTGCCCGTGCCCCTGGAGGTGGCGGAGATCCGGGCCATCGGCCCCACCTTGGGCCAAGACGCCATCCAGGCGGGGATCCGGGCCGCCCTCATCGGCACCTTGGCCATCTTCCTCCTCATCTTCGCCTACTACGGGGTGGGCCTCGGCCTGGTGGCCTCCTTGGGCCTCCTCTACACCTCGGTCCTCATCCTGGGGATGCTCTCGGGCCTCGGGGCCACCCTCACCCTCCCGGGCATCGCCGGCTTAGTCCTCACCCTGGGGGCCGCGGTGGACGGCAACGTCCTCTCCTTTGAGCGGATCAAGGAGGAGCTTAGGGCCGGCAAGCGGTTCCGCCAGGCCATCCCCGAGGGGTTCAAGCACTCCACCCTCACCATCCTGGACGTGAACGCCGCCCACCTCCTGGCGGCGGCGGCCCTTTACCAGTACGCCACCGGTCCCGTGCGGGGCTTCGCCGTGGTCCTGGCCATCGGCGTGGTGGCCAGCGTCTTCTCCAACCTGGTCTTCAGCCGCTTCCTCCTGGAGCGCCTGGCGGAGCGGGGGGAGATCCGCCCCCCCATGTGGCTCGTGGACCCCCGGTTTGACTTCATAGGGCCGGCCCGCTACATCACGGCGGCGAGCCTCCTCCTGGCCCTGGTCGCCGGGAGCCTCGCCCTCACCAAGGGCTTCAACTACTCCATTGACTTCACCGGGGGAACCGCCTACACCCTAAGAACCTCCCCGGAGGTGGGGGTGGACACCCTCAGGCGGTTCCTGGAAGAGGAAGGCCTCCCCGCCAAAGAGGCGGTGATCACTCAGGTCCAGGCCCCCACGGCGGACTTCAAGGAGTTTCTGGTGAAGCTCCCGCCCCTTCAGGACGAGGCGCGGATCGCCCTGGAAAAGCGCTTCGCCCAAGAGCTTAAGGCCACGGTCCTCACCTCGGAAACCGTGGGGCCCGCCATCGGGCAGGAGCTTCGCAGAAACGCCCTCATGGCGGTCCTGGTGGGGCTTGGCCTCATCCTCATCTACGTGGCCTTCCGCTTTGACTGGACCTTCGGCGTGGCCAGCGTCCTGGCCGTGGCCCACGACGTGGCCATCGTGGCGGGGATGTATAGCTTTCTGGGCCTGGAGTTCTCCATCCCCACCATCGCCGCCTTCCTCACCGTGGTGGGTTATTCCATCAACGACTCCATCGTGATCTCCGACCGCATCCGGGAAAACCAAAAGCTCCTACGGGGCCTTCCCTACGCCGAGGTGGTCAACCGCTCCATCAACCAGACCCTTTCCCGCACGGTGATGACGAGCCTCACCACCCTCCTCCCCATCCTGGCCCTCCTCTTCCTGGGAGGAAGCGTCCTCCGGGACTTCGCCCTGGCCATCTTCGTGGGGATCTTCGTGGGCACCTACAGCTCCATCTACGTGGTGAGCGCCCTGGTGGTCCTCTGGAGGAACTACCGGGCGAAAAGGACCAAGCCCGCCTAGGCCCTAAAGGAGGGCAAGCGGGGCCTTAAGGCCCCGCTTGCCCTCCTCACCCCCCGGCCCTGGGCTCGAGGCCCATCTCCTGGGTTGGGCCGCGCCAAGGATTTTGGCCGTATACACACGACCCTTCCCGGTGGTCGCAAAAAAGCCCCCGAGGCCTCCAACCCCGGGGGTTCTGCCCTTTGGTGGGCGGCGTAGGACTTGAACCTACGACCTCTCGCGTGTGAGGCGAGCGCTCTTCCGCTGAGCTAGCCGCCCCAGCGCCAAGAAGCTTATCACGGGGACATGGGCCTGTCAAGCCGCATGCCTAAGGGAAAGCCCTTGACTTTCCCACAGGTAGCCCCGAGGATGAGAAGGATGGAACAGCGCCGCATCCGCAACTTCTCCATCATCGCCCACGTGGACCACGGCAAGTCCACCCTGGCCGACCGCATCCTCCAGCTGACCCATGCGGTGAGCGAGCGGGAGATGCGGGAGCAGTTTCTGGACTCCCTGGAGCTAGAACGGGAGCGGGGCATCACCATCAAGGCCAGCGCGGTGCGGGTGAACTACCGGGCCAAGGACGGGGAGGAGTACGTCTTCCACCTCATAGACACCCCGGGGCACGTGGACTTCACCTACGAGGTCTCCCGGGCCCTGGCGGCGGTGGAGGGGGTGCTCCTGGTGGTGGACGCAAGCCAAGGGGTGGAGGCGGAGACCCTGGCCAAGTTCTACATGGCCTTGGAGCACGGGCACGTGATCATCCCGGTGATCAACAAAATAGACCTCCCCAACGCCCGGCCCCTGGAGGTGGCGCTAGAGGTGGAGGAGGTCTTGGGCCTTCCCGCCGACGAGGCCATCTTCGCCTCGGGGAAGACGGGGGAAGGGGTGGAGGAGATCCTCGAGGCCATCGTCAAGCGCATCCCCCCACCCCAGGGCGACCCCCAGGCCCCCTTAAAGGCCCTCATCTTTGACTCCGTGTACGACGCCTACCAGGGGGTGATCCCCTACCTCCGCCTCTTTGAAGGGGAGGTGCGCCCGGGGGATCGGATCCGCATCTATTCCACGGGCAAGGAGTTCACCGTGGACAAGGTGGGGGTCTTCACCCCCCAGGGCCTCGTGCCCACGGAAAAGCTCAGCGCCGGGGAGGTGGGGTGGCTGGTGGCCGCCATCCGGGACATCCACGACGTCCAGGTGGGGGACACCATCACCCTGGCGGACCGCCCCACCCCCTCCCCCTACCCCGGCTTCCGCCCCGCCAAGCCCGTGGTCTTCGCCGGGCTCTACCCCGTGGACTCCGGGGACTACGGGAAGCTTCGGGACGCCCTGGAGAAGCTCAAGCTCAACGACGCCGCCCTCACCTTTGAGCCCGAGTCCTCCACCGCCTTGGGCTTCGGCTTCCGCTGCGGCTTCCTGGGGCTTTTGCACGCCGAGATCGTCCAGGAGCGCCTAGAGAGGGAGTTCGGCCTTTCCCTCATCGCCACCGCCCCCAGCGTGGTCTACAAGGTGCGGCTCGAAAGCGGGGAGGAGGTGGAGATCCACAACCCCGCCGACCTCCCCGACCCCACGCGGATGGAGGAGATCCTCGAGCCCTACGTGAAGCTCACCATCTTCACCCCGGAAGAGTACGTGGGAAACCTCATGCAACTCCTCCAGGAGAAGCGGGGAAGGCTTGTCAGCATGAACTACCTCCCGGGGGCGCAGAAGCGGGTGGAGCTGGTCTACGAAGCCCCCTTCGCCGAGGTCCTCTACGACTTCCACGACCGCTTGAAAAGCCTCTCCCGGGGGTACGCCTCCATGGACTACGAGCAGATCGGCTACCAGCCCGGGGACCTGGTGAAGGTGAACGTCCTGGTGCACGGGGAGGTAGTGGACGCCCTCACCTTCATCGCCCACCGGGAGAAGGCCTACACCATGGCCCGGGCCATCGTGGACAAGCTGGCCGAGGTCATCCCCCGCCAGCTCTTTGAGGTGCCCATCCAGGCGGCCATCGGGGGAAAGATCATCGCCCGGGCCACGGTGAAGGCCCTAAGGAAGGACGTGCTGGCCAAGTGCTACGGCGGGGACGTGACCCGGAAGAAGAAGCTTCTGGAAAAGCAGAAGGAGGGGAAGAAGCGCCTCAAGGCCATCGGCAAGGTGGAGGTGCCCCAGGAAGCCTTCCTGGCGGTGCTTTCGGCGGGTCGCGATGAGCCTAAGGGCTAGGCTCGCCCTGGTTATCGCCCTCCTCGCCTTCCTTCCCAACCTGGTCCTGGTCCTCACCCTGGGCCTCCTGAGGGAAGGGCCTTGGTTTCCCCTTTTCCTCTGGCTCCTCCTCCTGGCCCTGGTCTCGGGCGGGGTGGGGTACTTCCTGGCCCAAAGCCTCCTCCGCCCCCTGGAGGAACTCACCCGGGCCCTGGCCTACCTCTCCTGGAAGGAGGAGGTGGCCTTCAACCTTCCCCCTCCCAAGGAGCCACCCCCCGCCGAGGTGGCCCTCCTAAGGGCCCGCTTCGCCGAGCTTTTAGACCGCCTGAGGGCGCTTTTGGAGGCCCGGGAAGCCTTCTACGCCGCCTTGGCCCACGACCTAAAGACCCCCCTCCTTTCCGCCATCCGGGCCCTGGAATACCTGGAAGGGGCCGACCACTTGGGCAAGGAAAAGCGGGTAGGGCTCTTAAGCCGCCTCCGGAAGGAACTCTCCCAGGGCCTCGTCCTGGTGGAAAACCTCCTCACCCTCTCCCGCCTCGAGGCCCGCCCGCCCCGGGGCGAGACCCTGAACCTCAGGGCCCTGGCGGAAGACCTCCTCCTCCGCTACCGGGAGGAGGCCGAAAGGCGGGGGGTGCGGCTGGAAGTGGCGGGGGCGGGGCTTGCCCGGGGGGAGCGGACCCTCCTGGAGCGGGCCCTGGCCAACCTCCTGGAAAACGCCCTGCGCCACGCGCGAACCCGGGTCCGGGTGGAGGTGGCCCCGGGGTGCCTCCGGGTGGAGGACGACGGCCCCGGGCTTCCCCTGCCCCTCGAGGTCCTGGCCCAACCCTTCCGCCAGGGGCCGGGCAACCGGGGGGGTAGCGGCCTAGGCCTCCACACCGCCAAACGGGTGGCCGAGGCCCACGGGGGGCGGCTGGAGGAGGCCAAAGGGGCGCTGGGCGGGGCCTGCCTGGCCCTAAGGCTTCCCGCCGCCTAATCCATGACCGGGGGGATCTGCCGCACCCAGAGGATGTAGGAGAGGTAGGCCAGGTACTCCAGGGGCTTTTCCGTGAGGGGGCGGTCCATCTCAATGCTCATCATGGCCTCCCCGCCCCGCTTTTTGCGGCTTACCGTGAGGTAGGCGATGTTCACCTCGTCGTCCGCCAGGATGCGGGCTACCCGGGCCACCACCCCGGGGGTGTCCACGTTCTTCACCACCAGGGTGGGGGCGCTCCCCGTGATCCGCACCTCAAACCCGTCCACGTCAAAAACCCGAACCACCCCCCCGCCCAAAGAGCTTCCCGTGACCACGAGGCGCTCCTTCTCCCCCTCCAAGGCCATCCGCACCGTGTTGGGGTGGACGTCCCCTAGCTCCACCTCCTTGAAGACCACCTCCACCCCCTCCCGCTCCGCCAGGGAAAGGCTCTCCTTTAGCCTCTCGTCGTCGGGCTTAAGGCCCAAAACCCCCGCCACCAGGGCCAGGTGGGTGCCGTGGCCTTTGCCCGTCTTGGCGAAGGAGCCGTGGAGGCCGAACTCCACCCGCTTGGGCTTCTCCCCGAGGAGGTAGCGGGCGAGGAGGGCCAGGCGGCAGGCCCCCGCCGTGTGGCTGGAGGAGGGCCCCACCATCACCGGGCCGATCATGTCCAAGAGTCCCACGGTTGTAGAATACCGCCATGCGCGCCCTGATGGTCCTCTTGGCCCTAGCCTCCTGGGCCCTGGCGCAGACCCTCCGCCTCCCCGAAAGGGCCCCGGCGGGAGAGCCCTTGGTCCTCGAGGGCGAAAACCTGCCCCAGGGCCGCTTCCCCCTCCTCCTAGAGGGTCCCCACGGGACGGAGACCCTGGAGGTGGAGGTCCGAGAAGGCCGCTTCTCCCTCACCCTCACCCCCAAGGACCCCGGCCACTACCGCCTGGTCCTCTCCCTGCCCTCGGGGCCTTTGGAGGCCCGCTTCCAGGTCCTCCCCCCCGAGCCCCCAAGCCTCACCCCCGATGGGCTAAGGCTCCCCTGGGGCCTCGTCCCCCTGCCGCCCGGGGACTGGCTTGGGCCTTTGGTGGAGGGAAACCGGGTCTACGTGGCCCAGGGGCTTTTGGTGGTGGAGGCGGGCCTGGAGGGAGAGGGCCTACGCTTCCACTTCGCCCCGGCCCGCATCAAGGAGCTAAGGCCGGGGCCCGAGGCCCTTTTGGAAACGGGAAGGACCCTAGCCCTCCCCTTCCCTCCCCTCCCCTTTGAAGGAAAGGAGGAGGACCTGGCCTCCTTGAAACCCCTCCTGGACTTCTTCCAACCACCAAGGCCCTGGCCCTACTTCGCCTACTGGGCCCTAGACCCCAAGGACCTCACCCCGGAAGACCTCGCCGCCTACCGGGAAAGCCTAAGGGGACGGGGCCACCGCCCGGAGCTTTTCCACGGCCAGGAAGGGGTGGTCCGCATGGCGGAGGCCGCCCGGGCCCTCCTCCGGGAGGACCCGGAAAGGGCCCGGGCCCTGGCAGAGACCCTCCTTGCCGCCACCCCCCTCTTCCCAAACTCACTGGAGTTTTTCCATGAAGTGGCCGAGGCCCTCGAGGCCCAAGGCCACCCCGAGGAGGCCCTGCGCTACCGGGAGGCCCTGGGGTGGCTAAAGGCCTGGCTCCCCCCGGCCCTCCCAGAGGGGCGGCTTGCCCTGGGGACCCTGGCCGTGGCCTACCTGGCCCTTCTCCTCTACCTCTTCCTCCTCTACCTCCCCGCCCAGCTTAGGGACCTGAAGCCCGTGGGCGGGTTCCTTAGGGGGTTTTTCCGCCACCCCCTCCTCCGCCTAAGGCACCTCACCCTGGCCTACGCCTCCTTGGGGGAGCGGGCCTTGGCCTTAGGGCTTCTCCTTCTCCTCGTGGGCGGGGTCCTCCTCTACGGGCTAGACCAGAGGGCCCGGGAGGCCCTCTTCGCCCCGCCCCTGGACCGGGGCACCCTGGCCACCGAGGCCGCCCAGGACTTCCTGCGGGGCCTTCCCGCCCTTCCCGCCGTTAAGGCCCACCTGGGCTACGCCCTCCTTTCCGAGGCCCCCAAGGAGGCGGCAGCCCTTCTTGGGGCAAGCGGCCTGCCCTTCGCCCTGGCCCTGAAGGGCAAGGCGGCCGAGGCCTACGCCAAGGCCCCCTGGGACGGGGGCGTCCGGGCCGCGCTGGGCCTCGGGACCGACCCCTGGGGGGAGAGGACGCCCGGCCCCTCGGCCCGGACCCTCTACCTAACCCTTCTCCAGGTGGCCTGGACCCGCTTCCTGGAAGACCCCCTGCGGGGCTTTCTGGGCCTCTCCCTCCCCCTGCCCCAAGGGGCCAGGGTCTGGGCCTTTCTCACCCTTTTCCTCCTCTTGGTCTACCATCTCCTGGCCTTCTTCCTCCCCAGGCCTAAGGGCGCGCCGCCCGCCCTCTGGTCCCGGCTGGTGCGCCTTCTCCTCCCAGGAAGCCTAGGGTTTTCCTCGGGGCTTGGGGCGGTCCTCCTGCTCCTTGCCGCCTACGGGTTCTGGGCTTTCCTCCAAGGGGAGCCCGCCTACCTCCTCTTGGCCTACGGGATCCACCTTCTCCTCTGGATCGGTGCTTTAAGGAGGCCGGCATGATCCTACCCCCCATCCCCACCCCCTTTGACCGGGAAGGCAGGCTGGACACGGAAGCGTTTAGGGCCCTGGCCGAGGCCTTGGAACCCCTGGTGGATGGGCTTCTGGTCTACGGGTCCAACGGGGAGGGCGTCCACCTCTCCCCCGAGGAAAGGGCCAAAGGGCTCAAGGCGCTAAGCCCCAAGAAGCCCTTCCTGGTGGGCCTCATGGAGGAGACCCTGCCCCAGGCCCAAAGGGCCCTCCTCGAGGCCCAGGAGGCGGGGGCCCTGGCCCTCCTCACCACCCCGCCCCGGTACTACCACGGAAGCCTCGGGGATGGCCTTCTCCGCTACTACGAGGCCCTGGCCGAGGCCATGCCCCTTTTCCTCTACCACGTGCCCCAGAACACCAAGGTGGACCTGCCCCTGGCCGCGGTGGAGGCCCTGGCCCGGCACCCCAACGTCCGGGGGATCAAGGACTCTAGCGGCGATCTCCATCGCCTGGCCTTCTACCAGGCCCGCCTTCCGGGCTTTCGGGTCTTCACCGGCCACGCCCCCACCTTCCTGGCCGCCCTGGCCCTGGGGGCGGAAGGGGGGATCCTGGCTGCGGCGAACCTGGCCCCAAGGGCCTACCGGGCCCTCTTGGACCACTTCCGCCAGGGAAGGCTCGCCGAGGCCCAGGCCCTGCAGAAAAAACTTTTCCCCTTGGGGGACCTCCTGGCCAAAGGCGGGGTTCCCCTCTTGAAGCAGGCCTTAAGGTACCTGGGGCTTCCCGCCGGCTACCCGAGGCCTCCTTACCCCCAGGAAAGCCCCCTTTGGGAAAGCTTCCTGCCCGTGTTGGAAGGGCTTAGGGAGGAGGGATGGGTCCTATAAAGCGCCTCGCCCTTCTCCTTCTCCTCCTCGCCGCCTGCGCCCCAAGGCCCCTTTCCCCCGAGGCCCGCTACCTGGGGGCGAGCCTCGAGGGCTTGGAGCTTTCCCCAAAGCCCGCCCTTCTCCTTTCCGTCCGGGTGGCCTTCCACAACCCGAACCCCTTCCCCCTCCCCCTCGCCGCCTTCGGGGCACGGCTTCGGGTGGGGGAGGTGGTCCTGCCCTTAGGGCAAAGCCTCCCCCCGGGGGATAGCGAGGCCCTCCTCCCGGTGCGCCTCACCCCCGAGGAGGCCCTAAGGACCGCCCGGGCCCTCCTTTCCCCCGAGGGGGTAGAGGTGGCCTTGGAGGGGAAGACCTTGGGGCAGGACCTCACCTTCTTCCGCACCCGCTTGGCCTTCCCCCTGGAGCCCTTAAGGGTGCGCCGGGCCGGGGTAAACCTCTTCCTGGAAAACCCCAACCCCCTGCCCCTCCGGGTGGAGGGCCGCCTGGTCCTCCTGGGGCAAAGCTTTAGCGTCCGGGCGGACCTCCCCGCCCGGGGCGAGTCCCGGCTCCAGATCACGGGCTTCCGGCCCGGGCTGGAGCGGGGGACGGGGCGGCTGGAGCTTACCCTCGAGGTCCCGGGGTTTTTCCACCAGAACCTGGTCCTAAGCCTCTAAAGGCGGAAGGCCAGGGGGAGGAGGGCCCCCAAGGTGGTGCGCACCTCCTCCTCGGGGCCGTGAAGGACCACCTCCACCTCTGGCCCCCCGAACTCCATGAGGACCTGCCGGCACCCCCCGCAAGGGGGGATGGGGCCCTTGGGGCTATAGACGTGCACCCGATCCAGGCGCCGCTTCCCCGCAAGGACCATGGCCGCCACGGCGTTCCGCTCGGCGCACTGGGAGAGGGGGAAGGAGGCGTTTTCCACGTTCACCCCCAAGAAGACTTCCCCTTCCGCCTCCACCAGGGCCACCACAGGAAACCCCGAGTAGGGGGCGTAGGCCCGCTCCACGTGGGCCTTCATTAAGGCCTTAAGCTTCTCCACGGGCCCCCTCCTGGGCGAGCCTCTCCACCCGCACCCGGTGGATGCGGCGCTGGTCGGCGCTTTCCACCACGAAGCGGAACCCCTGCCACTCCACGCTCTCCCCCACCCCGGGGATGCGGCCGAAGCGCTCGTAGAGGAAGCCGGAGAGGGTGTCGTACTCCCCCTCGGGAAGGGGCACCCCCAAGGCCTCGGAAACCTCATCCACGGGAGTCTGGGCCAGGACCGAGTAGACCCCGTCCCCCAAGGGCTTGATGGGGGCGTCCTCCGCCTCGTCGTTCTCGTCGTAGATCTCTCCCACGATCTCCTCCATCACGTCCTCCAGGGTCACGAGCCCCGCCGTCCCCCCGAACTCGTCCACCACGATGGCCATGTGCACCTTGCGGCGGCGGAGCTCCTTGAGGAGGGTCCAGGCGTCCATGTTCTCCGGGACGAAGTAGGGGGGGTGGGCGATGGAGGCCACCGTCCGCCCCTTGAGGTCCTCCTCGCAATAGTAGGTGAGGAGGTCTTGGGCGTAGGCGATGCCCACGATGTGGTCCACGCTCTCCCGGTAGACGGGAACCCGGCTATAGCGGTGCTCCCGAAAAAGTTCCAAGAATTCCTCCAAGGTGGCCCCGGCTTCTATGGCCACCATCTCCACCCTAGGGGTCATAATCTCCCGCACCGGGGTGTCCTCCAGGGCCAACACCCCCTGGATCATCTCCTCTTCCTGGGGGTCTATGGCCCCCGAGGCCTCCGCCCCCGCCAGGATGAGCTTGAGCTCCTCCTCGGAGACCAGGGGGGTGTTCCGGGGCTCGAGGCCAAGAAGCCGTAGTAGTCCCCCGGAAACCAGGCTAAAGAAGCGCCCTAGGGGGTAAAAGAGCACCGAGAGGGCGTAGATGGGCCAGGCAGCCAGGCGGGCCAAGGCCTCGGCGTGGTGCACGGCCAAGGACTTGGGGGTGATCTCCCCGAAGAAGAGGATGAGGAAGGTCATGACGCCCGTGGCCACCCCCACCCCGGCGGAGCCGAGGGCCTGGGTGGCGAGCTCCGTGACCAGGGCGGTGGCGGCGATGTTCACCAGGTTGTTGCCCACCAGGATGGTGGTGAGGAAGCGGGTGATGTCCTGGGCGATGAGGCGGAAGGGGCCTCCCCGCTCCTCGGCGAGCTCCTTGAGCTTCCAGGGGTAGAGGGTGGTGAGGGCGGTCTCGCTGGCGGAGAAGAAGGCGGAGAGGGCGAAGAGGAGGGCGAGGACCGCCCAAAGCCACGGGCTTTCCGGGGAAGCCGCCTCGCCTTGCGCCAAAGCCGGGGAGCCTAGGATCCAGAGGAGAAGCCGCCGACTTGGAGGTCTGTCCATACGCCTGGCCCCATTCTACACCACCGCCTGGGGGAGGAGCGGGCTATTACTTGATTATTGACAACTATTTACCCAACTGGGTATTTTAGGGCCATGAACGGTCCGCCCCCCCCTTTGGTGCGGGAACTGGCCGAACTGGGGTACGCCCTCATGCACGCCCTCTTCCAAGAGGCCAAGGAGGCCCTGGGACGACAGGGGCTTTCCCTCCAGCGGGCCCACTTCCTGGGGCTTTTGGCCCAAGGGGTGGACGCGCCCTCGAGGCTCGCCGCCCTTCTTGAGGCCAGCCCCTCCCAGGTCTCCCACCTGGTGGCGGCCCTGGAGCGGGAAGGTTTGGTGGAGCGCCAGGTGGACCCTCTGGACCGGCGGCGCTTCCGGCTAAGCCTCACCGCCAAGGGTCAGGAGATCCAGAAAAGGGCCCAGGAGGTCTGGTTTAACGCCTTCGCCAAGCGGCTCGCCCGGCTCTCGCCGGAGGAAGTCCGGGCCTTCCGGGACATCCTCGCCCGCCTGGTGGGAGGTGCCCATGGGTAGGGTCCTTCCCCTCCTCGTCCTCTTCCTCCTCCCGGCCCTGGCCCAAAGCGCCTTCGCCCCCTTAAAGGACCACCCCTTGCGCAAGCAGGCGGAGGCCTACCTCCTGGCGGCCCAAAAGGGCCTCGAGGCCCAGGCCTCCCCTCTAGCCCTGAACGTCCAGGGGAACTACGCCCGCCTCAGCTACACCTGCACCCCGGAAGCCCTCTGCCAAAGCCTCCCCGAGGACGGCAAGGCCCTCACCCTGGCCCTGGTCCTGAACCCCTTCCCCTTCGGGGACGGGGCCGACGCCCTGGAAAGGGCCCGGATCGCCCTAAGGCGGGCGGAGCTCGCCTACCGCAGGACCCTCACCGCCCTCCAGGCCCAGGCGGTGGCCGCCCACGGGCGCTACCAGGAGGCCCTCCTTGGGGTGAGGATCGCCGAGAAGGGGGTGGAACTGGCCAGGCTCGCCCTCGAGGCCGCCCAGAAGCGCCAGGCCAACCCCCAGGAGCTTCGGGAAGCGGAGCTTTCCCTTAGGGAAGCGGAAAACCGCCTGGAAGAGGCCAGGCGGGGCCTGGCCCTCGCCCAAAAGGCGGCGGAAGGGCTTGTGGACCCAAAAGCCCCCCTTCCCGAGATCCCTCCGCCCCAGGGGAAGACCCCCCTTTCCCTGGAGGAGGCCCGCCTGAACCTGGCCGAGGCCCGCATCGGGGAGGGAGCCGCCTTGAGAAACCTCCTCCCCACCCTCCAGGGAAGCCTCAACCTCTACCCCTCGGGAAACGAGACCCTCTCCCTTAGCCTCACGAGCCGCGATCTCAAGCCCACCCTGGCCTACACCCGCCAGGACCCCGCCCGCCAACCCACCGTCATCCCCAACGCGGGCCAGTACGAGACCAAGGAGGAGCTCAGGCTTACCCTCTCCCTCACCCTGTCCCCCGGCCTCTTCGCCGCCTACGAGGCGTCCCAGGCCCAGGTGAAGGCGGCCCAGGAGGCCCTTAGGGCGGCGGAGGAGCAGGCCGCCCTGGAGGGGGATACCTTGGAACACAATCTAAAAACCGCCCAGTCCGCCCTGGCCCTGGCCGAAGCCCGCTACGCCGCGGCGCAAAAGGCCCTGGAGGAGGCCAGGACCCGGCAGGCCCTAGGCTTGGAAAGCCTTCTTGGGGTGAAGCGGGCGGAGCTAAACCTTTTGCAGGCGGAGCTCGCCCGCTTGCAGGCCCAAAACAACCACAGGAACGCCCTTATGGAGCTTTACCGGTTTTACGGAGAGATTCTCAAGGAGGTGGCGCAGTGAAGCGGAGCGTCTTGGCCCTCGCCCTTTTGATCCCGGCCCTAGCCCAACCCCTGCCTGAGGCCCTCAAGAAGGCCCCGGAGGCCACGGGGGTGGCCACCGCCCGGCTTACCTACGAGACCCGGAACAAGGAGTTGCAAAGGACCCTCCAGGACCCCTTGCGCACCGCCTTAGGAGAGCTCCAGGCCCGCCAGGCCCTGGCCTTGGCCGAGGCCCGGCTTAAGCGGGCCCTGGCCCAGGCGGAAAACGAGATCGTGGCCGCCTACACCCAGGCCCTCGAGGCCCTTCTTCAAGAGAGGATCGCCGAGAAGGCCCTGGCCGTGGCCGAGCTCGCCCTAAGGGCCGCCCGGATCCGCTACCAGGGAGGCGGGGCCACCCAGCTGGACGTCCTGGAGGCGGAGAACCGCCTCCTCGAGGCCCAAAAGAACCTGGACCTGGCCCGAAGGGGCCGGGAGAGCGCCCTGGCCAGCCTGGCCAACCTGGTGGGGGACTGGACCCCCGAGCCCGTGCAAACCCTCCCGCCCCTTCCCGAGGAGGCCCTGGTGGAAACCCTCCTTAAGGAGCACGCCGACCTCTTGGAGCTTCGCCAGTCCCTGGAGCTTCTCCGCTTCCAGCGGGGGCTTCTGGACGAAAGCTTCACCCCTCGCAAGGACATAGAGTCCCTGGAGGACCAGATCAAGACCCTGGAGGAGAACCTCTCGGGCCTGGAGTCCTCCTTAGGGGTGGGGCTTCGCGCCCGCTACCGGCAACTTGCCCCCCTTCTCCAAGGGGCGAAGGCCGCTGAGGAAGCCTACCAAGCCGCCAAGGAGCGCTACCAGGCGGCCCAGAAGCGGTACGAGGCGGGGCTCATCAGCCGCCTTTCCCTCCTCCAGGAGGAGCTTTCCCTCCTCCAGGCGGAGCTTTCCTGGGAACAGGCCAAGCACGCTTACCTGAAGGCCTACTACGGCCTTCTGGCCTCGAGGTGAACCATGCGGCGTCTTTGGCTTCTTCTTCCCCTACTCCTGGTGGCCTGCGCCCCCAAGGAGCAAAGGGCCGAGCCCCCGAAGGCCTTGGCCGTGGCGGTGCGGGTGGTGGAGGCCAAGCCCGGGGTCTTGGAACGGGAAACCCGGGTGGCGGCCACCCTCCAGGCGGAGCGGGAAAGCCTGGTGGCCGCCGGGGCCTCGGGGAGGGTTTTGCGCACCCTCGAGGCGGGAAGCCGGGTGAAGGCCGGGGAGGGGGTGGTCTTCCTGGACCCCGAGCCCTTCCGGGAAGCCCTAGAGGGGGCGAGGCTCTCCTTAGCCCAGGCGGAGACCAACCTGAAGCGGGCCCAAGAGGCCCGGGAGGGGAACCGGAAGGCCCTTTTGGCCCAGCTCCAGGCGGCCGAGGCCCAGCTCCAGGCGGCCAAGCGCCGCTACGAGGAAGGGAAGGCCCTTTTGGAAGCGGGGGCCCTCGCCCCTTTGGACCTTAAAGCCCTGGAGGCCAGCCTCCACCAGGCCCAAAGCGCTTACCAGAACGCCAAGGAAGCCCTGGAGCAGCTGGAGCGGGGGGAGGATCTAAGGCTTCTCGCCCTCCAGATGGAGGCCGCCCGCCTCCAGGTGCGCCAGGCGGAGCGGAACCTGAAGGAGAGCGTGATCCGGGCCCCCTTCGCCGGGGAGGTGGTGGAGGTCTTCGTGAAGGAGGGCGAGTTCTTGGGCACGGGAAGCCGGGCCTTCCGCCTGGCCACCACGGAAAGCCTTATCGCCAAGCTCTACCTTCCCCCGGAGAAGGCCGCCCTCATCACCCAGGAGACGCCCTTCCTGCTAAGGCAAAACGGTCGGGAGGCCCCGGCCACCCTCCTCCGCAAAACCGAGCTCCCGGGGCAAAGCCGCCTGGTGGAGGTGGTTCTAAAGCCCCAAGGCGCCCTCCTTCCGGGGCCGGCCGAGGCCCGCTACCGGGAAAAGCTGGCCGAAGGCTTCCTCCTCCCCGCCGGGGCCCTAAGGCCCGAGGAGGGGCGGGCCTGGGTCTATGTGGTGGAGGAGGGGAAGGCCAAGCGGAAGCCGGTGCGCCTCCTCGCCCAGGAGGGAGACCAAGCGGCCGTCCAAGGGCTAAAGCCCGGGGAAAAGGTGATCTACCCCGTGCCCGAAGGGCTTAAGGACGGGGACCCTGTGGAGGTGGTGCCGTGAGGGAAAACCCCCTGGTGGCCTTCTTTGTGGAGCGCTTCGTCTTCGCCACGGCCATCTTCGTGGGGCTCGTGCTGGTGGGGCTCCTTTTGGGTCTTGGCCTTGGGGTGGAGCTCCTTCCCCGCTTCAGCGTCCCCGTGGTGGCCGTCTCCACCGCCTACCCGGGGGCGGGCCCCGAGGAGGTGGCGGAGCAGGTGTCCAAGCCCTTGGAGGACGCCCTTTCCACCCTAAGCGGGGTGGACACCATCGGCTCCAGCTCCACCGAGGGGTTCAGCCTGGTCTTCGTCCAGTTCCAGCAGGGGGTGGACGTGGACCAGGTGGCGGTGGAGGTGAGCCAGAAGGTGGCCGCCGCCCGGGGAAGCCTGCCCAAGGACGCCTCCGCCCCGGTGGTGCAGAAGTTTGACCCCTCGGCAAGCCCCATTCTGTATATCGCCCTCGAGGCCCCCGGGGAGGACCTCTCCCGGGTCTTGGACTACGCCGAGCGCAGCCTCAAGCCCAAGCTCCAGCTGGTCCAGGGGGTGGCGGACATCCGCCTCACCGGGGCCCCCAAGCGGGCCATAAGGGTCTACCTGGATCCAAGCCGCCTCCAGGCCCTAGGGGTGGCCCCCTTGCAGGTGGTCCAGGCCCTCTCCGCCTCCGCCCTAAACCTCCCCTTGGGGAGCCTCACCGAAGGGGAAAGGCGCCTGGTCTACACCCTGAGGAACACCCCCGCCACCGCCCAAGACGTGGCCAACCTCCTCCTGGACGCCAGCCGGGGCCTCAAGGTGGGGGATGTGGCCCGGGTGGTGGAGGAAAGCGAGGCCCCTACCACCCTGAACCGGCTGAACGGCCGCCCCGCGGTCTTCCTCGCCGTGGTCAAGACCCCGGACGCCAACGCCGTGGCCGTGGCGGACGGGGTCAAGAAGACCCTGGCGGAGACCGCCCTGCCCAAAGGCTACCGGGCGGAGGTGGCCCTGGACACCACCGACTTCATCCAGGCGGCGGTCCAGGACACGGTGCGGGAAGCTTTTCTAGCGGCCTTGGCCGTCTCCTTGGTGGTCCTCGTCTTCCTGGGCAAGTTAAACTCCGTCTTCTCCGTGATCCTGGCCATCCCCATCACCCTCTCGGGGGCCATCCTCCTCTTCGGGGTTTTGGGCTTCACCTACAACCTTATAAGCCTCCTCGCCCTCACGGTGGCGGTGGGGATCGTGGTGGACGACTCCATCGTGGTGGCGGAGAACATTGACCGCTACCGCCGCATGGGGCTCGGCCTCAAGGAGGCGGTGATCAAGGGGGCGAGCGAGGTGAGCGTGGCCGTGGCCGCCGCCACCCTCTCCCTCCTCGCCGTCTTCCTCCCCATCAGCTTCCTCCCCGGGATCATCGGCCAGATCTTCCAGCAGTTCGGCCTGGGCATGGCGGCGGCCATCGCCGTGAGCTGGCTCGAGGCCCTCCTCTTCCTCACGGTGCGCCTGGCCTACTTCCCCGACCCCGACCCGCCCGGCCTGGGGGAGGCCCTGGCGGCCTTAAAGCGCCTCCCCGAGGACCTGGCCTGGGCCTACCGGCGGGGCTACCGCCGCCCCACGGGGCTTCTTCTGGGAGCCTTGGCCGCCTACTTCCTTTACCGGCAAGGCCCCCTCTACCTCCTTCTCCTCCCCCTCTACCCCGCCCTCCTCGCCCTGGCCCGCTACCTGAGCCGCTTCCTCTTGGGCCTCCTGGGGGCCTTGGCCAAGGGGGTCCACGCCGCCACCGAGCGGGGCCTAAGGGGCCTCACCGAGGCCTACGCCCGCACCCTGGAAAGGACCCTGGCCCGGCCCGGGGTGGTCCTGGGGGTGGCGGGCCTCGCCTTCCTCTCCATCTTCCCCCTCCTCCCGCGGATCCCCTTCAACTTCACCCCCCGCTCGGACACCGGGGTCCTCACCGCCACCCTCCTCCTGCCCAAGGACACGCCCCTGGCCGTCTCCGACCGGGCGGCGCGGGCCCTGGAGGCCTACTTCCTCGCCCACCCGGCGGTGGAGCGGGTGGTGACCACCGTGGGGGCGAGCGCCACGGGCGGGACCCAGGTGGGGGACCCCTCCCGGGTCCAGCTCCAGATCGTCCTCAAACCCAAGCACGAGCGGGAGGACATCTTCGCCCTCGCCGAGGCCTTCAACCGGGAGGGCAAGGAGGTTCTCAAGGGCTTCCCCGGGGCGGACCTCCGGGTCCTGGCCCAGACCGGCCCCGAGGCAGGGGACGCCGACCTCCAGTTCTTCCTGGTAAGCCCGGACCGCGCCCTTCTAGAGGAGCGCACGGCAAGGATCGTGGAGCTCATCGCCCAGAAACCCTACGTGCTGAGCGTCAAGAGCACCCTCGAGGCCACCCAAAGGGAGCGGGTCTTCGTCCCCGACCCCGCCCGGCTTTCCGGCACCGGCCTCACCCCCCAGGACGTGGCCCAGAACCTGAGGCTCTACCTCTCGGGGGTGGAGGCGGCCAAGGCCCGGCGCGGGGGCGAGGAGTACCCCATCGTGGTCCAGGCCGACCCCTTGCGGCTTGGGGGGGAGGGGGATCTCCTTTCCCTGCCCGTCTACGCCCCCGCCCTGCAGGCCTTCCTCCCCCTCTCTAGCCTGGGCCAGTTTCAAGAACGCCCCTCCCCCACCCTGATCTCCCGGCGCAACCAGGCCTACACTGCCGGAATCAACATCAACCTCCGCGAGGGCGCCCCGGGGAGCTTCCAGATCCAGCAGGCCTTGGAGCGGGAGCTAAAGGAAAAGGGCCTTTTGGGGGACGGGGTGGAGCTCGAGGCCACGGGGCTTGGAAGCTTCACCCAGGACCTGGCCCGGCTCGCCCCCCTGGCCTTCCTCCTGGCCCTGGTCCTCAACTACCTGGTCATCGCCAGCCAGTTCAACGCCTGGCGCTACCCCCTCTACCTCCTCCTCCCCGTGCCCTTGGCCCTGGTGGGGGCCTTCTGGCTCACCTACCTTCTGGGCACGGGGTTGGACGTGATCAGCGTCCTAGGGGTGGTGATGCTCATCGGCCTGGTGACCAAAAACGCTATCCTCCTCCTGGACTTCGCCGTGCGCCGGATGCGGGAGATGCCCCTAAAGGAGGCCCTGGTGGAGGCGGCCCGGCTCAGGCTTAGGCCCATCCTCATGACCACCCTCACCGTGCTCATCATCAGCCTCCCCCTGCTTCTAGGGACGGGGGAGGGGGCGGAGTACCGGAAGCCCCTGGGGGTGGTGATCCTGGGCGGGCTCCTCTCCTCCACCCTCCTCACCCTCTTCGTGGTCCCCGCCGCCTTCTACACCTTTGAGGGGCGGCGGGCCAAGGAGCCCGTGCTACGGTGAGGGCATGGACGCCAAGCGGCTTCTTCTTCTCTTCCTCCTCGCCGCCACCCTCCTCGCCGGGGGGGTGGTGGGGGTGGCCTTCTACTACCTGAGGCCCCTAAAGGCGGAGCCCATCGCCCGGGAAGCCCTTCGGGGCCTAAGGGTGACGGAAAGGCCCTACGGGCTAGAACTCCTGCCCCAAGCCCCCAAGGCCCTCCTGGCCTTCTACCCCGGGGCCCGGGTGGAGCCTTTGGCCTACGCCCCCGTCCTCGCCCCCGTGGCCCGGGCGGGGTACGGGGTGGTCCTCCTCCAGGTGCCCTCGGGGATCGCCCTTTTGGGGAAGGAGCGGGCCCTCGAGGCGCAAAAGGACCACCCCAACCTCCCCCTGGCGGTGGGAGGGCATAGCCTGGGGGGGGTGGCGGCGGCGGAGGTGGCCGCCCAAGCGAAGCTTCCCCTTATCCTCTTCGCCAGCTACCCCGAGGGCGACCTCTCCCAAGAGGCCTTCCCTACCCTGGCCCTCTACGGCACGGAAGACGGCCTCCTGCCCCCGGAGGAGGCCCGAAAGAAGGCGGAAAAGCTTCCCAAAAACGCCCGGGTGGTCTTCATAGAGGGCCTCAACCACGCGGGCTTCGGAGCTTACGGGGCCCAGAAAGGGGACAGGCCCGCCACCCGCCCCCGGGAGGTCCTCTGGCGGGAGGTGGCCGAGGAGGTGCTCCTCTTCCTCGAGGGCCTGGGCTGGGACACCCCTCCCTCCCCCCAGGCGCTACGCTAGGGGCATGGACCGGACCCACGAGCGCGTCCTCGAGGCCATGAGGGAAAACCTGGGGGAGGGCCTGCCCCGGGCTATCCCCCTCCTCGCGGAAAAGGCGCCGGGCCTCCTCCTGGAGCACGGGCGGAGCTGGACCTACGCCATGCCGGAAAAGGGGGCCCTGGACAAGAAGACCCGCACCCTGATCCTCCTCGGCATCGCCCTGGCCACAGGCTCCGAGACCTGCGTGAAGGCCATGGCCCGCCGGGCCAAGCGCCTGGGTATACCCAAGGAGGCCTTGCTGGAGACCCTAAAAATCGCCCGGCAGGCCCAGGCCAACGCCGTCTTGGGCCACGCCGCGCCCCTTCTGGAAGTGCTATAGTGGAGAAAGCCGGGGTGGGCACCCCCCCTCGGACCGGAATCTTCCCCCAAAAGTAAGCGCCCAGGATCGCCCTTTTGCCCGCACGGGGGAAGGGAAAGGAGGACCATGAAGGACAGCTTCCAAACCCTCAAGACCCTGAACACGAAAAGCGGCACCTACGGCTACTACGACCTCACCGAGCTGGAGAGGAAGGGCCTAGCGGAGGTTTCCCGCCTGCCCTTCTCCATCCGGGTCATGCTGGAAAGCCTCCTCCGCAACGAGGACGGCTACCAGGTCACCCGGGAGGACATAGAGGCCTTGGCCCGCTGGCAACCCGACCCCGGGGAGATCAACGTCCCCCTGAAGCTCGCCCGGGTCATTCTCCAGGACTTCACCGGGGTGCCGGCAGTGGTGGACCTGGCCGCCATGCGGGACGCCATCAAAGCCAAAGGCGGGGACCCCAAGCGCATCAACCCCGTGGTGCCCGCCGATCTGGTCATTGACCACTCGGTCCAGGTGGACGCCTTCGGCACCGCCTACGCCTTCTTCTACAACGTGGAGAAGGAGTACGAGAGGAACAAGGAGCGCTACCTCCTCCTCAAGTGGGCCCAAAACGCCCTGGAGAACTTCCGGGTGGTGCCCCCGGGCACGGGGATCGTCCACCAGGTGAACATCGAGTACCTCACCAAGGTGGTGATGACGGGCAAGCGGGACGGGCTCACCCTGGCCTTCCCCGACTCCCTGGTGGGCACCGACAGCCACACCACCATGGTGAACGGCCTGGGGGTCCTGGGCTGGGGCGTGGGGGGCATTGAGGCCGAGGCGGTGATGCTGGGCCAGCCCTACTACATGCTGGCCCCCAAGGTGGTAGGCTTTAAGCTCTACGGGGAGCTTCCCGAGGGGGCCACGGCCACCGACCTGGTCCTCACCATCACCGAGATCCTGCGCAAGCACGGGGTGGTGGGCAAGTTCGTGGAGTTCTACGGCCCCGGCGTGGCCAAGCTCTCCACCCCCGACCGGGCCACCATCGCCAACATGGCCCCCGAGTACGGGGCCACCATGGGCTTCTTCCCCGTGGACGAGGAGACCCTGAACTACCTCCGCCAGACGGGGCGGCCCGAGGAGCTCGTGGAGCTGGTAGAGGCCTACACCAAGGCGGTGGGCCTCTTCCGCACCCCCGAGGCGGAGGAGAAGATCCGGTACTCCGAGTACCTGGAGCTGGACCTCTCCAGGGTGGAGCCCTCCCTGGCGGGCCCCAAGCGGCCCCAGGACCGGGTGCCCCTCAAGGAGGTGAAGAAGAGCTTCCTCGCCCACCTCACCAAGCCGGTGAAGGAAAGGGGCTTTGGCCTCACGGAGGACCAGCTCCAGAGGAAGGTTCTCGTCAAGCGGCAGGACGAGGAGTTTGAGCTCACCCACGGCTCCGTGGTCATCGCCGCCATCACCAGCTGCACCAACACCTCCAACCCCTCGGTGATGCTGGGGGCGGGGCTTCTCGCCAAGAAGGCGGTGGAGGCGGGCCTGGACCGGAAGCCCTGGGTCAAGACCAGCCTGGCCCCCGGCTCCAAGGTGGTGACGGACTACCTGGAGATGAGCGGGCTCATGCCCTTCCTCGAGGCCCTGGGCTTCCACCTGGTGGGCTACGGGTGCACCACCTGCATCGGGAACTCCGGGCCTCTCCCCGAGGACATCGCCAAGGCGGTGGAGGAGGGAAACCTGGTGGTGGCCGCCGTCCTCTCCGGGAACCGCAACTTTGAAGGCCGCATCAACCCCCACGTGAAGGCCAACTACCTGGCGAGCCCCATGCTGGTGGTGGCCTACGCCCTGGCGGGCCGGATGGACATTGACTTCACCACCGAGCCTTTGGGCTTTGACCCCAACGGCAAGCCCATCTACCTCAAGGACATCTGGCCCTCCATGGAGGAGATCCGGGAGGCCATCAGGAAGACCCTGGACCCCGAGCTCTTCAAGAAGGAGTACAGCAAGGTGTTTGAGGGGGACGAGCGCTGGCAGGCCCTCCCCGCCCCCACGGGGGAGCTCTACCAGTGGGACCCCGAGAGCACCTACATCCAGAACCCGCCCTTCTTTGAGGACCTGGGGCAAAGGAAGGTGGGGGACATCCGCGGGGCCCGGGTCCTCCTCGTCCTCGGCGACTCCGTGACCACGGACCACATCTCCCCCGCGGGGGCCATCCCCGTGAAGAGCCCCGCCGGCCAGTACCTGATCAGCAAGGGGGTGAAGCCGGAGGACTTCAACTCCTACGGCTCCCGGCGCGGCAACCACGAGGTGATGATACGGGGCACCTTCGCCAACATCCGCATCAAGAACCTGATGCTGGACGGCGTGGAGGGGGGCTACGCCAAGAAGCTCCCCGAGGGGGACGTGGACTTCGTCTACAACGTCGCCATGCGCTACAAGGCGGAGGGCACGCCCCTTCTCGTCATCGCCGGCAAGGAGTACGGGACCGGTTCCAGCCGCGACTGGGCCGCCAAGGGCACCTACCTCCTGGGCATCAAGGCGGTGCTGGCGGAAAGCTTTGAGAGGATCCACCGCTCCAACCTGGTGGGGATGGGGGTCCTGCCCCTGGAGTTCCTGCCTGGGCAGAACCGGGAGACCTTGGGCCTCACGGGGTACGAGGTCTACGATATCCTGGGCCTCGAGGACCTGAAGCCCAGGAAACTCGTGGACATCGTGGCGAGGCGGGAGGACGGGAGCGAAATCCGCTTCCAGGCCATCGCCCGCCTGGACACCCCCGTGGAGGTGGACTACTACAAGAACGGGGGCATCCTCCAGACGGTGCTCCTCAACCTCCTCCAGGAGGCCAAGGCCCAGTAGCGGGGAAAACCCACCCCCCGGGGATTTCCCCGGGGGGTTTTGCCTTCGCGGGCCCTTTAAGGTTAAAGCCCGGCGCCGATCTCCAGGCCAGGGTTGGGGCGGGCCCCTTCCGCCTCGGCCTCCCGGGCCTCTATCTTGCCCTTGATGCGCTTGAGGCGGAAGGTGTCCTCCCTTTCCCTTTGCTCCAGGACCTGCTGGATGAAGCGGATCTGGGAGCGGATCCCGGGGATCACCACCTGCTCCAAGGCGTTCACCCGGCGGGTGGTCTTCTTGATCTCCTCGCCGATCTTCTTGAGGCGGGTCTCGGTGTTGGCCACCCGGACCAGGGCCTCGGCGTAGCGGCGGAAAGCCCGGGCGGCCTCGAGGGTGTAGGCAGGCGTGCCCACGGGGGAGAGGACCCCGCCTTCGGGGAAGGCCGCCTTCAGCCGCGGCACCCTGCTCCCCCAGACGTTTTCCACCTCCGCCTCCACCCCCTCTAGCGGCGGAACCCCCAGGCCCGCCGCCGCCACGGCCTCGGGCCCGTCAAAGGCCTGGGCCAAGAGGAGGGCCCCGTAGGCCTCCTGGGCCGCCTGGTTCAGGGCCTTCCTGGCCTCCAGGGCCTCCCGCACCAGGCCGAAGAACTCCGCCACCAGGGCGTCCCGTTTCTTCTTGAGGAGGTCCACCCCCTTCTGCGCCAGGCGGAGCTGCCCCCGCCTTTGCAGAAGGTTCATCCGGGTGGGGCTGACCTGGCTCACGGCGCACCCCCTAGACGCTCTGGGCGCCCCAGATCTCCTCCAGCTTCTGGCCGTAGTACTTGCCGATGTGGTCCCTGGAGATCCGCTTGAGCTCGCCCTGGGGCAGCATGGAGAGGAGGGCCCAGGCGATCTGGAGGCTCTCCTCAATGGAGCGGTTCTGCTGCCCCTGGTTGATGAAGTGCCGCTCAAAGGCGTCGGCGAACTGGAGGTAGCGGCGGTCGTTCTCCGTGAGGGCGTCCTCGCCGATGATGGCCACCAGCTTCCTTATGTCCACCCCGTTGGCGTAGGCGGAGTAGAGCTGGTCGGAGACCTGCTTGTGGTCCTCCCGGGTCTTGCCCTTGCCCACGGCGTTGTTCATGAGCCGGGAGAGGGAGGGCAGGGGGTCAATGGGCGGGTAGATGCCCTTGCGGTGGAGCTCCCGGGAGAGCTGGATCTGGCCCTCGGTGATGTAGCCGGTGAGGTCGGGGATGGGGTGGGTGCGGTCGTCGTCGGGCATGGAGAGGATGGGGATCTGGGTCACGCTCCCCTTCTTCCCCTCCACCACCCCGGCCCGCTCGTAGATGGTGGCCAGGTCGGTGTACATGTAGCCGGGGTAGCCGCGGCGCCCGGGGATCTCCTCGCGGGCGGCCCCGATCTCCCGCAGGGCCTCGCAGTAGTTGGTCATGTCCGTGAGGATGACGAGGACGTGGTAGTCGTGCTCAAAAGCCAGGTACTCCGCCACGGTGAGGGCCATGCGGGGGGTGAGGATCCGCTCAATGGTGGGGTCGTCCGCCTTGTTGAGGAAGAGGACGGAGCGGCTTAGGGCCCCGGTGCGCTCAAACTCCTGGATGAAGTAGGAAAGCTCCCTCTGCGTGATCCCCATGGCGGCGAAGACCACGGCGAAGGGCTCCTCCTTCTTCCCTTCCCCGGAGAGGTCCGGGCGCACCGTGGCTTGGCGGGCGATCTGGGCGGCGAGCTCGTTGGCGGGGAGGCCCGAGCCGGAGAAGATGGGAAGCTTCTGCCCCCTCACCAGGGTGTTCATCACGTCAATGGTGGAGATCCCCGTCTGGATGAACTCCTCGGGCTTCCTCCGGGCCACGGGGTTCAAGGGGAGGCCGGTGATGGGCAGGCGCTTCTCAGGGGTGATGGGGGGCAGGCCGTCTATGGGCTTGCCGATCCCGTTGAAGCGGCGGCCCAGCATCTCCTTGGAGACCCCGAGCCGGGCCACGTCCTCCACCAGGCTCACGCTGGTGGTGGCCAGGTCCAGCCCCGTGGTCTCCTCAAAGACCTGGATGACGGCGTACTCCTCGGAGACCTCAATCACCTGGCCGCCGCGCACCCGGCCCGAACCGTCCCTGATGTCCACGATGGCCCCGTAGGCGAGGTCCTTGGCGTTCTCCACGAAGAGGAGGGGCCCGGAAATGTAGGTGACGCCCGTGTACTCCTTCTTCAAGAGGTCCATGCTTCCCTCCTAGGCCAAGGCCTTAAAGGCCCCCTGGATCTCCTTCAAGGCCTCCTCAAAGTAGCCGGGGAACTCCTCCTCGCTCACGTAGCGGGCGCGGCCGATCCGCTCCACCACGGGAAGCTGGAGGATCTCGTCTATGGAAACGCCCCGTTTGATGGCCGCCTCCGCCTCCTGGTAGAAGGTGAGGATCATCTTCATGATCCCGTAGGCCTTCTTCATGGAACAGTAGGCGTCCACCTCGTGGAAGGCGTTTTGCTGCAGGAAGTCCTCGCGGATGATCCGGCCCACCTCAATGACCAGGCGCTCGGCGTCCTGGAGGGCGTCCGGCCCCACCAGCTGGACGATCTCCTGGAGGCCCGCTTCCCGCTGCAAAAGCTCGGAGATGGCGTCCCGGAGCTCGGGGTAGTCCTGGGCCACGTTCTCCCGGTACCAGGGGTCCAGGGCCGAGGTGAAGAGGCTATAGGAGCCGTTCCAGTTGATGGCGGGGAAGTGGCGCCGGAAGGCCAGGGAGGCGTCAAGCCGCCAGAAGGCCCCCACGATCCTCAAGGTGGACTGGGTCACGGGCTCGGACATGTCCCCGCCCGGCGGGGAGACCGCCCCCACGATGGTCACCGCCCCTTCCTCCCCGCCCAGGGTGATGACCTTGCCGGAGCGCTCGTAGAAGGCGGCAAGCCTGGCGGCCAGGTAGGGCGGGTAGCCCTCCTCGGCGGGCATCTCCTCGAGGCGGCTAGAGATCTCGCGAAGGGCCTCCGCCCAGCGGCTGGTGGAGTCGGCCATGAGGGCCACGGAAAGCCCCTGGTCGCGGAAGTACTCGGCGATGGTCACCCCCACGTAGATGCTGGCCTCGCGGGCGGCCACGGGCATGTTGGAGGTGTTGGCGATGAGGACGGTGCGGTGCATGAGGGGCCCCCCGGTCTTGGGGTCGGTGAGCTCGGGGAACTCCACCAGCACGTCCGTCATCTCGTTCCCCCGCTCCCCGCAGCCCACGTAGACCACCACGTCGGCGTTGGACCACTTGGCCAGGGACTGCTGGGTCACGGTCTTCCCGCTCCCGAAGGGCCCGGGGATGGCCGCCGTCCCCCCCATGGCCACGGGGAAGAGGACGTCCAGGATGCGCATCCCCGTGAGGAAGGGGGTGTTGGGGTCAAGCTTCCTTTGCACGGGGCGCGCCCGGCGCACGGGCCAGGTGTGGTACATCTTGAGCTCGGTGCCGTCCTCGAGGATCACCACCGGCTCCTCCACGGTGTACTCCCCGGCGGGCTTCACCTCCTTCACCCGGCCCCGCACGTCCGGGGGCACCAGGATCTTGTGGGTGAAGCTGAACTCGGGCACCGTGCCCAAGACCATACCCCCCCTGACCTCGTCCCCGGGCTTGACCCTGGGGGTCCAGGCCCACTTCTTCTCCCGGTCCAGGGCGTGGACCACCACGCCCCGGGTGATGTAGATCCCCGTCTTCTCCCGGATGCGCTCCAGGGGGCGCTGGATCCCGTCGTAGATGCCGTTTAGCATCCCGGGGCCGAGCTCCACCGCCAGGGGAAGCCCCGTGGAGACCACGGGCTCCCCTACCTTAAGGCCCGAGGTGTCCTCGTAGACCTGGACGAAGGCGGTGTCCCCGTCCAGGCGGATGATCTCCCCCACGAGGCCCTCTTCGCCCACCTTGCAGATATCGTACATGCGGGCCCCCAGCATACCCTTGGCGATCACCGCCGGGCCCGCGATCTTCTGGATCACCCCTTGGATCATCGTCCCTCCATTCTACAGCTTGATGTCAAAGCCGATGGTCCTGCGCACCAGCTCCCGCATGTAGCCCTCCACATCGGGGCTCTGGAAGGCCTCCCGGATCCCGGCGATGGGAAGGAGCACGGGGAGGTCCTTGCCCCTGAGGAGGCGCTCCACCGCCCTCTCGGGCTCGGGGACGAGCCCCTGGTCCACGGCCACCAGGGCGTACCCCCCCTGCTGGACCAAGGCCTCCAGCCGGGCCTTGGCCTCCTCCGGGGAGGCGACCCCGAAGGCCTCGAGGCCCGCAAGCCGGAAACCCAAGGCCGTGTCCGGATCGGCGATCACCGCGATCTTCACGGGCAGGTCACCTCCTCCTCCACCTGGGCCCGGGGCAGGCCGAAGTAGGCCCGGCGGGCCAGAAGCCTAAGGCGCACCGCCTCCCACTCCCGCTCCTTCACGTAGGCCAGGGCAAACCCTGCCCCCAGGGGATCGGTGGCCCCTTTCCTGGCCTCCTTGAGGAGGAGGCAGCGGAGACGGCGCTCCAAGTCCCTTAGGTCCCGCACCCCGGAAAGGGAGGCCAAAGGCGTCCCGGAAAACTCGTCAAAAACAGCGTAGTCCCCCTCCAGAAGCCGGGTGAAGCGCACCCGGTCCACGAAGCGGCCGCCCCGGATAAAAAAGGCCTCGGGGGCCACCTCCTGCCCCTGGAGCTTTAGGGCGGTGCGGAGGTTCTCGGCGTCCACCTCCAGGGCCAGGTAGTCCCTCAAGGCCGGCTCCCCCAGGGCCTTGGCGCTTTTGGCCACGTCCTCAAAGAAGCGCTTGGCGAGAAGCGCCTCCACCCGGGCGAGGTCCTGGGTCTCCCTTAAGACCGCCCTCAAGACGCGGGCCAGGGGGTGGCCGAAGACGGAAAGGGCCTGGGCAATCCCCTGGGCGTCCTGGGCCTCGTAGGCCCGCCGCCACAGGGCCTCGGGCAGGGTCCCGGGAAGGAGGGCCACCTCCTCCAAGGAGCGGCCCGTGGCCTTGGCCCTGAGGAGGGCCTGGAGGTTGGTGAGGTCGGCCCTAAGGAGAAGAAGGCGCACCGCCTCCTTCGCCTCCCCGGAGGCCAGCCGGGCCAGATCCCCCACGAGCCTGGCCTGGGTGCGGAGGACGGCCCGGTCCACGTCGGGAAGCCCCTGTCCGGAAAGCTCCCCGCCGTAGACCGTCTCCGAGAAGAGGCGCAGGAAGTCGGAATAGGGCAGGTCCAGGGCCTCCTGGAAAAAGCTTTCCTTGAGGAGCGTCTGCCGCCTGGCCCGCACCCGGGCGTTCAGGTAGGCGAAATCGTCCGCCATGGCCTAGCCCCAAAGGACCTGGGCCACCCGGGAAGAGAGGGTATCCCAGGCCCGATCCAACCGAGCCTCCAGGTTGTTTTCCACCTGGGTCTTCCCGTCCCCACCCATGACCCGGACCCCCAGGCGCAAGGCGGGGTCCTCCTTAAGGGAAAGGCCCTTCTCCCGGGCCAAGGCCTCCAGGTGGGGCAGGTTCTCCGGGTGGGAGGCCAGGGCCTGGGGGGCGGGAAGGGCGGAGAGGGCCTCCAGGGCCAGCTTCCGCACCACCTCGGGCCACTCGGGCTTTTGGGGAAGCGCCCTTAGGACCTCCAGGGCCTTGGCCTTCACCGCCTCCAGCACCTCCCCCTTGGCCTCGGCGCGCCGCGTGGCCAAAAGGAGCTCCCCGGCGCTTTCCGCCCGGCGGAGGGCCGCCTGGTACTGGGCCTTTAGGGCCCGCTCCTTAGCGGCCAGAAGGGCCTCCGCCTTGGCCTTGGCCTCCTCTTTAAGGGCCTCCGCCTTGGCCTTGGCCTCCTCCAGGATGGACCGGATCTCGGCCTCCACCTCCTGGGTTAGGATGCTTTCCAGTTTGGACATCTCGCCTCCTTAGGGAAAAGGCCCCACCCCCAAAGGGCGGGGCCCAGGCGTCCCTTAGAGCCTGCCGTTCAGGATGATGGCGATGAGGAAACCGAAGATCACCAGGGTCTCGGGCAGGAGGAGGAAGATGAGGGCGGCACCGAAGTTGCTCCGGTCCTCGGCGATGGCCCCCACGCCCGCCGCACCGATACGGGCCTGGGCCACGCCCGCGCCCAGGGCGGCTAGCCCCACCGCAAGCCCCATGCCCACGGCGATGAGCCCCCGGTCAAGCCCAGAGGAGGCCGCCGCCTCTTCCGCCGCCAAAGCCAACGCGCCGAACACCGCAAGAACCAGAACCAGAAGCTTCTTCATCATCCTTCTTCCCTCCCTTTAAGCGCCCTCGCGGACGCTAGCGAACGGCCGGTAAGGCCTGCCGTTCTCCTCGTAGAAACCGAACTTGGTGAAGAACTCCACCCAGATCAAACGGATGGGCTGGAGCATGTGCCCCAAGGTGGTGAGGGCGAGGATGAGAAGGTGCAAAAGCCCCGCCACCGCGATGCCCAAAAGGACTCCGATGAGCCCAAAACGCTCCGCCAGGGCGAAGCCCACATCCGTGAGGAGGCCGGCCAGGATCCCGCCCGCCGCCCCCACGGCGTAGATACGGATGTGGGAGAGGATGTGCCCCGCCTGGGTGAAGATCTCCGGGATCATGAGCCAGATCCGGCTCATGAGGACAGCCACCAAAAAGACCGCAAACCCCAGGTACATGAGACCGCTAAGCCAGCCCGCCTGGAGGTTCCCCAGGTAGGAGGCGGCCAGGGCCAGAACCCCCACGAGCCCGCCCAAATACCCCACCCCCTCCCAGAAGTGGGCCATGTGGCGGTGTTTGAGGCCCAGGTAGGCCCTAAGGAGGAGGCCGTAGAAGACCATCACCACCCCGAAGGCCACGGAAAGGAGGATGAGGAGGTTGGCGGTCTTGGCGGTGTCTATGCGGTGGATCAGGATGGGGATGAGCCCGGGGTGCTCCGGCGTGCCGAAGACCCCGAGGTGCTCCAGGAAGGTGCCGAAGAACTCCCCGTACACCACGCCCCAGAGGACGGTCCAGAAGACCATCCAGTTCAGGATGTAGACCAGCTTGCCGATCACCTGGGGCTTCAGCTTCAAGGCGAAGAGGTCTATGACCAAAGGCTCGTTCCGCTTCACGTAGCCGGAAAGCCACCGCCCCACCAGGTAGAAGAGGAGGGCGTAGCCGATGTCCCCCACGATCATCCCGAACCAGAAGGGGAAGAAGATGGGGACCACCGGCGTGGGATCAAAGGTCCCGTACTTGGGGGTGTTGAGGAAGCTCACCAGGAGTTCAAAGGGCTTGGCCCAAGGGGGGTTGTCCAGGGCCACGGGGATGCGGTCCGCCTCGTGGTGCTCGTCCACCGGCTCAAAGGCGTAGACCACGTGCTCCTTGTGGCGGGCAAGGGCCTCCTCCACCTTGGGCTTGGCCTTCACCGGGACATACCCCAAAAGGGCGAAGCCGAAGCGGCCTGCGGCCAGCTCCTCCAAGGCCTTGAGCCGGGCCACCTCGTCCTTGGCCCGGGTCCAGAGGCTCTTCAGGGTGGGGGCCGACTCCCGGGCCAGCTTGTGAAGCGCCTGCCGCACCTCGGAAAGCTCCTTGGGGGCGGCCTCCGCCCGCTCCCTAAGCCGCCTGGCCGCCTGAGAAAGGGGAAGCTCGCCGTAGGCCCCGGGAAGCCTTAGCTCCGCCACCCCCGCCCGGGAGAGAGCCGCCTTGGCCGCCTCCTGGTCCCGCCGGTGGACCACCAGGAGGGCGGCAAGCCCCTTGGCGTGGGGCTCGGTGGCGAGGATGTAGCGGTCCTCCAGGGCCTTCCTCAGAGCTTCCTCCACCAGGGGAAGCTCCCTTTCCGTGAGGAGGAAGGGATAGACCCGGAAAAAGGGGCTTTGGTCTAGGCCGTGGGCCATGGAGGCAAGCCTTTCCAAAGGCTCCAGGTAAGCCTGGGCCAAAGCGAGCTCCTCCTCCAGCTCCTGCCGCTGGCGGGCAAGCCCCTCGGCGTGGCTCTGGATGGGGGCGAGGGCCTTTAGGGCGGCCTCGAGCCCCTCGGGGAAGGGGCGGGAAGGCTCGGGCTCCTGGCCCAGGAGGGCCAGGGTGTGCTCCGCCCCGGCGGCCACCGTCTCCCACTGCCTAAGCTCCTCCCGCTCCTCCGGGGAAAGCTTGTACTCGGGAAGGACCTCCACCCGGAGGGTCTCCAGGTGGACCACCCCCGCCTGCTGGAGGCTTTGGAGAAGCTCCTTGGCCCGCCCCTTGGGGCCGGCCAGGACCAGCTTCTCCATGGGGGCGATCACGGCAGGACCTCCTTCAGGACCAGGGCCACCGCCTCCTCCAGGCGGGCGAGGCCCCGCTCCTTCACCGCCTTGGCCTCGGCCTCCGCCTTCTCCCGGTACCGGGCGAGGAGGGCCTCGGTCTCCTGGGCCTCCTTCGCCTTGGATGCCTCCTCCAAGGCCTTGGCCTTGGCCTCCGCCTCCTCCAAGAGGGCCTTGGCCTCGGCCTCGGCCCGCTTCAGAAGCTCCTCCGCCTCCTTCTTGGCGGCCTCGAGGCGGGAAAGGAGCTCCTTCTCCTTCTCCGCTAGGCTCTTGATAAGTCCCAAGCCTCCCATCGCCCCTCCCTATGTGAAAAGATGCGCAATCCGCGCCCGCCGGGTATCTTACCGGCCTTAGGGGGCTCCGTCAACCAACCCCGCTTAAGTATACTGAAGCGGTGAGGATTCTCGTCAACGAACGCGGGGCAAGGCGCCTCCTTGCCCGCCACCTATGGGTCTTCCGACGGGACGTGGTCTCGGGGCCCGAGGCCCCCGGGCTTTACCCCGTCTACTGGGGCAAGCGCTTCCTGGCCCTGGCCCTCTACAACCCCCAAAGCGACCTCACGGTGCGGGCCTTCCGCTTCCTTCCCCACCCCGAGCCCAAGGAGGCCCTCCTAGAAAATCTGGACCGGGCCTTAAGGCGCCGCCTTCCCCACCTGGAGGGGGAGCCGGAAGGGGGCTTCCGCCTGGCCCACGCCGAGGGGGACCTCCTCCCCGGGCTCGTGGTGGACTACTACGCGGGCCACGCCGTGGTCCAGGCCACGGCCTACGCTTGGGAGGACCTCCTGCCCGAGGTGGCGGAAAGGCTTAGGCTCCTGGCCCGAAGCGTCCTGGCCAAGAACGACGCCAAGGCCCGGGCCTTAGAGGGGCTTCCCCTCTACGTCCGCCCCCTCCTGGGGGAGGTGCCCGAGAGGGTGGCGGTGAGGGAAGGGCGGGTGCGCTACTGGGTGGACCTCAAGGAAGGGCAGAAAACCGGGGCCTACCTGGACCAGCGGGGAAACCGCATCCTCATGGAGCGCTTCCAAGGGGAAAGGGCCCTGGACGTCTTCAGCTACGCCGGGGGCTTCGGCCTCCACCTGGCCTTGGGCTTCCAGGAGGTGATCAGCGTGGACTCCTCCGCCGAGGCCCTCAAGCGGGCTGAGGAGAACGCCCGGCTCAACGGGCTTTCCCTGAAGACCCTCGAGGCCAACGCCTTTGACCTCCTGAGGGAGCTGGAAAGGGCGGGGGAGCGGTTTGACCTCATCGTCCTGGACCCCCCGGCCTTCGCCAAGGGGAAGAAGGACGTGGAACGGGCCTACCGGGCCTACAAGGAAGTGAACCTGCGGGCCATGAAGCTCCTAAAGCCGCAAGGAGTCTTGGCCACGGCTAGCTGCAGCCACCACATGACCGAGCCCCTCTTCTACCAGATGCTCCTGGAAGCGGCCCAGGACGCCCACCGCGCCTTCCGGGTCCTGGAAAAGCGGGGCCAGCCCTTTGACCACCCCGTCCTCCTCACCCACCCGGAGACCCACTACCTGAAGTTCGCCCTCCTGGAAGCCGTAGACTGAAGGGGTGGAGCGGGACCTCTTGGACACCTTAGGCCAGCACCTGGTCTGGCGGATCGGCCGGGCCGAGGAGGAGGAGGTTTTGGTGGTGCGGGTAGGCCTGGCCTCGGCCACCCCCCGCTTCGGGGAACTCCCCCGGCTTCTCAACGTCTCCGACCTGGAAGCCCGCCGCCTCCTGGAGGCGGGACGGATCCGGGTGGAGTGGGTGGAGGGATGAGGCTAAGGCTTCCCCTCACGGGCCTATCCGGCCTCCCCCTGGAGCTTGCCCTGGAAGGGGAAAGGTTAAAGGGGGTTTTGCGCCAGGAAAACCCGGTACTGGGCCTTTTGGAGCTTCCCTTCGCCTCGAGGCTGGAGGGAAACCGCCTTAAGCCCCTCCCCCTCCCACCCCCCTCCCTCCGGGTGGCGGGCCGGCTCTGGCCCGGGGAGGGGGGCGCGGTGCTGGAGCTGGAACTCAGCCTCTCCCTCCCCCCCGGGGAAAAATGGGGGGAGAGGGCCTTTGGCCGCATCCTGGAAGGCGTCTTTTTCCTCCTTTTGGAGCGCGCCCTTTCCCAAGGGGCCAGACCTCCGGTATAGTGGCCCTTAAAGGAGGTGTCCATGTTGGAAGTCCGGTATCTTGGCCACTCGGCGGTCTGGCTTTCCGACGGGAAGACCAAGGTCATCATAGATCCCTTCCTCACCGGCAACCCCCTGGCGGCGGCCTCGGTGGCGGAGGTGGAGGCCGACCTGATCCTGGTCACCCACGCCCACGGGGACCACTTCGGGGACGCCGTGGCCCTTTCCAAGAAGGGGGGCGTGGTGGTCTCCACCTTTGAGATCGCCACCTACGCCGAGAAGCACGGGGCGAAGAGCGTCTCCATGAATATCGGCGGCACCCACCGCTTTGAGGGGGGCTGGCTCAAGTGGACCCCCGCCTGGCACTCCTCTAGCTTCCCCGACGGCACCTACGGGGGGATGCCCATGGGGGTGGTGGTGGAGCTTGGGGGCAAGCGCATCTACCACGCCGGGGACACGGCCCTCTTCTCGGACATGCGCCTCATCGGCGAGGTGGGCCTGGACCTGGCCTTTTTGCCCATCGGGGACCACTTCACCATGGGCCCCGAGGATGCCCTGAAGGCCCTGGACCTCCTCAAGCCCAAGAAGGTGGTGCCCATCCACTACAACACCCTCCCCCCCATCCAGCAAGACGGGGAGGCCTTCGCCGCCAAGGCCCGGGAAAAGGGCGTGGAGGGGCACGCCCTGAAGCCGGGAGAGGTCTTGGTCCTTGAGTAGGGTAAGCCGCAAGGACTTCAAGCTGGAGATGCTCCTGGGCCTCGGGCAGACGGCCCAGGTCTACCTGGCCCTCGGGCCCAAGGGGGAGCGGGTCGCCCTGAAGATCCCCAAGAAGGAGGTGCGGGAGGACCCCAGGCTTTCCGAGCGCTTCGGGCGGGAGGTCTCCTTCTCCCTCTCCCTCCGCCACCCCCACCTGGTCCGGGGGCTTTGGGGGGTTCCCTTCGGGGAGGAAGCCTTCCTGGCCCTGGAGTACTTCCCCCAAGGGACCCTGGAGGAGAGGCTGCAAAAGGGCCCCCTCCCCCGGGAGGAGGCCCTCAAGGCCCTCCGCCAGGTGGGCGAGGCCCTGGTCTTCCTCCACGGCAAAGGGCTTCTCCACCAGGACGTGAAGCCCTCCAACGTCTTCGTGGGGGAAGGGGGGTACAAGCTCGGGGACCTGGGGACCCTGAGGGCCAAGGAGGACCCCTCCCCCGAGTACGCGGGAAGCCCCCCCTACCTGGCCCCGGAGCTTTTCTTGGGGGAGAGGCCCTCGGAGAAGAGCGACGCCTACAGCTTCGGGGTCATGGCCTACGAGCTTTTGGTGGGCCGGAGGCCCTTCCACGGAAAAACCTTGGAGGCCCTCCGCAACGCCCACCTCCTCCTCCCCCCACCCCCCACCGCCCAGCCCCCCAGGCTGGACCGGGCCCTGAGGGGCCTCCTGGCCAAAAAGCCCGGGGAGCGCCTCTCCGTGGGGGCGTTCTTGGAGCTTCTAGAGGAAAAGCCCCAGGAAACCCTCCCCGAGAAGCCCAAGGGCAGGCGGTTTTTCTTCTGGAGGAAGTGATGGAACCCGTCTGGTACCCCAAGGAGCCCGAAGGGACGCGGCTTTACCGCTTCATGGCAGCCCTGGGCTTTGAAGACTACGGGGCCTTCCACCGCTACAGCGTGGAGGCGCCCGAGGACTTTTACCGCGCCCTTTTCAACCACCTCCCCTTCCCCTGGCGCACCCCCTACGGGAAGGCCATAGAGGGGGGTTTCCCCTTCCCCAAGTTCTTCGTGGGGGGGAGGCTAAACCTGGTGGAGGCCGCCTTGGACCACCCCAAGGAGGCCTTGGCCCTCATCCACGAGACCGAGGACGGCCACCTCCGGGCCCTCACCTACGAGGAGCTCCGGCGGGAGGTGGCCCGGGTGGCGGCGGGGCTAAGGGCCCTGGGGGTGGGGCGGCAAGACCGGGTGGGGATCTGGATGCCCATGGGCCTCGAGGCCGCCACCCTTCTTCTCGCGGCAAGCTGGCTTGGGGCCATCGCCATCCCCATCTTCTCGGGCTACGCCGCCGAGGCGGCGGCGGTGCGGCTAAAGGACGCGGGGGCCAAGCTCCTTGCCGTCCAGGACGGGTTTTTCAGGCGGGGCAGGCGGGTGGAGCTCCTCCCCGAGGCACGGAAGACCCAGGCCCTTTCGGGGACGGAAAAGCTCCTGGTGGTCCAAAGGCTCGGCCTGCCCCTGGAGGCGGGGGAGGTGGCCTACGAGGCCCTTTCCGGGGAGGCCCCGCCCCCAGAGGCCATGGAGAGCATGGCCCCCTTTATGCTCATCTACACCTCGGGGACCACGGGCCGCCCCAAGGGCACGGTCCACTACCACGCGGGCTTCCCCCTGAAGGCGGCCTTGGACCTGGCCCTCTTCTTTGACCTGAGGGAGGGGGACCGGCTCTTCTGGTTCACCGATCTGGGCTGGATGATGGGGCCTTGGGCCATCCTGGGGGGGCTCATCCTTGGGGGCACGGTCTTCCTCTACGACGGGGCCCCCGACCACCCGGGCCCCGAGCGCCTTTGGCGCATGGTGGAGGCCCACCGCATCACCCACCTGGGCCTCTCCCCCACCCTGGTGCGGGCTCTGATCCCCTTCGGGGAAGAGCCCGTGCGGGCCTTTGACCGCTCCTCTCTGAGGGTCTTGGGCTCCACCGGGGAGCCTTGGAACCTCGAGGCCTACCTCTGGTTCTTCCGGGTGGTGGGGGAGGAGGCCTTGCCCATCGTCAACTACTCGGGGGGCACGGAGGTCTCGGGGGGCATCCTGGGCAACGTTTTGGTGCGGCCCATCAAGCCCATGGGCTTCAACGCCCCCGCCCCGGGGATACGGGTGGCGGTTTTGGACGAGGCGGGGAAGCCCGTGCGGGGGAAGGTGGGGGAGCTCGCCGTCCTCAACCCCTGGCCGGGGATGACCAAGGGGTTCTGGCAGGACGAGGCCCGCTACCTGGAGACCTACTTCGCCAAGGTCCCGGGGGTCTGGGTCCACGGGGACCTGGCCCTGGAGGACGAGGAGGGGCACTTCTTCATCCTAGGGCGCTCCGACGACACCCTGAAGGTGGCGGGCAAGCGGGTGGGGCCGGCGGAGGTGGAGACTGCCGCCACCCGCCACCCAGCCCTGAGGGAGGCCGCCGCCATCGGGGTGCCCCACCCGGTGAAGGGGGAGGCCATCGTCCTCTTCGCCGTGCTCCGTCCGGGCTTCGCCCCAAGCCCCGCCCTGGCGGAGGAGGTGGCGGAAAGGGTGGCCGAGGCCTTGGGGAAGCCCCTAAGGCCGGAGAAGGTCCTCTTCGTCCCCGACCTTCCCAAGACCCGAAACGCCAAGGTGATGCGCCGGGTGATCCGGGCGGCCTTTTTGGGCCAGGACCCCGGGGATCTCTCCGCCCTGGAGAACCCGGAGGCGGTGGCGGCCATCCGGGAGGCGGCCCAGGGTGGTTAGGGCGATCTCGCCGAGGTCCTAGCCCTCAGACCCCGGCCCCTCTAAAGCCCTTTGGGGAGGAGGGCCCTAAGGGGAAGGCCCAGGAAGTGCCCCGCAAGCAGGAAGGCCAAAACCCCCCCCGCCCCGCCCAGGGCCAAGGGGAGGAGGGCCTCGAGGGGAGTTGCCGCCGGGAAGCGCCCGGCGAGGGCGAGGCCGGGAAGGGCCGCAAGAAGCCCCGCCCCGTAGGCCCGGAGGAGGTAGCCCAAAAGGAAGGAAAGCCCCACCCCCTCCCGGGCAAGCCGCGCACGGTAGAGGCCAAACCCTACCCACCCCGCCAAGGCGGTGGCCAGGTTCAGGGCGAAAAGCCCGGCGTCCCGAAGGAGCCAGTAGCCCAGGGTGTTCAGGAGAAAGACAAGGGCGCTCGCCAAAACCGCCTCCCGCACCCGCCCCAGGGCGTAAAGCCCCCGGAGGAGGAGGGTGTTCACCCCCCAGGGCAGCACGGCAAGCCCCATGGCCGCCAGGACCTCCCCGCTATAGGCCCGGTTCTCCGGGGTCAAGGGGCCGAAAAGGCCGAAGAGGAGGACCACCACGTAAGGGGCAAGGCCCAGAAGGAGCCCCCCAAGGAGGGCCAAAAGGAGGGCAAGCCGCTTGAGGGGGCCTTCCAAAAAGCGGGCGAGCTTGCTTCCCCTTAGGGCGCTCATTCTGGGGAAAAGGGCGATGGCGGGGCTCGTAGCGAAGAGGCCTAAGACCATCTGGAAGACCACCTCGGCGTTGTAAAAACCGGTGACCGCGGCTGGGGGGTAGCGGGTGAGGATGTGGGTGAGGACCAGGTTCAAAAACTGCCGCAAGGAAGTGGTGAAGGCGAAGGGCCCCATGCGGAGAAGGGCCGTGGCCATGGCGGGGTGGAGGCGCCACTCCAGGCGGAAACCCCTAAGGAAGGGCACCTGCACCAAAGCCTGGAAAAGCCCCCCCAAAGCCACGGAAAGCCCCAAGAAGGTGGGGTCCCCGGGGAAGAGGGCCATGAGGAGGATGGCCACCAGGTTGAAGGCGATGGGCCCCAGGGCGTAGGGCAAAAAGCGCTCCTCCGCCTGGAGGAAGGCGGAGAAGAGGGCGGCCATGGAGATGCCGAGGAGGAAGGGAAGGAGAAGCCGCGTGAGCCAGACCACCTGGGCGAAGGCCTCAGGGGCCCTTAGGTGGCTTCCCTCCGCCACCAAAAGCCCCGCCACCCAAGGGGCGAGCAGGTAGCCCAGGCCCAGGACCAGGAGGTTCACCCCGAGGAGGAAGGCGGCGAAGCGGCGGGCGAAGGCCTGGGCCTCTTCCGGGGGGAGGTTTTTCAGGATGGGGATGAGGGCGTTTTGCACCGCCCCTTCCGCCAGGAGTTCCCGAAGGAGGTTCGGCACCCGGTAGGCCACGTTGAAGGCGTCCTTGAGGACGTCGGGGTAAAGGGCGTTGAAGACCGCCTGGCGGACGAGGCCCAGGACCCTCGAGGCCAGGGTCCCCCCCATGACCAGGAGGACCTTACGGAGCATGGGCCTCCAGGACCTCCTGGAAAGCCTCCACAAAGTTCGCCTGGTTGACCACGGTGAGGCCGTGAAGGGCGGAAAGTTCCTTGGCTCGGGCCTTGTCCATGCCCAAAAGGACCAGGAAGCTTTCCCGGGCGGAAAGGCCCAGCACCTTCTTGAGCCCGGCGTACTTGGCGATGTGGGCCTGGAAATCCCCGGTCTTGGCCTCAAACCAATAGACCCGCTCCCCCACCCGCACCAAGACGTCCAGCTCCATGGCCTCCCCGTTGGGCAGCGTCACCTGGTAGCCCTGGGCCACCTCGTGGGGAAGGTTTCTGGAGCGGAGGAGCTTCCTAAGCTTCTCCGCCACGTACCGCTCCAGCCACCCCCCGGTGAGGAAGTTCTGCACCCAGCCCTCGGTGCTGGCCTTGGCCCTAAGGAGCCGGTCCTCGCTCTTGTAGCGGTAGCTGGTGAGGAGGGCGTACTGCTTGAGGAGGGTGCAGAACTGGGTGGTGTTGGCGATCTCCTCCGGGGGGGCCTCACTCAGGGAAAGCTCAAACTGCCGCTTGGTGGAGAGGCTCTGCTTTAACCGCTCGTAAAGGCGCTCCAGGCTGGGGTAGCGGTCCCCCAGGTAAAGGGCAAGCCGGGTGAGGACCCGCTCCTTCTCCTCCTCCTCGGGCTCGGGCTTGCGCAAGAGCTGGATGCCCCGCTCCTTCAGCCACTCCTCCAGGGTGAAGGCCCGCTTGGGCTTTGCGGGCTCCTTGGCCTCGGGAAGGGGCTTGGGGGCCTCCCGCAAAAGCCGCCACATCTCCCCCGCCAGGGCGAAGAAGCGGGCCCGGACGGGGTCTTCCTGGAGCTCAAGCCCCGGGGGCACGAGCCCCGAGCGCAAGGCTTCCACCAGCCAGGCCTCCAGGGCCTCCTTGAGGGCCTCCCGGGCAGCCTCGAGGTGGGAAGCCTCCACCTTCAGGCCGAGCTCGGGGAGCTCGGCGGAAAACCGCCCCGGGCCTAAAAGGTCGTAGCGGGCCTGAGCCAGGGTCCTTTCCAGATAACGGGTGAGCACGCCCACGGGGCTAAGCATACAAAAATCCCCGGGAAAGCCCCAGGGAAAGTGGTGCCGGGGACGGGACTCGAACCCGTACGGGGGTTACCCCCCAGCGGATTTTAAGTCCGCAGCGTCTACCGTTCCGCCACCCCGGCGGACCTTCCTTATGCTAGCGGGGAAGCCCCTCCCTGCCAAGGCGGAGGGTGAGGTCCGCCCCCAAGACCGCCTCCCCCGAAACCCGGTAGGGCACCCCAAGGGCCTCCCCCAAGGCCTCGGCCAGGGCCCCGGGGCCGTTTTCCAGGACCTCGGTGCGCTCGGGAACCAGGTCCACGGGGTGAAGGAGGACCCTAAGGCCTAAGGCGCGAAGCCTCTCCTTGGCCCCCTCCACCAAAGCCTCCTGCCCAGGGCCATAGACCAGGGCCACGAGCCGGCCCTCCAAGGTGGCCTCCTCCCCCAGGGCTTCCCCTTGGAAGTAGAGGGCCAAGAGCCTCCCCAAGGCCTCCCGGTCCACCGCCCAGCCCCCACCCCCAAAGCGGCCGGGAAGGAGGAGGCTCACAAGCCCGGGCCGCTTCATGGCGAAGCCCAAAACCGCCCCTCGCTCCTCACGGGTGAGATCGGTGCGCACGTAAGGCTCCACCGCCGCCACCGCCCGGGGCAGGCGCCAGATCCCCGCCGGGGAGAGGACCTGTTCCCTTAGGGCGTGGAAGAAGGCCTGCTGCCTTTGGATGCGGCCGATATCCCCCAGGGCGTCCTTGCGGAAGCGGAGGTACCCTTCCGCCTCCTCCCCGTTTAAGACCTGGCAGCCAGGCTTTAAGTCTATGGCAAGCCCTGCCGCCCTATCCTGGTAGCGCATGGGCTTTTCCACGCAGACCCGCACGCCCCCCAGGGCGTCCACCGCCTTGCGCAAAGCCTCCGTGCTCACCACCACGTAGCGCTCGGGCCGCACCCCCACCAGCTGCTCCACCGCCTGCTTCATGAGCTCGGGGCCGCCCAAGGGGCTATAGGCGTTCACCTTGTGCCAGCCGTACCCCGGCAGGGCCACCCAGGTGTCCCGGGGGATGGAGAGGACCACCGCCCGGTTCGCCTTGGGGTCCAGGCGCACGAGGAGGATGGCATCCGCCAGGCCCCTAAAGCGCTCCGGGGCCCTTTTGTGGTAGCCGGAATACTCGGGGCTAGAGCCGTAGACGAGAAGGGTCAGGGGCTCCTTGAGGCCAAAAGGGTTGGGGAAAGCCCCCTGGCGGAGAAGGGGCCCCAAAAGAGGAAAGGCCCAGACCCCAAAAAGCAGGGCCAGGGCTAGAAGGAAAAGCGCCACCCGACGCACGAAGACCTAGTGTAGCCCCCTTTGGGTGAGGCGGATTAGGGGAAGCAGGAGGTGGTGTCGGTCATCACCCGGTCGGCCCGGACGAGGCCGAAGCCGTAGCCGGTGTCGTGCCCCGGGGGGCCCAGGTCCTCGGCGGTGGCGGTGAGGCACTGGTAGACCTGGTCCGGGCTGGGCCAGGCCTTGCGCTCGCTGGCGTACTTGCTCATGTAGAGGGCCACCACACCGGCCACCATAGGGCTGGCGAAGGAGGTGCCGCTGGCCTGGCCGTCGTCATCGTTCGGGAAAAGCACGGTCACGCCTTCCCCCGGGGCCACCAGGTCCAGCTCGGGGCCGCAGTTGGAGAACTTGGACTTGGCCTTGCTGTTGTTCACGGAGCCCACGGCGATCACCGCCGGGGAGGAAGCGGGATAAAGCACCCCGTCCACCCCATCGTTGCCCGCCGCCGCCACCAGGACCACCCCTTGGGAGCGGGCCTGCCGCAGAGACTGCTCCAACTCGGAGTCTTGCCTTAGACGTCCCAGGGAGATATTGATCACCTTTGCCCCCTGCTGGACCGCAAGGTCCACGGCGTCTTTTATGTCAGCCGTGGTAATACTTCCGTCAGCCAAGCGGGCCACCTTGAGGGGAAGAAGCCTCCCGTGCCAGGTGACCCCAGCCATGAACTGACGGTTATCGGTCTCGGCTCCCAGGACCGAGGCCACAGCCAGGCCGTGGCTAAAGGGGTTTTGCGTATCCCGGGCGCTAGGGGTGTCGTCGGTAGGGTCCGGATCCCCGTCAGCGACATCCAGGTTCACCCCGGGCGGGAGGTACCAGCGGCTGGAAAGGTCCTGGTGAAGCAGGTAGCCCGTGTCCACCACGGCCACGATGAGGTTGGCGTCGCCCGTGGAGTAATCCCAAGCCCCTTCCAGACCCACAAGGCCGTTGAGCTGGCTCTTTTGTTGCAAGCGGTACAAGGGGTCCGATGGAATCCTGAGAGGGAAGTAGAGATAGTTGGGCTGCACCCACCGGGCCCCCGCCCGCAATAAGGCCTCGGCCTTCGCCCGCTCCTCTCCTGGAGGCACCCGCACAAGGAGGGACCCCCCACGCAAGCGACGCAAGGGCTCTACCCCCTGGACCCGCACGGATAGCGCCTGAGGGGAAAGCCCTTCTCCGGCAACCAAAAGCTCCCCCGGCACATGGGGGGCGGAGAAGTCGCCGAGGCCTTGGGGAAGGGTCCAGGAGGCCTCGAGGCCTTGGGTCTTGAAGCCCTGCCCCGTGGCCGTGGGGGTGCAGGTGTCCGCTGAGGAAGGAGGGGGCGGGCTTTGCATGCAGGCCCCCAAAAGCAAGGCCAAGGCCGCGCCCAGGCCAAAGAGGTAGCGCCTCATGGGGCTTACTCTACCCCATTCCCAGGGGGGCGGCCTTAAGCCTGGGCTAAGGTTTCCTCCACCCTCTGGGCGAGCTTCTCCAGGAAGCCGAAGAACATGGGCCCGTAGTGGGCGAGCTCGTCCCCGTCCGTGGCGGCCACAAGGAGGTCCCAGCCCCTTTCTTGCGCCAGGGCCCTGGCCTTCTCCAAAGGGTTTTTGCCCCAGGGCTTGGGCTCGTAGAGGAAGAGGTCGGGCTTCCGGCGCTTGACCTCCTCCAGGTCGGGCGGGAAGTAAGCCTGGGGCACGTCCAGGAAGATGGGCTTCAGGCCCAGGTGCAAGAGGGCCTGGGCGATGTAGCTTCCCCGGCCCACGGTGATGGGCCCGCCCAGGTCCATCTCAAAGTAGACGGTGAGGTCAAAGCGGCCCCTTAGGGCGGCGTAGCGGACCGAAAGCTCCTGGGCCAGGGCCACGGCCCTTTCCTCCAGGTCCAGGAGGTGGCCCAGGGTGGAGAGGTTTTCCAGGATGCCGTAGGGGCTCGTGGGAAGGGGCACGGCGTAGACGGGGAAGCCCTCCTCCTTGAGCCTAAGGGCCTGCTCCCGCTGCACCCCCGTGGAGAGGAGGACGAGGTCGGGCTTTAGGCTCTTTAGGAGCTCGGTGCGGGTCTTGGTGTAGGAGGCCACCACGGGGAGGGAAAGCACGGGGGCCGGGCGGTGGCAAAAGGCGCTCCGGCCCACAAGCCTTTCCCCCACCCCCAGGGCGAAGAGGGCGTCGGTGAGGTTCGGGGCCAGGGAGACGATGCGCAAAAAGCGGTCGGGAAGCTCCAGGGGGCCCAAAAGCTCGTGGAAAAGCCTCATCGCCTGAGGTCCAGGGAACGGGCGTGGCCCTCCAAGCCCTCCGCCCGGGCCAAAAGCGCCCCTTTCTTGGCGAGCTCCCGGGCCGCGCCCTCGGAGAGCCCCACCACCGGGATCACCTTAAGAAAGTCCCGCACCGCCACCCCCCCCTGGAAGCGGGCGGTGCCCGAGGTGGGCATCACGTGGCTGGGCCCGGCGATGTAGTCCCCCAAGGCCTCGGGGCTTCCCTCCCCCAGGAAAACGCCGCCTGCGTTTTCCACCCGGCCGAGCCAAGGAAGGGGGTCGGCCAGGGCCAGGCAGAGGTGCTCGGGGGCGTAGAGGTTGGCGAGTTCCAAGGCCTCTTCCAGGTCCCGGGTGAGGACGAGCCCCCCCCGCTCCAGGGCCTTTTTGGCGATCTCCGCCCGGGGCAGGTCCTGAAGCTGGCGGTAAAGCTCCGCCTCCACCCGCTCCAAAAGGGGCAGGTCCGGGGAGAGGAGCCAGGGCTCGGAGTCGGGGCCGTGCTCCGCCTGGGCCAGGAGGTCGGCGGCGAGGAGCCTGGGGGAGGCGGAGCCGTCCGCCACGATGAGGGTTTCCGTGGGGCCCGCCAGGCCGTCTAGGCCCACCACCCCGTAGACCAGGCGCTTGGCCGCCACCACGTAGGCGTTCCCCGGGCCCACGATCTTGTCCACCCGGGGAACGCGCCCCGTGCCGTAGGCCAGAGCGGCGATGGCCTGGGCCCCCCCCATGGCGAAAAGCCGGTCCGCCCCCGCCACCCAGGCGGCGGCCAGGATCCCGGGGTGGACCCTGGGGGGGCTTGCCACGATGACCTCCCGCACCCCGGCCACCTTGGCGGGGACCACGGTCATGAGGAGGGTGGAAAGGAGGGGAGCGCTGCCCCCGGGGACGTAGACCCCCACCCGGGCCAGGGGCCGGACCAGCTGGCCCAAGACCCCGCCCTCCTCGGCCCTCAAAAACCCTCCCCGGGCCTCTTCTCGGTAGAAGGCCTCAATCCTCTCTTTGGCCGTCTCCAAGGCGTCCCGGAGGTCCGGGTCCAGGTCCTCGTAGGCCTCCCGCCAGGCCCTTTTGGGGATCTCCTCCACGGGGTGGCCGTCCAGGTCCAGGCTCAGGCGGTTCAAGGCGGCGTCCCCCTCCTCCCGGACCGCCTCGAGGATCCCCCGGACGATCTCCTCCACCGTGGGGTCAAAGGCGAGCCCCCGGCGGGCGAAGCGCTCCCTCACCTCCTCGGCGCGGTAGATCATGCCTCCACTATACCCAGCGGTGGCGCTTCCTAACCTCTTCCACGCCCTCCAAAACCGCTTCAAACACGTGGTCCCCCACCTGCTGGGCCACCCGCACGGGAAGCCCCTCCTCCAGCTGGACCAGGGAGAGGCCCGGGCGGAGGCGGAAGTGGGCGCGAAGCCTCCCCTCCACCTCCACGTCCGCCAGGCGCTCCACATAAGCCCGCCCCCCCGGCATGGGAAAGCGGGCCACCTCCCCCGGCGCCAAGGAAAGCCGGGGGAGGTAGAGGAAAAGGGAAAGGGGATCGTGGTAGGGGGTGAGGTAGGGCAGGGCCAGGCTCTCCTGCCCCTGGCTCACCAGGACCACCCCCTCCTCCTCCAGGCGCTCCACGGTGAAGACCCGCACCTCCCGCCCCTCCACCCGCTCGGCGAAGTAGCGGGAGTAGCCCTCGAGGTCGGTCTCCGTCTGCCAGCGGATCCGCACCTTGGGCAGGGGCAGCCGCACCTCCGCCTGCAAAACCGCCCTCACCCCCTCCCCCCAAGGGCGCACCTCCAGGCGCCCCTCCCCAGCGGCCTCCCCGGCGAAGAGGTAGCGGTAGCGGTAAAGGACGGGCCCCGTCATGCCCCTAGCGTACCTTGATGGTAAGGGGGGGGCCGGGCACCTCCAGGAGGTAGTCCACGGGCTCCCGCCCCGGGACCCGGATCCGCAGGCGGTAGACCCCCGGGCGGTCAAACTCCACCCGGCCCGGGGCGGTGAGGAGAACCCCGGGGGCCATGCGGGAGCCCTCGGGGGCTTCCAGGAGCTCCACCACCGCTTCCTCGGTGGGGGGGTCGGTGCGGAACTCCATGGTGTAGACCTCGGGGGAGGCCCCGGGCCCCGGCCAGGCCAGGAAGTAGGCGGCCACGCCCAAAAGGGCGAGGAGGAGGACCACCCCAAGGCCCATCCCCCGCCCCCTTCGCCGGGGCGGCTCCACCACCGGGTAGGGGGGCTCGGGATCCTCCTCTATCCGGATCACCTTGGGGCGGCTTTGGGGCAGGGGGGGCTCCTCGGGAAGGGCCTTCTCCTCGGGCTCCACGGGGAGGGTCTTGGGGGCCTCCGCGTGGACCTCGAGGACCTTGGGGCCCTCGGCCTCTTCCTGCAGGGCCTCCAGGGGAGCCTCCCCCCGGGCCACCCTTTCCAGGACCTCCTTTAGGGGAAACTGGGGGAACCTCTCCCCCGCCAAGGCCTCCGCCAGGCGCAAAAGGGCAGGCCCCGGCTCCCCCTCCAAGGCCTTGGCCCCCACCCCAGCCAGCCAAACCCGCTTCCCCTTGACCAAAACCAGCTCCGGGATGGGGGCGTGACGCACCCCCTTTTGGGCCAAGGAAGCGAGGGTCTTGGCCAAGGCCTGGACCCAGACCCTAAGCCGGTCCAGGTCCGCTACCCCCAGGTACTGGCTCAGGGGCACGGCCCCGATGGGCCAGTCCAAAACCCACCCCCCCTCCGTCCGTTCCACCAGGGCCAGGAGGCCTTCTCCCTCCAAAGGCTCCCCCTCGGCCCCTTTGAGCACCATCACGGGCATACCCGTGCGGGTATCCTGCCCCTCGTAGGCGATCAAGGTTGCGTGGCGCACCAGCACCCGGCGCAACCAATAGTGGCCCAAAACCTCCATCCCTCCAAGTATACGCAGCCCCCCATGAGGAGGCTTATAATCCTGCAAAGGAGCAAGGCCTGCGTGGGCCGGAAAGGAGCGGGGCATGGAGTTCAAGATCACGCTGACCACGGAGGAGATCGTTCGGGGCTTGAAGCACTACCGCCGCATCGCCAAGCAGGACATCCTTAGGGCGCCGGAGACGCCGAACCCCGAGGTCTTCCGCCGCCACGCGGAGGCGCGGCGGGAGGTCTACGCCAAGCTGGCGGAGGTGGCGGAGGCCGAGGGCCCGGAGGCCGTGGTCCGGTACGCCTTGGAGCTTTACAGGTCCCTGCCCTTCGTCACCGGCACCCCGGAGGACGCCTACCCCGAGATCAAGGGCCAGGAAAACGCCCTGGAAAACTTCTTCCTCATGATCGGCCTGGACCCCAAGACCCGCCGGGAGGCCCGCAAGGCCCGGAAGCCCTTGCAATGACCCTGGAACTCCTTCAGGCCCAGGCGCAAAACTGCACCGCCTGCCGCCTCGCAGAGGGCCGGACCCGGGTGGTCTTCGGGGAGGGGAACCCCGACGCAAGGCTCATGATCGTGGGGGAAGGCCCGGGGGAGGAGGAGGACAAGACGGGCCGCCCCTTCGTGGGCAAGGCGGGGCAGCTTTTGAACCGCATCCTCGAGGCCGCCGGCATCCCCAGGGAGACCGTCTACATCACCAACATCGTCAAGTGCCGCCCCCCCCAGAACCGCGCCCCCCTTCCCGACGAGGCCAAGATCTGCACGGACAAGTGGCTCCTCAAGCAGATTGAGCTCGTGGCCCCCCAGATCATCGTCCCCTTGGGGGCGGTGGCCGCCGAGTTCTTCCTGGGGGAGAAGGTCTCCATCACCAAGGTGCGGGGAAAGTGGTACGAGTGGCACGGGATCAAGGTCTTCCCCATGTTCCACCCCGCCTACCTCCTAAGGAACCCAAGCCGGGCCCCGGGAAGCCCCAAGCACCTCACCTGGCTGGACATCCAAGAGGTCAAGCGGGCCCTGGACGCCCTCCCGCCCAAGGAGAGGCGCCCGGTGAAGGCGGTGAGCCAGGAGCCCCTCTTCTAAGCGTCCGCACGGGGGTGGGCCCCTCCTCCCGCCCACGGGAGGGGTCTTGGTAGGATGGCCTTGCCTCCGAGCCCGGAAAGACCCCCTGGGCCTTTCGGGCCGGGCCCACGGGCCCCGGGGTGGCGGGGGCAACCCCGCCGCCTGCCGCGGTCGCAAAGGAGGTGCGCATGGGAAGACGCTTGCTGGCCCTTCTCCTCCTCTTCCTCCCCGGCCTCGCCCAAAAGGTGCGGGTGGTGGCGGCCTCGGACCTCCAGTACGCCCTCGCGGAGGTCGCCCGGGCTTTTGAAGGGGCCAACCCCGGGGCGAAGGTGGAGCTCATCTTCGGCTCCTCCGGCAAGCTCTACGCCCAGCTCATCCAGGGCCTCGAGGCCGACCTCCTCTTCTCCGCCGATAGCCTCTACCCCAGGCTCCTGGAGGAAAAGGGGCTGGCGGAGCCGGGCACCCGGCGGCTTTACGCCCTGGGGCGCCTGGTCCTCTGGTTGGACCGGAGGCTGGGTCTAAAGCCGGGGCCCGAGGCCCTCAAGGACCCCCGGGTCACCCAGCTCGCCCTGGCCAACCCCGTCCACGCCCCCTACGGGCGGGCCGCCCTTACCCTCCTGGAACGCTACGGCCTCCTCCGGCGTAAGGACCTCCGCCTGCCCGGGACGGACAAGCCCTTCCCCGCCCTAAGCTGGGCGGAGATCCCCTTTGAGCGCCTGACCGGAGGGGTGGAGGCCTACTGGGACACCACCCCCCTCCAAACGGGCAAGCCCCGTTTTGGGTTCGTCTACGGGGAGAACATCGCCCAGGCTGCCCAGCTTTCCCTCACCACGGGCGCCGGGATCCTGGCCCTGCCCCTGGCCGTCCACGAAAGCCTTTCCCGCCCCGGGGTCTACTGGGTGGCCCCTTGGGGCAGCCACCTGGCCCTGGAACAGGGCTACGTGGTGCTCAAGGGGCGGGCGAGGCCCGAGGTCCTGGCCTTCCACCGCTTCGTGGCGGCCCCGGAGGGACGGGCCATCCTCAAGCGCTACGGCTTCCTGCTGCCAGGGGAGTGATGGACCCCCTCTTCTGGGACGCCCTCTTCCTCTCCTTTCGGGTGGCCGCCCTGGCCTCGGGGATCCTCCTCCTTGGGGGCACACCCCTCGCCTGGCTCCTCGCCTTCCGCCGCTTTCCCGGGAAGGCTTTGCTGGAAGCGGTCTTCCTCCTCCCCCTCGTCCTGCCGCCCACCGTCTTGGGCTTCTACCTCCTCCTCTTCCTGGGGCCCGAGGGGCCGTGGGCGAGGCTTGTGGGCGTGTCCTGGGCCTTTCGCTTTGAGGGCCTGGTCTTCGCCAGCGTCCTCTTCAGCCTCCCCTTCGCCCTCACCGCCTACCGGGAGGCCTTCTTGAGCCTGGACCCGAACCTCCTGGAGGTGGCCCGCACCCTGGGGGTCCCCCGCCACCGGATCCTCGCCCGGGTGGTTCTCCCCCTGGTCTGGCCCGGCCTCCTCTCCGGCACCCTCCTCGCCTTCGCCCACATCCTGGGGGAGTTCGGGGTGGTCCTGATGGTGGGGGGCTCCATCCCCGGGAAGACCCAGATGGTGAGCATCTACCTCTACGACCTGGTCCAGGCCCTGCGCTTTGAGGAAGCAGCCCGGGCGAGCCTCGTCCTCCTGGGCTTAAGCCTCTTCCTCCTCGCCCTGGTGCGGGCCCTGGAAGGGAGGTGGCGCGCTTGGAGGTCCACTACCGGCTGACCCGGCCCATCCCCCTCGAGGCCCGCTTCCAGGTGCAGGGCTTCACCGTGCTCTTGGGAAGAAGCGGGGCGGGCAAGACCAGCCTCCTCAAGGCCCTGGCGGGCCTCCTCCCCGCAGAGGGCACCCCCTTCGCCGGCCTTCCCCCGGAAAGGCGCCCCGTGGGCTATCTGCCCCAGGACCTCGCCCTCTTCCCCCACATGACCGCCTGGGAGAACGTGGCCTTTCCCCTTAGGGGCAAGGACCGAAAGGCGAGGGCCCTCGCCCTCCTCGGGCGGGTGGGCCTTTTGGGGGAGGCCCACAAGCGGCCGGGGGAGCTTTCCGGGGGGCAGAGGCAACGGGTGGCCCTGGCCCGGGCCCTGGCCCGCAAGCCCGAACTCCTCCTCCTGGACGAGCCCACGAGCGCCCTGGACCCCCTCACCAAGCACCAGGTCCTGGCGGAGCTTGTGGACCTTATCCGCAAGGAGGGCCTGCCCACCCTAGCGGTGAGCCACGACCCGGAGCTTGCGAGCCTCGCCGACTGGCTCGTGGTCCTCGAGGGGGGCCGGATCCTCCAGGAAGGCCCCCCGGAGGAGGTCCTCGCCGCCCCGCGCACGGCCAGCGCGGCGCGGCTTCTGGGCTATGAGAACCTCTTCCCCGCCCGGGTGGTGGAAGGCGGGGTGGAGGCGGAAGGCGTCCGCCTCCGCCTCCCCCTTCCCCCCTGGGCCCGGCCGGGGGGGCGGGTGTACGTGGGGGTGCGGGCGGCCGAGGTCCTCGTGGTGCGGGAGGACCTCCCCCCACCCCCGGAAAACGTCCTGGAGGGCCTACTGGAAAGCCTCTATCCCCAGGGCCTGGCCTACCGGGGGCGCTTCCAGGGTCCCCTGGCCCTCACCCTCCTCCTCCCCCGGCACGTGCAGGCGCGGCTCCACCTGGCGCCCGGGAGGCGGATCAAGGTGGTCCTGAAGCCCCGCTACCTCCACCTGATGCCGGGCGAGGCGGAGGAGGTCCCCTAGGGGAAGGCCCATCTTGTTGCGGAGGCTTCGGAGGGCGAACCGGGCCTGGTCCCGGGAGGCCCCGAGGACGGAAGCCAGGGCCTTGGGGCTTGGGGCCACCCCCTGGCCCAGGGCCCATAGGAGGCGGGCCTCGAGGGGAGAAAGCCTAAGCCCCACCCGCCCCAAAAGCCCATGGGGAAGGGTCCTGGGATCGTCCCCTCGGGTGAGGAACGCAAGCTTCCCGGGGTCGTAAACCCGAAGCCCCCAAGGGGTGGGCCAGAACCAGACCCGGCCCTTCGCCCAATGCCTTAGGTCCGCCAAGGGAAAACCCGCGTCTATGTTCCAGAAAACTTCCCATCCCGCCCGGGAAAGCGCCCTATGGATGGGCGCATAAAGGGCGAGCTCCCTCGTCCAAACGCTAACCCGCATGGCCACCTCCTTTCGTCCTTGGCCCGAACCGATCCCAACGCCGCTAGGCCAAGGCGGAAGGAGGGGCCCTGGGGGCCAGGGCCCGGGGCGGGGGGGCGGGGTGGCCCGCCTCCTCCAGGGCCCGGACCTCGAGGAAGGGCAGGGGCCGGGGCGGGGCGGGCGGGGCGATGGGGGGCGCGCCCGGGGCCACCTGCAGGCCGCAGAGGGGGCTATGCTGGACCTTCTCTTGGGCGGCGCGGCAGTCGGCCTTGAGGGCCGGGTTCTGCCGCTCCATGAGGTAAAGCTGCAGGGCCACCCCGGTGGAGGCGGCGAGGGTGAGGAGGAGGTAGAGGAGAACCAAGACCCCCTTCCCCTTCCCGGCCATGAGGGAAGGATAGCACCCCAAGCCCCTAGCCCGTAAAGTGGAAGGGTATGGCCGTCCGGGGAACCAAAGACCTCTTCGGCAAGGAGCTCAGGCTCCACCAGCGCATCGTGGCCACCGCCCGCAAGGTTCTCGAGGCGGCGGGGGCCTTGGAGCTCATCACCCCCATCTTTGAGGAGACCCAGGTGTTTGAAAAGGGCGTGGGGGCCGCCACGGACATCGTGCGCAAGGAGATGTTCACCTTCCAGGACCGGGGCGGGCGCTCCCTCACCCTCCGCCCCGAGGGCACCGCCGCCATGGTGCGGGCCTACCTGGAGCACGGGATGAAGGTCTGGCCCCAGCCGGTGCGGCTTTGGATGGCGGGGCCCATGTTCCGGGCCGAGCGCCCCCAGAAGGGGCGGTACCGCCAGTTCCACCAGGTGAACTACGAGGCCTTGGGCTCGGAAAACCCCATCCTGGACGCCGAGGCCGTGGTCCTCCTCTACGAGTGCCTGAAAGAGCTTGGCCTCAGGCGCCTCAAGGTCAAGCTCTCCTCCGTGGGGGACCCCGAGGACCGGGCGCGCTACAACGCCTACCTACGGGAGGTCCTCTCCCCCCATAAGGAGGCCCTCTCCGAGGACTCCAAGGAGCGCCTGGAGCTCAACCCCATGCGCATCCTGGACTCCAAGAGCGAGAAGGACCAGGCCCTCCTCAAGGAGCTCGGGGTGAGGCCCATGCTGGACTTCCTGGGGGAGGAGGCCCGGGCCCACCTGCGCAAGGTGGAGCGCCACCTGGAAAGGCTTTCCGTCCCCTACGAGTTGGACCCCGCCTTGGTGCGGGGGCTGGACTACTACGTGCGCACCGCCTTTGAGGTGCACCACGAGGAGATCGGAGCCCAGTCCGCCCTGGGAGGCGGGGGGCGATATGACGGGCTTTCCGAGCTCCTGGGCGGGCCCAGGGTCCCCGGGGTGGGGTTCGCTTTCGGGGTGGAGCGGGTGGCCCTGGCCCTCGAGGCCGAGGGCTTTTCCCTCCCCGAGGAAAGGGGCCCCGACCTCTACCTCATCCCCCTCACGGAGGAGGCGGTGGAGGAGGCTTTCTACCTGGCCGAGGCCCTGAGGCCCCGCCTCCGGGCCGAGTACGCCCTCGCCCCCAGGAAGCCGGCCAAGGGCCTGGAGGAGGCCCTGAAGCGGGGGGCGGCCTTCGCCGGCTTCCTGGGGGAAGACGAACTCCGGGCGGGGGAGGTGACCCTAAAAAGGCTCGCCACCGGGGAGCAGGTGCGCCTAAGCCGGGAGGAGGTTTCGGGCTACCTCCTCCAGGTCCTCGGGTGAGAATCCGGTAAGCTTGGGAGGATTATGCGCCGCACCCACTACGCCGGAAGCCTGAGGGAAGAGCACGCGGGGCAGGAGGTGGTCCTGGAGGGCTGGGTCAACCGCCGCCGGGACCTCGGGGGCCTCATCTTTTTGGACCTCAGGGACCGGGAGGGCCTGGTCCAGCTCGTGGCCCACCCCCATAGCCCCGCCTACGCCACCGCCGAACGGGTGCGCCCCGAGTGGGTGGTGCGGGCCAAAGGCCTCGTCCGCCTCCGCCCCGAGCCCAACCCCCGCCTGGCCACAGGAAAGGTGGAGGTGGAGCTTACGGCCTTGGAGGTCCTGGCCGAGGCCAAGACGCCCCCCTTCCCCGTGGACGCGGGCTGGCGGGGAGAGGAGGAACAGGAGGTCTCCGAGGAACTCCGCCTCAAGTACCGCTACCTGGACCTGAGAAGGAAGCGCATGCAGGAAAACCTCCGCCTGCGCCACCGGGTCATCAAGGCCATCTGGGACTTCCTGGACCGGGAGGGCTTCGTCCAGGTGGAAACCCCCTTCCTCACCAAGAGCACCCCGGAAGGGGCCCGGGACTTTTTGGTCCCCTACCGCCACGAGCCCGGCCTCTTCTACGCCCTGCCCCAGTCCCCCCAGCTTTTCAAGCAGATGCTGATGGTGGCGGGGCTGGACCGCTACTTCCAGATCGCCCGCTGCTTCCGCGACGAGGACCTAAGGGCCGACCGCCAGCCCGACTTCACCCAGCTGGACCTGGAGATGAGCTTCGTGGAGGTGGAGGACATCCTTGTCCTCAACGAGCGCCTCATGGCCCACGTCTTCCGGGAGGCCTTGGGGGTGGAGCTTCCCCTTCCCTTCCCCAGGCTTTCCTACGAGGAGGCCATGGAGCGCTACGGCTCCGACAAGCCCGACACCCGCTTCGGCCTGGAGCTCAAGGAGGTGGGCCCCCTCTTCCGCCAGGGGGACTTCCGGGTCTTCCGGGAGGCGGAAAGCGTCAAGGCCCTGGCCGTCCCCAAGGCCTTTTCCCGCAAGGAGATCGCCGAGCTGGAGGAACTGGCCAAGCGCCACAAGGCCCAGGGCCTCGCCTGGGCCCGGGTGGAGGAGGGAGGCTTCTCGGGGGGGGTGGCCAGGTTTTTGGAGCCTGTTAGGGAAGCTCTCCTAAAGGCCACCCAAGCCCAGATGGGGGACACCCTCCTCTTCGTGGCCGGGCCCCGCAAGGTGGCGGCCACGGCCCTGGGGGCGGTGCGGCTTAGGGCGGCGGACCTCTTGGGCCTAAAGCGGGAAGGGTGGGCCTTCCTCTGGGTGGTGGACTTTCCCCTTTTGGAGTGGGACGAGGAAAGGGGGGGGTGGACCTACATGCACCACCCCTTCACAAGCCCCCACCCCGAGGACCTGGACCTTCTGGAAAAGGACCCCGGGCGGGTGCGGGCTTTGGCCTACGACCTGGTGCTCAACGGGGTGGAGGTGGGCGGAGGGTCCATCCGCATCCACGACCCCGCCCTCCAGGCCCGGATGTTCCGGATGTTGGGCATCGGGGAGGAGGAGCAAAGGGAAAAGTTCGGGTTTTTCCTCGAGGCCCTGGCCTACGGGGCCCCGCCCCACGGGGGGATCGCCTGGGGGCTGGACCGGCTCCTCGCCCTCATGACGGGAAGCCCCTCCATCCGCGAGGTCATCGCCTTCCCCAAGAACAAGGAGGGCAAGGACCCCCTGACCGGGGCCCCGAGCCCCGTGCCCGAGGAGCAGCTTAGGGAGCTGGGGCTTCAGGTGATCCGCCATGGCTAGGATCCCCTACGCGCTGGTAGACGCCTTCAGCCCTGCCCCGGGGGCGGGGAACCGGGTGGCCATCGTCTTGGACGCCCGGGGGATGGGCCCGGAGGAGATGCGTAGGATCGCCCAGCGGTTTCCCGAGTGGGAGACCGTCTTCCTCACGGAAAGAAGGGAGAACGCCTTCGGCGTGCGCTTCTTCGCCCCGGGGGGAGAGGTGGAGTTTTCCGGCCACGCCGCCATCGCCCTGGGCCTGGCCCTAGCCCGCCTGGGCCTCGTCCCCGAGGGAACGGGAAGGCTCTTCCTCCACACCCCGGGCGAGGTCCTCCCCGTGGAGCTAGAGCACGAAGGCGGCCTCCCCAAGAAGGCCTGGGTGCGGGGTCCGGTGCCCCGGTTCCGGGACCCCCCCGCCTACCGGGCGCTGGCGGAGGTCCTCGAGGCCCTGAGCACCGACGAGCGCTACCTCCACCGGGGCCTCCCCTACGGGGTGGCCTACACCGGGCTTTGGAGCCTCTTCGTGCCCCTCGTCGCCCCCGGGGTGGTGGACGCCCTGGAGCCGGAGATGGCCCTTTTGACGGAGCTTTCCCGGAGGCTGGACGTGGCCACCGTCCACGCCTACGCCCCCATGGGCCCGAGGAGCTTCTACGCCCGGGACTTCGCCCCCCTCCTCGGCATTCCCGAAGACCCGGTCACGGGCTCGGCCAACGCCGCCCTAGGAGCCCTCCTCGCCCGGGCGGGGGTGGTGCCGAGGCGGGAAGGGCGGGCGCACCTCACCATCTACCAAGGCCACCGCCTGGGCAACCCCGGCCTCGTGGAGGTGGTGGTGGAGTACAGCCCCACCGGCACCCCCTACAGCGTCCAGATCGGGGGGGAGGCGGCGATCGTCCAAACGGGGGAGCTTTGATCCGGCTGGTCTTCGTGGACGTGGACGGCACCCTGGTGGGGGAAAAGGGGGTGCCCCCTTGCGTCTGGCCCGCGGTGGAAAAGGCCCGGAGGAGGGGCCTCCGCCTTTCCCTCCTCACAGGCCGCCCGGGGCGGGGCGAGGCCTTAGCCCTAGCCCAAAGGCTTGCCCCGGAAGGGCTTCACGTCTTTGAGTCGGGAGCGGTGGTCCTGGCCCTCACCCAGGACCCCCACGAACCCCCGGTTAAGCCCCTCCGGGTGGAGGCCTTGCCCCTCGAGGCGGCCCAAGAGGCGGTGCGCCTCGCCCGCAGGCTCGGCCTACCCCTGGAGGGCTACACCGCCGAGGGCGGCTTCTATGTGGAAGGGGATAGCCCCCTCCTAAAGGCCCACCAGGCCCTTTTAGGGGTGGAGGCGGAAGGGGCGGACCTCCTCCGGCTTGGAAGCCCCCTCGTCCGCCTCCAGGTCCTGGCGGAGGCCCACGCCCCCCTGGAGGTCTTCCTGGAGGGCCTCCCTCCCGGGCTTGCCGCCCACGTGGCGGAAAGCCCCAAGATGCCCGGGGTGCGCTTCGTCTCCCTCACCAAGAAGGGCGTGGGCAAGCTCTCCGCCGCCCGCTTCGTGGCCGAGGCTTACGGCCTCTCCTTGGAGGAGTGCGCCATGGTGGGGGACGGGGAAAACGACCTGGAGGTGATCCGGGCGGTGGGCCTCGGCATCGCCATGGGGAACGCCCCCGAAAGGGTGAAGCGGGCGGCCCAGAAGGTGGTGGCCCCGGTGGAGGCCTGCGGCCTGGCGGAGGCCCTGGACCTCCTGAACCCCCCTTAGACTAGGGAGGATGCGACGGGTCTTCATTGAGGAGATCGCCCGGTACGAGGACCAGGAGGTGGAGCTAAGGGGTTGGCTCTACCAGAGGCGCTCCAAGGGCAAGATCCACTTCCTCATCCTCCGGGACGGCACCGGCTTCCTCCAGGCCACGGTGGTCAAGGGGGAGGTCCCCGAGGAGGCCTTCCAGGAGGCCGACCACCTGCCCCAGGAGACCGCCCTAAGGGTGTGGGGCCGGGTGCGGAAGGACGAACGGGCCCCAGGGGGGTTTGAGCTCGCCGTGCGGGGCCTCGAGGTGGTGAGCCTCCCCCAAGGGGAGTACCCCATCGGCCCCAAGGAGCACGGCATAGACTTCCTCATGGACCACCGCCACCTCTGGCTCCGCCACCGCCGCCCCTTCGCGGTGATGCGCATCCGGGACGAGCTGGAAAGGGCCATCCACGAGTTCTTCGGGGAAAGGGGCTTCCTCCGCTTTGACGCCCCCATCCTCACCCCAAACGCCGTGGAGGGCACCACGGAGCTCTTTGAGGTGGAGCTCTTTGACGGGGAGAAAGCCTACCTCTCCCAGTCGGGGCAGCTTTACGCCGAGGCGGGGGCCTTGGCCTTCGGCAAGGTCTACACCTTCGGCCCCATCTTCCGGGCGGAGCGCTCCAAGACGCGGCGCCACCTCCTGGAGTTCTGGATGGTGGAGCCCGAGGTGGCCTTCATGACCCACGAGGAGAACATGGCCCTCCAGGAGGAACTGGTGCGCTACCTGGTGGCCCGGGTGCTGGAACGGCGCGCCAGGGAGCTGGAGATGCTGGGGCGGGACCCCAAGGCCCTGGAGCCCGCCGCGGAAGGGAACTACCCCCGGCTCACCTACAAGGAGGCGGTGGCCCTGGTGAACCGGCTTAGCCAGGAAGACCCCGAGGTCCCCCCTCTCCCCTACGGGGAGGACTTCGGCGCCCCCCACGAGGCCGCCCTAAGCCGGCAGTTTGACCGCCCCCTCTTCGTGGAGCGCTACCCCGCCCGGATCAAGGCCTTCTACATGGAGCCGGACCCCAATGACCCCGAGCTCGTCCTAAACGACGACCTCCTCGCCCCCGAGGGCTACGGGGAGATCATCGGAGGAAGCCAGAGGATCCATGACCTGGAGCTTCTTAAGCGCAAGATCCGGGAGTTTGGCCTCCCCGAGGAGGTCTACGAATGGTACCTGGACCTCCGCCGCTTCGGCAGCGTCCCCCACTCGGGGTTCGGCCTGGGGCTTGAGCGCACCGTGGCCTGGATCTGCGGCCTAAGCCACGTGCGGGAGGCCATCCCCTTCCCGAGGATGTACACGAGGATGCGCCCCTAAAAACCGGCAAGCTCCAGGAAGTAGCGGTGGAGCCTAGGGTCCTCCGTGAGCTCGGGGTGGAAGCTGCTGGCGAGCACCTTCCCCTGCCGCACCAAAACGGGGAGGCCCCCAAGCTCGGCCAGCACCTCCACCCCCTCCCCCAGCCGGCGGAAAACGGGGGCGCGGATGAAGACCCCGTGGAAGGGCTCGGAAAAGCCCCGGATGAAGAGGTCCTCTTCAAAGCTCTCCACCTGGCGGCCAAAAGCGTTCCGCTCCACCGCCACGTCCAAGACACCCAGGCGGGGTTGCTCGGGGTAGCCTAGGATCTCCCGGGCAAGCCATATGGCCCCGGCGCAGGTGCCAAAAACCGCCAGGCTCCCCTCCGCCACCCGTTGCCGCACGGCCTCCTCGAGGCCATACTCCCGGGCCAGCTTGCCGATGGTGGTGGACTCCCCGCCAGGCACGATGAGGGCCTTGAGCCCCTCCAGGTGCTCCTTCTTCCGCACCTCCTTTGCCTCTATCCCCAGGCGCTTAAGCGCCTCCTTGTGCTCGCGGAAATCCCCCTGTAAGGCCAAAACGCCAACCACGCCCCTCATCCTGGACTTAGGCTCCCGCCCTGTCAAGGGAAGCCCCCCGCCAGAAGGGAAGCGGAGGGCACCCCCACCTTGGCCTCACTCGCAAGGAACTGCTCCAGAAGCCTGGGATACCTGCGCCTGGGCATGGGTCAACTATACTCTGCTCCTCAGGAGGCGCAAGCTGTTCGCCGTCACCAGCACCAAAGCCCCGCTGTCGGCCAAGACGGCGGGCCAAAGCCCCGTAAGCCCCAGGAGGGTGCTCAGGAGGAAAACCCCCTTAAGGCCCACCGCCAGGGCGATGTTTTGCCGCACCACGGCCATGGTCATGCGGCTTAAGCGGAAGGCTCGAGGCAGGGCGTCCAGTCCCAAGAGGCCCACATCCGCCGCCCGCAAGGCCGCCTCCGTCCCCTCCACCACCGCCAGGCCCACGGTGGCCCGGGCCAGGGCGGGGGCGTCGTTCACCCCATCCCCCACCATGGCCACCCCGCCTTCCTGGGCCAACGCCTCCACCGCCCGAAGCTTGTCCAAGGGGGAAAGCCCTGCCCTAATCTCTTCAGGCTTTAGCCCTAGGGCCTTGCCCAGGGCCAAAGCCGCCTCCTCCCGATCCCCCGTGAGGAGGTGAAGCCTTAGGCCCAGGGCGCGCAGCGCCCGTAAGGCCGCCTGGGCCTCTTCCTTAGGCGTGTCTTGGAAGGCAAAAACGGCCAAGGCCCTCGTCCCTTCCACCAGGAGGGAAAGGCTATGGCCTTCTTGGGCCAGCTCCCGCACCACCTCCGCCACCTCCTTGGGGAGGGGCACCGCCTCGGGGCGCACGAGCCCCACCTCCCTCCCCTCCACCCAGGCGAAGGCACCCAAGCCGGGCTCCGTCCGGTGTCCTTCGGCCAAGGGTGCCCTCACCTCCGGCGCGGCCTCCCGCACCGCCCGGGCCAGGGGATGGCTCGACCCCTCGGCCACCGCCTTGGCCAGGGCCAAGGCCTCCTCCTCACCTATCCCAAGGGGCACCACCCGCACCAGCCGGGGCCGGCCGAGGGTGAGGGTGCCGGTCTTGTCCAGGGCCAGGTGGCGCACCGAGGCCAGCCGCTCCAGGGCCGCCCCGCTTTTGAAGAGCACCCCTGCCCGGGCACCCCGGGCCACCCCGGCGGCGATGGCCGCGGGCACCGACACCACCAGGGCGCAGGGGCAGGCGATGAGGAGGAGGGCCAAGGCCTTGTAGAGGTGGCCCAGGAAATCCCCCTGAAAAAGGGGAAGCACCAGGGCCACAAAGCCCGCCAAGAGGAGGACGGCGGGGGTGTAGCGGCGGCTGAAGGCGTCCACCACCCGCTCCGCCTGGCTCTTCTTAAGCAAGGCCTCCTCCGCCAGGCGTTCCATCTCCGCCAGGAAGCCCTCCTCGGGATGGCGCTCCACCTTTACCACCAAGCTCCCCTCCTGCACCAGACTGCCCCCGTAAACCCGGTCCCCTATCCCCTTGGGCCTAGGCAAGGGCTCCCCGGTGAAGGCGGCCTCCTCCACGGAAGCCTGTCCAGACACCACCACCCCGTCGGCCGGTACCCGCTCCCCCGGGGGCACCCTCACCAGGTCCCCCACCCTCAAGGCCTTAAGGGGTACCTCCTCCACCCCACCCTCCTTCAGGCGGTAGGCCCGCCTGGGAAGAAGCTCGGAAAGGGCGTAAAGGGACCTGCGGGCCTGGGCCACGCTATAAGCCTCCAGCACCTCCCCCACGAGGAAGAGGAAGACCACCAGCGCCGCCTCGGCCTCCGCCCCGATGAGCATGGCTCCCAGGGTAGCCAGCGTAACCAGGGTTTGGATGCTGAAGGGGTTTTGCCGGAACGTAGCCACCGCACGACGAGCCAGGGGGAAAACCCCTATCAAGGCCGCCAGCCGATAGCCCCAAGGGGCTAGGCCGGGGAGGAAGAGCGAAGCCAAAAAGGCCGCCAGGAGAAGCCCTCCGGAAACCAAGGCCCAGCGCCAGGGCCCAGGTAACCCCCCTTTCTCCTCCCCTTCCGGACGGAGGCGGTACCCCAGAGCAGAAAGGGCCCGGGCGGCCTCCTCCTCCGCCTGGGGGACCTCCAGTTGGAGGTAGGCCTTGCCGCTTTGGAAGCTCACCTCCGCCTTGACCACCCCAGGGACCCGGTTCAGGGCATCTTCCACCTTCCGGGCGCAATCGGCGCAGTCCATGCCCTCCACCCGGAAAACGCGCACCTTAGGAGCCTCCATGCCCCTAGGGTAGCATCACTTGAGCAAATGGTCAAGTGTTTTCTTCTGCGTGCTCCAAGGCCAGCTCCAACAGGCGGGCCACATGGGCGTCGGCCAGGCGGTAGTAGACCTGCTTCCCCTCCCGGCGGAAGGCCACCAGCCGGGCCTGGCGGAGGAGCCTGAGCTGGTGGCTCACCGCAGAAAGGGAAACCCGGGCCAAAAGGGCCAGGTCGCACACGCAAAGCTCCCCCGCCCCTTTCAGGGCTAGGAGGAGGCGCATGCGGGTGGGGTCGGAAAGGGCCTTGAGGAGGAGGGCGGCCTCCTTGACCACCCGCTCCTCGGGCAGGGCGGCGCGGGCCATCTCCACCCGCTCGGGGTGGACCTCGTAAACCCCGCAGACCGCCCTACCAGCCCCGCTTGGCAAGCCGCTCCTCCTCCTTGAGCTGGTCCAGGTTGATGCCCACCATGGGCTCGCCCAGGTCCTCGCTGACCTCCGCCAGGACCTCGGGGTCGTTGTAGTGGGCCACCGCCCGCACGATGGCCCGGGCCCTCTTCCTGGGGTCCCCGGACTTGAAGATGCCGCTTCCCACGAAGACCCCGTCCATGCCCAGGTGCATCATGAGGGCGGCGTCCGCCGGGGTGGCGATCCCCCCGGCGGCGAAGTTCACCACGGGCAGGCGGCCGTGCTCGTGAACCCACTTCACGAGCTCGTAGGGTGCCCCGATCTCCTTGGCGTAGGCCATGAGCTCGTCCTCCCGGAGGGACTGGACGTAGCGGATCTCCTTCCACATGGTGCGGGCGTGGCGCACCGCCTCCACCACGTTCCCTGTGCCCGCCTCCCCCTTGGTGCGGATCATGGCCGCCCCCTCGGCGATGCGCCTCAGGGCCTCCCCCAGGTTCCTGGCCCCGCAGACGAAGGGCACCTTGAACTTCCACTTGTCAATGTGGTGCTCCTCGTCCGCGGGGGTGAGGACCTCGGACTCGTCAATGAAGTCCACCCCGATGGCCTCGAGGATCATGGCCTCCACGAAGTGGCCGATCCTTACCTTGGCCATGACGGGAATAGACACGGCCGCCATGATCTCCTTGATGATCTTGGGGTCGGACATGCGGGCCACGCCCCCCTGGGCGCGGATGTCCGCCGGCACCCTCTCCAGGGCCATCACCGCCACCGCCCCCGCCTCCTCGGCGATCACCGCCTGCTCCGGGGTGGTCACGTCCATGATCACCCCGCCCTTGAACATCTCGGCGAAGCCCGTCTTGATCTGGAAGGTTCCCTTCTCCATGCCGCCCTCCATCCTTAAGCTTACCGCCCTCAGGGTCAAGGGGCCCCATGCACAAAGCCGGGGGCCCCCAAGGCCCCCCGGGAGCGCCAAAGCCCTTAGGGGAGATAGGTCAAGGGGTTTTTGGCGACCCCATTCACCCGCACCTCAAAGTGGAGGTGGGGCCCCGTGGACCAACCCGTGGAGCCCACGTAGCCGATGACCTCCCCTGCCTCCACCCACTGCCCCGCCCGCACGGCGATGCGGGACATGTGGGCGTAGAGGGTCTCCAGGCCACCCCCGTGGTCCAGGACCACGTGGAAGCCGTAGCCAAACGAGCTCCAGCCCGCCACCTTCACCCGGCCCGCCTTGGCGGCGTAGATGGGGGTGCCCGCCGGGGCCGCGAGGTCAATCCCCGTGTGGAAGCGCTGGAAGGGGGTCCTCCCCCCGAAGTAAGTGGTGATGCGGAAGCCCGCAAGGGGCCAGCGCATCCCTCCTTCCTGGTAGCTCACCCGGCGCACCACAGGCCTGGCCGCCTGGGCTTGCCGCTGCCTTTGGGCAAGGGCCTGCTGCCGCCGCCTCTCCTCCGCCAGGCGCCTAAGCTCCTCCTGGCGGCGCCTTTCCGCCTCGAGGCGGGCCTTCCGCTCCGCCTCCTGCTTGGCGAGAAGGCGCTGGTAGGTGGTCTTGGCCTCCACCCCGGGTAGGAGGACCAAATCCCCGGGCCTAAGCTCCGTGGGGTCCTTCACCCCGTTGGCCCGGGCCACCTGGACCGGGTCCAGGCCAAAGCGCCCCGCCAGGTCCAAAAGGGTCTGCCCCTCTCCCAGGGACACCAGAAGCCCCTTGGCCTTCTTAGGAAGGTAGAGGACCGTGCCCGCCACCAGCTGGTCCAGGCTTTCCAAGGAGGGGTTGGCGGAGATCAGGTCCAGGAGGCTTAGCCCGTGGCGGCGGGCGATGCTTTCCAGGGTGTCCCCCGGGCGGACCCGGTAGGCCTCCACCCCGGGGGGGATCCGGGGAGGGCGGTCCTCCTCGGCCACGATGGGGATCTTTAGCGTCTGCCCGGGGTAAAGGGTGGGTCTCTCTAGACCACTAGACCATAGGATATGCTGGGGATCCACGCCGAAACGGGCGGCGATCCCCGCCAGGCTATCCCCGGGGCGGACGGTGTAGAGAACCCAGACCTTCCGCACCGGCGGGTCCACCTCCACCGCCCTTTCCGGGAGGGGCAAAGGGCTTAAAATCCTCACCTGGACTTGAGCCAACCCGAGGCCAGCAAGCACAAAGAACGCACAAACACCCCACTTCCTCAAAACCCACCCCCTAAACGCCCAAATTGTTGGGGAGAGTATACCAGGTAAAGCCCAGCCCCGGGCAAGGGGGAAGCCCCTAGGGCTTCCAAAACCAAGCACCCCACCGCGGCTTTGGCCACGGTGGGGGTATGCCCACGGCCTAGGGCAGGCGCTTTTGGGGTAGCCCTTAGCCTACTAGCGGGCCGCCAAGGAGGCCAGGAACTCCTTGTTGCTCTTGGTGCGGGCGAGCCGGGCGAGGAGCATCTCCATGGCTTCGGCGGGGTCCATGTCCGCCAGGACCTTCCGGAGGAGCCACATCTTGTGGGTGACCTCCTCGCCGAGAAGAAGCTCCTCCCGCCGGGTGCCGGACTTGAGGATGTCTATGGCGGGGAAGATGCGGCGCTCCTCGAGGCGGCGGGAGAGGTGGAGCTCCATGTTGCCCGTCCCCTTGAACTCCTCAAAGATCACGTCGTCCATGCGGCTTCCCGTCTCCACCAGGGCGGTGGCCAGGATGGTGAGGCTCCCCCCGCCCCGGATGTTCCGGGCGGCCCCCAGGAAACGCTTGGGGAAGTAGAGGGCGGCGGAGTCCAGCCCCCCTGAGAGGGTGCGGCCCGTGGGCGGGGTCACCAGGTTATTGGCCCGGGCCAGGCGGGTGATGGAGTCCAGGAGGATCATCACGTGCCCGCCCTCCTCCACGATGCGCTTGGCCCTCTCGTGGACGAACTCCGCCACGCGGATGTGGTTCTGGGGCGGCTCGTCAAAGGTGCTGGCGATAACCTCGGCCCCCTGGACGCTCTCCCTAAAGTCCGTCACCTCCTCGGGGCGCTCGTCAATGAGGAGGACGATGACCTTGATGTCGGGCTCGTTCTTGAGGACGGCGTTGGCGATCTTCTTGAGGAGGGTGGTCTTCCCCGCCTTGGGGGGGGCCACGATGAGCCCCCGCTGGCCCCGACCGATGGGGGCGAGGAGGTCAATGACCCGGGTGGAAAGCTCGTCCGGGGTGGTCTCCAGCCGGATCTGACGGTCAGGGAACTGGGGGATGAGCTCGTCAAAGCGGGGGCGGTTCTTGGCGGCCTCGGGGTCCAGGTCGTTCACCGCCTCCACCTTAAGGAGGGTGCCGTAGCGCTCGTTCTCCCGGGGAGGCCGGGCCCGGCCCACGATGTAGTCCCCGCTCCTCAGGGCGTACTGGCGGATGATCCCGGCGGAGACGATGGCCACCCGGGACTCCAGGTTGAAAAGGTTCTCGTTGAGGAAGCCGTACCCATCCGGGCTGATCTCCAGGTAGCCCTTGACCAGCTGCAGGCCCTCCCCCTGGGTCTGCCGCTCCAGGAGGGCCATGATGAGCTGGTCCTTCTTCATCCGCTTGTAGCCTTCTATCCCCGCCTCCTGGGCCAGGAGGTGGAGCTCGGGCAGGATCTTGGCCGCAAGCTCCTGGTAGGTGAAGGGGGTCACCTGGGTCTCCGCTTTTCTTTTCATGGCTTAACCTTCTCCCAGTCCTCCATGAAGCGCTTCAGGCCGGTCTCCGTGAGGGGATGCTTGAGAAGCTGCTTGAAAACCGCATAGGGCATGGTGGCGATGTCCGCCCCCAGAAGGGCCGCCTCGGTCACGTGCCGGGGGTGGCGGATGGAGGCGGCGATGACCTTGACGGGCAGGTCCTGGATCTGGATCATCTCCACGATCTCCCGAAGGAGCTCGCCCCCGTCCCAGGAGATATCGTCCACCCGGCCCAAGAAGGGAGAAACGTAGGCCGCCCCCGCCCGGGCCGCCAGAAGGGCCTGGTTGGCGGAAAAGATCAGGGTCATGTTGACCTTGATCCCCTCGGCGGCAAGCCGCTTGCAGGCCTTGAGGCCCTCCTCGGTGGTGGGGAGCTTGACCACGATGTTGGGGTGCAGGGCGGCAAGCCGCCTTCCCTCCTCCACCATGGCGGAGGCCTCGAGGGCCGTCACCTCCGCCGAAACGGGCCCCTGGGCGAGCTCGCAGATGGCCTTTAGGTGCTGGGCTAGCCCCTCCGGGGTAATCCGCTCACCCCGGGCGGCGAACTCCTTGGCCACCAGGGTGGGGTTGGTGGTGACCCCGGAGAGCACGCCCCAGGCGGCGATCTCCCGTATCTCCTCCAGGTTCGCGGTGTCCAAGTAAAGCTCCATGGCCACTCCTTTTTCCGGGAACTTGGGAACGGCTTAGCCTAAGTCTAGCAGGGCCTCTTGGGCCATTGTCAAGGGAGGGGAAAGGCTGCTAGCATGGCCTTAGCCGCCAGCGGGGGATTTTACCCCAGGAGGCGGCCTCTGTAAAGGCGAGGATGGGGAGAGTACCCCTGCCCAAAAGCCCAAAGCGAGCCGGGGAGGGTGAAAGCCCGGCGGTGAGGGCAGGCGGGAAGATCACCCCGGAGCCGCGGGAGGAAAGGGAGACCCCCGAGTAATGCCCGCCGGGTGGCGCCCGTGATAGCGCCTAAAGGAGGGCCTGGGGCCTTCCCCAGGAAGCGCGGTGGTACCGCGGAAGCCTTTGCGCTTTCGTCCGCGCCCATAGGCGCGGGCGTTTTGCTAGGGAGGTGGCGGATGTTCAAGGAGGTAGGCGAGCCCAACTTTCCGGCCTTGGAGGAGGAGATCCTGGCCTTCTGGAAGCGAGAAAGGATCTTTGAGAAGAGCGTGGAGAACCGCAAGGGCCGTCCCCGCTACACCGTCTACGAAGGCCCCCCCACCGCCAACGGCCTGCCCCACGTGGGCCACGCCCAGGCCCGCAGCTACAAGGACCTCTTCCCCCGCTACAAGACCATGCGGGGCTACTACGTGCCCAGGCGGGCGGGGTGGGACACCCACGGGCTTCCCGTGGAGCTGGAGGTGGAGAAGAAGCTGGGCCTCAAGAGCAAGCGGGAGATTGAGGCCTACGGCATCGCCCGCTTCAACGAGGCCTGCCGCCAGTCCGTCTTCACCTACGAGAAGGAGTGGGAGGCCTTCACCGAGCGGATCGCCTACTGGGTGGACCTGAAAGGGGCCTACGCCACCCTCGAGCCCACCTACATTGAAAGCATCTGGTGGAGCCTGAAGAACCTCTTTGACCGGGGCCTCCTCTATCGGGACCACAAGGTGGTCCCCTACTGTCCCCGGTGCGGCACCCCCCTCTCCTCCCACGAGCTCGCCTTGGGCTACAAGGAGATCACCGACCCCTCGGTCTACGTGCGCCTGCCCCTGAAGGCCCCGGGGAGGCTGGGCCTGGAAAAGGCGAGCCTCCTGGTCTGGACCACGACCCCCTGGACCCTGCCCGGCAACGTGGCGGCGGCGGTCCACCCGGAGTACACCTACGCCGCCTTCCAGGTGGGGGAGGAGGTCTTGATCCTCGAGGAGGGCCTGGGAAAGCGGCTTTTAGGGGAGGAGGTCCCGGTCCTCAAGACCTTCCTGGGCAAGGACCTGGAGGGCCTCGCCTACGAGCCCCCCTACCCCCAGGCCCTGGAGAGGGGCTACTTCGTGGTCCTGGCCGATTACGTGAGCCGGGAGGACGGCACGGGGATCGTCCACCAGGCCCCCGCCTTTGGCGCCGAGGACCTGGAGACCGCGAGGGCCTACGGGCTTCCCCTCCTGAAGACCGTGGACGAGGAGGGGAAGCTCCTCGTGGAGCCTTTCCAGGGCCTCTTCTTCCGGGAGGCCAACCGGGCGATCCTTAAGGACCTAAGGGCGCGGGGCCTCCTCTTCAAGGAGGAAAGCTACCTCCACAGCTACCCCCACTGCTGGCGGTGCTCCACCCCCCTCATGTACTACGCCACGGAGAGCTGGTTCATCAAAAACACCCTCTTCAAGGACGAGCTCATCCGCAAGAACCAGGAGATCAACTGGGTGCCTCCCCACATCAAGGAGGGTCGCTACGGGGAGTGGTTAAAAAACCTGGTGGACTGGGCCCTAAGCCGCAACCGCTACTGGGGCACCCCCTTGCCCATCTGGGTCTGCCAGGCCTGCGGCAAGGAGGAAGCCATCGGAAGCTTCCAGGAGCTTAGGGAAAGGGCCACCAAGCCCCTCCCCGAGCCCTTTGACCCCCACCGCCCCCACGTGGACCAGGTGGAGCTTTCTTGCGCCTGCGGCGGGGTGATGCGCCGGGTGCCCTACGTGATTGACGTCTGGTACGACTCGGGGGCCATGCCCTTCGCTTCCTTGCACTACCCCTTTGAGAACCAGGAGGAGTTCCGGCAAAGCTTCCCCGCCGACTTCATCTCCGAGGGGATTGACCAGACCCGGGGCTGGTTCAACTCCCTTCACCAGCTTGGGGTCATGCTCTTCGGCTCCATCGCCTTCAAGAACGTGATCTGCCACGGCCTCATCCTGGACGAGAAGGGCCAGAAGATGTCCAAGTCCAAGGGGAACGTGGTGGACCCCTGGGACATCATCCGGGAGTTCGGGGCGGACGCCCTCCGCTGGTACATCTACGTCTCCGCACCCCCCGAGGCCGACCGCCGCTTTGGCCCCAACCTGGTGCGGGAGACGGTGCGGGACTACTTCCTCACCCTCTGGAACGTTTATAGCTTCTTCGTCACCTACGCCAACCTGGACCGGCCCGACCTCAAGAACCCCCCTCCCCCCAAGGAGCGGCCGGAGATGGACCGCTGGCTTTTGGCCCGGCTCCAGGAGCTCAAGCACAAGGTGACGGAGGCCCTGGAGGCCTACGACCCCACCACCTCAAGCAGGGCCATCCGGGACTTCGTGGTGGAGGACCTTTCCCTGTGGTACGTCCGCAGGAACCGCCGCCGCTTCTGGAAAAACGAGGACGCCCTGGACCGGGAGTCCGCCTACGCCACCCTCTACGAGGCCCTCCTCACCGTGGCCCAGCTTTCCGCCCCCTTCACCCCCTATTTGGCCGAGGTCCTCTGGCAGAACCTGGCCCGAAGCGTGGACGAGAAGGCCCAAGAAAGCGTCCACCTCACCGACTGGCCCGAGGTGGAGGAGGCCCTTTGGGACCGGGAGCTGGTGGCCAAGATGCGGGCGGTGCTCAAGGTGGTGGACCTGGCCCGCTCGGCCCGGGCCAAAAGCGGGGTAAAGACCCGCACCCCCCTCCCCCTCCTCCTCGTCACCGCCCCCACGGCCTTGGAAAGGGAGGGCCTTAGGCACTTCGCCCGGGAGATCGCCGAGGAGCTCAACGTCAAGGAGGTGCGCGTCCTGGAGCCGGGGGAGGAGGTCCTAAGCTACCGGGTCCTCCCCAACCTGAAGCGCCTTGGGCCCAAGTACGGGAAGCGCGTCCCCAAGATCCGGGAGGCTCTGGAGAAGGAGGCGGAACGGGTGGCCGCCCTGGCCCTGAAGGGCGAGGCCATCCCCCTGGAGGTGGAGGGCGAGCCCCTCACCCTCCTCCCCGAGGAGGTCCTCCTCGAGGCCCAGGCCCCCGAGGGCTACGAGGCCTTGGAGAAGGAGGGGTACGTGGCCGCCCTCAAGGTGGAGGTCACCGAGGACCTGCGCCTAGAGGGCCTCGCCCGGGACCTCATCCGCCACCTGCAGCAGGCCCGCAAAGACATGGGCCTCAAGGTCTCCGACCGGATCCGGGTGGGCTACGAGGCGGAAGGCCCCTACCTCGAGGCCCTCCGGCGGCACGGGACCTGGATCGCCCAGGAGGTCCTGGCCCAGGCCTTCCAGGAAGGGACCTTCCCCGGCTTCACCACGGAGCTGGCCGACGAGGAGGGGCGGGTGCGCTTTAGCCTGGAGCGGGTGGAGGAGGTGGTATAGTACCCCCCGTGCAGGACCCGAGGAACCTTCTAAAACCCCTGGCGCTGGACGCCCTCTACATCACCCGCCCGGAGAACGTCCGCTACCTCACGGGCTTCCCCCACCCCGAGGACGCCCAGGTCCTCATCACCGAGGAGGGGGGCTTCCTCCTCACCGACCCCCGCTACCCCGAGGCGGCCGAGGAGAGCCGCCTCCCCGCCAAGGTCCTCAAGCGGGAGGAAAAGGAAGCCCTCCTCAAGACCCTGCGGGGCCGGGTGGGCTTTGAGGCGGAGCACCTCCCCTACGCCGCCCTGGAAAGGCTTAGGGAGCTGGCCCCGGCGGAGTGGGTCCCCACCCGGGGGGTGGTGGAGCGCCTCCGCCTAAAGAAAACCCCGGAGGAGGTGGCCGCCATCCGCAAGGCCCAGGCCCTGGCGGAAGAGGCCCTGGACCACGCCCTCGCCCTCCTCAAACCAGGGGTGAGGGAGCGGGAGGTGGCCCTGGAGGTGGAATACTTCCTGAAAAAACGGGGGGCGGAAGGGGCGGCCTTCCCCCCCATCGTGGCCTCGGGCAAGCGGGGGGCCTTGCCCCACGCCGGGGCCTCGGAAAAGCCCTTGGGGGAAGGGGAGCTCGTCACCTTGGACCTCGGGGCCAAGGTGGCGGGGTACCACTCGGACATGACCCGCACCGTGGCCTTGGGCCGGGTGGAGGGGGAGCTCAAGCGGGCCTACGCGGCGGTGCTTTGGGCCTTGGAGCGGGCCCTCGAGGCCTTGGGCCCGGGCCGAAGCGGCAAGGAGGTGGACGCCCTCGCCCGGGAGGCCCTCAAGGAGTTCGGCCTGGACCGCTACTTCGTCCACTCCCTGGGGCACGGGGTGGGGCTTGCCGTCCACGAGGGGCCAAGCCTCTCCCCTTACGCCGAGGACGTCCTCGAGCCCGGCATGGTGGTCACCGTGGAGCCCGGGGTCTACCTCCCCGGGCTTGGGGGGGTGCGGATTGAGGAGCTGGTCCTGATCACGGAAAGCGGCGTGGAGCTCCTCTCCCGCTTCCCCCGGGAGTGGCGGGAGGTCTAGGTGCGGCTTTTCCTCCTCGGCCTTCTCCTTTGCGCCAGCGCCTTAGCCCAGACCTACACGGTGCAAAAGGGGGACACCCTCTTCCGCATCGCCCGGGCCCACGGGCTTAGCGTGGCGGAGCTCAAGCGCCTAAACGGCCTCACCACCGACCACATCTACCCCGGCCAGGTGCTTAGGATCGGTCCCAAAGCCATGCCCCAAAAGGGGTTCCTCCAGGAAGGGCTCGCCGTCTGGTACGGCCCCGGCTTCCACGGGAAGCGCACCGCCAGCGGGGAGGTCTACGACCAGCACGCCCTCACCGCCGCCCACCCCTCCTTGCCCTTCGGCACCCGGGTCCGGGTCACCAACCTTCAAAACAGCAAGAGCGTGGTGGTGCGCATCAACGACCGGGGGCCTTTTGGGGGGAAGTACATCATTGACCTCTCCTACGCCGCCGCCAAAGCCATCGGGGCCCTTTCCGCCACGAGGGTGCGGCTGGAGGTCCTGGAATGAGGCGGTACGGGTTTCACCTTTCCATCGCCGGCAAGAAGGGCGTGGCGGGCGCGGTGGAGGAGGCCATGGCCTTGGGGCTTACCGCCTTCCAGATCTTCGCCAAAAGCCCAAGGAGCTGGCGCCCCCGCACCTACACCCCCAAGGAGGTGGAGGCCTTCCGCGCCCTTAAGGAGATGGCCGGGAATCTTCCTGCCGTGATCCACGCCTCCTACCTGGTGAACCTGGGGGCGGAGGGAGAGCTTTGGGAAAAGAGCGTGGCCAGCCTCGCCGACGACCTGGAGAAGGCCCGCCTCCTGGGGGTGGAGTACGTGGTGGTCCACCCGGGGTCCGGGGACCCCAGGCGGGTCAAGGAGGGGGCCCTTAAGGCCCTGCGCCTGGCCCAGGTGAAGGAGCGGCCTAGGCTCCTTTTGGAAAACACCGCCGGAGGCGGGGAGAAGGTGGGGGCGGACTTCGCCGAGCTGGCCTGGCTCCTGGAGGACACCCCTTTGGGGGTCTGCCTGGACACCTGCCACGCCTTCGCCGCCGGGTACGACGTGAAGGGGGACCCGGGAGGGGTCCTTGGAGAGCTGAACCGCACCGTGGGGCTTGACCGGGTCCTCGTGGTCCACCTCAACGACTCGGTGGGGGGCCTGGGAAGCCGCATAGACCACCACGCCCACCTCTTGAAGGGCGAGATCGGGGAGGCCCTCAAGGCGGTGTTCCTGGACCCTAGGCTGGAAGAGCGCCTCTTCCTCCTGGAGACCCCAAGGAGCCCCGAGGAGGACGCCTGGAACCTGCGGGTCCTCCGCTCCTGGCTAGAGGAAGCCCCCGCCCAGGAATAGGCGGAGGGCGGAGACCACCATCACCAGGATCCCCAGTTTGAAGGCCCGGTCCTCCCCGCTTAGCGCCCCAAGCCCCGCGGCGAGGAGGGCTAGGGGAAAGACCAGCCAGTTGAGCCAGCCCAAAAGGGGGAAAAGGGCCGGGAAGAGGAGGAGAAGGGCCAAGACGCCTAGGACCAAGCTCAGGGTGCGCATACGCCCAGTCTACCCAAAGAAGAAACCGAAAAAGGCCCTGCGGGCGAGGCCCAAAACCTCCTGGATGGGCCCCCTAAGCACCGTGAGGATGAGGAGGAAGGAAAGCCAGGCGTATTGCTCCAACCGCCAAAGGAAGGGCTGCCAGGAAAGGGGTAGAAGGCTTTGCAGGATCTTGAAGCCGTCCAAAGGGGGGATAGGCAGGAGGTTGAAGACGGCCAGGACCAGGTTGACGGCGCTGGCGAAGTAAAACCCCAGGGCCAAAACCCCAAGCGCCCCACCCCCCTCGCCCCGGAAGGCCAAGGCCACGGCCCAAGGGTCCAAGGCGAAAACCCCCCGGACGAGCAGGGCGAAGGCCACCGCCAAGGCCAGGTTCACCAGGATCCCCGCCACCGAAACCACGAAAAGCCCAAGCCGGTAGGCCCGAAAGGCCAAGGGGTTGATGGGCACGGGCTTGGCCCACCCGAAGCCCACCAGGAGGAGGAGCGCCGTGCCCAAGGGGTCCAGGTGCCTTAAAGGGTTTAGGGTGAGGCGGCCCATCCTTCGGGCCGTGGGGTCGCCAAAGCGGAAGGCGGCGTAGGCGTGGGCGTACTCGTGGAGGACAAGGCTAAGGAGGAGGGCCAGAAAGGCCAAAAAGAAGGCCAAAGGATCCTGGGAAAGAAGCCCGATCATAGCCCAAGCGCCCGGTAAAGGGTATCCAGAAGCCCGTAAAGCCCGCCCACCACCGCCCCCGTGACCCCGGTGAAGGAGAGGACCAGGAAGATGAGGAGGAAGCCCAAAGGCCCGTAGGCGGCAAGCTGGTCCAAAAAGCGCCGGGCCTCGTACCCGCCCACGGCGTAGAGGGCCTTAGCCCCGTCCAGAGGCGGCACGGGGAAAAGGTAGATGGCGGCGTGAAGGAGCATGAGGTGTTGCCCCTCCAAGAGGCCCTCCCCGAAGGGATAAGGGGCGAAGCGGGCCAAAAGGCCATAAAGGAAGGCCATGGCGAAGAACCCCAAGGGCCCCATCAGGGCCACGAAGGCCCCCTTACGGCCGGGAAGCTGCGAGGGGACGAAGCGGGGCCAGCCGAAGCCCAAAAGCACCAGGAGCACCAAGCCCAAGGGCTCCAGGTGGACCCTGGGGTCCAAGGAGAGAAAGCCCAGGCGCCTCGGGGCCACCTCCCCGTAGCGGTCGGCCAGCCAAGCCTGGAAGAGGTTATGCACCATAAGCCCCGAGGCCCCCAGCAAAAAGGCCAAGACGAAAACCGGCGGATCATTGAGGAGCGGAAAGAGTCCCATCCCCCACCAGTCTACGGGCTAGCTCCAGTTCCTCCTCAAAGGTCCGGACCTCCCCCCGGGCCCGGGCCTCGGCCACCCGCCGCAGGATCTCCCCGATCCTGGGCCCGGGCTTCAGGCCCATGGCCAAAAGGTCCCGCCCCATGAGGACCCGGCGCCTCTCCCAAAGCCAGCCCTCCTTCTCGGGAAAGAGGGCTAAAAAAGCGCTCCGCAAGGGCTCTTTAAGAAAGGGTTCTTTGGGCACCTCCTCCCCCGCGGCCGCCCGGAGAAGGAGGGCGAGGGCCTCCTCGAGGCGGCGGGGAAGCCCTAAGGCCCGGGCCGAGGCCAAAGGCGCCTCCTGATGGAAGAGGAGGAGGAGGAGGCGGGCCTCCGCCCGGTCCTTGGGCTCCTCGGGAAGGGAGCGCGAGAAAGCCTCCTTCGGGGGCAGGGAAAGGCCGTAAAGGGCCTTTAGGGCCGAAAGATCCCGCAAAAGGGCCAGGGCCTCGTAAAAGGTGTCCTCCCGGAGGGTAAGCCATAGCTCGTCCCGGAGGCGGCTTTGGCTTGCGGTGCGCAGGACCTCGGGAAGGAGGGCCTGGGGAAGGGCCCTTAAGGCCTCCTCGGCGAAGCGGAAGGAGAGCCGCGCGGCCAAGCGCGCCCCCCGGACGATGCGGCTCGGGTCCTCCACGAAGGAAAGGGGGTGAAGGGGGCGGAGGAGGCGGGCCTCCAGGTCTTTAAGCCCCCCATAGGGGTCCAGAAGCTCCCCCGTGGCCAGGGAGAGGGCCATGGCGTTCACCGTGTAGTCCCGCCTTTCCAGGTCCTTGGCGATGGGGGCCGGGCGCACCCGGGGCAGGGCCCCGGGGTAGGGGTAGACCTCCTCGCGGCTTTCCGCCAGGTCCACCACGAGGCCAAAGGGAAGCCGAACCCGCCCCGTGCCAAAGGCGTAGTGGAGGGAGAAACTCCCCCCGAAGCGCTCCACAAGCCCCCGGGCCACCGCCTCCACCCGCACCCCGGGCTCCAGGACCAGGTCCAGATCGGGGCCGCTCCGGCCCAGGAGGGCGTCCCGCACCGCCCCGCCCACCAAATAGACCCCCTTGGGGAAGGCCTCCCGGAGAAAGGCCACCACCCGCCGGGCCCCCTCGGGGAGGGCCTCGAGGACCCTCTCCCCCAGGGGCTTCTCCCCGGCCTGGGGCTTCCGGTAGAGGTCGGTGCGGGTGAAGATGCCGAGAAGCCGCCATCCCTCTCCCCACCTTTCCCCCACCAGGACCCGCCCTCCCCCCTCCTTTAGATGGGGTTCCAGCCGGGAAAGGGGGGTGGAGGGCGGAAGGATCACCGCCCGGGCCAGGAAGCCCTCCACCGGCCTTTGGCCGAGGCCTAACCGCTCGGCCTTCTTCAGGTCCCGCCTGCGGGCCAGGCCCAAGACCCGCACCCCCCCACCCTCCAGGGGTTCCACCACGGGCATGGCCCCGTAGCCCCGCTCCTCCAGGGTCCTCAGGGCCTCCCGCACCGTGGCGGGGCCCAGGACCTCCACCGGGGAGGTCATGCGCTCCCCCAGGGTGGGCTCGGGCTCCAGGTGGTGGGGAAGGCTTTGAAGCAGGCGCTCCAAGGGCTTCCGCACCCCCCGGGCCCGGGCGAAGGCCGCCCGGGCGTGCCCCCCGCCCCCCACCTCCGCCAGCCAGCGTCCCACGTGAAGCCTCGCCTTGCTCCGAGCGATGAAGAGGGTCTCCCGGCCCATCCGGAGGACGAGGAGGGCCCCATCCGCCTCGTGCAGGTCCAAAAGGGTGTGGGCCAAGGGGGCGAGGGCGGGCACGTACCCCTCCTCCCGGGCCTGGGCTAAAAGGAGGCGGAACCCCTCCTTTTCCACCACCCGGGCGCTTTGGAGGAGGCGCTTAAGGACCTCCCGGGCCTCCGGGGAAAGGGGGGAGCGGACCCATTCCCGCACCCGGGGGATCTCCGCCCCCGCCTCCACCAGGTAGCGGGCGGCCTCCAGGTCCAAAGGGGTGGTGGAAGGGAAGCTAAACCCCCCCGTGTCCTCCCAGATCCCGGCGTAGGCCAGGGTGGCCTCCAAGGGGGTAAGGGTGAGGCCCCGCTCCGCCACAAGGGGCACCAAAAGGCTCACCGTGGCCCCCACCTCCTGGACCCGCCCCCCCACGGCGGGCACGTCCCCCGGGGCCCTGGGGTGGTGGTCAAAGACCCAGAAGGGCACCCGGCCCACCAGGGCCTTGAAAGGCCCGATGCGCTCCGGGCGGGCGTTGTCCACCAGGACGACCTCCGAGACCTGCTCCAAGGGCACCTCTCCCGCGGGGACCAGGTCCAGCCGGTCCTCCAAGAAGGGGGCCAGGTCCTTGAGGGGCCCCTCGAGGCCCCCCACCAAGGCAAGAAGGCTCCCCGGGAAAAGCTTTCCCGCCAGGACCATGGAGCCTAGGGCATCAAAGTCCAGGTTCTCGTGGGCCACCACCACCCGCACGCCCTCAGCTTACTTGACGCTGGCGAAGGGCCCTTGGTAGACTCAGGTTCGGCGCTCGGAGAGGTGCCCGAGTGGCTGAAGGGACACGACTGGAAATCGTGTAGGCGGGCTAAACCCCGCCTCGCGGGTTCGAATCCCGCCCTCTCCGCCAACCCTACCCCCCGGGCCTAGGCCCGGGGAATTTTAAAAACCCCGCCCCTCTAGGGCGGGGTTAACCCTTTGGTGGAGCGGCGGGGATTTGAACCCCGGACCTCCCGCTTGCAAGGCGGGTGCTCTCCCTCTGAGCTACCGCCCCGCGCCCTTGGGAGTATAGCCCAAGGGAGGGGGTTACGCAAAGGGGCTTTTCCCCCTATAATCGGGAAGGTGTGCCGGACCAGCCCGCCAGGCAGGGGAAGGTCCTGCGGGAAAGAGGCCGGCACACGGGAAACGCCAAGCCCAACCTTCCCCGAACGGGAGGAATATGCCGGTTAACATCAGCGTCAAGGAGCTCCTGGAAGCTGGGGTGCACTTCGGCCACGAGAGGAAGCGCTGGAACCCCAAGTTCAGCCGCTACATCTACGCGGAGCGCAACGGCATCCACATCATTGACCTCCAGAAGACCATGGCGGAGCTGGAGCGCACCTTCCGCTTCATTGAAGACCTGGCCGTGCGCGGGGGCACCATCCTCTTCGTGGGCACCAAGAAGCAGGCCCAGGACATCGTGCGCATGGAAGCGGACCGGGCGGGTATGCCCTACGTGAACCAGCGCTGGCTGGGCGGGATGCTCACCAACTTCAAGACCATCTCCCAGCGGGTGAACCGCCTGGAAGAGCTGGAGGCCCTCTTCGCCTCCGAGGAGATCCAAGAGCGTCCCAAGAAGGAGCGGGTGCGCCTGAAGCACGAGCTGGAACGTCTGCAGAAATACCTCTCCGGCTTCCGCCGCCTTAAGCGCCTCCCCGACGCCATCTTCGTGGTGGACCCCACCAAGGAAGCCATCGCCGTGCGGGAGGCGAGGAAGCTCTTCATCCCCGTGATCGCCCTGGCGGACACCGACTCCGACCCCGACCTGGTGGACTACATCATCCCCGGCAACGACGACGCCATCCGCTCCATCCAGCTCATCCTCTCCCGGGCGGTGGACCTGATCATTGAGGCCCGGGGCGGGGTGGTGGAACCCTCCCCCTCCTACGCCCTCGTCCAGGCAGAAGAGGGCGAAGCGACCCAGGAAGGCGAGGTGGAAGCGTGAGCCAGGTGGAACTCATCAAAAAACTGCGCGAGGCCACGGGGGCCGGCATGATGGAGGTGAAGAAGGCCCTCGAGGACGCCGGCTGGAACGAGGAGAAGGCCATCCAGCTCCTCAGGGAGCGGGGGGCGATGAAGGCCGCCAAAAAGGCGGACCGGGAAGCCCGCGAGGGGATCATCGGCCACTACATCCACCACAACCAGCGGGTGGGGGTCCTGGTGGAGCTCAACTGCGAGACGGACTTCGTGGCCCGGAACGAGCTCTTCCAGAACCTGGCCAAGGATTTGGCCATGCACATCGCCATGATGAACCCCCGCTACGTCTCCGCCGAGGAGATCCCCGCCGAGGAGCTGGAGAAGGAGCGGCAGATCTACATCCAGGCCGCCCTTAATGAGGGGAAGCCCCCACAGATCGCCGAGAAGATTGCCGAGGGCCGCCTGAAGAAGTACCTGGAGGAAGTGGCCCTGCTGGAGCAGCCCTTCGTCAAGGACGACAAGGTCAAGGTGAAGGAGGTCATCCAACAGGCCATCGCCAAGATCGGCGAGAACATCGTGGTGCGCCGCTTCTGTCGTTTTGAGCTGGGGGCATAGGCCATGGAAGCCACACGGGGCCCAGACGCCAAGGGCCCCGTTTTTTTCTAGCCATGAAGTACAAGCGGGTTCTCCTGAAGCTTTCCGGCGAGTTCCTGACCCACAACGGCTTCGGCATTGAGCCCGAGGCCACCCAGGCCCTGGCCCGGGAGATCAAAGCCGCCTACGAGACCGGGGTCCAGCTGGCCGTCGTCATCGGGGCGGGCAACCTCTGGCGGGGGGCCCGCCAAGGGGTGGGGATGGACCGGGCCACCGCCGACTACATCGGCATGCTGGCCACCATCATGAACGCCCTCGCCCTCCAGGACGCCCTGGAATCCCTGGGCGTCCCCACCCGGGTCCAGACCGCCCTCACCATCCCCCAGGTGGCCGAGCCCTACATCCGTCGCCGGGCCCTAAGGCACCTGGAGAAGGAGCGGATCGTGATCTTCGGCGGGGGGACGGGCAACCCCTTCTTCTCCACGGACACCGCCGCCGCCCTAAGGGCCCTCGAGGTGGGGGCCGAGGTGGTCCTCATGGCCAAAAACAAGGTGGACGGCGTCTACTCCGACGACCCCCGCAAAAACCCCAAGGCGGTGCGCTTTGACGAGCTCACCTACCTGGAGGTCTTAAATCGGGGCCTCCAGGTGATGGACACCACCGCCATCACCCTGTGCATGGAGGCGGGGCTTCCCATCGTGGTCTTTGACATCTTCAAACCCGGCGCCCTGGTGGGTATTATCCAGGGGGAAAAAGTGGGCACCCTCATCCACTAGAAAGGAGGCGGTATGACCCTGAAGGAGCTTTACGCGGAAACCCGAAGCCACATGCAAAAGAGCCTCGAGGTCCTGGAGCACAACCTGGCGGGCCTCCGCACCGGCCGCGCCAACCCCGCCCTCCTCCTGCACCTGAAGGTGGAGTACTACGGCACCCACGTCCCCCTAAACCAGATCGCCACCGTGACCGCCCCGGACGCCAGAACCCTCGTGGTCCAGTCCTGGGACCAAAACGCCCTCAAGGCCATAGAGAAGGCCATCCGGGACTCGGACCTGGGCCTTAACCCCAGCAACAAGGGGGACGCCCTTTACATCAACATCCCGCCCCTCACCGAGGAAAGGCGGAAGGACCTGGTTAAGGCCGTGCGCCAGTACGCCGAGGAAGGGCGGGTGGCCATCCGCAACATCCGCCGCGAGGCCTTGGACAAGCTGAAGAAGCTAGCCAAGGAACTCCACCTCTCCGAGGACGAGACCAAGCGGGCGGAGGCGGAGATCCAGAAGATCACCGATGAGTTCATCGCCAAGGCCGACCAGCTGGCGGAGAAAAAGGAGCAGGAGATCCTGGGCTAGCCATGGATCCAAGGCCCACCCCGGCGGGAGGGGAGGAGCTAGCCACCCGGGTCCTCTCCGCCCTGGCCGGGCTTTTTGTCCTCTTCCTGGTCCTTTGGGCGGGCCTTCTCCTGATCCTACCCGCCCTCTTCCTGGTCTTTCTCCTGGGAACCTTGGAGCTTAAGGAGATGCTGGCCCGAAGGGGGATCGCCCTCAACCTCCCCTTCCTCCTGGGGGGCGGGGGGCTTCTTTTCCTCTTCTCCTTGCCCCCCCTTTACTGGCATTTTCCCCAGGTGCCCTGGCGGGAGGTGGCCTTGGGGCTTTTTTTAATGGGGTCCCTCAGCTACGAGCTCCTAAAGGGGGCAGACCTCACCCGCTTCGCCTTCACCCTCTTCGCCTTCCTCTACCTCCCCTGGAGCCTGGGCTACGTCCTGCTCCTCAGGGAGACCCCGGACAGCGCCCTTGGGCTTTGGACCCTTTCCTTGCCCCTGGTGGCCAGCTTCGCCACGGACATCGGGGCCTACTTCGTGGGCCGGACCTTCGGCCAGAGGAAGCTCGCCCCCGAGATCAGCCCGGGCAAGACGGTGGAGGGCTCCTTGGGAGGGATCGCCGTGAGCTTCCTGGCCCTCGCCCTCTACACCGGGCTCGTGCGGGAGGTCTTCCCCTTCGGGCTTTTGGAGCTTTGGCTTTTCAGCCTCCTCCTCTCCTTAGCGGCCCAGCTTGGGGACCTTGTGGAGTCCATGCTCAAGCGCTACTGTGGGGTGAAGGACTCGGGGCGCTTTCTCCCGGGACATGGGGGGCTTTTGGACCGGATAGATAGCCTCCTCTTCACCTTCCCCCTCACCTACTTTTTGGTGGTGCTCTTCACATGAAACGGGTCGTGGTCCTGGGTTCCACGGGCTCCATCGGGCAGCAGGCCCTGGAGGTCTGCCGCCTGAGGGGCTATCGGGTGGTGGGGCTTGCCGCATCTAAAAACCTCGAGGCCCTCTCCCAGCAGATCGCCCGGTGGCGGCCCCTTCTGGTGGCGGCGGACGAAAGCCTCCACCCCGAGCTTAAAAGGCGCTTCCCCCACCTAAGGCTCGCCCCGGCCGAGGAGGTGGCGGCCCTGGAGGCGGAGGTGGTCGTGGCCGCCATCCCGGGCCTGGCCGGGCTTCCCCCCACCCGGGTGGCGGCGCGGACCGGGAAGCGCATCGCCCTCGCCAACAAGGAGGCCATGGTGGCGGCGGGCCCTCTCCTTTGGCAGGAGGCGGAGGCCCACGGGGCCGAGATCCTCCCCGTGGACTCGGAGCACTCGGCCCTCTTCCAGGCCCTCCTCGGGGAGAGGCGGGAGGACGTGGCCGAGCTCATCCTCACGGCAAGCGGCGGCCCCTTCCTCAAGGAGCCCGAGGACCTCTCCCGGGTGACCCCAGCGATGGCCTTAAACCATCCCCGCTGGCGGATGGGGCCCAAGGTGACCGTGGACTCCGCCACCCTCTTCAACAAGGGCCTCGAGGTCCTCGAGGCCAAGGAGCTCTTCCGCTTCCCCTTGGAAAGGATCAAGGTCCTCATCCACCCCCAGGCCTACGTGCACGGCCTGGTCCGCTTCCGGGACGGAAGCCTCAAGGCCCAGCTCGGCCCCACGGACATGCGCCTTTTCATCCAGTACGCCCTCACCTACCCCGAGCGGGCGGAAACCCCCCTCAAGGACCTCCCCATCCCCGGGGTGCTGGAGTTCTTGGAGCCCGACCTAAAGCGCTTTCCCGCCCTGGCCGTGGCCTACGAGGCAGGAAGGCTAGGGGGCGTGGCCCAGGTGGCGGTCTCCGCCGCCGACGAGGTGGCGGTGGAGGCCTTCTTGGAAGGGAGAATCCCCTTCCCCCGCATCCCGGAGATCCTGGCCAAGGTCCTGGAAGCCACCCCCTCCCTCCCCCTAACATGGGAGAACCTCTTCGCCGTGGACGCCTGGGCCCGGGAAGAGGCCAAGAGGTGGACATGAGCCTCCTTTGGTTTTTGCTCATCATCGGCGTCAGCGTCTTCGTCCACGAGCTCGGCCACTACCTGGCCGCCCGCCTCCAAGGGGTGCGGGTCAAGGCCTTCAGCATCGGCTTCGGTCCCATCCTTTGGCGCAAGGAGGCCTGGGGAACCGAGTGGCGGCTTTCCGCCATCCCCTTAGGGGGGTACGCCGACATAGAAGGCCTCCTCCCCGAGGAAAAAGGCCGGGGTTACGACGCCCTTCCCTTCCTAGGGAAGCTTTTCGTCCTGGTGGCCGGGGTGGCCATGAACGTCCTTTTGGCCTGGGGCCTCCTCGCCTACCTCTTCAGCGCCCAGGGGGTGCCGGAGGCCACGGGAAGGGCCGTGGTCCTGGAGGTCCTCCCGGGAAGCCTGGCGGAAGAAGCGGGCCTAAAGCCGGGGGACGTCCTCGTGGAGGTGGACGGCATCCCCCTCGCCCATCCCCGGGAGATTGAGCGCCTGAAGACCCCGGGGGAGCACACCCTCACCCTCCTGCGCCAAGGCCAGAGGCTCACCCTAAGCCTCACCTGGGAGGCGGGGATGGAGCGGCTCGGGATCGTCTACCAGCCGGAGGTGGCCTACCGGAAGGTGGGCTTCCTGGAAGGCCTCCTCCTCGCCGCAAGCCGCACCCTAAGCTTCGGCCCCGAGATGGTCCGGGCCCTGGTGGGGGGGCTTTTGGGCGTGCTTTCCGGCAACCCCAACAGCGGGGTCATGGGCCCCATAGGCATCGTGGCCGAGACGGGCCGGGCCGCCCAGGAGGGGCTTTTCCGCCTGGTGGAGCTCGCCGCCGCCATCAACCTCTCCTTGGCCCTCTTCAACCTCCTCCCCATCCCCGCCTTAGACGGGGGGAGGATCCTCCTCCTCTTCCTCTCCCGCCTCTTTCGGATCCGGCCCGAGCAGGAGGCCATGGTCCACTACCTGGGCTTTCTCTTCCTCCTTCTCCTCCTCTTTTTGGTCACCTTCCAGGACCTGAGGCGGCTTTGGGGAAGCGGATGACGGCCACGGTCCTCATCCCCGCCTACAACGAGGAGGCCACCATCCAAAGGGTGGTGGGGGTGGCCCGGGAGGCGGGCTTTCCCGTGGTGGTGGCGGACGACGGCTCCCAAGACGGGACCGCCCAAAAAGCCCGGGAAGCCGGGGCCAAAGTGGTGCGCCTAGGGGAGAACCGGGGCAAGGGCGGGGCCATCGCCGAGGGGCTTAAGGCGGTGGAAACCCCCTTTGTCCTCCTCCTGGACGCCGACCTTTTGGGTCTTAGGCCAGAGCACCTCCACGCCCTCTTGGAACCTGTGGCCCAAGGCCAGGCGGAGATGACCGTGGGGGTCTTCCAGGGAGGAAGGCTTTCCACCGATTGGGCCATGCGCCTCACCCCCTTCCTCTCGGGGCAAAGGGCCTTGCGCACCGCGGACCTAAAAGGGGTGCCGGGCCTGGAAAGGGCCCGCTACGACCTGGAACTCCTCCTCACCCGCCACGCCAAGGCGCGGGGCTGGCGGGTCCGGTACCTCCCCTTAAAGGGGGTGAGCCAGGTGATGAAGGAGGAGAAGCGGGGCCTCCTCCCGGGCCTCGCCCACCGCCTCCGGATGTACCGGGAGATCCTCCGCTACTACCTCAAGGCCCACCTGGGGTGAAGCGCAAAAGCTCCACCCAGGCCTCCCCCGCCCGGTAGGCCACCACCCCGAGGCCTGGCACCAGGTACACCTCCTTGAGGTCCGTCCCCCCCTTCTCCGTGGTGTAGACCACCCGGAGGCGGTAGGCGTTGAAAGCCCCCGCCCGGACCCTCACCCCTTCTACCCCCTCCACCCGGGCGGAAAGGGCCACCTTTTGCCCCTGGAAGCGGGCGCTTCCTCCCCAAGAAGCCCCCACGTAGAGGCGGTGGGGGTAGAGGAGGAGGGGCGGAAAGAAGGCCGAGACCCCACCGGGAAGCCGCACGGCCTGAAGCCAAAGCCCCTCCTCGTCCTGGCCGAGCCGGTCCTCCCGAAGGACCTCCCCGGCCCGGAGGTAGCGCAGCAGAAAGCCTCCCTCCACGGGAATGAGCCGCTGCAGGGTGCCGTCGGCGTAGGCGTAGACCCCGCCTTCTGGGGGGAGGATCTGGGCCAAGCCCAAGGCCAAAAAGGGCAAGAGGAAGAAACCCCGCACTACTCCACCTCCCCAAGCTCCCGCCCCCTCCGGGTGGCCGCCTCCACCGCCTCGTAGAAGGCGGCCCGGAGGGCGCGGGCCTCGAGGGCGTGGAGGCCGTGGATGGTGGTGCCCCCGGGGCTTGCCACCTCGTCCTTGAGCTGGGCGGGGTGCTTGGTCTTGAGGAGCTCCCCCGTGGCCGCCAAAGCCTCGGCGGCCAGGCGCAGGGCCAGGGCCCGGGGCATCCCCATCTTCACCCCGGCGTCCGCCAGGGCCTCGGCCACCAGGGCCAGGTAGGCGGGGGCGGAGGCGGACATGGCGGTGAAGGGGTCAAAGAGGTGCTCGGGGATCTCGTACACGTCCCCCACGGTGGCGAAAAGGGACTGGGCGAAGGCCAGGTCCCCCGCCTCCTTGGCCTCGGGAAGGGCGGTGAGGGCGGTGGAGCTTTCCCCAATGGCCGCCGCCACGTTGGGCATGGCCCGCACCACCCGGCGGTTGTCCAGCCTGCGGGCGAGGACCGCCGTGGAAACCCCCGCCATGATGGAGATGTAGCCCAGGTGGGGCCGGGCGACCTCGGGGGCCAGGTGGGGAAAGTCCCGGGGCTGGACGGCGATGAGGACCCGCTCCGCCCGGGCCAGGTCCTCGAGGACCAAAGGCCGCACGCCAAAAGGCTGGGCGAGCTCCCGGGCCCTCTCCAGGCTCCGCCCCACCACCCCCACCTCCTCGGGCCGCAACACCCCCCTCTCCAGGGCCCCCTTGAGGATGCTTCGCCCCATCTTGCCCAGGCCCAGGAAGACCAGCTTCATGCCTTAGAGTCTACCCGCCGGAGGCGGAGGTAATAAAACCCGTCCAAGCCCCCTTCTGGGGCCACGTAGACCCCAAGCCCCTCCTTAAGGACGGGCAAAGGACAGGCGAAAGGCTCTGGACGGAACTCCGGGTGCCTCTGGAGGAAGGCCCGGGCCACCCCCTCCCCCTCCTCCTCGGTGAGGGAGCAGACGGCGTAGACCAAGACCCCGCCCGGCTCCGTGGCCTTTGCGGCGGTCTCCAGAAGCCTCAGCTGGAGGGCGGCCATCCGGGCCGGGTCCTCCGCCTTTAGGCGGTAGCGAAGCTCGGGGTGGCCCCGGAAGGTGCCCGTCCCCGTGCAAGGGGCGTCCAAAAGGACCTTGGCCGCCCGCTCGGAAAGGGGGTTCCGCAGGTCCTGGGTGCGGTAGGCCACCGAGAGGCCCAGCTTCCGGGCCGTGCGCCTCCCCGCCTCCTGGCGCTTGGCGTTCAGGTCGTAGGAGACCACCTCCGCCCCCTGGGCGGCCAGGTAGAAGGCCTTAAGCCCCGCCCCCCCGCAGAGGTCCAAGACCCGCTCCCCGGGGCGGGCCTGAAGGAGCTGGGCGGCGAAAAGGGAGGCGGGGTTTTGCGGCTGGAGGCCCAGGGCGGAAAAGTCCGCCTTGGGACCCTCCCAAAGGTAGCTATGGGGGAGGGGGCCGGGCCTTAGGCCCTCCACGGGGCGCAGGGCGGTGACGAAGAGAGGTGCGGGCGCGTTAAAGCCTTGGGCGAAGGCCAGATCCCCGAAAAAGGCTCGCCAGGCCTGGCAAAGCCAGTCGGGCAGGGAAAGCCGCACGCACTCGGGGGCTTCCTGGGGAATGAGGCGGCGGAGCACGGCATTCACGAGCCCGGCAAGCCCGGGGTAGATCCCCTTGACCTCCTCCACCCAGGGGCTCACCCGGGCGTGGTCGGGCTTGCCCGAAAGCCACTCCCAAGCCCCAAGGCGCAAGGCCCAGCGCACCTCCGGGGGAAGCCCTTCGGGGCGGGGAAGCCAGGGCTTTAGGTGGAAGTCCAGAAGCCTTAGGTGGCGAAGGGCCCCGTAGACCAGATGGGTCACGTAGGCCCGGTCCCGCTCCGGCCAGTCCAGTCGGGAAAGGGCCCGGTCCAAAAGAAGCTGGGCCCGCCCCCCGCGCTCCACCTCCAGGAGGAGGCGGAGGGCTAGGCCTCGAGGCGTCCTCGCCCTCAAGGCTCCAGGGGATGGGCCTTGATGCTGAACTTCAGGGCGGTCCTCTCCTCGTTTTCCAGTTCCAGCTTCACGAAGGCGGGCTTCACCACCAGGTCCAGGTTGTCGGGGGCGATATAACCCCGGGCAATGGCGATGGCCTTCACCGCCTGGTTCACCGCCTGGGGCCCGATGGCCTGGACCTCCACCTCCCCCTTGGTGCGCAGAAGCGCCGCGATGGCACCGGCCACGGAGTTGGGGCGGGACTTGGAAGAGACGCGCAACGTTTCCACTTTGACCTCCTGAAAACCCTTGAGCCACCCCGTTCGGTAAAAACATGGGCGGCTTCAGGGCCTATGCTAGAACAAAAGGGCGGCCTGTGCAACTAGGCGGACTGGACCCGGTCCTCCAAACCCTTGAGGAGGCTTTCCACGTTCTCCTGCATCAGCCGTTGCACCAGCTTCTGCAAGAGCCCACCGAAGATGGGGATGGTGAGTTCGTAGGTGAGGGTGAGGACCACCCGGGTACCCTCCCCCTCGGGGAGGAAGACCCAGGTGCCCTCGTAGCGGTCAAAATCCCCCTCGGGGGAGAAGAAGCGGTTTTTGAGATGGGCGTCGTCCCACTCCTCCTCCTCCAACCAACGCACCTTCTTCCCCATGGCCACCGCCACCCATTCGCTTTTCGTGCGGGAGCCCTCCCGGGCCAGGACCTTAAGGCTTTCCACCTCCTTGAGGTAGGGCTTAAGGCCCTCCAGGTCCTTGGCCAGGGCGTAGACCTTCTCTGGGGGAGCAGCGATGTAGCGCTCGGCACGCACCTCGGGCATGGGCTCTTTTTACTCCCTCTCCTCCTCCTTGACAAGCCGGTAGGCCTCCCAGGCCACGCCAAGGGGAAACCCCCGGCCCCTGAGAAAGCGCACCGCCTTGGCCGGGTCCTGGCGGTGGCGGTAGCGCCTTAACACCCGCAAAGCCGCCTCCAGGACCTCCGCTTCCCCCAGGCCCTGAAGGACCTCCTCCACCACCTCCTCTGCCACCCCCTGGACCCAGAGAAGGTGCCGGAGCTTCTTAGGACCGTACTGGCGCCGGACAGCCACAAAGGTCTCGGCGAAAGCCCGGTCGTCCAGGTAGCCCAGGGCCTTTAGCCTCGCCAAGGCGCTATCCACCTCCTCCGGGGGAAAACGGCCGAGGAGCTTCTCCTTAAGGCGCGCCTCGCTCATACCCCGGCGGGCCAAAAGCTTCACGGCCCAGGCCAAAGCTTCGGAGCCTCCCATCCCTTTAGGGTACGCTATGGCCCATGCGGGTCTATGCCATCGCCGACCCCCACCTCTCCCGCGTCCACCCCAAGCCTATGACCGTGTTCGGCCCCGGCTGGCAGGGCCACCCTGAGGCCTTCTTCCGGGGCTGGCGGGCGGTGGTGGAGGAAGGGGACCTGGTCCTGGTCCCGGGGGATATCTCCTGGGCCATGCGCCTCCCCGAGGCCATCCCCGACCTCCTGGACCTGGCGGCCCTGCCCGGGCGGAAGGTGCTCTTGAAAGGCAACCACGACTACTGGTGGCCCTCCATCAGCCGCCTTCGGGCGGTCCTCCCTCCGGGAATGTACGCCCTGCAAAACGACGCCCTGGTCCTGGACGGGGTGGCGGTAGCGGGCACCCGGGGCTGGCAGTACCCACCCCCTACCCCGGAAGACGAGAAGGTCTTCGCCCGGGAGGTGGAGCGGCTCAGGCTCTCCCTGAAGGACCTCGAGGGCAAGGCCTTTCAATACCTGGTGGTGGCCTTCCACTTCCCTCCCTTTGGCCCGGGTGGGGAGGCCACACCCCTTCTGGAGATGGCGGCGGAGGCCAGGCCCCAGGCCATCGTCTACGGCCACCTCCACGGGGTAGACCCCGCCAAGCTCCCGCAAAGCTACCAGGGGATCCCCCTCCACCTGGTGGCGGCGGACGCCTTGGGCTTTCGGCCCAAGCGCATCCTGGACGTATGATGGGGGCGTGATCACCGCCTTCGTCCTCATCCGCGCCAAGGGAGACCGGATCGCCGCCTTGGGGGAGCTTATCGCTGAGCTGCCCCAAGTGGCCGAGGTCTACTCCGTCACCGGGCCCTTTGACCTGGTGGCCCTCCTACGCCTGAAAGACATAGAGGAGCTAGACGAGGTCGTGACCCAAGGCATTCTGGGTCTTCCCGGGGTGGAGCGCACCGAGACCCTCCTGGCCTTCCGCGCCTATCCGCGAAAGCTTCTGGACCAGGGCTTTTCCCTGGGCGAGGGCTAGGGTCCGTGCCCCTCCGGTGGCTCCTCCTCCTTCAGGGAGGGCTCCTCTTGGTGGGGGCCTCGGGGATGCTTCTCTTGGGGCTCCCCTTCGGAGAGGCCAGGCCGGAGCGGGACCTAGGGGTGGCTTTGGCGCTTCTCCTTCTGCTTTGGGCCATCGAGGCCCTCTTCCACCGCCTCTTCCCCGCTTCCTTTCAGGAGGTGGAAAGCCTTCACAAGGCCCTCGGGAAGGCCCTAAAGCCCTTGGGAAAGGGACCCCTCCTTCTCCTCGCCCTCCTTTCGGGGCTTGGGGAGGAGGTCTTCTTCCGGGGGTTCTTGCAAAGCCTCCTGGTGGACCGGTTCGGGGGGTACGGGGTCCTCCTCCAGGCCCTCCTCTTCGCCCTCCTCCACCCCGCCCCCTTAAGGGCCTGGGCCTACCCCCTGTACACGGGGGTGGCGGGGCTCCTCTTCGGCCTCGCCTACCTCCTCACGGGAAGCCTCCTCCCGGGGATCCTGGCCCACACCCTTCACAACGCCCGTGGGTTCTACGAGGCGACCCGGGACGAGGAGGCTGTCTAGAACCGAGGCCACAATCTCCTTCCCCGCTCTGCTACAATAAAGGACAAGTTATCCCCGAGAACCTCCGTCCAAGGCGCCGTATGAAGGGGAGGTCCAGATGAACGGGCTAGCATGGATCCGCAGACTTGACCACTATGTCGCATAAAGCCCCAGGAAGCGCAGAGCGGAGAGGGGGTTGAAGGAGAAGGCC
>NZ_BMPJ01000003.1 GCF_014647535.1 Thermus composti | reverse complement strand
AGTTCTACACCCGGTCGTTGCCCTCACGGATTCCCGAGTTGCAGAGGGAGCTTGACGCCTACCTGGACCACTACAACCGTGAGCGACCCCACCGGGCCTTGGGGGGCCTGGCTCTTTTGGAGTACCTGGCTAGAATACGGGGGGAGACGGTCCCCGCAGAGTCTCAGATGTGCTGACCGACTACAGCTTCTTGCGAAAGGGTTTTGAACCTGCTATAAAGGGAACTGCGGGGAGTAGCCGCCCCGAAAGGGGCCAGCTGGTCGTCAGTACGGGAGGTTTCCCCGGTCGGCTGGGGCGCCATTAGGCGCATGGCGAGACCACCTTACAGGTGGCCTCGTTCCTTGTTGCTACCCCCGCAAGGAGGGAGACGATGGACGTGTTGGCGCTTGCTTTGATGGCCTTGGTCTTCGTGGCTAGCCTGGCCATCCAGGGAGGGCTACAGGCCACCTTCGCCCGCTACGCCCGGGTGGCCAACGCCCGGGGGCTCACGGGGGCCCAGGTGGCCCGGGCCATCCTGGACGCCCACGGCCTCACCCACGTGAGGGTGGAGCCGGTGCCGGGGGCCTTGACCGACCACTACGACCCCCACGCCAAGGCGGTGCGGCTTTCCGAGCCCAACTACGCTTCGCCTAGCCTGGCCGCCCTGGCGGTGGCCGCCCACGAGGTGGGGCATGCGGTCCAGGACGCCCAGGGCTACACCTGGCTTAGGGTGCGGGCGAGCCTTTGGCCGGCGGCGAGCCTGGGCAGCAACCTGGGGCCCATCCTGGTGGTGCTGGGGCTTATGGTGGGGGCCTTTGGCCTGGCCAAGCTGGGCCTTTACCTCTACTTGGCCGTGGCCCTCTTCCAGCTCATCACCCTGCCGGTGGAGTTTGACGCCTCGAGGCGGGCTTTGGACTTCCTGAAGCGCATGGGCTTTTTGGCCCCGCAGGAGATGGGCCCGGCGCGGCGGGTCCTCACCTGGGCGGCCCTCACCTACGTGGCGGCCCTGGCCAGCTCCTTGGCCACCATCCTCTACTACGCCAGCCTCCTCATGGGGCGTCGGGAGGAGTAGATGCCCCTTCTGCTTTGCCCCCACTGCGGCGTGGGCATGAAGGAGGTGGAGCGGCGGGGGGTGCTGGTGGACGTCTGCCCCCAGTGCGGGGGGGTGTGGCTGGACCGAGGGGAGCTGGAAAAGCTTCTGGCCGAGGCCCGGGAGGTGGAGCGGGCCTACGAGGCGGAGCTAGAGGCCTACCACCGCAAGGAGGGTAAGGCCTACCGGAAAAAGGGCCTCATGAAGCGGGTGCTGGACCTCTTTGACTGAGGGCCAGCCCGGGTGCCGCCCCCGGGGAGCCCCGGGGGCTTTTTCTACCGGTGGTCCCCGCTTCCCCCGAGGGTCCCCCGCTCTTTGCGGGAGCGGAGCTTCTTTAGGTTCCGCTCGGCCACCGCCTCGAGGCTCACGCCCAGGTCCGTGGCCACCTGGGCCACGTACCAGAGCACGTCCCCAAGCTCCAGGATCAGGGCCTCCCGTGTTTCTTCCGGCAGGGTTCCCCCGTGGTCGCGAAGGATCTTCTTCACCTTGTTGGCCAGCTCCCCCGCCTCCCCCACGAGGCCTAAGGTGGGGTAGAGGAGGCGGTAGGCCTCGGGGTAGAGGGCGGTCTTCTGGGCCTCTTTCTGGTAGGCGTCAAGGGTCATGGACCACCTCCTTACGGATGGCGTACACCCGGCTCACCCCGCCCTCGGCGGTCACCCCGTAGAGGGCGTGGCAGGCTTCCATGGTGCGCTTCTGGTGGGTGATGAGGATGAACTGCCGCCCCGAGCCCAGAAAGCGGGCGAAGCGGAGGAGGTTGGCCTCGTCCAAGGCGGCGTCCACCTCGTCCAAAACCGCCAGGGGAAGGCCCCCCTGAAGCTCCCCCAGGGCGAAGAGGAAGGCCAAGGCTCCGAGGGTCTTCTCCCCTAAGGAGAGGAGCCTCAGGTCCTGGGTGCGCTTGCCCTGGGGGACCAAAAGAAGCCTTAGCCCCTTGGCCTCCCGGCGCACCTCCGCCCTGGCCCCGAGGAGGGCGAGGGCGTTCTTTTGAAAGGCTTCCTGGAAGCGGAGGAAAGCTTCCTTGAGCCTTTCCCCGTAGGCCCGCTCCACCTCCTTGGCCTCGGCCTCGAGGCGGAGGAGGGCCTGGGTGGCCTCCTCCACCTCGGTCTCCTTTTGCCTTAGAGCTGCCTCCAGATCGGCAAGCTCCCGTTCCGCCAGGGCGTTCACCGGGCCTAGGGCCTGCCGCTCCCGCTCGGCCTGGGCGAGCCTTGCCTGAAGGGCCTTGGGGCTTCCGGGAAGGGGTTCTAGGGGCGGGAGCTCGGAGAGGGCCCGGTCCAGCTCCTCCCGCAGGGCCTCCCTTCGGGCCACCTGGAGGCGGAGGCCTTCCCGCTCGCCGAGGAGGGCGTTGAGGCGGGTCAGGGCCCGGGCCTCCTCCTCTAGGAGCTTCTTTCGCTCGGCCCGGAGGGCCTCCAGGGCCCGGTCCAGCTCCTCGGCCTCCCTCTTAAGGGGGGCGAGCTCCTCTAAGCGGGCCTCCAATTCCCCCAGGCGGGCCTTTAGGCGGCGGGCCTCTTCTTGGCTTTGGGCCCACTCCTCCCAGGCCCTTCGCCGGAGGTGCCAGCGCTCGTAGGCTTCGGCGGCTTCCAGAAGGGCCTCTAGGCCTTCCCTTTCCTTCCTAAGGGCTTCCAGGGAGGCCTCGTCCCAGGCCTCGCCGGGAGGCGTGGGGGGTGGGGGCGGGGGGGGAAGGGGGGCGGAAAGCCGGCTTTCCAGGGCCCGCAGGCGGACGCGGAGCTCCTCCAGGGCCTCGGGGCCGGGGAGGGTCAGGAGGGCCTCCTCCTCGGCCCGGATCCGGTCCCAAAGGCGCGCCCTCTCCTCGGCCACCGCCTCGAGGCGGCTCCTTAGGCGGAGGGCCTCCCCGCCCCCCTTAAGCCTCCCCCCGGTGAGGGCCCCGTGCCGCTCCAGGACCTCCCCTTCCAGGGTTACCAGCCGCTCCCGCCCCCCGGCCCTGCGGTAGGCCAGGGCGGCCTCCAGGTCCTGGAAGACCAGGGTGTCCCCCAGAAGAACGAGGAGGAGGGCCTCCTCGGGAAGCCCGGGGGTCCGGAGGCGTGCCAGCCGGTAGGCGGGGCCTAGGAGGCCCGGGGCCTTGGGGGGGCTTGGGCGCGGGGGCGGGTGGAGGAGGGTGAGGGCGAGGAAGGTGGCCCGCCCTCCCTCCCGCTTGAGGCGGGCGATGGCCTCCTGGGCCGCCCTCTCGTCCCGGGCAAGGACCCACTGGAGCCGGGGGCCCAAGGCCACCTCCAGGGCCACCTCCAGCCCCGCCTCCGGGCGCACCAGGTCCGCCACCACCCCCAGGATCCCGGGCAGGTTCCGCACCCTCCGGGGGCCCTCCTGCAGGTCGGTGCCCGCCTCGAGGAAGCGCCTAAGGCGGGCCTCCTCCTCGGCGAGGGCGTGCGCCTTGGCCCGGAGCTCGGCCAGGGCCCTTTCCCGGGCCTTGCGGGCCTCCACCTGGGGCAGGAGGCGGTCCAGGGCCGCCCGCACCTCCTGGCGCTCCACCTCCAGGGCCTCCCGCTCTTTGAGGGCCTCCTGGTGGACGCGAAGCCTTTCCTCGTGGCGGGCCAGGGCCTCCTGGTAGCGGTGCCAATCGGCCTCCAGGCGCCGCTTCTTAGCGAGGAGGGCCTCCTCCCTTTTCCGTAGGTCCCTCAAGGCCCGGAGGGCCTCCTCCCGGGAGAGGGGAGGCGTGGGAGGCGGGGGGCCCGGGTCCTCGGGCGGGGGGCGGTCCAGGGCCTGGAGGATCCTCCGGAGCTCCTGGGCCTCCGCCCTAAAGGCCTCCCCCTCTTTGAGGGCCAGGCGGAGGGCCTCGAGGCGCCCCCTTAGGGCCTCCGCCTCTTCCTCCAGGGCCTTTAGGCGTTGGGCGAGGGCCTTGCGGGCCCCCTCCAGTTCCCTTTCCTCCGCCTCCAGGGCCTTCAGACGCTCCTGGGCCCGGGCGATCTCCTTCTCCGCCTCCTCCTTGCGGGCGAGGAGGAGGCTTCCCTTGAGGCGGAGGAGGAGGAGGTCCAAGGCCCGCGCCTTCTCTGCACGCTCGGCCTCCTCCCGGAGGCCCTTGGCCCTTTCCCTTAGCCCCTTTAGCTCCTCCTCCCGGGCGGCGAGGAGGTCCAGGGCTTCCCGGAGCCTTTCCTCCGTGGCCCGGGCGGCCTCGGCCACGGGGCGCAGCCCGGCGGCCTCCTCCAGGTGGCCCAGAAGGGCCTCCTCGGGGGCTTCCAAAAGGGCCCCCACCTCTCCTTGCCCCACGATGGCGTACCCGCCCCGGCCCAGGCCCGTCCCCGAGAGGTGGAGGGCCAGGGCCTTGGCGCTTGCGGGCCGGCCGTTGACCTTGAGGAGGCTACGCTCCCCTTCTATGCGCCTTTCCACCACCAGGCGCTCCCCACCCCGGGAAAGCTCCAGCCGCACCTCGGCGAAGCCCTTGGGCGGGCTTCCCGCCCCCCCGTGGAAGAGGAGGGCCTTTAGCTCCTGGCCCCGAAGCTCCTGGGCCCGGGCCCCGGTGACGAAGCGGAGGGCCTCCACCAGGTTGCTCTTGCCCGAGCCGTTGGGGCCGATGATCCCCGTGACGGGGTCGGGGAAATCCAGAAGGGTCCTTTCGGCGAAGGACTTGAACCCTTGGAGGACGAGGCGGTCTATGCGCCAGCTTTCCTTCATGGCATCCGGATGGGTTTGGAGAGGTCTAGATGGGCGAGGCCCGGGCTTGGGGCGCCCTCCACCAGGAAGCGCACCTCCTGGGCCTGGGGGAAGGTGGCGAGGAGGCTATAGGCCAGGCTGTAGATCCGGTAGACCTCCCCCCTGGCGTCCAGGCCCCGGGCGAAGTCCCGGGGAAGGTCCACCACCAGGCTCCCTCCCAGGCGGTAGAGGGCCTTGGGGTGGGGGGAGCCCGTCTTTTGGGCCCAGGCCTCGAGGGCCTTCCCCTCCGGGGTTTCCCCGGGGTTTAAGGGAAGGGTTTCCGTCTCCCGGAGGAAGCCTTGGGGCGGGTTGGGCCGGTAGAGGACCAGGACCAGCTGGTTCGCCTCCTGGGCGGGCTCGCTTGCGGGCAGGGGCAGGGCTTGGCTTCTTGGGGCGCTGGTTCCTTGCACGTAGACCCAAAGCCCGAGCAGGAAGACCAGAAGTCCAAACAGGTTCCAGGGGGTGAGAAGGGCGCGCCACCTCATGGCAGGTACGCCTCCAGGGCCTGGGCGATGGCCTGGGCCAGGGCCTCCCGGGCCTCGGGGGTGGCCAGGCGCTCGGCCCCGATCTCCAGAAGGACCGCCGCTCCCGGGATGTCGGTGAGGGCGTAGGGGCCCTCGGCCCGGGCCACGGGGATGCCCAAGGCGCCAAAGGCCTTTTCCAGGGCCTCCGCTAGCTGCCTCGGGTCCCCGGCGTAGGCCTTGAGGAGCCGGGCCTGCTCCTCAGGGGCGGTGCGGAGAAGCTCGGGGGCGCTTTGTGCCAAGGGGCCGGTGCGGCCATCGGGCAGGTAGAGGTTCACCTCCCTGCCCCGGGTCACGTGGAGGGAGACCAGGACGGAGGCCTGCTTGGCCTGGGCCAGGCGGTCTTCCAGGGAAAGGGAAACGTCCTGGGTCCGGGTGAGGCGGGCCTGGGGCAGGCGGCGGGCCACCCGCCGGGCCAGGTCCAGGGTCAAGTCCTTCTCCGAGACCCCATCCAGGACGAGGCCCGGGTCCTCCCCCCCGTGCCCGGGGTCTAGGAGCACCAGGGGGGCGGGCTTAGACAAGGGGCCCCACTCCAGGGCCACCCTCCCTCCCCCGGGGTAGTAGAGCCGGTCCGGGGGGGTGTCCAGGGAGAGGAAAAGGCCTTCCGCTTCCTGGCGGAACCCCGCGCCCTGCCCCTGGGCCAGGAGGAAGAGGATCCCCCCGGGGCGCACCAGGGCGTTCACCTCACGGCTGAAGCGGAGCACCAGGCGGTCCTGTTCCCGCTCCACCCCCAAAAGGACCGCCCAGGGAAGGCTTAGGGCGACGCCCGCCTGGGCCTGGTACTGGAGGCCCAGGGCCTCGGCCAGAGGGCGCAAGGGGACGTAGACCTTTCCCTGGTGGAGCCAGGCGGCCTGTTGCCGCACCGCCTGCCCCTCGTTTTCCAAAACGGGGAAGCGGCGGTAGCGGCTTCCGAGGCCTAAGGCCACCTCCTTTTCCGTGCGCCAGAGGGCAAGCCCGAGCCCTCGGGCTAGAAGCTCCGCCTCCCCGTAGGAGACCCCTCGGTTTCCGGGGTAAAGGGCCTCCCCCGCGAGGGGGCCCACCCGCAAGGGCTTGGGCGCCTGGGCCAGGGCCAAGGCCAGGAGGGGAACCCAAAGCCACCTCATAGCTCCTCCAGGGCCCGCGCTAGGGCCTTCCGCTTGTCCTCTTCCTTCTTCTGGTAGGCCTTCTTCCCCCGGGCGAGGCCCAAAAGCACCTTGGCGTAGCCCCGCTCGTTGAAGTAGATCTTGAGGGGAACCAGGGTCAGGCCCTTCTGCTGTACCTTGCCGAGGAGGCGCTTGAGCTCGTGGCGGTGGAGGAGGAGCTTGCGCTTGCGGCGGGGGTCCACGTTGGCGTAGGACCCCTTCTCGTAGGGGGCGATGTAGAGATTTTCCAGGTAAAGCTCCCCGTCCTCAAACTTGGCGAAGCTTCCCGTGAAGTCCACCTTGCCCGCCCTTAGGGACTTCACCTCCGTCCCTTTGAGGACGATGCCCGCCTCGTAGGTCTCCAGGATCTCGTAGTCGTGCCGCGCCCGGCGGTTCTCCAGCACGGGGGCCATCTTACCAAAGCCGGTAGAGGTCTTCCCGGCGGTGCCGGAGGAGAGGGTAGCGGGCCCGGTAGGCCTCAAGGAAACCCCAGTCGGGCTCGGCCAAAAGCAGCCCTTCCTCCTCTCTACGCCCCAGGACCCGCCCGTCGGGGGATACGAAAAGGGAGGGGCTTCCCGTGTCCGCGCGGCTCGCCAGGAAGAGGTAGGCCTGGTTTTCCGCCGCCCGGGCCCGGGCGAGGACCTCCATTAGCCCCGCGTAGGCCCCGGGCCAGGCGGCCCCCACCAGGAAGCCCTCCGCGCCCCTTAGGGCGTAGAGGCGGAAGAGCTCGGGAAAGTCCAGGTCGTAGCAGAGCCCGAGGCCAAAGGTGCGCCCTTCCCAGGTCCAAAGGACCGGGGCCTCCCCGGGCCTTAGGCCCTCGTCCCCTTCTTCCCCCGCCGCCCGGTAGAGGTGGAGTTTGGCGTAGGCGGGGCCTTGGGGGAAGGCTTGGAGGCGGTTTTGCCCCTCCTGGAGGTGCCCCACAAGGAGCCGAAGCCCCGCTTCCTCCGAGAGCTCCCTAAGGGCCTCGGGAAGCCCGGGGTCTTCCCGCTTGCCCAAAACGAGCTCGGGGAGGAGCAAAAGCCCCGCCCCCCGGTCCCGGGCCTCTTGGGCCAGGGGGCGGAGGGCCTTGAGGAGTTCCCTTAGGCTTTCCCGCTTGGCCAGGTGGGCCAGGGCCAGGCGCATCACCTACGGCCCAGGAAGCGCCAGGCGGTGGGGAGGAGAAGGGCGGCGAGGACCGCCTTCACCAGGTCTCCGGGGATGAAGGGGAAAAGCCCCATGGCGAGAAGCCCCCCCAACCCGGTGAACTTCCCCGCCCCCGTGAGCCAGGCGGCAAGCCAGGGAAGCCCCACCAGGTAGAGGAGGGCGTTCCCCAGGAGCATGGCGAGGAGGGTGCCGAGGAAGCTCCGGTCTAGGCCGAGGCGCTCCACCAAAAGCCCCACCAGCCCCGCCGCCAGGGGGAAGGCCAGGAGAAAGCCCCCGGTGGGCCCCAGGATCTGGGTGATTCCCCCCGTGCCCCCGGCGAAGACGGGAAGCCCCATGGCCCCCTTCAGGAGGTAGGCGAGGAGGGCCAGGAAGCCGAGCCGGCTTCCCAAAGCCGCCCCCACCAGGAGGATCCCCAGGGTCTGCCCGGTGATGGGCACCGGGCTAAAGGGAAGGGGGATGGCGATCCGGGCGGTGAGGGCCACGAAGAGGCTTCCCCCGAGGACGAGGAGAAGGTCCCTTAGGAGGGTGCGCTCGGGCCAGAGGGTTTTGGCCAGGGGAACGTAGGGCAAAGCCTTGGTTTCCATAGCTCCTCCTTTTTCCCGCCTCGAGGCGGTTCGTCAACCAACCTAGCCTCCTAGGGTTTACCTGTCAAGGGCTGCCCGTCTCGGGGGTATACTAGGCCTGGAAGCCCTTTTGGGGCTTTTCGGGAGGTGAAGCCATGAAGATCGGGATCAACGGGTTCGGCCGCATCGGGCGTCAGGTGTTCCGCATCCTCCACCAGCGGGGCCTCGAGGTGGCCCTTATCAACGACCTTACCGACAACAAGACCCTGGCCCACCTGTTGAAGTACGACTCCACCTACGGCCGCTTCCCCGGGGAGGTGGGCTACGACGAGGAAAACCTCTACGTGGACGGCAAGGCCATCCGGGCCACCGCCATCAAGGACCCCAAGGAGATCCCCTGGAAGGAGGCCGGGGTGGCCCTGGTGGTGGAGTCCACCGGGGTCTTCACCGACGCCGAGAAGGCCAAGGCCCACCTCGAGGCCGGGGCCAAGAAGGTGATCATCACCGCCCCCGCCAAGGGGGAGGACATCACCATCGTCCTCGGGGTGAACCAGGACCAGTACGACCCCGCCAAGCACCACATCATCTCCAACGCCAGCTGCACCACCAACTCCTTAGCCCCCGTGATGAAGGTCCTGGAGGAGGCCTTCGGGGTGGAGAAGGCCCTTATGACCACGGTCCACTCCTACACCAACGACCAGCGCCTCCTGGACCTGCCCCACAAGGACCTGCGCCGGGCCCGGGCCGCCGCCATCAACATCATCCCCACCACCACCGGGGCGGCCAAGGCCACCGCCTTGGTCCTCCCCTCCTTGAAGGGCCGCTTTGACGGGATGGCCCTAAGGGTGCCCACGCCCACGGGGAGCATCTCCGACATCACCGCCCTCCTCAAGCGGGAGGTGACCGCCGAGGAGGTGAACGCCGCCCTCAAGGCGGCGGCCGAGGGCCCCTTGAAGGGCATCCTGGCCTACACCGAGGACGAGATCGTCCTCCAGGACATCGTCATGGACCCCCACTCCTCCATCGTGGACGGCAAGCTCACCAAGGCCATCGGCAACCTGGTCAAGGTCTTCGCCTGGTACGACAACGAGTGGGGCTACGCCAACCGGGTGGCCGACCTGGTGGAGTTTGTCCTGAAGAAGGGGGTCTAGATGCGGACCCTCCGCGACCTAGACCCTAGGGGCAAGCGGGTCCTGGTGCGGGTGGACTATAACGTTCCCGTCCAGGACGGGAAGGTCCAGGACGAGACCCGCATCCAGGAAAGCCTTCCCACCCTGCGCCACCTCCTCGCCGGGGGGGCTTCCCTCATTCTCCTCTCCCACCTGGGCCGCCCCAAGGGGCCTGACCCCAAGTATTCCCTGGCCCCTGTGGCCGAGGCCCTTAAGGCCTACCTCCCCTCGGTGCGTTTCGTGCCCCACCCGCCCGGCTCCGAGGAGGCCTTCCAAGAGGTGCAAGGGCTTTCCCCCGGGGAGGTGGCCCTTTTGGAAAACGTCCGCTTTGAGCCCGGGGAGGAGAAGAACGACCCGGAGCTCGCCGCCCGCTACGCCAGGCTCGGGGAGGCCTTCGTCCTGGACGCCTTTGGGAGCGCCCACCGGGCCCACGCCAGCGTGGTGGGGGTGGCGCGGCTCCTTCCCGCCTACGCCGGCTTCCTCATGGAGAAGGAGGTGAGGGCCCTTTCCCGGCTCCTCCAAGCGCCGGAAAGGCCCTACGCCGTGGTCCTGGGCGGGGCCAAGGTCTCCGATAAGATCGGGGTCATTGAAAGCCTTCTTCCCCGGATAGACCGGCTTTTCATCGGCGGGGCCATGGCCTTCACCTTCCTCAAGGCCCTAGGGGGCGAGGTGGGGAAGAGCCTGGTGGAGGAAGACCGGCTGGATTTGGCCAGGGACCTCCTCCGCCGGGCGGAGGCGCTGGGGGTGCAGGTCCACCTCCCCCAGGACGTGGTGGCGGCCGAGGCCATCGCCCCGGGGGTGGAGACCCGGATCTTCCCGGCCCGGGCCATCCCCGTCCCCTACATGGGCCTAGACATCGGCCCCAGGACGCAAGAGGCCTTCGCCGAGGCCCTGAAAGGAGCGAAGACAGTCTTCTGGAACGGGCCCATGGGGGTCTTTGAGGTCCCCCCCTTTGACCAGGGCACCCTGGCGGTGGGGCGGGCGATCGCCGCCCTCGAGGGCGCCTTTAGCGTGGTGGGCGGGGGCGACTCGGTGGCGGCGGTGAACCGCCTGGGCCTCAAGGAGCGCTTCGGCCACGTCTCCACCGGGGGCGGGGCGAGCCTGGAGTTCCTGGAGAAGGGCACCCTGCCCGGGATAGAGGTCCTGGAGTAGGCCCCCCTGCCCTTGCGCCCGCCCCGAAGGGGGCGGGCTTTCGCTATGATGGGCCCATGCGCCGGGTTCTTGTGGCCGGGAACTGGAAGATGCACAAGGTGCCTTCCGAGGCCAGGGTGTGGCTTGCGGAGCTTAAGCGCCTCCTTCCCCCCTTGGAGGCGGAGGCCGCCATCCTCCCCGCCTTCCCCATCCTCCCCGTGGCCAAGGAGGTCCTCTCGGAAACCCAGGTCGCCTACGGGGCCCAGGACGTCTCCGCCCACAGGGAAGGGGCCTACACGGGGGAGGTCTCCGCCCGGATGCTTAAGGATTTGGGCTGCCGCTACGCCATCGTGGGCCACTCGGAAAGGCGCCGCTACCACCACGAGACGGACGCCCTGGTGGCGGAGAAGGCCAAAAGGCTTCTGGAGGAGGGGATCACCCCCATCCTCTGCGTGGGGGAGCCTTTGGAGGTGCGGGAAAGGGGAGAGGCGGAGGCCTACACCCTAAGGCAACTTCTGGGAAGCCTCGAGGGGGTGGAGCCCGAGGGGCCTGAGCGCCTGGTCATCGCCTACGAGCCCGTCTGGGCCATCGGCACCGGGAAAAACGCCACCCCCGAGGACGCCGAGGCCATGCACCGGGCGATCCGGAAGGCCCTCTCGGAGCGCTACGGGGAGGCCTTCGCTAGCCGGGTGCGCATCCTCTACGGGGGGAGCGTGAACCCCAAGAACTTCGCCGACCTCCTTTCCATGCCCAACGTGGACGGGGGGCTTGTGGGCGGGGCGAGCCTGGAGCTGGAAAGCTTCCTGGCCCTTTTAAGAATTGCGGGGTAAGCTTATACCTATGCGGCTCCACCCCCGGACCCAGGCGGCCAAGGAGAGCATCTTCCCCAAGATGAGCCAGCTGGCCCAGCGCCTTGGGGCGGTGAACCTGGGCCAGGGCTTCCCCTCTAACCCCCCGCCCCCCTTTCTCCTCGAGGCGGTGCGGCGGGCCTTGGGCCGATACGACCAGTACGCCCCCCCGGCGGGATTTCCCGCCCTTCGGGAGGCCTTGGCGGAGGAGTTCGCCGCCGAGCCCGAAAGCGTGGTGGTCACCTCCGGGGCCACGGAGGCCCTTTACGTCCTCCTGCAAAGCCTGGCGGGCCCGGGGGACGAGGTGGTGGTGCTGGAGCCCTTCTTTGACGTGTACCTTCCCGACGCCTTCCTGGCCGGGGCGGAGGTTAGGCTTGTCCGCCTGGACCTTACCCCGGAGGGCTTCCGCCTGGACATGACTGCCCTTGAGAGGGCCATCACCCCTAGGACCAGGCTCCTCCTCCTCAACACCCCCATGAACCCCACGGGGCGCCTCTTCGGCGAGGCGGAGCTTAAGGCCATCGCCCGCCTTGCGCAAAAGCACGATCTCTTCCTCGTCTCCGACGAGGTCTACGACGAGCTCTACTTTGGGGAAAGGCCTAGGCGCCTAAGGGACCTCGCCCCCGAGCGCACCTTCACCGTGGGAAGCGCCGGCAAGCGCCTCGAGGCCACCGGCTACCGGGTGGGCTGGATCGTGGGGCCCAAGGAGTTCATGCCCCGCCTTGCGGGGATGCGCCAGTGGACGAGCTTCTCGGCCCCCACCCCCTTGCAGGCCGGGGTGGCCGAGGCCCTAAGGGCGGCCCGCAGGGAGGGGTTCTACGAGGCCCTGCGGGAAAGCTACCGGAAAAGGCGGGACCTCTTGGCCCAGGGGCTTAGGGCCTTGGGGCTTAGGGTCTACGTCCCCGAGGGCACCTACTTCCTCATGGCGGAACTTCCCGGCTGGGACGCTTTTTCCCTGGTGGAGGCGGCCCGGGTGGCCCTGATCCCCGCCTCCGCCTTCTACCGGGAAGACCCCCCCAAGGACCTCTTTCGCTTCGCCTTCTGCAAGAGCGAGGAGGAGCTTTCCCTGGCGCTGGAGCGCCTGGCCCTTGTGGTAAACTCCCCCCGTGAAGCCCAAGGTGGTGCGGTATCTGGATAAGGGGGAGTTTCCCCTAGCGGAGGAAGAAGCCCTAAGGCTCTACCGGGCCATGCGCAGGGCCCGGTTTTTTGACGAGAAGGCCCTAACCCTCCAGCGCCAAGGCCGCCTCGGGGTATACCCGCCCTTCATGGGCCAGGAGGCGGCCCAGGTGGGGGTGGCCTTGGCCCTGGAGGAGGGGGACTGGGTGGTGCCCAGCTACCGGGAAAGCGCCATGCTCCTCGCCAAGGGGCTTCCCATCCACACCCTGATCCTCTACTGGCGGGCTCACCCTGCGGGCTGGCGCTTCCCTGAAGGGGTAAGGGCAGTGAACCCCTACATCCCCATCGCCACCCAGATCCCCCAGGCGGTGGGGCTCGCCCTGGCCGGGCGCTACCGGGGGGAGGACTGGGTGGTGGCCACCTCCATCGGGGACGGGGGGACGAGCGAAGGGGACTTCCACGAGGGGCTGAACTTCGCCGCCGTCTTTGACGCCCCCGTGGTCTTCCTGGTGCAGAACAACGGCTACGCCATCAGTGTCCCCCGGAGCAAGCAGATGAGGGTGGACTACGTGGCCCGGCGGGCCGAGGGGTACGGGATGCCCGGGGTGGTGGTGGACGGGAACGACGCCTTCGCCGTGTACCTGGAGGCCAAGAAGGCGGTGGAACGGGCCAGGAAGGGGGAGGGGCCCACCCTCCTCGAGGCCCTCACCTACCGCCTCGCCCCCCACACCACCTCCGACGACCCCTCCCGCTACCGCTCCAAGGAAGAGGAGGAGGCCTGGCGGAGGAAGGACCCCATCCTCCGCTTAAGGAAGGCCTTGGAGGAGCGAGGCCTATGGGACGAGGAGCGGGAAAGGGCCCTCTTGGCGGAGCTAGAGGAGGAGTTTTCCCGGGAGCTCGCCTTGGCGGATAGCGCCCCCGAGCCCCGGCCCGAGGAGATCGTGGAGCACGTCTACGCCGAGATGGGCCCCGACCAGAAGCGGGCCTGGGAGGCCCTTAGGCGAGGCCTCCACGTGGAGGAGGTGGGGTGATGCGCGTCCTCAACATGGTCCAAGCCATCAACGAGGCCCTGGACCTGGCCCTGGCCAAGGACGAGAGGGTCTTGGTCTTCGGGGAGGACGTGGGGCGGCTCGGGGGGGTCTTCCGGGTCACGGAGGGCCTCCAGGCCAAGTACGGGGAGAGCCGGGTCTTTGACACGCCCCTAGCGGAAAGCGGCATCCTGGGCATGGCCATCGGGCTTGCCATGGGGGGGATGCGGCCCGTGGCCGAGATCCAGTTCGCCGGCTTCCTCTATCCCGCCTTGGACCAGATCCTCTCCCACCTCGGCCGCTGGCGGCACCGCTCCCGGGGGCGGGTGGGGCTTCCCGTGGTGGTGCGGGCCCCTTACGGCGGGGGCGTCCACACCCCCGAGCAGCACGCCGACTCCCCCGAGGCCATCCTCGCCCACACCCCTGGGGTCAAGGTGGTGATCCCCGCAAGCCCGGAAAGGGCCAAGGGCCTCCTCCTCGCCGCCATTGAGGACGAGGACCCGGTCTTCTTCCTCGAGGCCATCAAGCTCTACCGGGGGGCGAGGGCGGAGGTGCCGGAAGGGTACTACACCCTCCCCCTGGGCAAGGCCCGCATCCTCCGGGAAGGAAAGGCCGCCACCCTGATCGGCTACGGGGGCATGGTGGAGGTGATGCTGGAGGCGGCGGAGGTGGCGAAGAGGGAAGGGGTGGAGGTCATGGTGGTGGACCTGGAGACCCTGGTCCCCCTGGACGAGGACACGCTCCTTGCCGCCGTCAGGGAAACGGGCCGGGCCATCGTGGTGTACGAGGCCATGCGCACCGGGGGCTTCGGCGCCGAGATCGCCGCCCGCATCGCCGAAGGGGCCCTAGACTACCTCCAGGCCCCTGTGCTCCGGGTGGCGGGCTACGACGCCCCCTACCCGCCCTTTAGCGCCATTGAGCACCTCTACCGCCCCAACGCCAAGAGGGTCCTCGCCGCCTTGCGGAAGGTGCTAACCTACTAGGGAGGCCCATGGTCAAGACCCGCCTGAAAGCCGAGGAGTTCTTCGCCCTCCCCTTGGAGCGGGGGGAGCTGGTGGACGGGGAGGTCCGGGAGGCGATGCCGCCCAAGCCTGAGCACGGGAGGATTGCTGGGGAGGTGTTCTTCCGTATCCGTCTTTGGCTGGAGGAGACCCGGCTTGGGGTGGCCGGGGTGGAGGGGGGGTTTGTCCTCCGGCGCGACCCCGACCGGGTGCGAAGCCCGGATGTCTGGTACCTCTCCCGGGAGCGCCTAGAAGCCATCGCCCGGGAGGGCTTCTACGAGGGGGCCCCGGACCTGGCGGTGGAGGTGGTCTCCCCTGGGGAGGAGGCCCTAGGCCTTCTCGCCAAGGTGCTGGACTACCTCGAGGCCGGCGCCAAGGCCGTTTGGCTGGTCTACCCCGAGCTTAAGGCGGCGGAGGTCTACGGCCCGGACGGCCGGGGGCGGCTTTTGGGGCTGGGGGAGGCCCTGGAGGGCGGGGAGGTCCTTCCCGGGTTTCGCCTCCCCCTCTCCGAGCTTTTCGGCTCCTAGTCGGCGAGGCGGATGAGGACCACCCCCATCACCACCAGGGCGATGCCGAGCCACCCCTTTGGGGAGACGGCCTCCCCGAAGAAAAAGGCCCCGATGAGGGCGATGGCCACCGTCCCCACCCCCGACCAGACGGCGTAGGCCAGGCTCAGGGGAACGCTCTTAAGGGCCAGGCTCAGGAAGTAGAAGGCGAGCCCATACCCCCCAAGCACCGCCAGGGTGGGCCAAAGCCGGCTGAATCCCTCGGAAGCCTTCAGGCTGCTGGAGGCCAGGACCTCAAAGAGAATGGCCAGAAAGAGAAAGCTCCAACCCGTCATCCCCCTAAGGCTACCTTGGGGCGGCCCTTAGCCGCTAGAGTGGGGGACATGGAGCGGCCCATCTCCGAGGCCTACTTCCAAGAGGCGAAGCGGCACATCCCGGGCGGGGTCTCTAGCCCGGTGCGGGCCTTCAAGGCGGTGGGGGGCACCCCGCCCTTTCTGGTGCGGGGCGAGGGGGCCTACGTCTTTGACGCCGACGGCAACCGCTACGTGGACTACGTGATGAGCTGGGGACCCCTGATCCTGGGCCACGCCCACCCCAGGGTCCTCGCCCGGGTGCGGGAGACCCTGGAAAAAGGCCTCACCTTCGGGGCGCCAAGCCCCTTGGAGGTGGCCCTGGCGAAAAAGGTCAAGCGGGCCTACCCCGGGGTGGACCTGGTGCGCTTCGTGAACTCGGGGACGGAGGCCACCATGAGCGCCCTCCGCCTTGCCCGGGGGTACACGAATAGGCCCTACATCGTCAAGTTCCGGGGGAACTACCACGGCCACGCGGACGGCCTTTTGGTGGAGGCGGGCTCGGGGGCCCTCACCTTCGGCGTGCCCTCTTCCGCCGGGGTGCCCGAGGAATACGCCAAGCTCACCCTGGTCCTGGACTACAACGACCCCGAGGGGCTTAGGGAGCTTTTGCGAAGCCGGGGCGAGGAGATCGCCGCCATCATCTTTGAGCCGGTGGTGGGAAACGCCGGGGTTCTCCTCCCCACGGAGGACTTCCTAAAGGCCCTCCACGAGGCCAAGGACTACGGCGTCCTCCTCATCGCCGACGAGGTGATGACGGGCTTCCGCCTGGCCTTTGGCGGGGCCACGGAGCGCTTGGGCTTGAAGCCCGACCTCATCACCCTGGGCAAGATCCTGGGCGGGGGGCTTCCCGCCGCCGCCTACGGGGGAAGGCGGGAGGTCATGGAGAAGGTGGCCCCCTTGGGCCCCGTCTACCAGGCGGGGACCCTTTCCGGGAACCCCTTGGCCATGGCGGCGGGGCTTGCCACCCTGGAGATCCTGGAGGAAAACCCCGGCTACTACCGCTACCTCGAGGACCTGGGGGCTAAGCTGGAGGCGGGCCTTAGGGAGGTGCTCTCGCAAAAGGGCGTTCCCCACGCGGTGAACCGCATGGGCTCCATGCTCACCCTCTTCTTCACTGAAGGCCCCGTGGTCACCTTCCAGGACGCCAAGCGCACGGACACGGAGCTTTTCAAGCGCTTCTTCCACGGCCTCTTGGACCGGGGCATTTACTGGCCTCCCTCCAACTTTGAGGCGGCCTTCCTCTCCGTGGCCCACACGGACCTGGAGGTGGAAAAGACCCTAGAGGCGCTGGACGAAGCCCTTTAAAATGGGGGCATGGCCAGCACCTCCGCTGACCTCTTTTTGTTTGGGAGCTCGGTCCTCCTTCTTTTGAGCATTCTCCTGAACCGGGTTTCCCAGCGGTTCGGCATCCCCGCCCTGCTTTTCTTCCTCGCCCTGGGGATGCTGGCCGGGTCTGACGGTCCCGGGGGCATCTACTTTGACGATGCCCGCCTGGCCCAAGGCCTTGGGGTGATGGCCCTGGCCTTCATCCTGTTTTCCGGCGGTTTGGACACGGAGTGGACCCGGGTGCGCCCGGTCTTTTGGCCCGGCATGGTGCTCGCCACCTTGGGGGTCGTCCTCACCTCCTTGCTGGTGGGCCTCTTCGCCAGCCTGGTACTGGGGTTTCCTCCACTTCTGGGGTTCCTGCTCGGGGCCATCCCCTCCTCCACGGATGCGGCCGCCGTGTTCAGCATCCTCCGGGCCCAGGGGGTGCGGCTTAGGGAACGGCTTAAGGCCCTTCTGGAGCTGGAATCGGGAATGAACGACCCCATGGCTGTCCTGCTCACCGTAGGCTTTATCGCCCTCCTCCAGGGCGGGGCCCGGCCGGGGGACCTGGTGTGGATGGGGCTCAAACAGCTGGGCCTGGGCCTGGCCCTAGGGTATGCCCTGGGTCGGGTCATCGCTTGGGCTTGGGACCGATTCGGCTTCCAGTACCGGGGTTTGAGGCTCCTTCTGAGCTTTGCCCTGGTCCTTTTCACCTACGGCTTTACCGCCGTCTTAGGGGGAAGCGGTTTTGTCGCCGTGTACGTGGCGGGGTTGGTGGTGGGCAATGCCTCCTTGAAGCACAAGGACGAGCTCCTCCTCTTCCACGACGGCGTGGCCTGGATCATGCAGGTGGTGATGTTCTTGGTGCTGGGCCTATTGGTCTTCCCCTCCCAGCTTCCCGGGGTGGCCCTTCAGGGGACCCTCGTGGCCCTCTTCCTCATGTTCGTGGCCCGGCCCTTGGCGGTGGCCCTTTGCCTTTTACCCTTTCGGCGGTCGTGGTCCTGGCGGGAGATCCTCCTCGTGGGGTGGGTGGGCCTGAGGGGGGCGGTGCCCATCGTGCTCGCCACCTACCCGCTCCTGGCCGGGGTTCCTGAGGCCCATACCCTCTTTAACCTGGTCTTCTTCATCGTGCTCTTTTCCGTGGCCATTCAGGGGCCCACCTTGGGGCTTGCGGCCCGATGGCTCGGCCTGGAGAAGGAGGCCGAGGATGCGGATTCGTGACCCCATCTGCGCCGTGGCCACGCCCCCCGGGAAGGGGGCCATCGGGGTGGTGCGGCTTTCCGGGGAGGGGGCCTTGGAGGTCGCCGCGAGGGTCTGGCGGGGCAAGGACCCGAGAGGGCTAAAAGGGGGCCACTTCACCTTTGGCGAGGTGGTGGACCCGAAGACGGGAGAGGCCATTGACCAGGCCCTCCTCCTCGTCTTTCGGGCCCCCAGGTCCTACACGGGGGAGGACGCAGCAGAGTTCCACACCCACGGCTCCCCGGCGGTGCTGAGGCGGGTTTTGGAGGTCCTCCTCGAGGCCGGGGCGAGGCTTGCGGGGCCTGGGGAGTTCACCTTCCGGGCCTACCTGAACGGCAAGCTGGACCTGGCCCAGGCGGAGGCGGTCTTGGCCCTCATTGAGGCAGAAGGGGAGCTTGCGAGAAGGCAGGCCCTAAGGGCCTTGGAGGGGGCCCTTTCCCGCCGGATAGCGGCCCTGGAGGAAAGGCTTTTGGACCTCCTCGCCCACATCCAGGCCCTTTTGGACTACCCCGAGGAGGGGGTGGAGCCCTTGGAGGCGGAAAAGGCCATAAGGGAGGTCCTCGCCGAGGTGGAGGCCCTCCTTTCCCAGGCTAAGGCCTCCCGCCTGGCGCAGAAAGGAGCGCGGCTTGCCCTGATCGGGGCTCCCAACGCCGGGAAGAGCTCCCTTTTAAACGCCCTTTTGGGCTACGAGCGGGCCCTTGTTTCCCCCATCCCCGGCACCACCCGGGACTACCTGGAGGCCCCCCTGGAGCTTTTCGGCATCCCCCTGGTGGCGGTGGACACCGCCGGGGTGCGGGAGACGGAGGACCCCGTGGAGCGGATGGGGGTGGAGCGGGCCCTAAGGATCGCCGAGGAAGCCGACCTGGTCCTCTACGTGGTGGACCGCTCGGCTCCCAAGCCCGCCCCGCCCCCCTTGCCCTGGGAGCGGACCCTGAAGGTGGCCACCAAGGCCGACCTCCCCCCGGCCTGGGAGGACCCGGCCTTTATCCCCGTCTCCAGCCTCACGGGAGAAGGCCTGGACCGCCTCAAGGAGGCCCTGAAGGAGGCCCTTTTGGGGAAGGAGGGGGGAGAGGTGCTCCTCACGGAGCGCCAGGCCGAGGCCCTCCTTAAGGCCAAGGAGCGCCTAAAGGAGGCCTTGGGCCTGCCCCAGGACCTCATGGGGCTCGCCTTGGAGGAGGCCCTCGAGGCCCTGGCCTCCCTCAGGGGGGAGGGCCGGGTGGCCGAGGCGGTGGTGGCCCGGGTCTTCCAGAACTTCTGCGTGGGCAAGTAGCCTAGGGCAGGAAGGCCTCGAGGATCTCCTCCACCTGGTCCGTCTCAATGAGGAAGGCGTCGTGCCCGTGGGGGCTTTTGATCTCCCGGTAGCGCCCCCCCGCCAGCCGGGCCGCCTGGCGCACCTCCCAGGCGGGGTAGAGGAGGTCGGTGTCTATGCCCACGAAGAGGGAGGGGATCCCCCGGAGCCGCTTCAGGGCCTCCTCCACCCCGCCCCGGCCCCGGCCCACGTCGTGGGTGTCCATGGCCCGGGAGAGGACCAGGTAGCTTTCCGCGTGGAAGCGCTTTAGGAACTTCTCCCCCTGGTAGTCCAGGTAGCTTTCCCCAAGCGCGGGCTCGGCCCCCCAGCGGGCCTCAAACCCCTCGGGGGCCCGGTAGCTCATCATGGCGATGCCCCGGGCCAGGGCCATCCCTTTGGGGGCGGGGTTCCCCTTTTGGTACTCCGGGTCTTGGAGGATGGCCTGGCGGGCCAGGTGGTTGAAGGCCCTGGCCCAAGGCCCGTGCCGGGCGGGGGCCGCCAGGACCACGAGCTTCTTCACCCTCTCCGGGTACATGAGGGCGAACTCCAAGGCCACCATCCCCCCGAGGCTTCCCCCGATGACGGTGGCCCTTTCCACCCCCAGGTGGTCCAAAAGCCTCGCCTGGGCCCGGGCCAGGTCCCGGATGGTGAGGGGAGGGAAGTCCCGGCCGTAGGGCCTGCCCGTGCGGGGGTCTAGGGAAAGGGGGCCGGTGGAGCCGTAGCAGCTTCCCAGGTGGTTGGCGGAGACCACGTAGTAGAGGGCGGGGTCCAGGATCCGCCCGGGGCCCACCAAGCTATCCCACCATCCCTCCTTCCCGAAGGCCTGTTCTAAGGGGGAGAGGCTTTGGAAGGTCTCCTCGTCGTAGGTGCCCGCCAGGTGGGCGCTTCCCGTGAGGGCGTGGAAGACGAGGACGGCGTTGTCCCGCCTGCGGGAAAGCCGCCCGTAGGTCTCAAAGCGGAGGCGCACCTCGGGGAGATACCCCCCAAGCTCCGTGTAAAACCCCTCCCGCCGGGGGAAGAGAACAGCGGTGCGGGGCTTGGGCGGGGGGATGGAGAGGGGGGAGCGGGGGGGTTTGAGGAGGAGGGCCTCGTGCTCCCCCCAGGCCTCGAGGGTGATCTCCCTCATGCCAGGGCCTCCCGGATCTCCTCTTTTAGGTCCTCCACGTGCTCCAGGCCCACGCTAAGCCGCACCATCTCCGGGGAGACCCCGGCCAGGGCCTGCTCCTCGGGGGAGAGCTGGGAGTGGGTGGTGGAGGCGGGGTGGATGGCGAGGGTGCGGGTGTCCCCCACGTTGGCCAGGTGGGAAATGAGCTTGAGCCGGGAGATGAAGCGCTTGGCCGCCTCGTACCCCCCCTTGAGGCCGAAGGTGAGGACGGCCCCCGGCTTCCCCTTGAAGTACTTCTGGGCCCGGGCGTGGTGGGGGTGGTGGGGAAGCCCGGGGTAGTTCACCCAGGCCACCTGGGGCTGTTCCAGGAGCCAGTGGGCCAGGTGCAGGGTGTTTTCCACGTGGCGCTCGGCCCTCAAGGAGAGGGTTTCCATGCCCAGAAGGACCACCCAGGCCTCAAAGGGCCCCAGGGCCTGCCCCTGGTCCCGGAGGCCGTCCACCCGGGCCTTGACGATAAAGGCCAGCTCCCCGAAGGCCTCGGTGAGCCTGAGGCCGTGGTAGCCGGGCTGGGGCTCGGTGAGAAGGGGGTAGCGGCCGTTTTCCCAGGGGAAGTTCCCCCCGTCCACGATGGCCCCGGCGATCACCGCCCCGTGCCCTCCCACCCACTTGGTGAGGGAGTGGGTGACGAGGGCGGCCCCCCACTCCAGGGGCCTTAGGAGGTAGCCCCCCATGCCGAAGGTGTTGTCCACGATGAGGGCCACCCCCTTTTCCCGGGCGGCCTGGGCCAGGGCCTCGAGGTCCGGGATGTTGAGGGCGGGGTTCCCGATGGACTCCACCCACCAGGCCCGGGTCCTCTCGTCGGTGAGGGCCAGAAACTCCTCGGGGGCCTCCTCCCGGGAGGTGAAGCGCACCTCAATCCCAAGCCTCTTCAGGGTCACCTTGAACTGGTTGAAGGTGCCCCCGTAGAGGTTGGGGGTGGAGACGATGTTGTCCCCCGCCTGGGCCAAGGTGGTGAGGGCCAGGAACTGGGCGGCGTGGCCGCTTGCGGTGGCCAGGGCCGCCTTGCCTCCTTCCAGGGCCGCCAGGCGCTTTTCCAGCACGTCCACCGTGGGGTTCATGATGCGGGAGTAGATGTTCCCGAACTCCTTGAGGGCGAAGAGGTTAGCGGCGTGCTCGGGGCTTTGGAAGACGTAGCTGGTGGTGGGGTAGATGGGAACCTGGCGGCTTAGGGTGGTGGGCTCAGGGGTGTAACCGGCGTGGAGCTGCAGGGTCTCAAACCGCATCTTTGGCCTCCTTTCCAAGTCCCGGCCTGGGGCGCTTGGAAGGGGCCGTAAAAAGCCCCTTCCCGGCAAGACCGTTCTCTCGCCAAGAAGGGGTTGGGCGTGGCGCTTACCCCCCTCTCTTATCGTCCCCGGGTGTTTCCCCCACCCGGGCCGGCGTTGGCACCAGCCCCGCCCGCATCCGGCCATGAAACGGAAGGGACGGGAGGTTGCCGCGGCTTCGCAGGGCCGTACCCTCCACCGCTCTGGATAAGAGAACGGGCTGGTTTTCGCCGCGCCCCGGCGCGGTTGGGAACTAGTGTAGGGAAGACCGGGGGCTTCGTCAACCCCTTTGACCTTTGGCGCAACTTGCCCTATACTGGCTTCCGCTACGGGGAGTAGCGCAGCCCGGTAGCGCACCTCGTTCGGGACGAGGGGGTCGCTGGTTCAAATCCAGTCTCCCCGACCAGGTTCGCGCGCAAGCGCGCCTAGGGGCCGGCCGAAAGGCCGGCTTTTCCGTATACTTCGGGCGTGGGTTTTGCGGCGGGGCTGGCCCTTTTGCTTTTGGGGCTTCACCTGGTGGGGGAGGGGCTTTCCGCCCTGAAGGCGAGGCGCCACCTCCTCTCCTTTGCCCTTTCCCGGCCCTGGGGCGTCCTTCTTTGGGGGTTTCTCTTGGGGCTTGTCTCGGGGAGCGGCACGGGGTTTTCCCTCCTGGCCCTGGGGCTTTTGGAAAGCGGGGTGGTGGGCCTGGGGCAGGCGGCCCTGCTCTCCTTAGCCGCCACTGCCGGGGCCACCCTCTGGGTGGGGGTGGTGGCCCTGGCCCGGGAGGGGGTGGCGGAGGCCCTTTTGGTCTTGGGGCTTCCATGGCTCCTTTTTCCCCGTCTGCGCCGGGTGGGGCTCTTCCTCATGGGGCTTGGCCTCCTTTTTTGGGGTTTCCTCCGAATGGGTCAGGGTCTAGAGGGCGTGGCCCCCCTTCTCGCCCTCCTAGGGCCCCACCCCCTGGGGCTTTTCGCGGTGGGGCTCCTGCTGGGCTTTTTCCTGGGCACCGCCAACGGGGTGGCGGCCTTGGCCTTGGCCTTGGTCCCGGCCTTGGGCCTGGAGGGGGGGATGGCCCTGGGGGCCGGGGTCGGGGTCTCGGGAGTGCTTCTGATCGCCTACGCCTCGGGGCGGCGGGAGGCCTTGCCCTTGGGCGTGGCCCTTTTCCTGCATCGCTTCCTCTTGGCCTGGCCCTTCCTCTTCCTCTTGCCCTGGCTTGCTCCTTTGGGGGTGGTGGGGTTTCACCTTCTCGTTCACCTGGTCTTCGCCCTGGGCTTCCTCCCTTTGGCGGAGGGGTACGGGCGCCTCGTGGAGCGGCTTTTCCCCAAGCGGGGCGTGGCGCCTAAATACCTGTCCCGGGAGGCTTTGGAAACCCCAGGCCTCGCCTTCGCCCTGGTGCAGCGGGAGCTGGCCCGGGTGGCGGACGCGGTGCGGGGCATGCTTTCCCAGGCGGTGCGGGTTCTGGCCCAGGAGGAGGGGGGTGAGGGGGAGCTTGCCCCCTTGGAGGAGAAGGTGGACCGCCTCACCCGGGAGGTGGTCCTCTACACCGCCGAGCTTTCCACCCGCACCCAGGACGAGCGGGCGGTGCGCTTCTTCGTCATGGCCTCGGAGCTGGAGCACCTCGGGGACTTGGTGCGGCGGGTGGTGCGCCAGGCGGAAAAGCTTTGGGCCCAGGGCCTCACCTTTAGCCCCGAGGGCAAGGAGGACCTCCTGGAGGCCGCCCGGGGGGTGCTCCGGCGGATGGAGCTCCTTTCGGCGGCTTTGGGCACGGGGGAGAAGGCCTTGGCGGAGGAGGTCATCAGGGGTTCCGAGGCCTTCGCCGCCTTCCTGAACCGGCTTCGCCGGGCCCACCTGGCCCGCCTCGAGGGGGGGCGGCCTGAGTCCCGGGCCACCACCTTGGCCCATTTGGACCTCCTCCTCACCCTAGAGGAGATGGCCTCAGGGATAGAGAGGCTTTGCCGGCTGGTCCTGGAGCTTTAAGCTAAGGGCGTGTTGCGGATCCTGGGCGGCAAGGCCAAGGGGGTTCCCCTGAAGGTGCCCGCCTCGGCCCGGCCTTCCCCCGTGCGGCTCAGGAAGGCCCTCTTTGACTACCTACGCCTCCGCTACCCCGCCAAGGGGCGTTTTCTGGACCTCTACGCCGGGAGCGGGGCGGTGGGCCTCGAGGCGGCCAGCGAGGGCTGGCAGACCACCTTGGTGGACAAGGACCCGGAGGCGGTCCGCCTCCTGCGGGAAAACGCCCGGCGGGCCGGGCTTGCCGTGCGCATCGTGCCCTTGCCGGTGGAGGTCTTCCTGCCCGAGGCCAGGGCCAAGGGGGAGCGCTACACCGTGGCCTTCATGGCCCCGCCCTACGCCCTGGACCTGGCCCAGGCCTTCCAGGCCCTTCTGGAAAGCGGCCTGGTGGAGAAGGGGGGGCTTTACATCCTCCAGCACCCCAAGGACCTCTACTTCCCCTTGGGCGAGCGGAGAGTCTACGGGGAAAACGCCCTCACCCTGGTGGAGGTGTGAATGCACGTGGTCTATCCGGGAAGCTTTGACCCCCTCACCAACGGCCACCTGGACGTGATCCAGCGGGCGAGCCGCCTCTTTGACAAGGTGACGGTGGCCGTCCTGGAGAACCCTAGCAAGCGGGGCAACTACCTCTTCACCGCCGAGGAGCGCCTCCAGATCATCCGCGAGGCCACGGCCCACCTCAAGAACGTGGAGGCCGCCACCTTCTCGGGCCTTCTGGTGGACTTCGTGAAAAAGGTGGGGGCCCAGGCCATCGTGAAGGGCCTGCGGGCGGTCTCGGACTATGAATACGAGCTCCAGATGGCCCACCTGAACCGCCAGCTCCTCCCAGGCCTGGAGACCCTCTTCATCCTCTCCGCCACCCGCTACTCCTTCGTCTCCAGCACCATGGTCAAGGAGATCGCCCGCTACGGCGGGGATGTCTCCAAGCTGGTCCCCCCCGCCACCCTCCGCGCCCTCAAGGCCAAGTTCGGCGAGAGGGGGCCCATGGGCGGGTAGAATGCCCCTGGGAGGTCCCCATGAAGGCGTTTCCTGGTAAGTACGGGAACACCCTGGAGTTCGGCCACCTGGTGGGTGGGGAGGAGGTCCTCGAGGGCCCGGTTTGGGAAAGGCGAAACCCCTCGGACCGGGAGGACGTGGTGGCCCGCTTCCCCGAGGCTTCCAAGGAGCGGGTGCGCCAGGCGGCCCTCGTGGCCCGGGAGGCCTTCGCCGAGTGGAGCCGGACCCCGGCGCCCGTGCGGGGCCAGGTCCTCTTCAACTTGGTGAAGATCCTGGAGCGGGAAAAGCCCACCCTTACCCGCCTCATGGTGCGGGAGGTGGGCAAGACCCCCAAGGAGGCGGCGGGGGACGTGCAGGAGGCCATAGACACCGCCCTTTTCTTCGCCTCGGAGGGCCGAAGGCTCTACGGCCAGACCGTCCCCAGCGAGATGCGGGACAAGGAGCTTTTCACCTTCCGCAGGCCCTTGGGGGTGGTGGGGGTCATCACCGCCGGGAACTTCCCCATCGCCGTTCCCAGCTGGAAGCTCATCCCCGCCGTGCTCACGGGGAACACCATTGTGTGGAAGCCTTCCGAGGACGCCCCCACCCTCGCCTTCGTCTTCGCCAAGCTCTTTGAGGAGGCGGGCCTGCCCCCGGGCGTGCTCAACGTGGTCTTCGGCGGGGGAAAGGGCTCCACGGGAGAGTGGATGGTGGAGCTCATGGACGAGGGCCTCTTCCAGAAGTTCGCCTTCACCGGCTCCACCCAGGTGGGGCGCTGGATCGGGGAGGTGGCGGGGCGGAACCTCCTAAGGCCCACCCTGGAGCTTGGGGGCAAGAACCCCCTGGTGGTCATGCGGGACGCCGATTTGGACCTCGCTGTGGAGGGGGCCTGGTGGAGCGCCTTCGCCACCGGGGGGCAGCGGTGCACCTCGGCGGGGAACATCCTGGTGGACGCCCCCATCTACGAGGAGTTTAAGAAGCGCTTCCTGGAAAGGGTGGAGGCCACCCGGGTGGGCAACCCCCTCCTTCACCCCGAGGTCACCTACGGGCCCTTCATCAACGAGCGCTTCTTCACCCGCTGGCAGGAGCACTACCGGGTGGGGGAGGCGGAAGGGGCAAAGCTCCTCTTCGGCCGGGGCCGGATCACCCGGGAAAACCCCTACCCCCACTTCCTGGGGGACCCCGAGGCCGGGCTTTACGGCTGGCCCACGGTCTGGGAGGCGGCCCCTGGGATGCGCCTTTTCCAGGAGGAGATCTTCGGGCCCACGGTCAACCTGGTGAAGGTGGACGGGATAGAGGAGGCCATCGCCGTGGCCAACAGCACCCCTTATGGCCTATCCAGCGCCATCTACACCAACCACCGCCACTGGGCCTACCTCTTCAAGGTGGGGATCCGCGCCGGGATGACCAGCGTGAACAACGCCACCGTGGGGGCCGAGGCCCACCTCCCCTTCGGTGGGGTGAAGGCCAGCGGCAACGGGGGGCGGGAGTCGGGGATCTGGGTGATTGAGGAGTACACCTACTGGCAGGCGGTGAACGAGGAGTACTCGGGCCGCCTCCAGCTCGCCCAGATGGACACCGCCTACGTGGCCCCCAAGGCGCCCACCCCTTGGGGCGAGGTCTTGGGGCTTTAAGTACCCCACCGGGGGGCCCCCCTTAGCTACTGGGCGCTCTCCAGGTCGGGCCGGAGCCGCACCGCCTCCCTGAGGTAGACGTGGCGCACCTTCTCCTGGGGGGTGTCGGTGTTCCAAAGGGCCAGGACCCGGATCACCCGGGGAAGGCTTCCCGGCACCGGCACCTCCCGGGCGGAGAGGAGGGGCACCCGGTGCATGCCGATCTGCCGGGCGGCCTCGGCGGGAAAGGCGGAGGTGAGGTCCTCGGTGACGGTGAAGATGATGGCGGCGAGCTCCTCGTAGCTTTGGATGCCGTTTGCCTCCAGCATCCTAAGGAGGAGTTCCCGGGTGGCCTGGTGGATGGCCTCTGGGGTGTCCTCCTCCACGGTGATGGCGCCACGGATGCCCCGGACCATAGTTAGCCCCCATGCTAAGGGGTTTTTCCCTGGGGGGCAAGGCGGATAGACTGGCTTCCATGAACCTGATGGCGGTGTTCGCCCACCCCGACGACGAGATCGGGGCCGCGGGGACTCTGGCCCTCCACGCCCGACGGGGAGACCGGGTGATGCTGGTCTGGATGACCAAGGGGGAGCTTGCCAGCCAGTTCGGGGATGCGCCCGAGGCGGAGGTGGCCCGGGTGCGGGAGGGGCACGGGGCCCACGTGGCGGGGCTCATCGGGGCCGAGTACCGCTTCCTCCCCTTCCGGGACACCCACCTCACCGGGGGGAGGGAGGAGGCGCTGGCCCTGGCCCGGCTCATGGCCGAGTTCCAGCCCGATGCGGTGCTCACCTGGGACCCCTTGGACGTCCACCCGGACCACCGGGCCACCCACCAGGCGGTGCTTTCCGCCCTGAAGCTTTGCCGCATCCCCAAGCTGGTGGGGAAGGCCCACCGGAGGCCCGTGCGCCTCTTCCACTACCCCCGCAAGGACCTCCCCCGCCCCTGGGTCTACGTGGACACCAGCGAGACGCAGGGGGTGGCCGAGGCGGTCTTCGGCTTCTACCGGGACTTTTACCGCTGGCCCTTCACCCTGGAGGAGTTTCGGGCCCGGAGGCGTCTTCTGGGCCTGGAGGCGGGGACGCGCTTTGCGGAGGCCTTTCAGATGGAGGGGGCTTTTGCCCTTCCAGGGCTTCCCGTGCTTCCTCCAGAGGATCGGCGCCCGGGGTAAGGGCGTAGGCTAGGAAGACGGCGGGGAGGACCAAAGGAAGGGCGCCGTAGCCCCCCCACTCCGCTGCCAGGGCCAAGGCGGCGAAGGGGGCCCGGGCGGTGCCCGCCAGGAGGGCGGCCCCGGCGGCCAGGGCCCCGGCCTCCGGGGAAAGGCCCAAGGGGAGGAGCCGGGCCAGAAGGACCCCGAGAAGCCCCCCGAGGACCAGGGCGGGGGTGTAGGGGGCCCCGTAGGCCCGCACCCCCAGGGCCAGGACGAGGAGGAGAAACTTGGCCAAAAGGAGGAGGCCCAAGGCCTTGGGGGTGAGGAGGGGGGTGAGGGCCACGGCCAGCCACCCCACCCCGGGGCCTAGGGCCTCGGGCAGGAAGAGGAGGCTTGCCGCAAGGCCAAGGCCCAAGAGCCCGTGGCGCAGGTAGTGGGGCAGGTGGCCCAGGGCTCCCCTGAGGAGCCTTGCCCCTTCTATCCACAAGGCGCCCAGCCCGGCGGCGAGGAGGCCGAGGAGCATCCCGGGAAGAAAGGCCTTTAGGTCCGCCTCCACCGGCAGGGGCACCAGGGGGGCGTAGCCCAGGAGGGCCCCGTAGACGGCGAAGCCCGCCAGGGCCCCGAGGAGGGCGGGGGTGAGGGCCTTGGCCTCCAGGTAAAGCCCCCGGTAGAGGACCTCCGTGGCCAGAAGGGCCCCCGCCACGGGGGCGTGGAGGGCGGCTCCAAGCCCGGCGGCGAGCCCGGCGAAGGCCAGCCCCCCGCCCACCCGGGGAAACCTCCGGTCCAGAGCCTCCCCCAGCCAAAGCCCGAGAAGCCCCATGGGCCCTTCCCGGCCCATAGGGGAGTAAAGGGCCAGTTGCAAAAGGCTTCCCAGGAGGGCCCGGAGGGGGGCGAGGGGGGGAGGGGCTTTTCCTTCCCGGGCCAGGAGGAGAAAGGCGGTAAGCCCAAGCCCGCTTCCCAGGAAGCTCACCCCTCCGTAAAGCAGGGGGAGGAGGAGGGCCAAGGCCCAAGGGGAAGGCCCCAGGAAGGCCTGGGCCAGACCCCCTTCCCCCGGGGCCTCCGGGGGGAGGTAGCCGAAGGCCTTCCCGAGGCCTTCCCCCAAAGCTTTGAGGGAAAGCCCGAAGAGGGCGGCCCCTCCGCCGGCCAAGGCCCCGGTGAAGAGGCTGTAGAGGATCAGAGGGCCTGGGCTCCTCTCCTGCATCAGAGGGAGTGTACCAAAGCCGCGGGCGTCCCCCGGGTGAGCCTAGGCGTGGGGAGGCCCAGGGCCCGGTATCCTCCCCGGGTGAGGGCCCGGACCAGGAGGCGGGGGTCGGCCTTCTCCCAGAGGAAAAGGGCCTCCTGGCGCACGTCCAGGTCGGGGCTTGAGCCCCGGGAGTCGGTGCCTAGGGCGAGCTCCACCCCGTGTTTGGCGTAGAGGGCGAGGGGGGCCTCCCCCACCTCCAAGGAAGCGTTGGAGCGGGGGCAGAGGACCACCTTGGTGCCGGTCTCGGCGAGGAGCCCCACCTCCTCCTCGTCCACCTGGACTCCATGGACCAAAAGGGTGGTGGGGCCCAAGACCCCGAGGGCGTGGAGGTGGCGGATGGGGGTGGTGCCCGGGGGGGTCCAGGGGGTCTTGGCGAAGCGCCCGTACACCTCCCGCAAGGGGCCTTCCCCCCGGGCGAGGAAGGCCACCTCCTCGAGGCTTTCCGCCCCGTGGACCATGAGGGGGATCCCCTCGGCCTTGGCCCATTGAGCGAGCTTCTTTAGGAGAGGGGGGCTAACGGAGTAAGGGGCGTGGGGGGAAAGCCCCACCTTCACCCTGCCCTCCCGCCTCCGCCAGGCCTCCACCTTCCGCCGCACCGCGGCGAAGGTTACCTCCGCCAGGGAGGGCTCCGGGGCGAAGACCTCGTAGAAGGCCACCCCGGGGAGGGGGCTTTCCTCCAGGAGGAAGTCCATCACCTCGTCCTTGAAGACGATGTCGGCGAAGGCCCCCGCCCCGGAGGCCACAAGCTCCTCAAGGCCCTTTTTCGCCCCCTCGAGGCCCCGCCTTTCCCGGTGGGCCACCACGTGGTGGAGGAAGCCCGGGAAGGGCCCCCGGTAGCGGGGAAGGAGGCTTAGGTCCAGATGGGTGTGGGCGTTCACCGGGGGCGGGAAAAGGGCCTTCCCTTTGTGGACCACCTCCGCCTCGGGGAAGCGGGCCCTTAGCTCCAAGAGGCTTCCCACCCCCACCACGAACCCCCCCTGCACCGCCAGGGCCCCCCGGAGCATGGGGGTGCCGAAGCCGGCGTAGACCACCTCGGCGGTCCAGAGCTCAGTCCTTAGCCAGGACATAGCGGTTGGGGTGGCGGAGGAAGTCCACCGCCACATAGCCCCGGGCGAAGTAGTGGGAAAGGACCAGGCGGCTATGCTCCCGCCACTTCAGGGCGAGGGCGGGGTCTTCCCGGAGGATCCTCCCCCAGTCCTCAGGGATCTGGAAGAGGAGCCTGGGGGCCTCGAGGCCAAGCCTTTCCTCCACCGGCACCTCTTCCTCCACCCGGTTCACCTGGGGGAGGCCCGCCACCTGGGGCTCGGGCGGGGGGGCGTAGAGCCGGGCGTAGACCCTTTCCGAAAGGAGGTCCCACTCGGCGAGGAGCCGGTCCGAGGGGGCCCCGGCGTTGATCCCGGTCATGGGGCCGTAGAGGTCGGGGAGGTAGGTCCTGGCCGTGGCCCCGAGCTTCCGCAGGTTGAAGTTGGCGTTCGCCCCCCGCATGGGGTCAAAGGTCCAGACCACCTTGCGGATCCCTCGGGCCAGGCACCAGTCCCTCTGGAAGCGCTTGAGGAGGAGGGCCGCCCCCGTGCCCCTGTAGGCCTCCAGGACCCCCAGCATGTGGGAGTGGTGAAGGGCGGGGTCCCTCGTGGGGAAGCCGAAGACGAAGCCCACCATTCTTCCCCCCACGAAGGCCCCGGCCACAAGCCCCCCCTCATCCTGGACGGCCACGAGGAGGCCCCGCGGCACCAGGTCGCTTTCCGCGCGCCCCCAGACCTCCCGCTGGAGGTCCACCACCCTTTCCATCTCCTCCCAGCCCCTTAGCTCGCGGACATGTACCTCTGCCATAGGGTGATCCGCTCCACGAAGGGAAGCTTCAGGTGGACCCCGATGCCCGCTCCCTCCGGCACGGGCATGAGGCCGTCCTTGGCCTCCAGGGCCTCTTCCACGATGTCCTCCTCCCAGTAGCGGCTCGCCGAGCTCACGTCCCCGGGCTTGGTGAAGCCGGGGAGGGTGGCCAGGTGGAGGTTGTGGGCCCTCCCCACCCCCGCCTCCAGCATCCCCCCCATCCAGAGGGGAATCCCGGCGCTTTGGGCTAGGGCGTGCACCCTTAGGCTTTCCCCGTGCCCCCCAAGCCGGGCGGGCTTGATGTTGAAGACGAGGCCCGCCTTGAGCTCTATGGCCTTCCTCGCCTTCTCCGCCGAGGTGAGGCTTTCGTCCAGGCAGATGGGGGTGGCAAGCTCTCGCTGAAGCCTGGCGTGGTCCAGGAGGTCGTCGTAGGCGAGGGGTTGCTCTATGTAGTCCAGGCGGAGTTCGTCCAGGCGCTTAAGCCGGGGAAGGTGGGCGAGGCTATAGGCGCTGTTGGCGTCGGCGGTGAGGGTGGCCTCGGGGAAGGCCTGGCGCACCGCCTTCAGGACCTCGTAGTCCCAGCCCGGCTTGATCTTGAGCTTGATGCGGCGGTACCCCTCCTTGAGGTGCTTCTCCACCACCCTTAGGGTGTCCTCCACCGAGGGCTGGATCCCCAGGGAAACCCCCACCTCCACCGCCCTTCTTACCCCCCCCAGGACCTGCCAGAGGGGCTTCCCCAAGGCCTTGGCCCAGAGGTCAAAGAAGGCCATCTCCAGAACCGCCTTGGCCATGGGGTTGCCCCGGAAAGGGCGGAGGGCCTCCCATAGGGCCTCGGGGTTGGGGAGGTCTTGGCCCAGGACCTGGGGCAGGAAGACCTCTTCCAGGAGGTACCTGGCTCCTATGACCGTCTCTTCCCGGTAGAGGGGAAGGCGCTCCATCACCCCTTCCCCGAGGCCCTCTAGCCCTTCCCCGAAAAGCCTGAGGAGGAGGATGGTTCTTTTGGTCTGCACCCCGAAGCTCGTCTCAAAGCGGAACTTCAGGGGAAGCTCCAGGAGCCTAAGCTCTGCCGCCTCTATTCGCACGGTTCCAGCACCTCCTTGCCCATGTAGGGAATAAGGGCTTCGGGTATGCGCACCCGGCCGTCGGGGAGCTGGTGGTTTTCCAAAAGCATGGCCAAGATGCGGGGAGTGGCCAGGGCGGTGTTGTTCAGGGTGTAGGCGTACCGGACCCGGCCTTCGGGGTCGCGGTAGCGGAGGTTGGCCCGCCGGGCCTGCCAGTCCAGAAGGGCCGAGCAGGAGTGGGTCTCCCGGTAGCGCTCCTCCGAGGGAAGGTAGACCTCGAGGTCCACCTGCCGCCACTTCCCCGGGCCCATGTCCCCTGTAGCCACCTCCACCAGGCGGTAGGGGAGCTCTAGAAGCCTCAGGATCTCCTCGGCGTTTTCCAAAAGTTCCTGGAAGGCCTGGTCGGAGGCCTCGAGGCTCGCCTCCGTCAGCACGTACTGCTCCACCTTGTGGAACTGGTGGACCCGCATGAGCCCCCGCACGTCCCGCCCGAAGCTTCCCGCCTCGGAGCGGAAGGCGGGGGCGTAGCCGGCGTAGCGCAGGGGAAGGGCCTCGTGGGGGAGGATCTCCCCGGAGTGGAGGGCGTTTAGGACCACCTCGGCGGTGCCCGTGAGGTAGAGGTCAGTCTCGGCGATGGCCCAGACCTGGTCGCGGTAAGCGGGGAAGTGGCCGGTGCCCACGAAGGCCTTCTCCCGGGCGTAGGAGGGGAGGGTCATGGGAAGGAAGCCCCGCTTCGCCATGAAGTCCATGGCGAAGCGAATAAGGGCCAGCTCGTAAAGGGCGAGGTCCCCCCTTAGGGCGTAGGAGCGGCTCCCCGAGACCTGGCTGATCCTAGGCTCCCACCAGCCGTTTTTCTCCATGAGGGCCACGTGGTCCAAAGGGGGGAAGGAAAACGCAGGGGGGGTCCCCACCCTTTTGATCTCCCGGTTCGCCTCCTCGCCCCCCACAGGGGCCCCGGGCCATGGGGGGAGGGGGATCTGGAGGAGGAGGTCCATGAGCCTGGCCTCCTTCTCCCTTAGGGCCTCTTCCACCCGCTTGGCCTCCTCGGCCAGGGCCTTGCCCCGGGCGATCAAGGCTTCCTTCTCCTCCGGGGGGGCCTTCGGGACCCGCTTGGCTACCTGGTTGCGCTCGGTCTGGAGCTCCTGCAGGCGCTTTTTCAGGTCCTGGACCTCCCGGTCCAGAGCGAGGAGGGCTTCCAGGTCCAGCGCCACCCCTTTTTCCCGGATGGCCCGGTGGAAGACCTCGGGCTCCTGGCGCAGGCGTTTGAGGTCCACCATGGCTACTCCAGAACGGGGGGCACGCGGAAGAAACCATCTTCCGCCTCGGGGGCTAGGGCCAAGGCCTCCTCCTGGGGCAGGGAGGGCCTGGGCTCGTCCTCCCGCAGGCGGCCCCAGGCCTCCTCCGCTTCCCCTCCCTCCACCCGGGGAAGGGCGTCCACGAAGTCCAGGATCCGCTTGAGGTCCTGCAAAAGCAGGGCTTCCTCCTCGGGGGATAGGCGGATTTTGGCCAGGGTTTCCAGCTTGCGGAGAAGCTCGGGAGACAGCTCCATACCGGGCATTTTAGCCGAACCGGTCCGCCAGGGCCCAGGCCAAGGGGGCGAGGAGCAGGGCGGGGAGGAAGGAGGCCACCCGCACCCGGGTGAGGCCGAGGAGGTTGATGCCGATGCCCAGGATCATGAGCCCGCCCACCCCGGTCACGAGGAGGACCCTGGGGTCTTGCGCGGGGTCGGGGAGGGCCTGGCTCAGGGTCCCGGCGAGGAGGGCCACGCCTCCTTGGTAGAGGAGGATGACCAAAACGCTGAAGCCCACCCCCACCCCGAAGGAGCTGGTGAGGGCGATGGCGGAAAGGCCGTCCAGGGTGGCCTTGAGGAGGAGGAGGCTCGGGTCGCCCACGAGGCCGTTTTGAATGGCCCCGAGGAGGGTCATGGGCCCCACGCAGAAGAGGAGGCTCGCCGCCACGAAGCCCTCGGTGAAGCTCCCCCCGCCCTTGACCGCCTGCTTGATCCTCTCCCCTAGGCCCTCTAGCGCCTCTTCCAAGCGGGCCCACTCCCCAAGAAGCCCCCCAAGGACCAGGGCGATGAGCCCCAGGACCACCCCGTCCACCGCCCCACCCTTGGCCCTCCCCAGGGCCTGGGCCATGGAGAGCCCGATGAAGAGGGTGGTGAGCCCTACCCCTTGCACCATGATCCGGGCCATCCTCTCGGGAAGCCTTCCCCGCAAGGCGAGGCCCAGGCCGGTCCCTAAGGCCACGGTGAGGGCGTTGGCCAGGGTTCCCGAAAGCTTGTCCAGAAGGGTGAGCTCCATGGCGGCTATTCTAGCCAAAGGATGGAGCTTCGCCTCACCCAAGACGGCACCCCCACCCTCTTCCACCCGGGCTACGGGGAGGCCTACCACCCGAGGCAGGGGGCCCTCCTCCAGGCCCGGAGGCTTTACCTGGAGAAGACCCTGACCCACCTTCACCCCGCCCCCAGGGTCCTGGAGGTGGGGTTTGGCCTAGGGGTGAACTTCCGGGTGGCCTTGGAAAGCGCCCTCCAAAGGGGAGTGCGGCTTTTCTACCTGGCGGTGGAGAAGGAGCCCTTGCCCAAGGAGGTCCTGGCGCAAATCTCCCTTCCCCTGCCCCGGGCGGAGGCGGTGTTCGCCGCCCTCCTTAGGGCCTGGCCCACCTCTCGCTTCCTTGGGCCTTGGGGGGAGCTTCGGGTCCTCTTCACGGACGTGCGGGAGGTGGGCTTGCCCCCTGGTTGGGCCACGGCGGTCTACCTGGACCCCTTCAGCCCCAAGGCCAACCCCGAGGCCTGGGGACTTCCCGTCCTCTGCAAGCTCCGGCGAAGCCTCAAGCGGGGTGGGAGGCTTGCCACCTACTCCGCCCAGGGGGCTTTCCGGCGGGCCCTCAAGGAGGCGGGGTTCCGGGTTCACCGGGTGCCTGGGGTGGGGAAGCGGGAGTGGACGGTGGGTATCGCCGTAGGAGCTCCTCCCGGGTGAGGTAGGCCATCCCCGCCCAGAAGTGGGCCCTTTTGGGGAACTCCCCCCGGTAAAGCCAGAGGAACCAGGCGCTGGCCAGGCTGCCCACGAGCCTGGGCCAGAAGGGGAGGGGCTGGGTGGAAAACCCCAGGTACCTCCCCCCCTGGGCCAGGTAGCTGTACCCGTAGACCAGGCGCACCTCCGGGTCCTGGGCCACCGTCTCCGCCACCCGGTGGAGGCTTTTTCGCAGATAGCGGGCCACCTCAAAGGTGGAGAGGTCCATCATCCGGGCGCTTTCCAGGTGGAGTTCCAGGGCGGGCACCCCGGGGGGAAGCCCGGGCAGGGCGGGCCCGGGGAAGGGTTTTTTCTCTATGCGGAAGAGGTCAAAGGGGCCAAGCCCAGCCCGGCGCACCCGGTGCCTTTGGTTGTAGCGCTCCTCGAGGCCCTGTAGCCCCCGGAGGAGGGCGAGGCGGAAGGTGAGGGGGATGGGCTTTAGGTCGTCCAGGGTAACGGGCTCGTAGCCCAAGGCCAGGATTTTCGGCAAGAGGATCTCTAGAAGCCTTAAGGTGCGCTCGGGGCCGTCGTGGAGGAGGACGATGCTTCCCGGCTTCAGGTAGAAGAGAAGCCTTTCCGCTAAGGCCTCTGGGGGAAGGTCCAGCCAGTCCTTTCCCTCCACGTCCCAAAGGGCGATGCGCTTCCCCAAAAGCCGGGCGAAGAGGCGGGTGAAGGGGGTGTGGAGGCCGTGGGGGGGGCGGTAGTAGCGGCTTGGGGTTTCGCGCATGTGCCGCCACTCCACCCAGGGGAGGAAAAGCCAAAGGGCCTGGTGGTAGGCCCCGTGGTCCTCCACCTGGTGGCCTTCCCGCCTTAGGGCCTCCACCAGGTCCGGCCTTCCCTTGGCCTTTTCCCCGGTGAGGAAAAAGGTGGCCTTGACCCCGTGCCGGCGGAGGAGGGCGAGAAGGGCTTCGGTCCTCTCCGAGGGGCCGTCGTCAAAGGTGAGGGCGACCTTGGCCTCCCGCCTTTTCCCGTGGGCGTAGGCCCCAAGCCCCAGGAAGCGGAAGAGGAGGTCGGAGAGGCCGTAGAGGAGAAGGATCCCAAGGGCTACTTCCACGCTTTCCCCCTAAGGACCAGGGCGTAGAAGAGGGCCAGGCCCAAAAAGATGCCTCCTCCCACGTAGAAGGGCGTTTCCAGGCCGAAGGCTTCCCACAAGGCCCCGCCCACCGCTGGCCCTAAGGCCAGGCCCAGGCCCTCCACCGTCATGAGGCCGCCCCAGATGGCCGCCCGGTTCTCCTGGGGCAGGTGGCGGACCAGAAACCCCGTCCAGCCCGGGAGGAAGAGGCCAAACCCAAGCCCCCCCAGGGGGGCGAGGAGGAGGACCTCCTGGAGGGAGGGGCCCATCCCCAGCCGCACCATGACCCAGCCCAGAAGGCCAAGCCCCCCCACCAGGGCCAGGCGGTAGCCGCCCCGGTCCACGAGCCTTCCCGTGAAGGGGAGGAGGCCGAAGGCCACCGCCCCGCCCAAAAGGAGGAGCCCTCCTAGGGCCAAGGGCTCGAGGCCCAGCTTCTCCTTGGCGAAGCGGAGGAGGAATAGGGAAACCAGGCCCGGGGCGAAGGTCTGGCCGAAGGCGGCGGGCAGGAAGTAGAGGAGGCGGTGGTAGCTAACGCGCTCCCGTCTTTCCTGGGGGAGGGGGATGCGGAAGCGGAGGAGGCTTAGGGCTAAGGCCAGGGCGGCGCCTTGGGCCAGGAGGAGGAGGTGGAGGGCAGTCGCCGGGTGCTGCTGGGCCACCTGTCCCGTTCCCACTACCCCGATCCCCACCCAGGGCATGACCAGGACCAGGGTGAAGGAGAGGGCCCTGGCCTCCCGGCCCGCCACGGCGATGCGGCTCGCTAGGGTGAGGAGGCCGGGGTAGAGGGTGGACATGGAAAGCCCCCAGAGGAGGGCCAGGCTCCAAAGGCCCAAAGGCGCTTCCGCCTGAGGGGTGAGGAGGAGGGCGAGGAGGCCCGTGGCGGCAGCCGCGGCCACCATCCGGCCGAAGCCCAGCCGCTCGGCGAGGAGGCCCCCCAAGGACTTGCTTAGGTTTTCCGCCAGCTGGTGCAGGGTGAAGGCCAGGGTGAAGACGGCGGGCCCTAGTCCCAGATGCTCGGGGGCGTAGAAGGGAAGGAGGCCGGCGAAGAACCCGCTCCGGGCCCCTTCCATCAGGCCTAAGGCCAGGACCAGGCGTAGGAAGGGGCCGAGCTCCTCCTTTCGCCACGGAAGCCAGCGAAACACGCTAGAGTATACCCGTGCGCATCAGCGTGGTCATCCCCGCCCACAACGAGGAAGCCTACCTGCCCGCTGCCCTGGAGGCGGTCTTCGCCCAGACCCTTCCGCCCTTTGAGGTCATCGTGGTGGACAACGCCTCCACCGACCGCACCCGGGAGGTGGCGGAGGCCTTCGGGGTGCGGGTGGTCTACTGCGGGAGAAAGGGGGTGGCCCATGCCCGCCAGGCGGGGCTTTTGGCGGCCCGGGGGGAGTGGGTGGCCATGACCGACGCTGACTCCCTGCCCACGCCCCGCTGGCTGGAAAAGCTGGCCGGGAAGGCCCCGGGGGCGGTGGCCCTTTACGGCCCCTTGCGCTTCTATGGAGTCTCCCCCCTCGAGGCCGCCCTCTCCGAGTGGGGCTATAGGGCCTTCCTCCACCTCATGGCCCTCCTTCGCCGCCCCAACCTCGCCGGGGCCAACATGATGGTTCTCAAGGAGGCGGCCTTGAAGGTGGGGGGCTTTCCCGAGGTGGAGGCCCGGGAGGACGTGCTTTTGGGCTACCGGCTTGCCCGCTTGGGCCCCGTGCGCTATGTGCCCGAGGCTTTGGTCCTCACCTCGGCCCGCAGGCTCAAGGGGGGGTGGGGGCGGTTCCTCCTGCGGCAGGCCCGGAACCTCATGGGCGATCCTCGAGGCTACTTCGGGGAAGCCGGGGAAAGGGAAAGATGAGCCTTCTCGGCTCCACCCGCAGGATCTCGCTGGCCTCGTCGTAAACGGCCACGATCTGTTCGGCGATGGTTTCCGCTGAGCGCTTTAGGGCAAAAGCCCGGGCCTGGAGGCTGAAGCGCTTGCGCCGCTCCTCGTCTTTGAGGAGTTCCAGGGCCTTGGCCGCCAGGGCGCGGAAGTCCCCCGGCGGCACCAGAAAGCCCGCCTTTCCGTCCTCCACGCCCTCCAGGACGCCTTCCGCCCCCACCGCCACCACCGGGACCCCCATGGCCTGGGCCTCCCAGATGACAAGGCCCTGGGTCTCCGTCTCGCTGGCGAAGAGGAAGAGCTCGGCCAGGCGGTAGTACCCCCCGATCCTCCTGTAAGGCACGGGGCCCAGGAAAAGGACCTGGTCGGCGATCCCGAGTTCCTGGGCAAGGGCCTTGAGGTGGGGAAGCTCGGGGCCTTCCCCGATGTGCACCAGGAAGACGTCCTCTTCCTTGGCGAGCTCCGCCACCGCCTTGAGGACCACGTCAAAGCTCTTCTCCTTCCCCAGCCGCCCCACGGTGATGAGGCGCCTTTTCCCCTCGGGCCAGGGGGAGGGGGAGGGAAGGGGGGCCTCTTCCAGGAGGCGGTTGTCTATGCCGGTGGGGATAACACGGATGGGGCGCTCTATGCCGTAGCTTTCCGCTAGGCGCTTCACGGGCTCGGTGGGGGCGATGACCACCTCCACCCGGTTGTAGAAGGCCTTGGCCAGGCGGGGCACGATGCCCGTGTAGCGGTCCAGGACCGCAAGCCCCGGCACGTAGTGGGCGTACTTCTCGTAGTGGGTGTGGAAGGTGGAGACGTGGGGCAGGCCCTTGTTGCGGGCAAGCCGGAGGCCCCACACCCCCAGGGTGAGGGGAGTGTGGGTGTGGATGAGCTCAAACTCCGTGGGTAGGTACTTGGCCGAGGGGAGGGCGATCTGCTGCCCCTCGTAGAAGGGGTAGGCCACGGAGGGGACCCGCACCACCCCTTCCTCCCCCTCCGGGGCCTCGGGATGGGCCGGGGCGATGACCCAGGCCTCGTGCCCCATGCGCCTAAGTTCCCGGAGGAGGAGGTAGACGCTGGTGGTCACCCCGTTGGGGTTGGGGAAGTAGACATCGGTGAAAAGGCCCACGCGGTAGAGGCGCATCTAGGGGGATTGTACACTCTTGGTTTCGTGCAGGCATGCCGCTAGGGCCTGGGCGGTGTGAAGGGTGGTCCGTTGGGCGACCACCCTCTCCCGGCCGCGCTTACCCATGGCTTGGGCCTCGCTTGGGTGGTCTATGAGCCAGCGGATGGCCTCGGCCAAGGTGTAGGGTGTGGGGGGGACCAGGCATCCCTCAAGCGGGGAAATGACCTCCGCTTGAGGAGGGAAGGGGCTGGTTATGACGGGAAGCCCTGTGCTCATGCCCTCTAGGATGACCAGCCCGGGGTTGTCGGCAAGGGTAGGGAAAAGAACCGCGTCGCTGGCTCGGTAAACTTCGGCTATATCCCATCGGTTCCCCAAGAAGCGCACATTGTTCAATTTCCAAAGGATTGCTAAAGCCTTGATAAGCCGCGCCAGTTCGCCGTCACCGGCCAGCGCGAAGTCCACATCGGGTAGGCGCTTGGCGGTTTGCAGGATCACGAGGTGGTTCTTTTCCAGGGTGAAACGGGCCGGGGTCAAAACGGTAAAGCGGTGGAAGCCGAACCTGGCCCTAAGGTCCTTGCGCTCGGTGGGGGTTGGGGGCCGGAAACGCTCGGGGTTGACCCCGCTAGGCACCGTGTGGGCTTGGAGACCGAAGTGGCGCGATAGGTAATCGGCGGCCCAGTAGGTTCCTACCAGGATCCGGCTGGCGAGGCGGATCCGGTGGGCCTTGGTATAGCGGTAGATGGCGCGATAGAGGCGGTCAAGCCCAAAGGGATAGTGGTACTCCAGTTGGTCGTGGATGTAGACCAGACGAGGTTCGGGAAGATACCTCAAGAGGTTATAGGTGCTGGGGAACCAGGCTTGGAGGACGCGGGCATGAAAATTTTTGAGATCGCTAAGGACTTTGGCCAAGCTAGGGTATTGAATGACCGGTATGCCGGCCTGCTCAAAACGCGAGGCTAAGCCTCGGAGGGCAGGGGACTTGGGCAGGAAGACGGTGGGGTGGATGCCGAGGCGGGGAAGAAGGGGCAGCACTTCCAAGAGCCAGATCTCGCTTCCGGCCACGCGGGGGGCGTCGGTGAGGAAGGCCACCTCAAGCACCGGCCACCTCCCTTAAGGCGGCCATGAGCTGCCGGGCGGCCTGGTCTAAGGTGTGGTGCCGCTCCACAAAGGCCCGCGCCCGAAGGCCCAGCTCCGGGGTGGCCTCCTTGAGGGCCTGGGCGAGCCTTGGGGGCCAGGGGGGGACGAGCCTCCCGGTGAGGCCGTCTTGGATGAGCTCGGCCTGGGCGGGGATGGGGGTGGTGATGACGGGAAGGCCGGAGGCCATGGCCTCGAGGGTGGCCAGGGACTGGTTCTCCCCCAGGGTGGGGAGGAGCATGGCGTCGGCGGCCCGGTAAAGCCCCGGCATGTCCTCCCTCCGGCCTAAAAAGCGCACGTTCCTTAGGCCGAGAAGCCGCGCGGTCTTCCGCCAGATGCCTAAAAGCGCCCCCGTGCCCACCAGGAGAAAGTCTACCTGAGGGAGGAGCTTCGCCGTGAGGAGCGCTGCCAGGTGGTTCTTCTCCGGGCTCATCCGGGCGGGCACCAAGGCGGTGAAGCGCCTGAGGCCGTAGGCCTCCCGAAGGGCGGCCTTCTCCTCGAGGGTGGGGGGGCGGAAGCGGCGGGTGTCCACCCCGTTGGGCACCGCCAGGACCCTGTCCACCCCGTGCACTTCCCGAAGCCACCGGGCGGCCCACCGGGAGACGGTGAGCACCGCCTTGGCCCTCCGGAGGTTGGGGGCCTGGAGGAGGCGGTAGCCCAGGCGGTAGAGGTACCGCCCCCCTAGGGGATAGAAGATCTCTATCTGGTCGTGGACCAAAGGGATAAGGCCCGGGTAGCGTCCGAAGAAGGCCTTGTAGCTTTGGGGGTACCAGGCCGAGGCCACCACCAGGTCAAAGCCCTGGGGCAGGGCCTGAGGGTGGGTATAGGCGTGGACTGGGACCCCCGCTTCCTCCAAGGCCTGGCGGACGGGGAGGTTTCCCGGGGCCTCGGGCAGGGCGGCCTCCGGGGCAAGCCCCAGGGCCTTGAGCCGGGGGAGCATCTCCTTGAGGTAAACCTCGCTTCCCCCGATGGCCCGGGCGTCCGTCAGGAAGAGGACCCGCACAGGGCCTCCAGGAGGAGCCGCACCCCCCGGGCTTGCTCGGCCAGGGGCACATAGGCCCCGCCCCTTTCCAGGGCCAGGGTCTCGTCGGGGGGGAGGTGGAGGAAGCCCACGGGGACCTCTTCCGGGAGGTGGTACAGAGAAAGGTAAAAGGCCTGGTTGCAGAGGTAGCTTCCCGCCGAGAGGCTTGGCCTTCCGGGGATCCCCGCTTCCCGGAGGTGCGCCAAAAGCTTCCCCACGGGAACCCGGGCGGGCAGGGCCAAAGGCCCCCCGGGAACCACCGGCCTTTCCCTTACCACCACCCCCCGGTTGTCGGGTTGGTCAAAGTCCAGGAGGTTCACCGCAAGCCGCTCCAGGGTGAGGTGGGGGCGGTTTAGGGCGAGGCCCAGGTGCAAAACGGCCCGGGGTTTAAGCCCCCAGAGGGCCTTTAGGACCTCGGGAAGGGCCTCGGTGTCCACCGGAAGGACCGCCTTGTGGAGGGGGGTTTCCCTCAGGGCCTCGGGCAAGAGGTCCAGGAGGGCGGCCGAGGGGTTGTGCCTTAGCCCCCCGAAGGGTGCGAACCCTGTGACCAGAACCATGGCAACCGCCCGCCATTATAAGATGGGGCCCGTGGAACTGGGCCTTGTGACCGACACCACGGCAGACCTCTCCCCAAGCCTCCTGGAAGAGGAAGCGGTGGGCCTGGTGCCCATCTACGTGCGGCTGGGCGACCGCAAGTACAAGGACCGGGAGGAGCTCACCCCCGATGCCCTCTACCAGGCCATGCGCGCCGGGGCCGAGCCCGTGACCGAGCCCCCCACCGTGGAGGACTTCGCCGAGGTCTACGAGCGCCACCTAAAGGTCTACGACCGGCTCCTTTCCCTCCACGTCTCCGAGGAGCTTTCCAAGACCGTGGAGCGGGCCCGGGAAGCGGCCCTCAAGGTAGCTCCCCACCGGATCCGGGTGGTGGACACGGGAATGGTCTCCGCCGGGCTTGGGGCCATGGTGCTTCGGGCCGTGGAGATGCTCAAGGGCGGGGCGGACGAGGAGGAGGTGGTGCGGGAGGTGGACAGGCTCAAGCGCTCCAGCCTCTACTTCAGCGTGGCCGACCTCTCCCACCTGGCCCGGAACGGCCGCCTACCCCGCTTCGGGGAGGTGGTGGGGAACCTCCTGGGCCTAAGGCCCATCCTCCGCATTGAAAAGGGGCATATCCGCTTCCTGCGGGTGGCCCGGGAGGGGAGCATCCCCGAGGTCCTGGCCCGGCTGGTGGCCGAGGAGCTTAGGGGAAGGCTTGCCCGCATCACCATCGCCCACTCCGACGCCAAGCCCGAGTGGATTGAAGGGCTTAAACGGAGTCTTGAGAACTCCTTGCGGATAGAACGGGGCCGTTTGGTCCGCTCCGGGGCCACCATCGCCGCCAACGTGGGCCTCGGCGCCTTGGCCGTCCACGCTTACGCGGTAGAATAAGGAGGCCCGCAAGGGCCTTTCCCATGGAGCTTGCCCTAGAGCGCCTTTACGGCTACCGTCTGAGCGTGCCCCAGGTGGTGGGGGCTCTCCTCTTCGCCCGGGAGAACCCCCCGGCGGTCCTTTTGGCCCCTGAGGACCGGGTCCGCCGCTACCGGAACCTCTCTGCCTTCGGGGTGCCGGTCTACGTGAACCCAGGCCTCGAGGCCCTGGAGGAAAAGGCCCTCTTCGTCTTCTCCTACGAGGAGGCCTTAAGCCCCTTCCCCGAGGACCCCGAGGCCTGGCGGCTTCTTCTGGAGGTGGGCCGGGCCTACCCCCGGGAGGCCCTCCTTTCCCGCCTCCTCAAGCTGGGCTACGCCCGGGACGAGGACTACCGCGTCCTGGGGGAGGTCTTGGAGCTCGGCGAGGTGCGCCTGGAGTTCTACGGGGACGAGCTGGAAAGGCTTTTGGTCCGGGGGGAGGAAAGGCGGCGCCACGTCCTTTTGCCCAAGCCAGGGAAGGCGGAGGGCTTCACCTCCAAGAAGGTCCTCCACTTCCCCGGCCCCGTCTACCTGGACACCCCGGCCCTCGCCCCCAAGGCGCTCTGGCCTCTCCTCACAGGAAGGCCCTGGGTGGCCTTGGGGGGCGGGGTGGAGCTTCCCCCTTTGGAGCTTGGCGTGCGGGCCCTTCCCCCTTACCGGGGAAGCTTGAAGGCCCTGGAGAAGGACCTCGCCCGCTGGCTTGCCGAGGGGAAGCGGGTCCACCTCTTCGTGGGCCACGCCCGCACCCTGGAGTACCTCAAAAGGCGCCTTCAAGCCTTCTCGCCCCTCCTTCTGGACCGCTTTCCCGGCCCCAAGGGGCGGCTTGCCCTCTTCTTCGGGGACTTTGAGGGCGGGGCGGAGTGGGGGGAGTGGGTCCTCCTCACCGAGGCCCTGGTCTTTGCCACGGGAGGGGTGCGGGCCAGAGTCCGGGTGGGGGAGGGGCTTTCCGACCCCGGGGCCCTCTCCCCGGGGGACTACCTCATCCATCCCGAGCACGGCATCGGCCAGTTCCTGGGCTTGGAGACCCGGGAGGTCCTGGGGGCCAGGCGGGACTACCTGGTCCTGCGCTACCGGGGGGAGGGGAGGCTTTACCTCCCCGTGGAGCAGCTTCCCCTCCTCAAGCGCCACCCCGGGACCACGGACGACCCCCCGGAGCTCTCCTCCCTGGGCAAGAGCGAGTGGCAGCGGGCCAAGGAAAAGGCCCGGAAGGACGTGGAGGAGCTGGCCGCAAGGCTCCTCGTCCTCCAGGCCAAGCGGAAGGCCACCCCGGGCCGGGCCTTCCCGCCCCTGCCCGAGTGGGACCCTCTGGTGGAGAAAGGCTTTCCCTACGAGCTCACCCCCGACCAGAAGCAGGCTCTGGAGGAGGTGCTAAGGGACCTGGAAAGCCCCCACCCCATGGACCGCCTGATCTCGGGGGACGTGGGCTTCGGCAAGACCGAGGTGGCCTTGAGGGCCGCCCACCGGGTGGTGGGGCACGGGGCCCAGGTGGCCTTCCTGGTGCCCACCACCCTCCTTGCCGAGCAGCACGGGAAGACCTTCCGCGAGCGTTTTGCTGGGCTTCCTGTGCGGGTGGCGGTCCTTTCCCGCTTCACCCCGGAGAAGGAGGAGGCGGCCATTTTAAAGGGCCTCGCCGAGGGCACGGTGGACATCGTCATCGGCACCCACCGCCTCCTCCAAGGGGACGTGCGCTTCAAGGACCTCGGCCTTCTCATCGTGGACGAGGAGCACCGCTTCGGGGTGGCCCAGAAGGAGAGGATCCGGGAGCTTAAGGCGGAGGTGGACACCCTCTACCTCTCCGCCACCCCCATCCCCCGCACCCTTTACTCCGCCCTGGTGGGGCTTAAGGACCTTTCCAGCATAAAAACCCCACCCCCGGGCCGGAAGCCCATCAAGACCTTCCTCGCCCCCTTTGACCCCCTTTTGGTGCGGGAGGCGATCCTCTTTGAGCTGGAGCGGGGCGGCAAGGTCTTCTACGTCCACGACCGGGTGGCCTCCATTGAGGCCAGGCGGCGCTTTCTGGAAAACCTCGTCCCCGAGGCCCGCATCGGGGTGGTCCACGGGAAGATGCCCGAAAGCCTCATAGAGGAGACCATGCTCCTCTTCGCCGAGGGGGCGTACGATGTCCTCCTCGCCACCACCATCATTGAGGCAGGTCTAGACGTGCCCGAGGCCAACACCATCCTCATTGAGCGGGCGGACCGCCTGGGCCTTGCCACCCTCTACCAGCTTCGGGGCCGGGTGGGAAGGCGGGACCAGGAGGCCTACGCCTACCTCTTTCACCCGCCCCGCCTCACCGAGCAGGCGGAAAAGCGCCTCGCCGCCATCGCCGACCTCTCGGACCTGGGCTCGGGCCACCTCCTGGCCGAAAGGGACATGGAGATCCGGGGTGTGGGGAACCTCCTCGGCCCCGAGCAGCACGGGCACATCAAGGCCCTTTCCCTGGAGGTCTACACCGAGCTTCTGGAAGAGGCCATCCGCAAGCTCAAGGGGGAGGTGCGGACAGAGAGGCCCCACGTCACCCTGGACCTTTCCGTTTCCGCCCGGCTTCCCGCGGAGTACGTGGGGAGCCTCGAGGCCCGAAGCCGCTACTACAGCCGCTTCGCCCAGGCCCAAAGCCTGGCCGAGGTCTCCCGGCTGGTGCGGGAGCTAAAGGAGCGCTACGGGCCTCTTCCCGAGGAGGCGGAGAACTTCGTGAACCTCACCCGGCTCCGCCTGGTGGCGGAGCGCAAGGGGGTGGTCTCCCTCACCGAGGACCTCACCCACCTGCAGGCGGTCTTCGCCGCCTGGCCCTTAGACTACGACGCCCGGGGGCTCAAAAACCTCCCCTACCGGGTGGAGCTCACCCAGTACCCCCCGGGCTTCCGCCTGGAGAAAAAGGGCCTAAGGCCCCGGGACTACCCCGAGGCCCTGATGGAGGCCCTCTACCTTTTCGCCGACCGCTAAGGGTTCGGGTTGAAGAGCTTCAGGCGGAGGGCGATCTCGCCCTGGGGATGCCTTGTCAAGGGTCTTCAAGCCCTAAAACGCTCCCCCTTTGACATCGGGGCGGTCCCGGCGTAAACTTTGACTCAGTATAAGGAGGTGGCCATGATCAAGAAGGTAGGCGTGGTGGGCGCAGGGACCATGGGTAGCGGGATCGCCGCCCTGGTGGCCAGCGCTGGGATCCCGGTGGTGCTCTTGGATATCCCTGGGCAAAAGGACCGCAACGAGTACGCCAAGCGGGGGCTGGAGCGGGCCCTAAAGGCCAGGCCCGCCGCCTTCATGGACCCCGAGCTTGCCCGGTACGTGGAGATCGGCAACACCGAGGACCACCTGGACAAGCTCAAGGACTGCGACTGGGTGGTGGAGGCCATCATTGAAAAACCCGAGCCCAAGCAGGCCCTCTACGCCCGCCTGGAAGGCCTCTTGAAGCCCACCGCCATCGTTAGCTCTAACACGAGCGGCATTCCCATGCGGGTGCTTCTGGAAGGCCGCTCGGAAGGTTTCCGCAAGCGTTTCTTGGGCACCCACTTCTTCAACCCCCCCCGCTACCTTCACCTTCTGGAGCTGATCCCCACCCCGGAGACCGACCCCAAGGTCCTGGAGGAGATCCGCCGCTTTGGGGAGCGTATTTTGGGCAAGGGTACGGTGCTGGCCAAGGACCGCCCCGGCTTTATCGCCAACCGCCTGGGGGTCTACGGGATGGTCCAGGCGGTGCGGCTCATGGAGAAGCACGGCCTCACCATCGACGAGGTGGACGCCCTCACCGGTCCCCTCCTTGGCCGGCCTAACTCCGCCACCTTCCGCACCGCCGACCTCACGGGCCTGGACGTGCTGAAGCTGGTGACCGGGGAGCTGGCCCAGGCCACCGGGGAGGACTTCACCCTTCCCGAGTGGGTCCACCGGCTGGTGGAGGAGGGCCGCCTTGGAGAAAAGGCGGGCGCCGGCTTCTACAGGCGGGTGAACGGGGAGATCTACACTTTGGACTACCGGACCCTGGAGTATGTGCCCCGGGCCAAGGTGGACCTGCCCGAGCTCCGGGCCCTAAGGGACCTGCCCTTGCGGGAGCGCCTACCCAAGGTCTTGGACCTCCCGGGGAAGTACGGGGCTTTCCTGAGGGAACTTTTCGCCCGCACGGCCCACTACACCTTGGAAAAAGCCGAGGAGATCGCTTACGACTTGGTCTCCGTGGACCAGGCCCTGGAGTGGGGCTTCGGTTGGGAGGAGGGGCCCTTTAAGAGCATGGACGCCTTGGGCCTAGACCGGCTCCATGCCCTTTTGAAGGAGCACGGCCTCGAGGCGCCCGCCCTTCTCCAGAAGGCCCAGGGGGCCTTCTACCAGGATGGCACCTACCTGGGGTTTGACGGGGCCTATCACCCCTTGCCCAAGCGGGAGGGCGTCATCTCCCTAAAGGCCCTCAAGTCCGAGGGCAAGACCCTTTTGGAAAGCAAGGAGGCGGCCCTTCTGGATCTGGGGGATGGGGTGGCCCTCCTGGAGTTCCGCACCAAGATGAACGCCATCGGGGAAGGGGTCATCCGCATGCTCCAGAAGAGCCTGGAGTACGTGGAGGAGAAGGGCTATGTGGGCCTTGTCATCGGCAACGAGGACCCGAGGGCCTTCTCCGCCGGGGCCAACCTGGCCCTCATCCTCTCCCTGGCCCAGGAGGGGGACTGGGACGAGCTCGCCTTGGCGGTGCGCCAGTTCCAGAAAGCCTCCCTGTCCCTCCGCTATAGCCCCTTCCCCGTGGTGGTGGCTCCCTTTGGCCTCACCTTAGGGGGTGGGGCGGAGTTCACCCTGCACGCCGACGCGGTTCAGGCCCACGCCGAGCTTTACATGGGCCTGGTGGAGGCGGGGGTGGGGCTTCTGCCCGCCGGGGGTGGCACCAAGGAGATGCTTTTGCGCTTCACCCAGGAGCTTGCGCCCTACGAGGAGGCGGACCCCTTTGAGGGGGTGAAGCGGGCCTTCAACCTGATCGCCTTGGCCAGGACCTCCACCAGCGCCCTCGAGGCCCGGAAGATGGGCTTCCTCCGCGACCGGGACCGCATCAGCATGAACCGGGACTTCCTCATCGCCGACGCCAAACGGCGCGTCTTGGAGCTGGCCCCGGATTACCGGCCGCCCCTTCCCCCCAGGATCCGGGTTCTGGGAAGCGAGGCCTTGGGCAACCTGCGCTATGCGGTCTGGGCCTTTAGGGAGGCGGGGGAGATTTCCGACCACGACATGCGCATCGGCCTGGAGATCGCCTACGTGCTCTCCGGGGGCGAGGGACCGGCCCGGGAAGTTTCGGAGGAGTTCCTTTTGGACCTGGAGCGGGAGGCTTTCTTGAAGCTGCTGGGGACCCGTAAGACCCAGGAGCGGATCGCCCACACCTTGAAGACGGGTAAGCCGCTTAGGAACTGAGCCAAAGAACTGGAAAACGATAGGGGGATGCGATGCGGGAGGCAGTAATCGTCAGCGCGGTTCGGAGCCCTGTGGCCCGGGGTAAAAAGGATGGGGCCTTGGCGGAGCTCCATCCTGTGGACCTTTCGGCCCAGGTGATGCGGCAGGCGGTGGAACGGATTGGCCTGGACCCCAAGGAGCTTGAGGACGTGCTTTGGGGGTGCGCCATGCCGGAGGCGGCCCAGGGGCTTAACATCGCCCGTCTGGCCCTCCTCCGGGCGGGCTTCCCCATTGAGGTGGCGGGGGCCACGGTCAACCGCTTCTGCTCCAGCGGCCTCCAGACCATCGCCATGGCCGCCCAGGCGGTGATGACCGGGATGGCGGAGGCGGTCTTGGCGGGCGGGGTGGAGATGATGAGCCAGGTGCCCATGTCCGGCTACCACACCCGCCTCCACCCCGACCTTACCCCCACGGAGTGGAGCCCCGAGACCTACTCCACCTACATCGGCATGGGCTTCACCGCCGAAAGGGTGGCGGAGCGCTTCGGCATAAGCCGGGAGGACCAGGACAAGTGGGCCTTGCGCAGCCACCAGCGGGCGGCCCAGGCCTGGGCCGAGGGGCGCTTTACGGAGGTGGTGCCCATCCGGGTGCCCAAGGTCCGGTACCAGGGCACCAAGAAGCAGGTGGAGGAGGTCCTGTTTGACCGGGACGAGACGGTCCGCCCCGACACCAGCCTCGAGGCCCTGGCCAAGCTCAAGCCCGCCTTCAAGAAGGGAGGCACCGTCACCGCCGGCAACTCCAGCCCCTACTCCGACGGGGCGGCGGCGGTGGTCGTCATGAGCCGGGAGAAGGCGGAGGCTTTGGGGCTTAAGCCCCTGGCCCGTTTCGTGAGCTTCGCCGTGGCCGGGGTGGAGCCCGACATCATGGGGATCGGCCCAGTGAAGGCGGTGCCCAAGGCCTTGGAACGGGCGGGGCTGAAGCTAGACCAGATTGACCTCATTGAGTTCAACGAGGCCTTCGCCGCCCAGGTCCTGGCGGTGATGCGCACCCTGGAGATGCCCGAGGAGAAGACCAACGTGAACGGCGGGGCCATCGCCTTGGGCCACCCCTTGGGGGCCACGGGGGCCAAGCTCACCGCCCAGCTCATCAGCGAGCTTTCCCGGAGGGGCGGGGGGTATGGCCTCGTGACCATGTGCATCGGCGGCGGCATGGGGGCTGCCGGCGTGTTTGAGGTGTATCCGGCATAGGAGGTAGGCCATGACGCAGGAGAAGAAGCTTTGGCAAAAGGGCGGCGGCTGGCTTTTGGAGGCTCCCGAGCGGATCTACACCCCCGAGGACTTTGACCCCACCATCCGGGAGATCGCCAAGACCACGAGGACCTTCGCCGAGAAGGAGGTCCTTCCCCTCCTGGAGCGGCTGGAACACGGGGAGCTTGAGCTCAACCGGGAGCTTCTCCGCAAGGCGGGGGAGCTGGGCCTCCTGGGGGCGGAAACCCCCGAGGAGTACGGGGGGCTGGACCTACCCAAGACCGTCTCCACGGTGATCGCCGAGAACCTCTCCGGGCTTGGGGGCTTCGCCGTGACCCACGGGGCCCACACCACCTTGGCCATGCTCCCCATCATCTACTTCGGCAACGAGGAGCAGAAGCGCAAGTACCTGCCCAGGATGGTGACCGGGGAGCTCATCGGGGCCTACTGCCTCACCGAGCCTGGGGCGGGGTCCGACGCCCTTTCCGGCAAGACCCGGGCCACGCTTTCCGAGGACGGGAAATACTACATCCTGAACGGGGTTAAGCAGTTTATTTCCAACGCCGGGTTTGCCGACGTCTTCATCGTCTTCGCCAAGGTGGACGGGGAGAAGTTCACTGCCTTCATCGTGGAGAAAAGCTTCGGGATCCAGCTGGGTGCGGAGGAGAAAAAGATGGGCATCAAGTCCTCCAGCACCCGGCAGGTGATCCTGGAGGACGTCAAGGTCCCGGTAGAGAACGTCCTTGGGGAGATCGGCAAGGGCCACAAGATCGCCTTCAACATCCTCAACGTGGGCCGGTACAAGCTGGGGGCGGGCTCCATCGGCGGGGCCAAGCTGGCCTTGGAGATCTCCACCAAGTACGCCAAGGAGCGGGTCCAGTTCGGAAAGCCCATCGCCGAGTTCGGCCTCATCCAGGAGAAGCTGGCGGAGATGGCCACCCGGATCTTCGCCGGGGAGAGCGCCGTCTACCGCACCATGGGCCTCATTGACGAGGCCATCGGGGACAAGAAGGGCCCCGAGGCGGTGATGACGGGGATTGAGGAGTACGCCGTGGAGGCCAGCATCATCAAGGTGCTGGGCTCCGAGGTGCTCGCCTACGCCGTGGACGAGGGGGTGCAGATCCACGGGGGCTACGGCTACATCCAGGAGTACCCCATTGAACGGGCCTACCGGGATGCCCGCATCAACCGGATCTTTGAGGGGACCAACGAGATCAACCGCCTCCTCATCCCCGGGATGCTCTTGAGGCGGGCCATGAAGGGGGAGTTGCCCCTGGTCCAGGCGGCCACCAAGCTCCAGGACGAGCTCATGTCCCCGAGCTTTGACGAGCCCGAGGACCAGGAGGCCGCCCTCCTTCAGAACCTGAAGAAGCTCGCCCTGATGCTCTCCGGTCTTGGGGCCATGCGCTTCCAGCAGAAGCTGGAGGAGGAGGAGGAGCTTCTGGCGGCGGCGGCTGACCTCCTCATTGACATCTACGCCGCAGAAAGCGCCCTGCTCCGGGCCCGGAGGCTTGGGGGGGTGGCCCAGAAGATGGCTCAGCTCTACCTCTACCAGGCGGCGGACCGGGCCCAGATGCGGGCGTCCCAGGTGGTGCCCCGCCTGGCCCAGGGGGACGAGCAGGGCTTTATCCTCTCGGCGGCGCGCCGCCTCACCAAGCGTCCCCCCACGGACTTCATCGCCCTGAGGCGGGAGATCGCCCGGGCGGTCCTCGAGGCCGAGGGCTACCCCATCCGCTAGGCCTTCGGGAAAACCCCCCCAGGCCGCGGCCTGGGGGGGTTTCCTAGCCCGCTAAGGGGCCCCCACCGCGGCTTTAGCCGCGGTGGGGTACTTTAAAGCTCCAGCCGCCACTTGGGGCCCTCCTTGGTGTCCTCCACGATGACCCCGAGGGCCCTTAGCCTTTCCCGGATGCGGTCGCTTTTCTCGTAGTCCTTGGCCCGCCTCGCCTCCTCCCTGAGCTCCAAGAGGAGTTCTATGAGGCCCTCGAGGAGGGGCCCGGAAAGCCTTTCCTCTAAGACCCTTTCCGGGAAGATCCCCAGGATCCCCTCGCCCAGGGTGTGGAAGACCGCCTCGGCCCGGGCCAGGCTTTCCCCCTTGGCCTCGGGGAGGAGTTTGTGGAGCTCGGGCAGGAAGGTGAAGAAGGCGGCCAGGGCCTCGGGGGTGGAGAGGTCGTCCTCTATGGCCTCCATGAAGGCCTTTTCCAAGGCGTCCAAGGCCCTTTCCAGCCCGGGGGTGGTGCCGGGAGGGGCGGTTTTTCTGCGCTGGCGCACCTCCCGGTAGGCCTGGAGGAGGCGGGCGTAGCCCCGCTTGGCGCTTTCCAGGCCCTCCCAGGTGAAGTCCATGGGGCTTCGGTAGTGGGTCTGGAGGAGGTAGAAGCGGAGGGCCATGGGCTCGTGGGCTTTCAGGAGGTCGTGGAGGAGGACCAGGTTCCCCGTGCTTTTGGCCATCTTCTCCCCCTCCAGGAGGACGTGGTTGTGGTGCATCCAGTGGCGGGCGAAGCGGAAGCCCGCCGCCTCCGCCTGGGCGATCTCGCACTCGTGGTGGGGGAACTGAAGGTCTATGCCGCCCGCGTGGAGGTCAAACCCCTCCCCCAGGTACTTGAGGCTCATGGCGGTGCACTCAATGTGCCACCCGGGGTAGCCCTCCCCCCAGGGGCTTTTCCAGCGCATGAGGTGCCCCGGCTCGGCCGCCTTCCAGAGGGCGAAGTCCAAGGGGTCCTCCTTCTCCTCCCGCACCTCCACCCGGGCCCCCGCCCTGAGCTCTTCCAGCCTTTTCCCGGAAAGCTTCCCGTACTCGGGGAAGGCCCTCACCCGGAAGTAGACACTTCCCTTGCGCTCGTAGGCCACGCCCCGCTCCAAAAGCCTTTGGGTGAGTTCTAGCATCTCCGGGATGTGGCCCGTGGCCCTGGGGGCGATGGAGGGCCTGAGGACGTTCAGGGCCTGCATGGCGTCAAAGTAGCTCCACATGTACTTGTCGGCCACCTCCATGGGCTCGAGGCGCTCCAGCTTGGCCCTCCGTACGATCTTGTCCTCGCCCTCGTCGGCGTCGTCGGTGAGGTGGCCCACGTCGGTGATGTTGGAGACGAAGCGCACCTTGTAGCCCTTGTGGAGGAAGTAGCGCCTTAGGACGTCGTAGACGATGGGCCCCCGGGCGTGGCCCAGATGAGGGTCGGAGTAGACCGTGGGGCCGCAGACGTAGATCCCCACGTGGCCGGGGACCGCCGGTTCAAAGGGCACCTTGGCCCGCCTTAGGGTGTCGTAGATCACGAGGCCCATATGGGGGATTATAGGCCCCGTGGCATAATGGCGGGGTATGGGAAGGATTCTTCGGGGCTTGGCCGGGGAAGGGAATTTGCGGGTGGTGGCCGCCGAGACCACGGACGTGGTGGAGGAGGCGAGGCTTCGCCACGGGCTTTCCCCCACGGCCACCGCTGCCCTCGGGCGCGCCATGACCGGGGCGCTCCTTCTGGCGCAGCTTCTCCTAAAAACCCCCAAGGAGCGGATCACCCTCCGGGTGGAGGGGACGGGGCCCTTGGGGGGGATCGTGGTGGAGGCCGACCCCCAGGGGAACGTGCGGGGCTACGTGAAGAACCCCAAGGCCGAGGTGCCCTTGAGGGAGGACGGGAAGCTCAACGTGGGGGAGCTCGTGGGGGGCGGGGTCTTGCGGGTGGACCGGAGCCTCCCTAACGGGGAGGTTTACACCAGCACCGTGCCCCTGGTCTCGGGGGAGATCGCCGAGGACCTGGCCCACTACCTCTGGCAATCGGAGCAGATCCCCTCGGCGGTGCTTTTGGGGGTGCGGGTCAAGGGGGAAGGGGAGGTGGAGGTGGCGGGGGGTGTGGCCATCCAGGTGTTGCCGGGGGCGGGGGAGGAGGTCTTGGGCCGCCTCGAGGCCAACCTGAAGGGCCTTCCCGGCCTCACCCCCCTCCTTCGGGAAAAGGGCCTGGAGGGGGCCTTGGAGGTCCTTTTGGCGGGCTTAGGCTTTGCCCGCACGGACCTAAGGGCCTTGGGCTACCTCCAAAACGAGATCCCCGCCCGCTTCCGGTGCCGCTGCAACCGGGAAAAGGCCCTGGAGGCCCTGGTCTTCTTCACCCCGGAGGAAAGGGAGGAGATGATCGTTAAGGACGGGGGGGCCGAGGTGGTCTGCCACTGGTGCGGGGAGGTCTACCGCTTTAGCCCGGAGGAGATCCGCTCCCTGGTGGCCGAGGTGCGCTGCCCCGACTGCGGGGCGCTTTGGCTTTACCCCAAAGCGGACGGCACCCTTTTCCGCATAGAAGGGGAGACCTGCCGCTGCGGCCGCAAGGTGGAGCTCCCTTCGGAGACCCGCCCCCAGGCCTGATAAGCTTAGGGCATGTTCCGGACGATCCTTCTCGCCTACGACGGCTCGGACCACGCCAAGCGGGCGGCGGAGGTGGCCAAGGCCGAGGCCCAGGCCCACGGGGCGAGGCTTCTCGTGGTCCACGCTTACGAGCCCGTTCCCGACTACCTGGGGGAGCCCTTTTTTGAAGAGGCCTTGAAGCGGCGCCTGGAGCGGGCGGAAAGGATCTTGGCCGAGGCCCGGGCCCTCACCGGGGTTCCCAAGGAGGACGCCCTTCTTTTGGAGGGCGCCCCCGCCCAGGCCATCCTCGAGGCCGCCCGCGGGGAGAAGGCGGACCTCATCGTCATGGGCACCCGGGGGCTTGGGGCCTTGGGAAGCCTCTTCCTGGGAAGCCAAAGCCAACGGGTGGTGGCCGAGGCCCCCTGTCCGGTGCTCCTCGTGCGCTAGGAGGGGAGGATGGAGTACGAGACCCTGGCGGTGCTTGCGGGCCTGCCGGAAGACCCCCACGGGGCGGTGGGGCTTGCCATCTACGCCGTGGCCGCCTACGGCTTTAAGACCCTAGAGGAGGGCCAGGCGCGCTTCGCCACCGGGGAGGGCTACGTCTACGCAAGGCAGAAGGACCCCACGGCTAAAGCCCTGGAGGAGCGGCTTAAGGCCCTGGAGGGCGCTTTGGAGGCCGTGGCCCTGGCCACGGGCCAGGCGGCCACCTTCGCCGCCCTCCTCGCCCTTCTCCGCCCGGGGGACGAGGTGTTGGCGGCCAAGGGGCTTTTCGGCCAGACCATCGGGCTATTCAACCAGGTCCTCGCCCCCATGGGGGTCAGGGTGCGCTACGTGGACCCCGAGCCCGAGGCCGTGCGGGAGGCCCTCACGGAGAGGACCCGGGTCCTCTTCGTGGAGACGGTGGCGAACCCCGCCCTCCTGGTCCCCGACCTCGAGGCCCTGGCCTCCTTGGCCGAGGAGAAGGGGGTGGCCCTGGTGGTGGACAACACCTTCGGGGCGGCGGGGTCCCTTTGCCGGCCTCTGGCCTGGGGGGCTCACGCCGTGGTGCAAAGCCTCACCAAGTGGGCCTCGGGGCACGGCTCTGTTCTGGGCGGGGCGGTGCTTTCCCGGGACACCGCCCTTTGGGCCCGTTTCCCCCAGTTCTTGGAGCCCGACCCCAGGGGCCAGGTCCCCTGGGAGGCCCTGGGGGCCCGCTGCTTCCCGGAAAGGGTGCGCACCCTGGGGCTTTCCCTTTGCGGCATGGCCCTTTCCCCCTTCAACGCCTACCTCCTCTTCCAGGGCCTGGAGACCGTGGCCTTGAGGGTGCGGCGCATGAGCGAAACCGCCCAGTACCTGGCGGAAAACCTCAAGGGCCACCCCAAGGTGAAGGCCCTCCGCTACCCCGGCCTCCCCGAGGACCCCGCCCACCAAAACGCCCGGAAGTACCTGGCCTCGGGCGGGCCCATCCTCACCCTGGACCTAGGAAGCCTCGAGGGAGCAAGCCGCTTCCTTAGGGCCGTCCGCCTCTTTAAAGCGCCCAACCTCGGGGATGCCCGCACCCTCCTCGTCCACCCCTGGACCACCACCCATAGCCGCCTCAAGGAGGAGGCCCGCCTCGAGGCCGGGGTCACCCCGGGGCTCGTGCGGGTCTCCGTGGGCTTGGAGGACCCCAAGGACCTCCTCGCCCTCTTTGAGGAGGCCCTTGGGGCGGTATAGGAGAGCGTTGGCACAAGCCTGACGAATCGTGAAATAATCTACGAATAGAAAAAGGCCCCGCCACGCGGGGCCCCTTGCCCTTTGGGGTGCTTAGACCACCCACCTTCCCCGGCGCATCAGGGGAATGCGGGTCCCATCCTCGTAGAGCCCGTCCACGTCCACCTCCTCGGAGCCGATCATCCAGTCTATGTGGACGAGGCTTTCGTTGCCCCCGCGCCTTAGGAACTCGGCCCCGCTTGGGCGGCCCTCGAGGGTTTCCTGGTAAGCCTGGCCGAAGGCGATGTGGCTGGCCGCGTTCTCGTCAAAGAGGGTGTCCAAGAAGACGAGGCCCGTTTTGGCGATGGGGTTGTCGGCGGGGACCAGGGCCACCTCGCCCAGGCGCCTCGCCCCCTCGTCCGTGTCCAGAAGGCGTTTAAGCACCTCCTCGCCTTTCTCCGCCCGCACCTCCACCGCCACGCCCCGTTCAAAGCGGGCGAAGATCCCCTCCACCAGGGTGCCCCCCAGGGCCAGGGGGCGGCTTGCGCGCACCACCCCCTCCACCCGCTCCCGGTGGGGGGCGGTGAAGACCTCCTCCGTGGGCAGGTTGGGGTTGCAGAGGCGGCCCTTCTTCGTGGGGGTGGCCCCGCCCTGCCAGAGGTGGCCTTCCGCCAGGCCCACCACCAGGTCCGTCCCCGGGCCTTGGAAGTGGAGGGCGTGGAAGCGGCGGGCGTTCAGGTAGGCCACCTTCTCGTGGAGGTAGCGGTTGTGGGCCTCCCAGGCGGCGATGGGGTCCTCCTGGTCAGCCCGGGTGGCCTGGAAGATGGCCTCCCAAAGCCTCCTCACCGCTTCTTCCTCGGAAAGGGCGGGGAAGACCGCCTTGGCCCAGCCCGGGTGGGCGAAGGGGACGATGGTCCAGTTGGTGACGAACTCGGTGATGGCCTCGAGGGCGGGCTTGTAGGCGCGGGCATTGGCCTTTTGGGCCCGGCCCACCCGTTCCGGGGGAAGGCCTTCCAGGGCCTTGGGATCGTTGCCCGAGACGGCAAGCCGGGCGGCCCCTTCCCGGAAGGCCTTGCCCATCCCCTCGTAAAGCCAGGCCGGGGCCTTGTCCAGGGCCTCTTCGGGTACCAGGCTTAGCCGCTTCCTCGTCAGGGCGTTGTCCCCGTAGATCACGGTGAAGAGGCTTGCCCCGGCTTTGTAGGCCTTTTCCGCCAGGAGGCGGACGAAGTCCACCGCCTCAATGGGGGCGGTGGCGATGATTTCTTGGCCTTCCTCCAGGTTGAGCCCCACGCGGATGGCGAGCTCCGCAAGCCTTTCCAGGTTCCTCTGAAAAGCGTCCACGCCCCCAAGTCTTCTCCCCCAAGGCCTTCCCGTCAAGCCCTAGGGCAGGCCCGGGGCCGGCCCAAGAGGAGGACGAGGCCCGAAAGGAGGAGCAAAGGGGCCCGGTAGGCCTCCAAGAGGAGGGCCAAGGCCAGAAGCCCTAAAGCCAAGGCGTAGCGCACCCAAGCCGGCATGCTCCCATCTTACCCGGGCGGGGCTTCTGGGCTCGCATTCTCCGCCTCTCTGAGGCCGTAGAACCCCCTGCCCAAGGCCACCACCGGGCTTCGCTCCCAGCGGGCCAGGGCGGAAAGCCGGATCTTGGCGATCTTCTCGGGCTCCTTCACGTCCTTCCAAAGCCCCTCCTCCTTGAGGCGGCGGCCGATCTCCGTGTAGTGGAGGGGCTTTCCCGCCTCCTGGAGGAGGGCCACCACCCTTTTGCGGAACTGGTCCGGCCTGGGCATAAAGGCTTCTCCCAGTCTACCCGTATAGTGAGGGTATGCGGAACCAGGAGCTGGCCCGGCTTTTTGAGGAGATTGGGCTCATGAGCGAGTTCTTGGGGGATAACCCCTTCCGGGTCCGGGCCTACTACCAGGCGGCCCGCACCCTCTACGACCTGGACACCCCCATAGAAGAAATCGCCGAAAAGGGCAAGGAGGCCCTTTTGGAGCTTCCCGGGATCGGGCCCGATTTGGCGGAGAAGATCCTGGAGTTTTTAAGGACCGGAAGGATCGCCAAGCACGAGGAGCTCGCCCAGAAGGTGCCCCGCGGGGTCCTCGAGGTGATGGAAATCCCGGGGGTGGGCCCCAAGACCGCCCGCCTCCTCTACGAAAGCCTAGGCATAGACTCCCTGGAAAAGCTAAAGGAGGCCCTGGAGCGGGGCGACCTCCTAAAGCTCAAGGGGTTTGGCGCCAAGAAGGCCGAGAGGATCCGGGAGGGCCTCGCCCTGGCCCAGGCGGCGGGGAAGCGGAGGCCCTTGGGGGCGGTGCTTTCCCTGGCCCGAAGCCTTCTAGAGGCCATTAGGGCGCTTCCCGGGGTGGAGCGGGCGGAGCTATGCGGCTCGGCGAGGCGCTACAAGGACACCGTGGGGGACCTGGACTTTTTGGTGGCGAGCCAGGAGGGAAAGGCGGTGGTGGAGGGCTTCGTGCGCCTTCCCCAGGTCAAGGAGGTCTACGCCAAAGGAAAGGAGCGGGCCACCGTCTTCCTGAAAAACGGCCTCCAGGTGGACCTTAGGGTGGTGCCCACGGAAAGCTACGGGGCGGGCCTCCAGTACCTCACGGGGAGCAAGGCCCACTCCATCCGCCTTAGGGCCCTCGCCCAAGAAAAGGGCCTGAAGCTTTCCGAGTACGGGGTCTTCCGGGGGGAAAAGCGCCTGGCGGGAGAGACCGAGGAGGAGGTCTACGCCGCCTTGGGCCTCCCCTGGATCCCGCCCCCCTTGCGGGAGGACCAGGGGGAGGTGGAGGCTGCCTTGGAGGGAAGGCTCCCTAAGCTTTTGGAGCTATCCCAGGTTAAGGGGGATCTCCAGGTCCACTCCACCTACTCCGACGGGAAAAACACCCTGGAAGAGCTTTGGGAAGCGGCCAAGGCCCTGGGCTACCAGTACCTGGGCATCACCGACCATTCCCCGGCGGTGCGGGTGGCGGGGGGGCCTTCCCCGGAGGAGGCCCTGAAGCGCATAGAGGCCATCCGCCGTTTCAACGAGACCCACGGGCCCCCCTACCTCCTGGCGGGGGCCGAGGTGGACATCCGCCCGGACGGCTCCCTGGACTACCCGGACTGGGTTCTGAGGGAGCTGGATCTGGTTCTCGTTTCCATCCACTCCCAGTTCAAGCTCTCCAAGGCGGAGCAGACCAGGCGGATCCTGAGGGCCTTGGAAAACCCCTTCGTCCACGTCCTGGCCCACCCCACGGCGAGGCTCATCGGGCGGCGGGCCCCCATTGAGGCGGACTGGGACACCATTTTCCAAAAAGCCAAGGAAAAGGGCGTGGCGGTGGAGATTGACGGCTACTACGACCGCATGGACCTCCCCGATGACCTGGCCCGGATGGCCTACGGGATGGGGCTTTGGGTGAGCCTTTCCACCGACGCCCACCAGACCGACCACCTCCGCTTCATGGAGCTCGCCGTGGGCACGGCCCAGCGGGCCTGGATCGGCCCCGAGCGGGTCCTAAACGTCCTGGACTACGAGGCCCTTCGGGGCTGGCTCAAAGCCCGGCGAGGGCTTTAGCCTTTAGGAGAACCTCTAAGAACATCTCCCGGGTGAGCCTTCCCGTCTGGGTGTTCTGCCGGGAGACGTGGTAGCTGGCGAGGAGGTGCCTTCCTTCGGGAAGGGGGTAATGGGCCCCGTGGAAGAAGGGGTGTTGGGCCTTCTTGAGGCCGAAGTGGGCGAGGAGGGCCTCGAGGGCAACCCTCCCCAGGGCCAGGTAGACCCTTGCCTCCGGGAGGAGGCCGAGCTCCACCTCGGTCCAGCGGGCGCAGGCGCGAAGCTCCTCCCGGGTGGGCTTGTTCTGGGGCGGGGCGCACCGCACCGCCGCGGTGAGGTAGACCCCATAGAGCCTGAGGTCGTCCCCGGGGCGGCTTTCCGGCTTGCTGGAAAGGCCCGCCTCGTAAAGGAGGGGGTAGAGGAAGGCCCCGGAGGCGTCCCCGGTGAAGGGGCGGCCCGTGCGGTTGGAGCCGTGGGCCCCAGGGGCGAGGCCGAAGAGGACGAGGCGGGCCTTGGGGTCCCCGAAGCCCGGCACCGGCCTGGCCCAGTAAGCCTCGCCCCGGAAGGCCCGTTTTTTCCCCGCCACGCCTTCCCGCCAGGCCACGAGCCTGGGGCAGAGGCGGCAGGCGACAAGGCTTTCCAAAAAAGCTTCCCGGTCCATCAGAGGGGGATGTTGTCGTGCTTCTTCCTGGGCCTTTCCTCCTGCTTTTCCCAAAGCATCCTCAGGTGCAGGTAGAGGAGGCGGCGGGTGTCCTTGGGGTCAATGACGTCGTCAATGTAGCCCCGCCCCGCCGCCACCCAGGGGTTGTCAAAGGCCCGGCGGTACTCCTCAATCTTCCTCCTCCGGGTCTCCTCGGGGTTGGGGGAGGACTGGATCTCCTTGCGGTAGATGATGTTGGCGGCCCCCTCCGCCCCCATCACCGCCACCGCCGCCGTGGGCCAGGCCAGGACCACGTCGGCCCCCATGTCCTTGGAGTTCATGGCGAGGTAGGCCCCCCCGTAGGCCTTGCGGGCGATGAGGGTGATCTTGGGGACCGTGGCCTCGGCGTAGGCGAAGAGCATCTTGGCCCCGTGGCGGATGATCCCCCCGTGCTCCTGGGCCACCCCGGGCAGGAAGCCGGTCACGTCCACCAGGGTGAGGAGGGGGATGTTGAAGGCGTCCATGGTGCGGATGAACCGGGCCGCCTTGTCCGAGGCGTTGATGTCCAGAGCCCCGGCCATATAGCGGGGGTTGTTGGCGATGACCCCCACGGGGTACCCCCCGAGCCTTCCCAGGCCCACGATGATGTTGCGGGCGTAGCGGGGCTGGATCTCCAAGAACTCCCCGTTGTCCAGGAGGGTGCGGATCACCTGGTGCATGTTGTAGGGGCGGCGGGCGTCGGGGTGGACGATCTCCAGGAGCTCTGGGGTGGGGCGGAAGGGGTCGTCCGTGGGCTCCACCACGGGCGGCTTTTCCCGGCTGTTTTGGGGGAGGTAGGAAAGGAGCTTTTTGATAAGGTCCAGAACCTCCTGGTCGTCCTTGCCCTCCAGGTGGGCCACCCCGCTTTTTTCCATGTGCACGTCGGCCCCTCCGAGCTCCTCAAAGGTCACCTCCTCCTTGGTGACGCTTTTGATCACCTCGGGGCCGGTGATGAACATGTAGCTGGTCCCCCGGCTCATGAGGACGAAGTCGGTCATGGCGGGACTGTAGACCGCCCCTCCGGCGCAGGGGCCCAGGATGGCGGAGATCTGGGGGATAACCCCGGAGTAGATGGCGTTCCGGTAGAAGACCTCCCCGTAGCCGGAGAGGCTGTCCACCCCTTCCTGGATCCGGGCCCCGGCGGAGTCGTTAAGGCCGATGATGGGGGCCCCCACCTTGGCGGCCAGGTCCATGAGGCTTGCGATCTTGCGGCCGTGCATCTTGCCCAAAGAGCCCCCCAGCACGGTGAAGTCCTGGCTGAAGACGAAGACGAGCCTCCCCCCGATGGTGCCGTAGCCCGTCACCACGCCGTCGGCGGGGGCCTCTATCCCCTCCATGAGCCCGGTTTCCAGGTGCTCGGCGAAGGGCATGAGCTCCACGAAGCTTCCCGGGTCCAGGAGGTGGTCTATTCGTTCCCGGGCGGTGAGCTTGCCCTGTTGGTGCTGCTTCTGGATGCGCTCTTCTCCGCCGCCTAGAAGCACCCTTTTGCGCCGCTCTTCCAGTTCGGCCAGGAGTTCGTCCAGGATGAGCCGGGCATTGTCCGCCATACGGGAGGCATGATACAATAAGGAGTCTTTGGACGCTTTTCCGTCAAGGAGGTGGACGATGCGGCGTTGGGTCGGTTGGATCGCGGTGGTTTTGGCCCTGGTCCTTATCGCTTGGGGAGGGTACGAGGCGTACCGGGCCTACGTGGGTCTGGAGGACCGCCTGGCCCGCCTCGAGGCCCAGGTGGAAGCCCAGCGCCAGGCCCTGGAGGCCTTGGGAAGCCGGGTGGGGAGGCTGGAGGAGGAGGTCTTCCGCGCTCCCACCCAGGAAGCCCCGCCGGAGGTCCCGGCGCCGGTCTCGGCGCCCGCCCCCGCCTGGCCTTACGCCCTGGGGCTTGGGGTTTTGCTTCTTATCCTTTACCTGGCCTTAAGGCTTTTCCGGGGCGGGAAGGCAAAGGAGGCCCAGGCCCCTTCCCCCGAGGCGCCCCAGGCCCCTTCCCCCGAGGCGCCCAAGCCCCAGGAAGAGGCCCTGGCCGAGTCCAAGATGCTGGACGAAGGGGCTCCTCCTTCCCCCGAGGAGGGCCGCTCCTAAAAAAACCCGCCGTGACCTAGGCCACGGCGGGAGCCCCAAGGTTTGGGGGCTAGTCCTTGAGCTTCTTCACCGCTTGGATGAGGGCGGGCACCACCTGGTGCACGTCCCCCACGATGCCGTAGTCCGCGTGCTTGAAGATGGGGGCCTCGGGGTCCTTGTTCACCGCCACGATGTACTTGCTCTTGTTCATCCCCGCCAGGTGCTGCACGGCCCCGGAGACCCCGAGGGCGATGTAGAGGGAGGGCTGCACCGTCTTTCCCGTCTGGCCCACCTGCTCGGCGTAGGGACGCCAGCCCGCGTCCACCACGGCCCTTGTGGCCCCCACCGCGCCCCCGAGGAGGGCGGCGAGCTCCTCCACCATCTTGAAGGCCTCGGGGCTGCCCATCCCCCGGCCGCCCGTGACCACGATGTCCGCCTCGGTGAGGGAGACCCCCTTCTTCTCCTCCTGGACCCTTTCCAGGACCTCCACCGTGGGGACCTGGGGCACCTCCAGGGCCACCACCTCCGCCTCTCCCGAAAGGGGCTCGGCCAGGGGTGTGGTGTTGGGCTTCACCGTGAGGACCACGGGGAGGGCGGCCTTCACCTTCTGGGTCACCCGGTTCAGGTAGGCGTAGCGGGTGGCGTGGACCTCGCCGCCTTCCAGGCGAGAATCGAGGGTGTCCTCAAGAAGCCCCGCCTTCAAGGCGTAGGCCACCCTGCCCAGGTAGGCCCGGTTCTGCCTCGAGGAGGGCGCCACCACCGCCTTGGCCCCGCTGGCCTCGGCGGCCTTAAGCACCCCGGCCGCCCACTTCTCGGCGGTGTAGGGGCCTAGGGTGGCGGTGTAGAGGACCTCCACGTGCTTCCGGGCTTCCTCCACGGGGGCCTTCTCCTCGGCGAGGAGCACCCCGGCCACCTTCACGCCCAGGGCCTCGGCCAGGGCCCGGGCCCGGGTGAGGGCCTCGAGGCTTCCTTTCCTGAGCTTGTTCCCGTCGTGGTCCAAGACTACGAGCACCATAGGCACCTCCTAGATGACCTTGGCCTCCTCGTGCAGAAGCCGCACCAGCTCCTCGGCCGCCGCCACGGGGTCCTTGCCGTCCAGGATCTTGCCGAGCCTGGACTTCTCCTGGATCTCCTCGGAAAGAAGGGTGACCTTGGGGGTAAGGCTGGCCTGGACTTTCCGGATCTCCTTCTTCTTGGCCTTCATGATCCCGGGCAGGGTGGGGTAGCGAGGCTCGTTTAAGCCCTGCTGCGTGGTGAAGACGGCGGGAAGCTTCACCCGCACCCACTCCGCCCCCTCGTCCAGGTCGTGCTTGGCCTTGGCGGTTTCCCCTTCCAGCTCTAGCGCCGTGGTCCAGGCCACCACCGGCACCCCTAGGGCCTCCGCCAGGGCGCCCCCTAGGGCCTGGCTATCCCAGTCCGCCTGCTGCCCTCCGGTGAGGACCAGGGTGGGGGCTTCCTCCTTCAGGACCCCCACGAGGGCCTCGGCCACGGCCACGGGGTCGGCAAAGCCCTCGTAGACCACGTGGACCCCCCGGTCGCACCCCATGGCCAAGGCGGTGCGGATGGCCTCCTCGGTGCGCTCGGGGCCGAAGCCCACCACGATGGCCTCGCCCCCGTGCTTCTCCTTGAGGCGGATGGCCTCCTCCACCGCGTACTCGTCCATCTGGTCCAGGATCAGGGTGGCGCCGGAGAGGTCCACCCGGCCTTCCTGGATCTTAAGCCGGCTTTCCCCGTCGGGGACCTGACGTATGACCGCCACAAACTTCATCCCTCATCCCTCCTTACTCCGCCAGGATGTGCCTGGCGATGATGAGCCTCTGGATCTCGTTGGTGCCCTCGTAGATCTGGTTGAGCTTCACGTCCCTGAGGAGCTTTTCCACCGGGAACTCCCGCACGTAGCCGTAGCCCCCGTGGATCTGGATGGCCTGGTTGGCCGCCTCAAAGGCGATCTCCGAGGCGTAGGCCTTGGCGATGGCGCTGGCGTGGGCGTGGGGAAGGCCTTGGTCGGCGAGCCAGGCGGCGTAGTAGGTGTACATGCGGGCGGTTTCAATGCCGATCATCATGTCCGCCAGCTTGAACTGGATGGCCTGGAAGTTGGCGATGGGCTGGCCGAAGGCCTCCCGCTCCTTGGCGTACTTGCGGGCCTCGTCCAGGGCGCGCCTCGCCACCCCCACGCTTCCCGCCGCCACGGGGATCCGGGTCTTGTTGAGGGTCTGCATGGCGATTTTGAAGCCCTCCCCCTCCTCCCCCAGGCGGTTTTCCACGGGCACCTTCACGTCCTCAAAAACGAGCTCGTAGGTGCCGCTCGCCCTCTGCCCCATCTTCCCGTGGATCTTGATGGCCTTGAAGCCCGGGGTGCCCTTCTCCACCACCAGGGCCACCACCCCCTTGTGGCGGAGCTCGGGGTTCACCGTGGCGAAGACCACCACCCACTCCGCCTCCCCGCCGTTGGAGATCCACATCTTGGTGCCGTTTAGGATGTAGTGGTCTCCCTGGCGGATGGCCCTGGTTTTGAGGGCGGCGGCGTCGGAGCCGTTTCCGGGTTCGCTTAGGGCGAAGGCGGCGAGGGCGGGCTTCTCGGTGAGGGGCTTGAGGAAGCGCCGCTTCTGCTCCTCCGTGCCCGCAAGGAGCACCGGGGTGATGCCCAGGTCGCTGGCCATGGGGATGGTGTAGATCCCCATGCAGGCGTAGGCCAATTCCTCCCCCACGATGACCTCGTCCAGCATCTTGAGGCCCATCCCCCCGTACGCCTCCGGGATGATGGCGTTCAGGAGGCCCACCTCGTGGAGCTTCTCTATGACGGGCCAGGGGACCTCTTCCTTCTCGTCGTACTCCGCCGCCACCGGTAGGATGACTTCCCTGGCGAAGCGCCGGGCCAGGGCCTGGAGTTGCTTTTGCTCCTCGGTGAGGCTGAAGTCTATGGGCATTTTCCTCCCCCCTTGGGCCAAGGGGCTCCTCTTTGACCAAGTCTAAGATTAGGCCAAGCCCCTTGCAACCCCTGCCCATGCTACCATTGACCCTAGATGAAGTTTAAGGGAGAGCTTGGGGTCTTGGGGCGTTTCCAGCGGGCGCTCCTTTCGGACCTGAAGCCCAAGCAGATCCTCCGCAATCTCCTCGAGGTGGCCACGGAGGAGGGGGTGGAGCGGGCGGCCCTCTTCCTCTACCACCCGGAGACCCGGGAGCTTATGGGAGAGGTGGCCTCGGGCCGGGGGCGGCACCACACGGTCTCGGCCATCGCCCTTCCCCTTTACGCCCGGGGGCCGGTGCAGGAGGCCTTCTTCGCCGAGGGCCCGGTGCGGCTTGGGGAGGAGTGGCTTCTGCCGGTGGTGGGGGAGAAGGGGGTGCGCTGCTGGGCGGACCCCGAAAGGCGGTGCACGGAGCGCCCCCGGGCCACCCGGCAAAGCCGGTTCCTTCTTTGCCCCTCCTGCCCGCGGTTCGCCGCCAAGGGGGTGCTCTCCCTGGAAGGCGTTCCCCCTTCCCTGAAGCCGCTTCTGCCCCTCCTCGCCCAGCTCACCGCCTTGGCCCTGAAAAACGGCGAGCTCCTCCAGGAGCGGGATGAGGCCCTGGCCCGGCTCGCCCGGAACGCCGAGGCTTTGGCCCACGTGGGGGAGCTTGCCCGGGAGGTGGCGAAGCCCCTGGAGCCCGACGAGGTGCTTTGGGTTTTGGCCCGGGTTTTGCACGAGCGCTTCGGCTTTTACCGGGTCACGGTGGCCCTGGTCCGGGAGGGGGTCCTCTTGGGGCACCTCACCTTGAGGGGGGAGGAGGCCTTTTGGACCCAGGAGGTGAGCCGGATCCGCTTCCCCCTGGGGGCCTCCTCCGACCCCCTGGCCCAGGCGGCCCGGGAGGGGCGGACCCTCCTTGTCCCCAGGGAGGCCCTGCCCGAGGTGGTGGCCCAGGGGATGGGGGCCAGCGTGGCCATGGTGGCCATCCTGGCGGAAGGGGAGGTGCTAGGGGTTTTGGCGGTGGACCACGGGCCCGGGGGGCGGCCCGTCTCCGAGGAGGAGGTGCGGTACGCGGAGCTTCTGGCCGGGGTGGCGGGGGTGGCCTTGCGGAACGCCCACCTTTACCGGGAGAAGACCCAGCTCTCCTCGGCCCTGGCGGCAGAGCGGGCGCGGCTTTCCGCCCTCTTGGAGGAGCTTCCCGACGGGGTGGTGATCCTGGAAGGGGAGAAGGGGGTGGCCAACGCCCGGGCCCGGGAGATCCTGGGCTCGGGTCCCGAGATCCAGGCCAAAGCCCTCCCCCCGTCCCTGGCCCCGGCCCTGGAGGGCGGTCGGGTGGAGGTGGTTTTGGGGGGACGGGCCTACTCGGTGCGGGGCAAGCCCCTGGGGGAGGTGCGCCTTCTCGTCCTCCACGAGATCACCGAGCGGATCCGCATGGAAAGGGCCCTCAAGGAGCAGGCCACCTTCACCCAAGCCCTCCTGGACCTGGCGGAAAGGGCCTTGGCGGAGGAAGGGCTTCGGGCCATGGCCCGGGGGGTGGTGGAGCGCTTGCGGCGCCTTTTCGCCGCCGAGGAGGGGGCGCTTGTGGCCGAGGTGGGGGGCGAGGGGCGGCTTCTTTACCACACCTTCCCCTGGGAGGGCACCATGCCCCGGCCCAACCTTCTGGAGGTGGCCCTGGAGGAGGAAAAGCCCCGGGTGGCCCGGGCAGGGGAGGGGACGTGCGCCTTGGTGGAGGGCCTGGGTCTGGCCCAGGCCGTGGCGGTGCCCTTTAAGGGGGAGGCCTTTAGGGGAGGTTTCCTCCTGGCCTATCGGACGCCCAAGGCCTTGGGGGAAAGGATCCTGAGGCGGATGGGCCAGGTGGGTTCCCTGGTGGCCCTGATCCTGGAGAAGGCCCTCCTCCTAGAGCGCCTCGAGGCCGAGGAGGCCCGCCTCTTCGCCCTTTTGGAGCATGCCCAGGACCTGGTCTACATCCTGGACCGGGAGGGCCGGATCCGCTTCGCAAGCCCCAACGTTCCCACCCTTTTGGGCTACGGGCGGGAGGCCCCGAAGGAGGAGGCCAGGGCCTGGGACTTCCTCCACCCCGAGGACCGCCCCCAGGCCCAGGCCCTCTTACAGGAGCTCCTCGCTTCTCCGGGGGAGGTGCGCACCGCCCAGTTCCGGGTCCTCCACCGAGACGGCACCCCCATCCCCATGGAAGCCTGGGGGCGGAACCTCCTCCACGACCCCCGGGTTCAGGGCGTGGTGGTGGCCTTGCGGGACCTGAGGCCCCGCCTCGAGGCCGACCACCTCAAAAGCGAGTTCATCGCCGCCGTCTCCCACGAGCTCCGCACCCCCCTGGCGGTGATCATGGGCCTGGCGGAGCTTTTGCAGGAGGAGCCTTTGCCGCCATCGGCCCAAGAATCGGTGGAGCTCATCCGGGAAAGCGCCTTCCGCCTGAAGACCATGGTGGACAACCTCCTGGACACGAGCCGCCTCGAGGCGGGCCGCTTTGAGGTGTCCAAAAGGCCCGTGGACCTTAGGCCCCTCCTTCTGGACCTGGCCCGAAGCTTCCAGGGGGTGGCCCGGCTTTCCGGGGTGGACTTTCGGGTGGAGGTGGAGGAGCTTCCCCTTCTGGAGGCCGACCCCGACCGCATGGCGCAGGTGGTGGGGAACCTCCTCAATAACGCCTTCAAGTTCACCCCCCCGGGTGGGAAGGTCTCCCTTCGGGCCAGGGTCCAGGGGGAGGCGGTGGTGCTGAAGGTGGAGGACACCGGCCCCGGCATCCCCAAGGAGGAGCTTCCCAAGCTTTTCCAGCGCTACGCCCGGGCCAAGAACGCCAGCGCCCGGGGGGTTTCCGGCACCGGGCTTGGGCTTTTCATCTCCAAGCACATCGTGGAGGCCCACGGCGGGCGGATAGAGGTGGAGACCGAGGAGGGCCGAGGAAGCCTTTTCCGGGTTATCCTACCCTTAGATGGCGCGCATCCTGGTGGTGGAGGATGAGCCTTTGGTGGCCCACCTGGTGCGCCGCATGCTGGAGCGGGCGGGGTACCAGGTGGCCTGGGCCCCTTCGGGCAAGGCGGCCTTGGAGGCCTTGGGCCGCGAGGCCTTTGACCTGGTGGTCTGCGACCTGGTGATGCCCGGGGTGTCGGGCCTCGAGGTCATCCGGGAGGTGCGAAGGCTTGGCGGGCCTCCGGTCTTGGCCCTTTCCGCCAGCGTCTCCGCCCAAAGCCAAGAGGAGGCCCTGGTCGCCGGGGCCAAGGCCTTCTTGGGCAAGCCCTTTGAGGGGGAGGCCCTTTTGGCCCAGGTGCGGCGGCTTCTCGGGGAGACAGCCTGAACCTGCTAAAGTGAGAAGCCTAAGGAGGTCCCATGGAGCGGCGGAGCTTCCTGAAGCGGATGGGCGTGGGCCTTGCGACAAGCCTCACCTACACCGCCTTCGCCCAGGCCACGCCCCAGGTGCGCTGGCGCCTCGTCTCCAGCTACCCCAAGAGCCTGGACACCCTCTATGGCGGGGCCGAGGACCTGGCCCGCAGGGTCTTGGAGCTCACGGGCGGGCGCTTCCAGATCCGGGTCTACCAGGCGGGGGAGATCGTGCCCGGGGGGCAGGTGCTGGATGCGGTGCAGCAGGGCACCGTGGAGGCGGGGCACACCTACGGGCCCTTCTACGTGGGGAAAAACCCCGCCCTGGCCTTTGACGGGGGCGTGCCCTTCGGCATGACCTACCGGCAGCACAACGCCTGGATGCTCTTTGGCGGGGGGCTTGAGCTTCTGCGCCAGGTCTACGCCGACTTCGGCGTCCTCCAGTTCCCGGGGGGGAACACCGGGGCCCAGATGGGGGGGTGGTTCCGCAGGGAGGTCCGGACCCTGGCCGACCTGAAGGGCCTCAGGATGCGCATCCCGGGCCTCGGGGGGCTCGTCATGGGGCGGCTTGGGGTGGTGCCCCAGACCCTGGCCGCCGGGGACATCTACCCCGCCTTGGAGCGGGGCGCTCTGGACGCCACGGAGTTTTCCGGCCCCTACGACGACGAGAAGCTGGGCTTTTACAAGGTGGCCCGCTACTACTACTACCCCTCCTTCTGGGAGCCTTCCGCCCAGCTTTCCTTCCTGGTGGCCCAAAGGGAGTGGAAAAGGCTTCCCAAGGAGTTTCAGGAGGCCTTCCAGGTGGCCGCCGCCGAGGTGAACCTCACCATGATGGCCAAGTACGACGCCCAAAACCCCCCGGCCCTAGAGCGCCTCGTGAAGGCGGGCGTGCGCCTCCGGAAGTGGCCGGCCGAGGTCATGAAGAAGGCCTTGGAGGAGGCCCAGGCCCTCTACGAGGAGCAGGCCGCCAAGGACGCTACCTACAAAAGGGTCTACACCGCCTACTGGCGCTTCCGCCAAGAGGTGTACCGCTGGTTCGCCGTGGCGGAGCTGGGCTACGAGACCTTCGCCTTTGTCGGCTAGAGGAGGCGGAGGCCGGGAAACCGCTCCTTCAGGGCCTTCTGGAAGGCGGGGTAGTGCCCTTCCGGTACCAGAGCCACCACCGCCCCGCCAAACCCCGCCCCCGTGAGCTTGGCCCCGTAGGCCCCCGCCTTCAGGGCCTCCTCCACCAGGAGGTCCAGCTCCGGCAGGCTCACCTCGTAGTCCCGGGCCAGGGAGCGGTGGCTTTGGACCATGAGCTCGCCGAAGGCCCGGGCGTCCCCCCGTCTCAAGGCCTCCACCCCCTTTAGGACCCGGAGGTTCTCGCCCACGATGTGCCGGGCCCTCCGGTCCAAGGGCGGGGGGAGGCTTTCCACCAGACAGAGGTCCGCCACGTCCCTTAAGGTCCTGACCCCAAGGCGCCTTGCCGCTTCCTCCGCCTCCTGGCGGCGCTCGTTGTACCCGGCCTCCGCCAGGCGGCGCTTTAGGCCCAGGTCCAGGACCACCACCCGGCTTCCCGGGGGCAGGGGCAGGTTCTCGTGGGCCAGGGTGCGGGTGTCCAGGAAGAGGGCCTTCCCCACCTCCCCGAGGCTTGCCGCCATCTGGTCCATGATCCCGCACCGCACCCCCACGTATTCCACCTCGGCCTTCTGGGCCAGGAGGGCCACCTCCAGGTCGCTTAGGGGCAGGCGGTAAAGGGCCCTTAGGGCCTTTAGGGCCGCCACCTCGAGGGCGGCGGAGCTGGATAGCCCGGCGCCCATGGGGACTTGGCTTTTGATGTAGAAGCGGGCCCCCGGCACCTTGTGCCCCGCCTCCTGGAGCGCCCGCACCACCCCCAGGAGGTAGTCCAGGAAGTCCCCCTGGGGCGGGCTTTCCAAGGGGCGGGCCCTCAGCTCCTTTAAGGTTTCGCTATAGGCCTCCACCTTGCCCTCGGCCCGCCCCGCCTCCACCTGGGTGAGGTAGGGGAGGGGGGTGGGGAGGACGTAGCCTTCCTGGTAGTCGGTGTGCTCGCCCAAGAGGTTCACCCGGCCCGGGGCCTTGGCGCTGGCCTCGGGCAGGGTGCCGAAGACTTCCTGGTAGCCCATGTCCCTATTATGGACAAAGAGCCTTCCGGTTGTGGTCCAAAAGGGCCAGGTAGCTAGGTACCTTGGCGTCCAGGGTGTCGGTGTAGAGCACCGCCACCCGGGCTCCAAGGGCCTCGGCCAAGGCCTTTAGGGCGGTTCCCTGGAACTGGGGCTCGGCCAGAAGGAGTTTCACCCCCTCTTTCCTGGCCCTTTCCACGAGGGCGAGGAAGCTTCGGCTTCCTACCTCCTGGGCCCCGCTTTGGCTTAAGACCCCCACCACCTTAAGGCCGTAGCGGCGGGCGAAGTAGCGGAAAGCGTCGTGCTGGACCACCACCTTCACCCCCTTAAGCCCGCAGGCCTGGAAGGCCCGGTCCCGCTTTTCCACCTCCTCCCGGAAGCGGCGGAGGTTGGCCTGGTAGTGGGCCTTTCCCTGGGGGTCTAAGCGGGCAAGCTCCTGGGCGATCCTTTCCGCGTAGCGGAGGGCGTAGGTGGGGTCCAGCCAGAGGTGGGGATCGCAGGGGCCGTGGCCATGGGCTTCTTCGTGGTGCTCCTCGGGGCAGATGAGCCCCGGCTGGCCTTCGCCCAAAAGGACCACCCGGCTTCCCTTGGGCAGGAGGTTTCGCAGCTTGGGGAGGAAGGGCTCGAGGCCCAGCCCGTTGGCGAAGAGGAGGCGGCTTTGGCTCAGGGCCTTGGCCACGGCGGGGGTGGGCTCAAAGGTGTGGGGGTCGGCCCCCGGGGGGACCACCCCCACCGCCCGCACCCGCTCCCCGCCCACCGCCCGCACCAGGTCCTGGAGGATGGGGGTGGTGGCGGCCACCTGGATCTGGGCCAGGGCGGGGCCGAGGAGGAGGAGGCCTAGGATCCACCGCTTCATAGCTATAACGATAACTCATTTTCACTTGGCGTCAAGCCCTCCCTGGGGTAAAATGCCCTCCCGTGCGCACGCTGGAGGACCTCTTCGCCTTTCTCCGGAGCCTGGACGGCCGCCCCTACCCCGCCTACAAGGACCTCAAGGGGGTCTGGCGGGGGGAGGGGTTTGACCTGGCCTTCGTCCACGTCCAGGGGGACCCCTTTGCCAGCCCCTCAATCCTGGAGGTTCGCTACCCCAAGGAGGCCCTGGGGAGACTTAGGGTCTACGCCCACCCTTTGGGCAAGGTGGCGGTGGAGGACTTTCTCCTCCGAAGCCTCAAGGCCCGGTTCCGGGACCTTCCCCGGGTGGGGGGGATGGGCCACTCGGGGAGGGTCTCGGTGGAGGTGGAAAGCCCCAAGATCCTGAAACGGGCGGGGGCTCATCTAGGGCCCTCCGGGCTTTTCCTGCGCTTTCGCCTGGGGCTTCCCGCCCAGGGGCGGCGCATCCTGGGCAAGGAGGCGGAAAGGCTTTTCCGAGCCCTCGCCCAGCACCTCCGGGGCTTCCTCGCCGAGCTGGACCTAAAGGCTCTCCTCGCTCACGTCCACCAGGCGGAGGACTTCGCCTACATCCAGGAAAGGCTTCCCGAGCGGGGCCTGGTGGCTTTTGTGGGGGAGGGGGCGATCCTCCCCCGGGAAAGCGGGGTGAGCCAAAGACCCCTCCAAGGGGCCATTCCCTTTCAGAGCCCGCCTTCCCTAAGGGTCGCCTTCCCTGTGCCCCACGCCGGGGAGGTCTTGGGCATGGGGCTTCCCCAGGGCCTCACCCTCATCACGGGGGGCGGGTTCCACGGGAAGACCACCCTCCTCGAGGCCTTGGTCCACGGGGTCTTCCCCCACGCGCCCGGGGACGGCCGGGAGTGGGTGGTGACCGATTCCCTCGCCCAAAGGGTCCAGTCCGAGGACGGAAGGAGCGTGAAGGGCGTGGACCTCAGGCCCTTCGTCCACGACCTCCCCTTGGGCCAGGACACGGCTTTCTTCTCCACCGAGGACGCCTCCGGCTCCACAAGCCTGGCGGCGGCCATCCTCGAGGCCCTGGAACTCGGCGCCCGGGTCCTCCTCTTGGACGAGGACACCTCGGCCACCAACCTTTTGGTGCGGGACGCTCGCATGCAGGCCCTGGTGAAGCGGGAGACCCTCACCCCCCTTCTGGACAGGGTCCAGGACTTCAAGGCGCAGGGCGTGAGCCTGGTCCTGGTGGTGGGGGGCGTGGGGGACTACCTGGAGCTCGCCGACACCGTGGTCCTCATGGAGGAGTACAGGCCCTTTGAGGTGACGGCGGAGGCCCGGGCCATCGCCGAGGCCCGCCCCACGGGCCGCGCCTTCGGCGAGCCCCGCTACCCCTTGAGGGTGCGCCCTCGAGCCCCCTTGCCCGAAAGCTTTGACCCCCGGCGGGGCCGGAAGGCCAAGGTGAAGGGCCGGGGCCTGCGGGAGCTGGTCTACGGGGAGGGGGTGGTGGACCTCTCCGCCCTGGACCTTTTTGAGGAGGGCCAGGTGCGGGCCATCGGGGCCTTTTTCCAAAGGCTTCTCTCCCTGGCGGACGGGAAAACCCCCCTCCGGGCCCTGGTGGAAAGGGTGGTAGAGGCCGAGGACCTCTTCCGCCTGGGGGAGGCCCCGGAGCTTTCCGCGGTGCGCCCCTTGGAGCTGGGGGCGGCGGTGAACCGCCTGAGGGCCTTGGAGGTGCGCCCCGCCTCGGGTTCCTGAAGCCCCCTAAAGGCGCCACCAGGGATCGTAAAGGGCGGGCCGGGCCGCTTGGGGAGGAAGGCTTTCCCCTTCCAGAAAGGCCTTCCCGTAAAGCCGGGCGAGCTCGGGGAAGGGCTCGGCCCCTACCCGCTTTAGGGCGTGGACGGCCACGGCGTCCGCTAGGCGCCGCAAGGCCTCCTTGGCGTACCAGGGGCCTTCCTCCGCCAGGCGTTTTAGGGCGCTTTCCGCCGCCCGGGCTTCGGGGCTTTCCCGGAGCATATCCAAAAGGGGTTCGTGGGCCCGCTTCTTGGCGATGGCCTCCGCCATGTCCAGGGCCTGGATGTTGGCCGGCCCCTCCCAGATGGGGGTGATAAGGGCCTCCCGGTGGAAGCGGGCCACCCCGTAGTCCTCCAGAAAGCCCAACCCCCCGAAAAGCTCCATGGCGAGGGCGGTGATCTGGGTGCCGTGCTCGGCGGTGCGCCCCTTGGCCAGGTGAGAAAGAAGCCGGGCCAGGTGGTAGTGGGGGCCATAAGGGGGTCTTTCCTCCCAGGCCCGGTCAAAGGCGGCCACCGCCAGGAAGGCGAGGGCCGTCCCCCCCACCTGCCTTAGGCGCATCTCCAGAAGGTCCCGCTGTACCAGGGGGTGCTCCCTTAGAGGCTTGCCGAAGGCGGTGCGGCGGCCTACCCGGAAGAGGACCTCCAGGTGGGCCTTCTTGGCCAGGCCCATGGCGGCCACGGCGTTGGCCAGGCGGCTTACCGTGAGGTTTTCCAGGGTGTAGTAGATCCCTTCCTCGGGCTTGCCGATGAGATAGGCCAGGCTTCCCTCAAGCTCCACCTCCCCCGAGGGCACGGCCCGGGTGGCGAGCTTCTCCTTGAAGCGGCGCACCCTGTAGTTCAGCTTCCCCTCCACCCTGCGGGGGAGGAGGAAGAGGGCAAGCCCCTTGGGACCCGAAGGGGCCCCTTCCGGCCTGGCGGTGACGATGGCCCAGTCCGCAAGCCCCGCTCCCGAGGCGAAGTACTTGTCCCCTCCGTAGAGGCGGTAGGCCTCCCCCTCCTTCCGGGCCAGGGTGCGGTTCGCCCCCAGGTCGCTCCCCCCTTGGATCTCCGTCATCCAAGTGGCCCCGAAGGCCTTGCCGTAGAGGAGTTCCCGCTTGACCCCCTCCCATTCCGGGGCGTACTTGTGGAGGGCGTAGGCCACCTGGTGGGTGATGGTGAGGATGCAGTAAAGCCCCCCGTCCGCCAGGAGGTAGCCCAAGGCGTAGTGCAGGGGCCAGCCCCGGCCCTCGTAGGCGGGGCGGATCATGGGGCGGAGCTTTTCCAGAAGGGCCCTTTGGGCGGGGGAGAGGAGGGCTTGGTCTATGCGGTTCCCGTCCAGGTCGTGCATCAGGAGGTGGGGTGGGGAGAACTGGTCCACGTGGTGGGCCACCTCCAGGACCTCCTCCCCCACGAGCCGCCCGAAGGCGGAAAGCTCTTCCTGGGGCAGGCCCGGGGCAAAGGTGTCCAAAATCGCCTTTAGGTCCGGGTCTAAAGCGTAATGGTCCTCGCCCTGGCTGTAGAACAGGCTTTTCATGCTTCGCCTCCTCCCCGAGGCTATCCGGGGCGGGTGGGGTGGGTCAAGGTGGTTTAGTACACACTCAAATACTTTCTTTTGAAATAATCTTCCCCCATGGTCTTTGAGGTCCTGGGCCGGATCTGGCGCTTGCAACGGGCCCTGCGGGAGGAGGCGGAGCGGGGCCTTTCGGACATTGGGCTTGGCGGCCTCGAGGCCTGGCTCCTCCGGGTCCTAAAGCTCCACCCTTACCCCTCGGAGGCCGCCCGGCGCATGGGCCTTCCCCTTCCCACCATTAGCCACATGCTCCGCCGCCTCGAGGGGCAAGGTTTCCTGGAGCGCTCCTTGGACGAAAAGGACCTCCGCCGCTTCACCTTCCGCCTAACCCCCAAGGGGGAGGAGGCCTTGGCCCGGGCCGAGGGCTTCATGGAGGAGGCCCTTAGGAAGCGCCTCGCCCGGCTTAAGCCGGAGGAGGCCCAAGAGCTTCTCAGACTCTTGGAAAAGATGGAGGAAATATGAACCCTGGATCCCACACCAACCCCACGCCCCAGGAAGTGCGCTATACCATGGTGGGCATCTTCCTGGGGATGTTCCTTGCGGCCTTGGACCAAACTATCGTCTCCACCGCCATGCCCCGCATCGTGGGGGAGCTTAAGGGGGCGGAGTACTACGTCTGGGTCACCACCAGTTACCTCCTCACCTCCACCGTCTCGGCCCCCATCTTTGGCCGCTTGACGGAACTCTTCTCCCGCAAGAGCATCCTCCTTTGGGCGGTGGGGCTATTTCTTCTGGGCTCGGCCCTTTCGGGGCTTTCCCAGAACATGGCCCAACTCATCCTCTTCCGGGGCCTCCAGGGGGTGGGGGGCGGGGCCCTTTTCGCCCTGGCCCTCACCACCATCGCCGTCCTTTTCCCCCCCAGGGAGCGGGGGCGGCTTGCGGGGGCTTTCGGGGCGGTCTTCGGCCTCTCCTCGGCGGTGGGGCCCTGGCTTGGGGGGCTCCTCACGGACCACCTCTCCTGGCGCTGGGTCTTCTACATCAACATGCCGGTGGGGGCGGTGGCCCTCTGGTTCATCCTGCGCTACATGCCTAGGCTCCGCCCTGGCCACAGGGAGCCCTTTGACTTCCTGGGGGCCTTCCTCCTCGTCCTTTGGACCGTGCCTTTGATGCTGGCCTTCTCCTGGGGGGGGAGCACCTACCCTTGGGGAAGCCCGGTGATCCTGGGGCTTCTTCTGGGCGCCCTTTTGGGCCTTTTCGCCTGGGTCTACGCCGAGCTCAAGGTGGCCCATCCTCTCTTTGACCTCGTCGTCTTCCGCATTCCCACCTTCTCCTTAGCCGCCCTGGCGGCCTTCTTTTACGGGCCCGCTTTCCTCGGGGCCGTGGCCTTCCTGCCCCTTTACCTCCAGGTGGTGAAGGGGGTTTCCGCTAGCCAAAGCGGGGTCACGGTCCTCCCCCTCACCCTGGGGGTCATCCTGGGAAGCCTGGGGGGCGGGCAGCTCGTGGCCCGCTTCGGGCGGTACAAGGCCATCCTCGCGGGAAGCGCCCTCTTTCTCCTCGCCCTTTTCCTGATCCTTCACTTTCTTTTGGAGGTGTCCACCCCCCTCTACCTGGTCATCCTCCTCTTCTTCCTGCTGGGCTTCGGCCTCGGCCCGGCGCAAAGCGTGCTCAACATCGTGGCCCAGAACGACCTCCCCAAGGCCCGCATCGGGAGCGGCACCAGCATGGTCCAGTTCACCCGGCAGATCGGCTCCACCATGGGCATCGCCCTGCTGGGCACCCTTCTTGCGGGGAGCCTCTCGGACCACCTGAAGGCCGCCTTCCCCGGGGGAAGCGCCCCCGCCATGGCCCGGGCGGGGGAGGGGATGGCGCTGGACCTGGACCAGGAGTTTGCCCGCCTTAAAGACCTCCTGCCCAAGGCCCTTTCCGGGGACGAGGCGGCCTACCAGGCCCTGGTCCAGGACCCCTTCCTGCCCGAAGCCTTCAAGCAAAACCTGACCCCGGGGGGCATCCCCGCCCGCTTCCGCCAGCTTGCGCTTCAGGTGGAAAAGGCCCTCTTGAGGGACGAAAAGGCCCGGGAGGCCCTTTTGGCCGACCCCACCCTTTCCCAAAGCCTCAAGGGGCTTCTTCTCCCGGGGGGCCTCGTGGAGGGGAGTTTGGACCTTCTTAGGCGGGCCTGGGCGGGGGATAGGGTAGCCCAGCAGGCCCTTTTGCGCTCCCCCCTGGGCCCAGGGCTTCGGGACCTCCTTGAGGCCCCGCCCCCTCCGGCCCTTAGGGAAGCGGTGCTGGCCCAGGTACAGGCCCGCTTGGAGCAGGAGGTCCCTAAGGTCTTGGAAGGGGTGCGCCAGGGCCTGAGAGAGGCCGAGGCCCAAGCCCTCAAGGAGGCCACGGGGTGGGTCCTGGCCGAAATAGAGGCGGTAGAGGCCAAGGTCAAGGGGGCCCTCATGGAGGGCATCGTGGCGGCCCTCCGGAGGATCTTCCTCTTCTCGGCGGTCTTCGTGGGGTTTTCCCTTCTGGCCATTCTCTTCCTCCCCGACCGGGAGCTTGCGGACAGGCCCCTCCAGGCCCCGGTAGAGTGAGGGGGTGGAGGGGCTTTACCTGGTCTTCGGCGAGGGGCTTTCCGAGGAGGCGAACCGCCTGGCCCAAGGCCTGGCCCGAAGCCTCCTAAGGGACCCGCCCCCTGGGCTTTGGGAGGCGGTTCCCGCCTACGCCACCTTGTACCTGGAGTACGATCCCCGCCGCCTCCCCCGCCCCCGTCTTTTGCGCCTCCTCCGGGGCCTTTCCCCGGAAGGGGAAGGGGAGGGGCGGGTGGTGGAGATCCCCGTCCGCTACGACGGGGAAGACTTCCCCGAGGTGGCCCGCCGCACGGGGCTAAGCCTCGAGGAGGCGAAGCGCCGCCACCAGGCCCCCCTGTACCGGGTTTACGCCCTGGGCTTCACCCCGGGGTTCCCCTTCCTGGCCCCGGTGGACGAGGCCTTGCGCCTTCCCCGGAAGCCCCACCCGAGGCCCCGGGTTCCCGCCCACGCCGTGGCCATGGCGGGGGCGCAGACCGGGATCTACCCCCTGCCTTCCCCCGGGGGGTGGCACCTTCTGGGCACCGCCTTGGTGGCGGTCTACGACCCCCACCGCCAAGAGCCCTTCCTCCTCCGTCCCGGGGACCGGGTGCGCTTTCTGGAGGCCGAGGGGCCTTCCCCGCCCGAGCCCCGTCCCCTGGAGCTTCTCCCCGAGGTTTCCAGGCTTCCCGCCTTCCGGGTGGAGGAGCCTGGGCTATTGGACCTGGTGGTGGACGGGGGGCGCTTCCTTTCGGGGCACCTGGGCCTCGCCCGCTCGGGGCCTTTGGACCCCTACTCGGCGGGGCTTGTCAACCGCCTGGTGGGAAACCCCAAAGGGGCGCCCCTTTTGGAGTTCGCCTACAAGGGCCCCGTTCTCACCGCTCTCCGCCACCTGGTGGCGGGCTTTGCGGGCTACGGCTTCGTGGCCCTTCTGGAGGGGGAGGAGATCCCCCCAGGGCAAAGCTTCCTCTGGCCCCGGGGCAAAACCCTCCGCTTCCGCCCCAAGGGCCGGGGGGTTCGGGGGTACCTGGCGGTGGCGGGGGGCCTCGAGGCCCAAGCCTTCCTGGGCTCCGCCTCCCCCGACCTCCGGGGCCGGGTGGGGCGCCCTTTGAGGGCGGGGGATGTCCTGGGCCTTGGGAAGGAGGCCTGGGTGCGGCCTGGGCTTTCCTTCGCCCCAAGGCCCCTGCCCGAGGCCTTCCGCCTTAGGCTCCTCCCCGGGCCACAGTTCAGCCGGGAGGCCCTATGGGCCTTTCTCTCGGGGCCTTTCCGGGTGGTGCGGGCCGACCGCATGGGGGTGGAGCTTTTGGGAGGGGAGGTCCCGGGCGGGGAGGGGCTTTCCGAGGCCACGCCCTTAGGGGGTATCCAGGTTCCCCCCTCGGGGAGGCCCCTCGTCCTCCTCGCCGACAAGGGGAGCCTCGGGGGCTACGCCAAGCCGGTGCGGGTGGACCCTAGGGACCTCTGGCTTTTGGGCCAGGCCTGGCCGGGTGTGGAGATCCTATTCACGAGCGGGTTTAATCGTGAAGAATATCACGTGAAGGTCCCCTGGCCCCCTCCCTAAAGCCCCTCCACCACCACGGCGATCCCCTGGCCCACGCCGATGCACATAGTGGCGAGGCCGAACTGGACCTTCCTGCGGCGCATCTCGTGGACCAGGGTGGTGAGGATCCGGGCCCCCGAGGCCCCCAAGGGGTGGCCCAAGGCGATGGCCCCGCCGTTCGGGTTCAGGCGGGGGTCTTCCATGTCTAGGCCCCATTCCCGAAGCACGGCGAGGCTCTGGGCGGCAAAGGCCTCGTTGAGCTCAATGAGGCCGATCTCCTTCAAGGTAAGCCCCGCCCGCTCCAAGGCCTTCCTCGTGGCGGGCACGGGGCCGATCCCCATGATTCTCGGGGGCACCCCGGCCACGGCCATGGACCGGATGCGGGCGAGGGGCTTTAGCCCGTGGGCCTTGGCGTAGTCGTCAGAAACCAGGAGCACCGCCGCCGCCCCGTCGTTTAGGGGGCTTGAGTTCCCCGCCGTCACCGTCCCTCCCTCCCGGAAGACGGGCCTAAGCTGGGCCAGCTTCTCCAAGGAGGTGTCCCGCCTCGGGCCCTCGTCCACCTCCACCAGGGCCTCCTCCTTGCCCCGCTTCACGGGCACGGGGACCACCTCGTCCCGAAAGCTCCCCTCGTCCCAGGCCCGCACCGCTTTTTGGTGGGAGAGGAGGGCGAAGCGGTCCTGCTCTTCCCGAGGAATCCCGTACATCTCCGCCAGGTTCTCGGCGGTCTCCCCCATGCTCTCCGTGCCGTAGAGGGCCTGCATCCTGGGGTTGACGAAGCGCCAGCCCAAGGTGGTGTCGTACATGACCAGGTTCCCGGTGGGGAAGCCCTTTTCCGGCTTGGGGACAGCGTAGGGGGCTCGGGACATGGACTCCACCCCGCTTCCCACGTAGACCTTGCCCTCGCCCGCCCAGATGGCCCGGGCGGCCTGGGCGACGGCCTCGAGGCCCGAGCCGCAGAGGCGGTTCACGGTGCACCCCGCCACCTCCACGGGAAAGCCGGCGAGGAGGAGGGCCATGCGGGCCACGTTGCGGTTGTCCTCACCCGCCTGGTTGGCGCAGCCCGCGTAGACGTCCTCCACCTCCTCCTTGGGGACGCCGGCCCGCTCCATGAGGGCCGAGAGGGTATGGGCCAAGAGGTCATCGGGGCGCACGGAGGAAAGCGCCCCCCCGTGCTTGCCGATGGGGGTCCTCACCGCTTCCACGATCCAGGCTTCGGGCATGGGTGCCTCCTTACCGAACGGTCGGTAGTAGCTTAGCCGAAGATGGGGGCGGAGTCAAGCGGTTAAGGGAGAAGAAGCGCACAAGCGGGATGAATCGTGAAAGAAATCACTAAACGCCCTTCCGCACCAAGGCCTCCACCTCCTCCCACCGCTTCACCGGAAGGAAGCAGACCCCCCGCCGGCACACATAGGCCTTCCCCGGCTCCCGGCCCTCCAGGGCCGGCAGGGCCCCGCTCGGCCCCACCACCAGCTGGGTGAGGGGAAGGAAGGCCCCTCTTGCGGCCTCGAGGAGAGGAGAGGGGAGGGGCAGGGCGAGCTCCGTCCCCCGCTCCAAAAGCGCCTTGGCGTAAAGGGCCCCCGGGAGGGCGTGGGGGTAGCGGCCAAGCCAGAGGGCCCTTTGGGCCAAGACCGCCTCGGCCCTTTCCCAGTAGTCCCCGCCGAAGGCCGCCCCAAGCCGCACCAAAGCCTCGGCCAAGGCGCTTTCCCCCGAGGGGATGGCCCCTTCCTCCACCTCCTTGGCGGGAAGGGGGAGGGAAGGCCCTTCCTCCAAAAGCCGCCACCCCGCCTCGGCGAGCCGCCTGGCCCAGTCCAGGTAGGGCCACTCCCCGGTGGCGGCGTAGAGTTCCAGAAGGGCCAAGGCGGCGAAGCTCTGGTCGGCGAGGTAGGCTTCCTCCCCCAGGCTTTCCCGCCAGGCGTGCCGGAGAAGGCCTTCCCGGTACATGGCGGTGAGGAGGAAATGGGCCCCCTTGCGGGCCGCCTCCAGGTAGCGCCCCTCCCCAAGGAGCCTTCCCCCCTCGGCCAAGGCCCGCACCGCCAGGGCGGTCCAGTCGGCCAGGACCTTGTCGTCCAGGGCGGGGGGCATCCTAAGCCTGCGGGCCTTTTGCAGCCTAGCCCGCACCCCCTCCCGCCAGGTGGAAAACCCTTCTCCCAGGGCTTTCCGCACCTCCTCCTCGCCCCAGGCGGTGAGGACGGACCTTTCCCCTAGGTCCTCCCCCAGGGCGAAGTAGCGCCGGGCCAGGGGGAAGTCCTCCCCCAAGGCCTCTCTAAGCTCGGCCTCGGTCCAGGTGTAGTAGCGCCCCTCCTCCTCCTCGCTTTCGGCGTCCAAGGCGGTGAAAAACCCTCCTTCCCGGTGCTGTAGAGAAAGGATCCAGTCCAAAGTCTCCCGGGCTACCCGGAGGAAAAGGGGCTCGCCCCAAAGCCGGTAGGCCCCCAGGTAGACCCGGGCGAGAAGGGCGTTATCGTAGAGCATCTTCTCAAAGTGGGGGACCCTAAAGAAGCGGTCCACGCTGTAGCGGTGGAACCCCCCGCCCACCTGGTCGTAGATCCCGCCCAGGGCCATGGCCTTCAGGGTAGGGAAGAGGAGTCTTTCCGCCCGCCCTTCCCCCTCCCAGGCCCGGGCGAGGAGGTAGAGGAGAAGGGGCCCCTGGGGGAACTTGGGGGCAGGGAGGAAGCCCCCCCACTCCGGGTCAAAGGTGGCCTCGAGGCGGCCCAAAGCCTCCTCCTCGGCCTCTTTGGGGATGGGCCCCGGGGGCGGGGTGAGGCTTCGCCAGAGGGCTTGAGCCAGGCGCTCGGCCTCCTCCAGGACCTCCTTTCGCCTCTTTTGCCAGGCCTCGGCCACGGCCAAAAGGACCCGCTTGAAGCCGGGAAGGCCCATCCGGTCTTCCTTGGGGAAGTAGGTCCCCCCGAAGAAGGGCTTGCCCTCAGGGGTCAGGAAGAGGCTCATGGGCCAGCCCCCCTGGCCCGTGAGGCTCACCAGGGCCCGCATGTAGGCGGCGTCCACATCGGGGCGCTCCTCCCGGTCCACCTTCACCGCCACGAAGTGGGCGTTGAGGAGGCTCGCCACCTCCGGGTCCTTAAAGGACTCCCGGTGCATCACGTGACACCAGTGGCAGGTGTGGTAGCCCACGGAGAGAAAGATGGGCTTGTCCTCGGCTTTAGCCTTCTGGAAGGCCTCTTCCCCGAAGGGGTACCAGTCCACGGGGTCTTCCGCGTGGGCCAGGAGGTAGGGGCTACGGGCGTCCTTCAGGCGGTTTCCCATCTCCCAAAGCCTAGCCCCAAGGGGGGAAGGGGAATCCCCCGTTCCTTACAATGGGAGGCATGGAGGCCCTTAGGGCCTGGCTTCAGGAACCTGGCCTCCAACAGCCTCCTGGAAGGCCCTGCCCCTGGAAGAGGGATGGGTGGCCTCGAGGCCCCAGGTGGAGGCCGCCCACCTCCTCCTGGCCCGACTTCTCCTTAAGGCCGCCCTCGCCCGGGAGGAAAGCCGGGGGGCCCACTTCCGGGAGGACTTTCCCGGGGAGGACTCCAGGCCCTACCACCTGGTGTGGCGGGGAGGGAGGCTTTGGGGGCTTAACCCACGGGGGCTTTCAGGTGCTTGCGGGCCCAGCGCTCCACCGCCTGGATCACCGCCTCTAGCTCCCGGCCCGCCTCGGTGAGGCTGTAGCGGGTCCTGGGGGGCATGTAGGACTCCACCCGCTTCTCCACCACCCCTAGGGCCACCAGGTGCTCGAGGCGCTGGGAGAGGGTGGCGGGGTTGACGCCGCCGATGGCCCGGGAGAGCTCGTTAAAGCCTTTGGGCCCCTCCAGGAGGGCGCGGATGATGTGAAGGGTCCACTTCTCCTGGAGGATATTCAAAGCGGCGTAGACGGGACAGAAGGCCTCGGCCATCCTTCCCATGGTACCACACCGGCCTGTTTCCCCGGTTCCAAGCTTTTAAGGGCTCTTTTCCCGCCCTAAGGGTTGCATGGCCGCTTTGTTCGTGGAAATATGGAAAAGGAGGTGTCCGGCATGAAGGTGACCCTTTCCGTCCTGAAGGCGGACATCGGTTCCGTGGGTGGGCACACCCTGCCAAGCCGCAAGGTCCTGGCCCGGGTGGAGGAGGTGGTGCGGGAGGCGGTGGGCCGCCTCCTCCTGGACGCCTATGTCTTCCACATCGGCGACGACATCGTCCTCCTGCTTTCCCACACCCAGGGCCCGGGCCACCCCGAGGTCCACGGGCTCGCCTGGAAGGCCTTCCGGGAAGGCACGACGGTAGCCAAGGAGGAGGGTCTTTACGGGGCGGGGCAGGACCTCTTGAAGGACGCCTTCACCGGCAACCTCCACGGCCTTGGGCCCCAGGTGGCGGAGATGGAGTTTGAAGAGCGTCCCTCGGAGCCCTTTATGGTGCTGGCCGCCGACAAGACGGAGCCCGGGGCCTTCAACCTGCCCCTCTACCTGGCCTTCGCCGACCCCATGTACTCCTCGGGGCTTCTCCTTTCCCCGGAGCTTCGGCCCGGCTTCCGCTTCCGCATCATGGACCTGGCCCAGACGGAGCGGGATAGCTACATTGAACTGGACGCTCCTGAGCGCCTCTACGATATCGCCACGCTGCTTCGCGACTCCCACCGCTTCGCCATCGCCTCCATCTGGTCCCGGAAGCACGGGGAGGTGGCCGCCGTGGTGAGCACCACCCGCCTTAGGAACATCGCCGGGCGCTACGTGGGCAAGGACGACCCGGTGGCCCTCGTCCGCACCCAGAAGATCTTCCCCGCCACGGAGGAGTTCGGGCCCGTCTTCGCCCTCGCCCCCTTCGTGGCCGGGGACACCCGGGGAAGCCACCACATGCCCCTGATGCCCGTCAAGGCCAACACCCCGGCCTCCACCTTCTTCTGCGTGCCCATGGTCTGCGGCCTGGCCTTCTCCTTGAAGGAGGGGCGGCTTTCCGAGCCCGTGGACCTCTTCGCCGACCCCGTGTGGGAGGCGGTGCGGGCCAAGGTGGTGGAGAAGGCCCAGGAGATGCGCCGTCAGGGGTTCTTCGGCCCCGCTATGCTCCCCATGGAGGAGCTGGAGTACACCGGCATCGCCGAGCGGCTTAGGGAGCTTGCCCGGGAGTTCTCGTAAGATGGGGGCATAAGGGAGGAGCACCTGGCGGGCTACGCCGCTTTGCTCAACCTCTTGGCGGTGGGGTGAAGCTGGCTTCGTGGTTTCTGGCCTACTGAAGCCGAAGGGCCCGCCCCGCCACTAGGAGGTAGGCCTCCCGGGCCTCTTGGGCCAAGAGGGCGTTCACCTGGCCCAGGAGGTCCCGGTAGCGCCGGGCCAGGGCGCTAGCCGGGACGATCCCCATCCCCACCTCGTTGGAAACGGCGATGACCCGCTTGCCGCTTTCCTCCACCGCCCTTAGGAAGCGCTTCCCCTCCTCCAAGGGGTTTAGGCCCCGTTCCATCAGGTTGGCCACCCAGAGGGTGAGGCAGTCCACCACCACGGTGGGGTGGCGGGCCTTCTTTAGGGCCTCCGCCAGGTCTAAGGGCTCCTCCAGGGTCTCCCAGGTGGGGGGGCGTTCCTCCTGGTGGCGGCGGATCCTTTCCGCCATCTCCTCGTCCCGGGCCTCGGCGGTGGCGATGAGGGTGGCGTGGGGGCCAGCGAGCCTTTGGGCCAGGCGGCTTTTGCCGCTTTTGGCCCCCCCCAGGAGGAGGACGAGGCCGGGAGGGGGGGCGGGGTCTAGGGCCTTGGGGCTTCCCGCGGGGAAGGCCTTGCCCCCAAGGCCCAAGGCCCGGTGGAGACTCCTTAGGTCTAGGTGGGCTTCCAGGGCGTCCGCCAGGGCGTCCAGGTTTTCCACCAGGGCCCTCGCCTCCCGGCCGAAGAGGGCCCGCTGCACCCCGGGGTTTTCCAAAAGGCCGTGGAGCCAGGTGGCGAGGAGGCCTCCTTCCTGGTGGAAGAGGGGAAGGCCCTGGCCGTGATGGATCTCGTACCCCTCCACCTCGAGGCCGTTTAACCTCGCCCAGTACCCCGAAAGCCCCTGAAGGCGCACCCGCCCCCTTCTCACGGTCTTCTCGGGGGCCATCCGCACCCGGTAGGGGAGGAGGCCAAGGCCGGGGAAGACCCCCTTTTCCTCCACCCCGGCTTCGTCCTCGAGGGCCTGGCCAAGCATCTCCGCCCCCCCGCAGACGGCGAGGACGGGCTTGCCCCTTTCCAGGTGCCTTTGGATCAGGGGGAGGAAGGCCTTAAGCCAGGGGAGGTCCTTTGCCGGGAGGCGGCTTCCCGGAAGGAGGAGGAGTTCTGAACCTTCCGCCTCCTCGGGGCTTCGGGCGTGGACCAGGCGGGCGAGCTCGGAAAGGGGCCAGAACTCGTCCAGGTTGGCGGCGTGGGGGTAGCGGAGGAGGGCCACTTTGGGGCCTTCCGCCGCCTTGGGGCGGTGGCGGAAGCCGTCCTCCTCGGGGAACTCCAGGGGAAGAAGGGGGAGGGTCCCGAGGACGGGGATGCCCGTCCAGCCCTCCAGAAGCCCGTAGGCGGGCTTGAGGAGCTCCAGGTCCCCCCGGAACTTGTTGAAGGCGAAGCCCACGAGCCTTCCCCGGTGCTCCCCCAAAAGGGCCCAGGTGCCGTAGAGGGCCCCCAAGGCTCCCCCCTGGTCCACGTCCGCCACCAGGAGGGCTTTGGCGTCGGCCCACTCCGCCACCTTTAGGTTCGGGAGGTCGGGCCAGAGGTTCCGCTCCACCGGGCTTCCTGCCCCCTCGAGGACCAAAAGCTCGCACTCGGCCAAAAGCCCTTCCAGGGCCTCCCGGATGGGGGCCTCCAGGTGGGGCTTCCTTTCCTTCCAGGGAAGCCCGGAGAGGAAGGGGTCCACTTTCCCCCACACCACCACCTGGGCACCCCTTTCCCCGAAGGGCTTCACCAGGACGGGGTTCATGCGCACCTCGGGCTCCACCCCGGCGGCCAGGGCCTGGAGCCACTGGGCGGAGGCGATCTCCCCCCCTTGCACCACCCGGGCGTGGTTGGCCATGTTCTGGGCCTTGAAGGGGGCCGCCTTCAGGCCAAGCCGCCGGAAGTGGCGGAGAAGCCCCGCCACCAGGAGGCTTTTCCCCACCCCGCTTCCCGTGCCCCAGACGATGAGGGCCTTAGCCTTTGGCAAGGCGCACCTCCACGGCCCAAAGCTCCCGTAGCCGCCGCGCCGCCTCCCTTAGGTGGGCCTCAAGCTCCACGCCCCAAGTCTACAAGGACCTCCTCCAGGGCGGCGAGGAGGGCCCTTATGGCCTCCTCCTTCTGGGCGGAAAGCCTGAGCCACTCCCGAAGCCCGAAGCTGGTGCAGTCCCGCACCCTTAGGCCCCGCTCCCTTAAGGCCAAGGCCACCTCCGTGGCCCTTTCCACCCGCACCAGGAGGAAGTTGGCGGGGCTTTCCCGGACCTCCAGGCCAAGCCCCCTTAGCCCCCGGGCCAAAAGCCGCCTCAGGCGGAAAAGCTCCCCCTTGCTTTCCGCAAGCCAGGCCTGGGCCCCGGGGTCCAGGTGGCCTAGGAGGAGGGCCTCCCCGTGGACGGAAACGGGCCAGGAGGGGGCCAGGTGCTGGAAGGGGGTGAGGTCCACGGGCCCCACCAGGTACCCCGCCCGCACCCCGGTGAGGCCGTGGGCCTTGTTGGGGCTATAGAGCCAGAAGGCCTTTTGGGGAAGGGGAGGGGGGTTTTCCATCAGGGGGTAGTAGGCCAGGTCCAGGACCAAGGCCCCGCCCGCCCGGTTGGCCGCCTCCTCCAGGAAGGGAAAGACTTCCCCCGTGGGGTTGTTGGGCACGCAAAGGAAGGCCAGGGAGCTTTTGGGGAGGAGGTTCAAAAAGGCCTCGGGGCTTTCCGCCTCCCAAAGGGGAAGGTCCAGGGCCCGGGCGGCCCGGGCGTACTCGCTGAAGGTGGGGGGAAGGAGGAGGATGGGCCCTCTGAGGTAGTTCCACCGGGCCAGGCGGTGGATGAGCTCGCTCGTCCCCGTGCCCACCGCCACCTGCTCCGGGGCCACCCCGTGGGCCTCCGCCAGGGCCCGGCGCACCTTGCGGTAGAGGGGGTCCGGGTAGCGGCTCGGGTCGGTCCTTCGCAGGTACTCCAGGATCACCGGGTTGGGCCCCAGGGCGTTGGCGTTGGTGGAGAAATCCCAAAGGGGCTCGGGGCCCCCGTCAGGCCCCCCGTGGATGGGGCGGAGGACGTCGTCCAGCATCCTTCCCATGGTAAGGAGGCCGCGGGAGGCCGAGTGGGGCCCAGGCTAAGGACGGAGGCGGAGGGCGCCCTCCCGCATCCGGGCGAGGACGGCCTCGAGGCGGGCCGCCTCCTCCTCGGTGTAGGCGTGAAGCTCCAGGGGGAGCCCGGGGAAGGCCTTGCGGGCCAGGCGGTGGAGGTCCTCCCGGCGGGGCCCCCGGTAGAGAAGGAGGAGGTCCACGTCGCTTCCCACCGAGGCCCTTCCCCGGGCCCAGGAGCCGAAGAGCCAGGCCTCGAGGAGGGGGATTTCCCTTTCCAGGGCCTTAAGCCCCTCCTCGAGGCGGAGGAGGAGTTCCTCCCTCGTCCATCTGGGATAGAACACCTTCACAGTAGGCATACACCGCCTCCGCATGTCCCAAGAGGCGCTCGGCCTCGCCCCGCCGGTAGCGTTCAAAGGGAGCGCCTTCGGGTAGCGCATCGGGGTACCGGCTTGGGATGTAGGCCTTGTCCAGCTCGCTGGCGGCATCCAACAGGGCCTCAGGCACAGGAAGCTTTTGGGCAAGCTCTTCCAGAAGCCCTGCCACCGAGTGGCCCCAGGCCACGGCACCCAGCCTCTGAAAAACGGCCTTCACCGCCTTCTCCGCCGCCTGCTGGGCCGCGAAGGCCGCCCACTCAAAAAACCCTTCCCGTAGGGAAAGCCTGGCCTGCTCCAGGTCCCGCTTGGCCTGGAGCAGGAAGTCCCGGCTCCGCTCCACCTCCCAAGCCTACCAAAACCCCGTGGCCGCCGCCAGGAGAAGCCCCACCCCGTACCCCAAACCGCCCACCCACAAAACCCCCTTCCGGAGATGGGCGGGTAGGGGGGAGGGGGCCAGGGGGTTTAAGGCGTAGGCCCCCCGTTTCCTTAGCTGCACCCCGAGCCTCAGGGCCAGGGCGGCCATAGGGAAGCCGGCGTTGGGGGAAGGGGTCTTGCGGGCCTCCCGCCAAAGCCTCCCCCAAAGCCCGGGTGGGCAGAGGAGAAGGCCCGCAAGCCTTGCCGGAAGCAGGTTCAAAAGGTCGTCCGCCCGGGCGGCGAAGGCCCCCCGGGCCCCGTGCTCCGGGTAGCCCCACATGGCGTCGGCGGTGTTGGCGTAGCGGTAGAGGGCGGCCCCCCCGAGGCCGAAGAGGGCGTAGTAGAGGAGAGGGGCGAGGAGGCTATCGGAGAGGTTTTCCGCAAGGCTTTCCAGGGCCGCCTCCCGCACCTCCTCCTCGGAGAGGTCCTCGGTCCTTCGGCTCACGATCCGGGAAAGGCGGGCCCGGGCGGCCTCCAGATCCTCCCCCCAGGCCCTTTCCACCGAAAGCACCTCGGCGAGGAGCATCCTCAGGCTAAAAAGGGGCTTGAGGCAAAGGCCCAAAAGGACCCAGCCCCAGGCCCAGGGCCTGAGGAGGAGGTCCAGGAGGAAGGCGGGAAGGGCGAAGAGAAGGGCCCCCAAGGCCCAGTAGAAGGCCCCGGACCCGAAGCCCCGGACCCTTTTCCAGGCCCAGGAGAGGTAGCGCCCCATCCAGACCACGGGATGGAGCCTCGAGGGAGGCTCGCCCCAAAGGGCGTCCAGGAGGAGGGCGAGGAGGAGGCTCATGGAAAGCGCTCCCTGTAGCGCAAAAGGGGTTCTCTTTGGCGCCAACCCGCCCGTTGCAAAAGGGGTTCGTCCGGCCAGGCGCGGGGGTACCCCAGGCAAAGGTAGGCCAGAAGCCGGTAGTCTGGTTGAGCTCCAAGAAGCCTTGCCACCGCTTCGGGTTCCAGAATGCTCACCCACCCCATCCCGATCCCCTCGGCCCGGGCGGCGATCCAAAGGTTGCCCACTGCCAGAACCACGGAGTAGGCGAGGGTTTCGGGCATGGCGCGGTGGCCCAGGCTTCTTGGGACGGGCCTTTGGAAGACGGCGAGGTGGAGGGGGGCCTCGAGGAGCCCTTCAAGCCGCAAGCGGTCGTAAACCTGCCGGGCTTTCCCTTGGAAAAGGGCCCTCTCCCGAGCCCTTTCCGCTTGGTAGAGCCTTTCCAGGACCTCCTCCGGGATGGGATCGGGCCGGAAGTGGCGGATGTCCCTACGGGTGAGGAGGGCCCGGTAGACCGCCGCCTTTTCCACTTCGCTAAAGGCCGCGGTCTTTTTGGAGGAGTTCGCCATAAAGCCCCACCACCTCCCCCACCACCAGAAGGGCCGGGGAAGGAAGCCCCGCCCCAAGGCCCGGGAGGTCTTCCACCCGGCCAAGCCGCACCGCTTCCCCCGGCCAGCCCACCCGGGCGAGGAGGGCGAGGGGGGTCTTCGGGGAAAACCGCTCCAAAAGCCTCTCCTTAAGCCCCTCCAGGGCGTGGAGAGGCATGAGGAGGACCAGGGTGTCCGCCTGGGGGAGGGGTAGGCTCGGGTCGTGCCCCGTGGCCACGGCGAAGCTCCGGGCGAGGCCCCTATGGGTTAGGGGAAGCCCCAGGGCGGAAAGGGCCCCGACGGCGCTCGTCGCCCCGGGGACCACCTCAAAGGGGATGCCCGCCCGCCTGAGGGCCAAGGCCTCCTCCCCCCCGCGGCCGAAGACCATGGGGTCCCCCCCCTTGAGCCGGGCCACGGTGCGGCCTGCCCGGGCCAGGGCGATGAGCCTCTCGGTGATGGCCTCCTGGGGGGTCTTCTCCCCGTAGCCCTCCTTGCCCACGGGGACGAGCTCCCCCTTGGCCAGGGCGAGGACTTCCGGGTGGACCAGGCGGTCGTGGAGGACCACCTCCGCCTCCTCCAGGACCCTTAGGGCCTTCAGGGTGAGGTGCTCGGGCCCCCCAAAGCCCGCCCCCACCAGGTAGACCTTGCCCCTCATCGCCTCCTCGGGAAGAGGCGGTGGAGCCTGTGGTGAAGGGCGTCCAGGTCCTGGTAGAGGGCCTCGGCCTCCGCCTTAAGGGCCCTGAGGCGCCCCTCCATGGCCTCCGCCGCCAGGATAAGCCCCCGCCAGTAGGGCTCCTCGGGGGCTTGGGCCGCCCTTTCCTCCAGGTGGAGGAGGGCCTCCTTGAGGGCGGCCTCCATGGCGGGGAGGGTCTTGGCCTCGGTGAGGCGCCTAAGCTCGGGCCTTTTCCCGAGGACGGGGAGAAGCTCCTCCCGCTCGTGCTCCAGGTCGTGGGCTTCCTTCTCCAAAAGCTCGCCGATAGCGATCCTCAAAGCCGAAAGCTCGTGGCATGCCATCTAGATCACCTCCAAAAGCTTGGGCCGGTAGATCTCGCCCCCCTCGAGGTGCACCCTCCGCAAGGGCAGGACGTCCTCCGGGCCCACCCCCCCGTAGACCACCCCCTCGGGGTAGGCCAGGAGGATGGGGCCCTTCCCGCAGCGGGAAAGGCAGGGGGTGGGGGTGAGCTGCACCCAAGGCCTGAGGTCCCGAAGGCCCTCCTCGAGGCCCTTAAGGAGGGGCAAGGCCCCCCTCTCCCGGCAGTCCTCCCCGGTGCAGAGGAGGAGGTGGGTGAAGGGCCCGTGGGGGTGGCGGCCCGGGGCGAAGAGGGCGTGGCGGAGGGCCCTGAGCCCGGCGATCTGGGCCTCGCGCCTCGGGGCGTAGCGGCCTACGGGGAAGCGGAAGCGGCAGGTGTCGCAAGGGGCGTACCCCCCTTCCAGGGCCTCCCGGTACCGGTCCGAAAGGGCCCTTAGGAGGGCGGGGTGGCCCATGAGGGGGGGGAGGACCTCCAGGTCCAGCCCCGCCACCCGGCCCTTGAGCCTTTCCTCCACCACCCCCCGGAAGAAGAGGTGGGGAAGGAGGAAGACCCGCCTGGGCCTCAAGGCGGCGAGGCGCAAAAGGGCCTCCCTGGGGGTGGGCCTCGCCTTGGCGGCGTAGGCCGGGACCACGGGAAGCCCCGCCTTCTCCTCTATGAGCCGGGCGAGGGCCGCCCCTTCCGCGTTGGCCCCGGGGTCCGTGCCCCCCCTTAGGACCAGGACCGCTCCGTCCTTCGGCGTGGCCCCCCGCCGGTGAAGCCTTTCCGCCCAGAGGTCCACCAGGGCGGGATGGGTGCCGAGGGGGCGGGCGAGGCGGAAATGGGCCTCGGGGTAGCGGGCCTGCGCCGCCTCCAGGGCCAAAGGAAGGTCCGCCTTGAGGTGCCCCGCCCCCAGGAGCAGAAGGGGCAGGACCACCCCGCCCCCCCGCCGCCCGAGCTCCAGGGCGCTTTCCAGAAGGGTGGGGCTTTGGTGCTCTATGAAGCCCAGGAGGACCTCCACCCCAAGGACCCTTTCCAGGCCCTTCCTAAGGCCCTGGGCCAGGGCCTGGGCCCGTGGGTCTGGGGAGCCGTGGGCGGCGAGGATCAGCCCCGAAGGGGCTAGCTTGGGGATCACGGGAGGGCCTCCTCGGGGATCCCCAAGGGGAGGACCCCCAGGGCCAGGGTGAGGTTCCCCCGCTTGGTCTTCTCCACGAGGAGCCTCGCCCCTTCCGCCAATACGGTGGCCTCGGCCACCCCCCATAGCCCCGTGTGGCGGAAGACCGCCTCCGAGGGGTTGGGGATCCTTTGGGCGTTTAAGACTTCCTTGGGGTAGAAGCGCAAGGGGAGGCCCGTTTCCTCGGCGAAGGCGAGAAGCCCTTCCTCGTCCCGCTTGAGCTCGGCGGTGGCCAGGGCCCGAAGGCTTTCCCGGGCGAAGCCTCCCTCCTCCAAAAAGGCAAAGACCTCCCGCCGGATCTCCGCCAAGGGGGTCCCCCGGTTGCACCCGATCCCCAGGACCAGGGCGGGTGGGTGGGCGAAAAAGGCGGGGACGGGGAGGGGAAAGGGCTTGCGCACGGTGAAGAGGACCATCCCCTCCACCCCTTCCGCCTCCGGGGCCTCTAGGAGGCGCACCATGGGGTAGCGCTTTAAGGGACTCAGGTCCACGCAGTCCGAGTAAAACCCCACGGGCCTCCCGTCCACCAGAAGGGCCGAGACCTCCTTAAGGGGCTTCCAGTCGGGCACCCTGGCCCCCAGGGCCTTGGCCAGGAGGTCGGGGGCGGGGGCGTTGAGGCTATCCGTCCCCGTGGTGAGGACCGCCTCGCCCCCCAGGGCCTCCGCCAGGTGGCGGGCGAGGGGGTTCGCCCCCCCCAGGTGCCCCGCGAGAAGGGGGACGAAGTAGCGCCCTTTTAGGTCCACCACCAAGACGGCGGGGTCCACCCGCTTGTCCAGGATCAGGGGGGCGATGGCCCTTAGGACGATCCCCGAGGCCATGACGAAGACGTGGCCGTCGTGGAGGGGCCAGGTCCTTTGGAGGAGGTCCTTGATGGGCTCGGCGAAGTAGACCGCCCCCTCGAGGAGCCCCCGGTACTTGGCGGCGGCGTAGAGGGTGCTTCCCGGGAGGGCCTTGTGGATCCTTTCCGCCACGGAAAGGCCGGGGAGGGTGAGGGTGTAGACGGCCACCCTCTCGGGGCGCAGGGGCCCGAGCTCAGGCATCCCGCCTCCTTAGAGAAAGCCCTGGCGTCTCCCCGGGGAGGGCTTCCTTGGTGTCCAGGTCGTACTTCAAGGCGTAGCCCCTCGGGGTGAGGAAGGTCCCCTCGTAGAAGCGGCTTTGGCTGTTGCCGATGACCACGGTGGTGAGCATCCCCGCTTCGGCGGTAAGGAGCCCCTCGAGGGTGGTGAGGACCACCTCCTGCCGCTTCCGGTAGGCGCTTTTCACCAGGGCGGCCGGGGTCTCCTTGGGGCGGTAGTTTAAGAGGATCTCGGCGCTTTTCCAAAGCTGCCAGTCCCGCCTTTTGCTTTGAGGGTTGTAGAGGACCACCACGAAGTCCCCCTGGCCTGCGGCGTGGAGCCTCCTTTCAATGAGGGGCCAAGGGGTGAGGAGGTCGGAAAGGCTTAGGAGGCAGGTGTCGTGGGCGAGGGGGCTTCCTAGGAGGCTTGCCACGGCGTTGGCCGCCGTGACCCCGGGGATGACGGCCAGGAAAACCTCCCCCTCCTTCCCGGCGAACCTCCCGGGAAGCCCCACCCCCCCGTCCGCCCGCCTCAGGCCCCTTTCCTCCATGAGCTCCAGGACGGGGGCCGCCATCCCGTAGACCCCGGGGTCCCCCCCCGAGACCAGGGCCACCCTTTGGCCGGAAAGGGCCCTATTTAGGGCCTCCTCCGCCCGGTCCAGTTCCTCGGTCATGCCCTTCCTGACCACCTCCTTCCCCTTAAGGAGCCCCATCTCCTCCAGGAGCTTCACGTAGGTGCTGTAGCCGATGACCACCTCCGCCCCTTCCAGGGCCTCCCGGGCCCTTTGGGTAAGGCCCGGAAGGTCCCCGGGGCCCATGCCCACCAGGTAGAGTTCCCCCATGCCCTCACCTCCGGTACCGGTGCCTAAAGTCCGGGTCGTAAAGCCGGCTCCGCGTGCCCTTGGCCCTTAGGGCCTCCCCCACCAGATAGACCGTGGTGTCCCGGGCGGGGAGGTGGGCGAGGCCCTTAAGGTCCGTGAGCCCCACCTCCTCCCCCGGCTGGGCCACCCTGTGCCCGTAGAGCACCGGGGTGTCCCCGGGAAGCCCCGCCTCCAAAAGCTCCCGGGAAAGCCTCCTCGGGTGCATCCCCGAGAGGTAGACCGCCAGGGTCAGGCCCTTCCGGGCGAGGCTTTTGGGGTCCTGGCCAGGGGGCACGGGGGTCCGCACCCCAAGGCGCGTGAAGGCCACCGCCTGGGCCACCTCCGGGGCGGTGAGGGCAAGCCCCGCCCGAGCCGCCAGGGCGAAGGCCGCCGTGACCCCAGGCACCACCTCCACCTCGAGGCCCAAGGCCTCGAGGGCCTCCTTCTCCTCTAGAAGCGTCCCGTAAAGCCCCGGGTCCCCCGAGTGGAGCCGGACCACCACCCCGCCCTTCCTCGCCTCCTCGGCCAGGGCCTTGGCGATCTCCTCCAAGGTCATCCCCTTGGAGTCCAGAAGGCGGGCCTTAGGGGCGAGCCCTTTAAGGGCCTCCTCGGGGAAGAGGCTTCCCGTGTAGAGGACGAAGCGGGCCTCCCCTAAAAGCCTCGCCCCCTTCACCGTGAGGAGCTCCGGGTCCCCGGGCCCCCCGCCCACCACGTGCACCACGGGCCTCATCCCTCCCCTCCTTTCCGCCAAAGCCCCACCAGGGTCCAGTAGTCCCGCGCCACCCCCTTGGCCGCCCCTAGGGGAAGGACCCTTTCCCCCGGCATCCCAAGCCGCAGGAAGGCCCACCCCTCCCGGCCGGGGAAGGCCCTTTCCAGGGCCTCCAGGTCCTTGGCCTTATAGACGAAGACGCTCTGGAAGCGCTCTAGCCCCTCGGGGTCCACGGGGCCAAGCCCCACCACCCCGGCGAACCCCCCTTCCCCCAAGGCGATGGGCTTGAGGAGGCGGGAAGCCGCCAGCTGATGGGCGCTGATCCCGGGGACGGCCTCCACCTCCACCCCCTCCAGGTAGGGGAGGAGGTTCAAGGGGGAGGCGTAGAGGAGGCTATCCCCAAGGACCAGGTACCCCCCTTCCCCGTAGTGGGCCAAAGCCTCCCGGATCCGCCTCGCCGCCTCCTCCCGGGCCGCTTGGGCCCTTTCGGGGTCGTTTCCGGTGAAGAGGGGGACGGGGAGGAGGGGCTTGCCCTCGGGGAGGAAGGGCCGGGCGATCCCCAAGGCGACGGGATGGCGGCCCTCCTCCTTGGGGTAGAAGAAGACGGGAAGCTTTTGGAGGAGCCTAAGGGCCCTCAGGGTGAGAAGCTCCGGGTCGCCGGGGCCTAGGCCGATGAGGAAGAGCTTCATGCCCCCTCCTTGGTCACGGCGAGGAGGGTGGTGGGGTTTTGCGCCTCGAGGCGATGGTAGGGTCCGAGGGGCACAACCCGACCCGCCTGCACCTGCACCCCCTCCAGGGGAAGCCCCGTGGCCTTGAGGAAGCCGTAGGCGGCGAGGAGGTTTTCCAGGGTGATGGCCGCCACCACGAGCCGCCCCCCGGGCCTCAGGGCCTTTAGGCTCACCCGGAGGATCCCTTCCAGCTCCCCCCCGCTTCCCCCCACGAAGACGGCGTGGGGGGCGGGAAGGCCTTCCAGGGCCTCGGGGGCCTCCCCCTTGACCAGGACCAGGTTATAGGCCCCGAAGCGGCGGGCGTTTTCCACGATGTGGGGCCAGGACTCGGGGTTCTTCTCCACGGCGTAGACCTCCCCGAAGGGGGCAAGCCTTGCCGCCTCAATCCCCACGCTCCCCGTCCCAGCCCCCACGTCCCAAAGCACCCCGTCCGGGGGAAGCCCAAGAAGCCCCAGGGCGAGAAGCCGCACCTCCCGCTTGGTGATGAGCCCCTTCTTGGGCGTCCGCTTCTCAAAGGCCTCGTCGGGGAAGAAGCCGAGGCGAGGGGGGAGGGGCCCCTTGGCCTCCAGGATGAGGAGGTTGGGCTCCAAAAAGCTCCCCTCGGCCACCGCCTTGAGGCTCGGGAAGCTCCGCACCCTTTCGTCCTCCTCCCCAAGCCGCTCCGCCACGTGGGCCCGGAAGCCCTCCAGGCCCATCTCCAAAAGGGCCTGGGCGATCCTTTGGGGCGTGTTCTCGGGGTCGGTGTAGACCACGGAGAGGGGGGAGAGGCTTAGCTCCAAGAGCACCCCGCCCAAAGGCCTTCCGTGGAGGGAGAAGAAGCGGGCCCGGTCCCAGGGGAGCCTGAGCCTGGCGAAGGCCTCCTGGAAGGCGGTGGGGGCGGGATGGACCTCGGCCTCGGGGAAGCGCTCCAGAACCTTTTTGCCGATCCCGTAGAAGAGGGGGTCCCCCGAGGCCAGGAAGGCCACCCTCTTCCCCTCCTTAAGCTGGGCCTCCGCCAGGTCCAAAAGGGCCTCCAGGGGCCCTTGGACGGGGACCTTCTCCCCGGGGTGGTGGGGGAAGTGGGCGAGGTGCCTTTTCCCGCCGATCAGGACCTGGGCCTCCTCCAGGCGCCTTAGGGCGGCGAGGCTTAGGCCCTCCTTGCCCTTAGCCCCCATGCCGATCACGTAGACCATCTACCCCTCCCGATAGGCCTTGGAGGTATCCACCCCCCCGTCCGCCGCCAGGCGGATCAGGGCGTGGAGGGCGGCCACCACCAGGGTGCTTCCCCCCTTGCGTCCCAGGGTGACGATCCAGGGCACGGGGGTTTCCATGAGGGCCCGCTTGGCCTCGAGGACGTTCACGAACCCCACGGGCATCCCCAGGACCAGGGCGGGCCTCGCCCCTTGCCGGATGGCCTCCACCAGGGCGAGGAGGAAGGTGGGGGCGTTCCCCACCCCCACGATGGCCCCATCCAGGAGGCCCTTCTCCCAGGCGTAGGCCACCGCCGCCTCGGCCCGGGTGCTCCCCTTGGCCTTGGCCCTTTCCACCACCTCGGGGTGGGAGAGGAGCTCCACCACCTCGTTGCCGAAAAGCCTTAGCCTTTCTGGGTTCAGGCCGCAGGCGATCATCCGGGCGTCCACCAGGACCCTGGCCCCCTCCCGGATGGCCTTGAGCCCGGCCTCCGCCGCCTTCGGGCTAAAGCGGGTGATGTCCTTGTACTCAAAGTCGGCGGTGGCGTGGATCATCCGGCGGACGATGGGCCACTCCAGCTCGGAAAAGCCGTGGGGGCCCGCCTCCTCGTCCACCATGCGGAAGCTTTCCTCCTCAATGGCCCTGCCCTTTTCCGTCATCTGGTGGGCGGGGTTTTTCTGCGCCCTGATCAGGTCATCCACGGTACACCTCCCGGTCGGGCCAGGCGGCGAGGCACTGGCCCCGGTCAAAGTCGGTGAGGGCCACGCTCACCCTGGGCCTTTCCCCGATATAGGCCTGGAGCCTCTCCTGGGCGAGGCGCACGAGGTTTAGAAAGAAGAGCTCAAGCCCCTCCTCCAGGGCGAGCTCCAGGAAGCGCCGGGCGGTGGCCGCCCCTTCCGCCTCCTTGAGGGCCTTGGGGCTTGCCCCCGCCCCCTTGAGGAGGGAGAGGAGGAGGGGGAGGTTCACCTCGCCCCCGGCGGCGTGGGTCATGGTCTTGCCGTCGGCCATCTTGGAGATCTTTCCGATCATCCCCACGATGCGCACCACCTCAATCCCCACCTTTCTCGAGGCCTTGAGCACGTCCCCCACGAAGTCCCCCATCTCTATGAAGGCCATCTCCGGGAGGTGGGGAAGAAGCTTCCTGGCGAAGCGCTCGCTCTTGCCCCCGGTGGTGGCGGCGATCTCTAAGAGGCCGTTCGCCCGGGCCACCCCCACCGCCTGGACCACGCTCATGCGGAAGGCGCTGGTGGAGTAGGGCTTCACCACCCCCGTGGTCCCGAGGACGGAAAGCCCCCCGAGGATCCCGAGCCTCGGGTTTAGGGTCTTCTTGGCGAGCTCCTCCCCCCCGGGGATGGCGATGGTGATGGCGAGGGGCCTTTCCGTCACCTCCCGCACGGCCTCCCAGATCATCCGCCGCGGCACCGGGTTGATGGCGGGCTCCCCCACGGGCACCCCAAGCCCCGGCTTGGTCACCACCCCCACCCCCTCGCCCCCCTCGAGGCGGTCCTCGCTGGCGAAGCGCACGTAGGCCTGGATCTCCGCCCCGTGGGTGATGTCGGGGTCGTCCCCCGCGTCCTTGATCATCCCCGCCAAGACCCCGTCCCCCTTCCTCTCCAGGCGGAAGACCCTAAAGGGTTGCCGCCAGCCCGCGGGAAGCCAGATGTCCACCACCTCCGGGGCCTCCCCAAGAAGGGCCAAGGCGGCGGCCTTGGCGGCGGCGGCGGCGTTCGCCCCCGTGGTGAAGCCGATCCGGCTTCCCTTCTTGTCTCGGGGCGGGGGGTAGGGGTGGCTCATGCCGGCCTCAGGGCGTAAAGCCTCAAGGAGACGAGAAGCCCGAAAAGCCCAAGGCCCAAGGGGAAGGCGAGGGCCTCCAGGTCAAGCCCCCCAAGCTCCGCCAGGGCGAGAAGGAGGGCCAGGGCCACCACCACCCACCCGAGGAGGCGGCTTGCCCGCTCGGCCCTTTGGGAGTCCCGGGCCAGGTTTTGGAGGCGGCTTGCCAAAAACCCGTCCACCCCGTCCACCAGGAGCATCCCCAGGGTGAAGAAGGCCCCCAAGCGCAAGGGGGAAAGCTCGGCGGAAAGGGCCAGGGCGGAAAGCTGGCTTGCCGTCTCAAACCCCAGGCCGAAGAGGAGGCCTAGGAAAAGGGGGTTGAGGAGGGGAAGCCCCTTGGGAGGGCTTTGGGGCCTAAGGAGCCGGTAGAGGTTCAGGGCCGCCACCAGGAGGAGGAGAAGGGCGGGGAGGTGGAAGGCCTCGAGGTCCAGCCCCTGCAGGAGGGCCGCCGCCGGGAAGGCGAGGAGGGTCACGACCCCCCCGTGCCCCAGGGCGAAGAGGACCCCGTTAAGGGGCGAGGGCTTCACCCGGGAGAGGCCGTCTATGGCCGTGAGGTGGTCGGGGTCCACCCCGTGGCGCATCCCCAGGGCCACGGCCAAGAGCTCGAGGCCCGTCAAGGGGCACCTCTTTTCTCGGGAGAAACCAAAGGCCTAAACCGAAGTCCTTTTCTTTTCATAGCTGCCTCCTTTCGCCCCTGCTCGGGGGCAGGTGAGGCGCGCACCGGGGCGGGTATTCGGGCTTCCGGCCAAGACGAAGGGCCTAACGCTTGGGGCCGGTTACCGTTGCGGCACAGCGCCGGACTTTCACCGGTCTTCCCCCTTTTATGCCCCAGGACATCCGGGCCCTGGGGCACCCCGGCCGCATCTCAAAAGCCTTTCTACCCCCTTTCCCCAAGGCCGTCAAGGGGCTTGGCCAGGACCCGCTTGGGCCAGTCCACCGCCACGGCGCTCCCCGGGGGGACGAGGCCGTCTTTTCCCAGGGCCCGGAGGACCGCCCGCACCACCCCCCCGTGGGTGAAGAGGACCGCGGGTTCCTTAAGCCCCTCCAGGAAGCGGAAGATCCTTTCCTGGAAGGCCTCCAGGTCCTCACCCCCAGGCGGGGCGAAGCCCTGGAAATGGAGGAGGGCCTCCTTGTGGCGAGAGTCAAGCCCCTCCCAAAGGGCCCCCTCCAAGGCCCCGAAGTGGATCTCCCGCAAAAGGGGGGTGGGCGTGGGGGCGAAGCCCGCCAGGGCCGCCGTCTGCAGGGCCCGCTTGAGGTCCGAGCTAAAGGCGGGCAGGGGAGGGAGGACCCCCTTAAGGCGCCTGGCCTGGGCCTCCCCCTCTGGGGTTAAGGGAAGGTCGGTCCAGCCGAGAAGCCTTCCCTCCCGGTTCCAAAGGGTCTCCCCGTGGCGCACGAGCCAAAGCTCCATGCCCTTAGGGTAAACTCCCTTCCATGCTGGACCGGGAGGTCTTGCACCAGGCCCAAGCCCGCATGGAGAACCTCACCAAGCCCCCCCGCTCCTTGGGGTACCTGGAGGCGGTGGCGGTGCGCCTCGCCGCCCTCCAGGGGCGGGTGAAGCCGGAGCTCGGCCGGGGGGCGGTGGTGGTGGCCGCCGCCGACCACGGGGTGGTGGCCGAGGGGGTCTCCGCCTACCCCCAGGAGGTCACCTACCAGATGGTCCTGAACTTCCTCCGGGGCGGGGCGGCCATCAATCAGCTGGCCCTTGCGGCGGACTGCGCCGTCTACGTCCTGGACGTGGGGGTCATGGGGGAGCTCCCGGACCACCCCGGGCTCCTGAAGCGCAAGGTGCGCCCGGGCACCGCCAACCTGGCCCGGGGCCCGGCCATGACCCGGGAGGAGGCGGAAAGGGCCCTCCTGGCGGGCCGGGAGGCGGCGAGGCAGGCCATCGCCCAAGGGGCCACCCTCCTCGCCGCCGGGGACATGGGCATCGGCAACACCACGGCGGCCGCCGCCCTCACCGCCGCCCTCCTGGACCTCCCTCCGGAGCGGGTGGTGGGCCCGGGGACCGGGGTGGGGGAGGCGGGCCTAAAGCGCAAGCGGGAGGGGGTGGAAAGGGCCCTCGCCCGCCTCCGGCCGGGGATGGACCCCCTCGAGGTGGCGGCGGAGGTGGGGGGGCTTGAGCTTCTGGCCATCGCCGGGGTGTACCTGGAGGGGTACGAGGCGGGGCTTCCCTTGGTCTTGGACGGCTTCCCGGTGACCGCCGGGGGGCTTCTCGCCTGGCGGCTTAAACCGGAGGTCCGGGAGCACTTCTTCGCCGGCCACCTCTCCCGGGAGCCCGGGCACCGCCTGGCCCTGGAGGCCTTGGGCCTAAGGCCCCTTCTGGACCTGGACCTGGCCTTAGGGGAGGGGACGGGAGCGGTCCTGGCCATGCCCCTCCTTCGGGCCGCCGCCCGCATCCTCCACATGGCCACCTTTGAGGAGGCGGGGGTCTCCCGGGGCGGATGAAGGCCTTCCGCCTGGCCCTCGCCCTCCTCACCGTCTTTCCCGTGGCCCCCTTGGAGGCGGGGGAGGAGGACTTCAAAAGGAGCGTGGCCTTCTTTCCCCTGGTGGGCTACCTCCTGGGCCTTCCTCTGGCCCTCCTCGCCTTCTGGCCCCTCCCCGAGGGCCTTTGGGGGGCCTTGGGGCTTGCCCTCCTTTTGGGCCTCACGGGGTTTTTGCATCTGGATGGGCTTCTGGACGCGGCCGATGCCCTTTTGGGGGCGAGGCCCCGGGAGGCGCGCCTGAGGATCCTCAAGGACCCCCACCTGGGGGCCTTCGCCTTCGGGGTGGGAGGGGTCTACCTCCTCCTCCTCTGGCAGGCCCTGGCCCTGGTGCGAGACCCCCTCTTCCTCCTCCTCTTCCCCGGGTGGGCCCGCTTCGCCTTCCTTCCCTTTTTGGAACGCTACCCCCTCCTCCACCCGGGGATGGCGGGGGCGGTGCGCGGGGGAGCCTGGCCCTGGGCTTTGCTCTTCGCCCTCCCTTTCCCCCTCCTTTACCCCCTGCCCGCCCTTTTGGGCCTCCTGGTGCCTTGGGGGGTGGCCCGGCTCGCCGTGGGGCGCCTCGGGGGGGTGAACGGGGACGTCCTCGGGGCCATGATCGCTTTGGGAGAGGCGGCCCTCCTCCTGGCCCAAGCCTCTTCTTCCGCTAAAGCGGGTCCTTTTGGGTAAGCTTTGGGCGTGGAAGGGCCCAAGCGCCAAAAGCCCTACGCCAAGCCCCAAGGGGAAAGGCGGGGCCTCCTTTTGGTCTACACCGGGGACGGCAAGGGCAAAAGCACCGCCGCCTTTGGCCTCGCCCTTAGGGCCCACGGGCGGGGGCTTAAGGTGCGGATTTTCCAGTTCATCAAGCACGCCACCGCCCGCTTCGGGGAGCACCGGGCCTTCGCCCTTTTGGGCATCCCCGTTGAGGGCCTGGGGGACGGCTTCACCTGGAAAAGCCAGGACCTAGACCGCTCCGCCGCCCTGGCCCGGGAGGGGTGGCAAAGGGCCAAGGAAGCCCTCCTCTCGGGGGCCTACGACCTCGTCGTCCTGGACGAGGCCACCTACCCCTTGCGCTACGGCTGGGTTCCTCTGGAGGAGTTTTTGGAGGCCCTCTCCGCCCGCCCTCCCCACGTCCACGTGGTGGTCACGGGTAGGGGAGCCCCCGAGGCCCTCTTGGCCCTGGCGGACACGGTGACGGAGATGCGCAAGGTGAAGCACGCCTTTGACCAGGGCGTCCCCGCCCAAAGGGGGATTGAGCACTGATGCGCCTGCTCCTCGCCGCCCCCCACTCGGGCGCCGGCAAGACCACGCTGGCCCTGGCCCTCCTCCTGGCCCTAAGGGAGCGGGGCCTTAAGGTGCAGCCCTTCAAGGTGGGCCCGGACTACATTGACCCCACCCACCTGGAAAGGGCCGCAGGGAGGAGGCCCTACAACCTGGACGGCTTCTTCCTGGACGAAAAGGGCCTCCTCGCCCTCTTCCGCCACGGGATGCGGGGGGCAGACTTCGCCCTCATAGAGGGGGTGATGGGCCTCTTTGACGGGAAGGACCCCCTGGGGAAGGTGGGCTCCACCGCCCAGGTGGCGAGGCTCCTACGGGTCCCTGTGGCCCTGGTGGTGGACGCCAAGGGGATGGCGGGCTCCATCGCCCCCCTGGCCAAGGGCTTCCTGGAGTACGACCCCGGGGTGCGGGTGGTGGGGGTCTTTGCCAACCGGGTGGGCTCGGAGCGGCACGCCGAGATCCTGAGGGAGGCCCTCGCTCCCCTGGGCCTTCCCCTTCTCGGCTGGCTGCCCCAGGACCCCGCTTTGGCTCTCCCCGAGCGGCATCTGGGCCTGGTCCTGGCGGGGGAGGTGGCGCCGCCCCTGGAGGCCCTAAGGCGGGCCTTCCGGGTGGACCTGGAAGGGGTCTTGCACCTGGCCGCTTCCGCCCCGCCCCTTCCCGAGGCCCCTCCCTTCCTTCCCGAAAAGCGCCCCCCCAGGGCCCGGGTGGCCTACGCCTGGGATCGGGCCTTTTCCTTCTACTACCCCGAGGCCTTGGAGCTTTTGGAGGCCTTGGGGGCGGAGCTTTTGCCCTTTAGCCCCCTCGAGGACGAAACCCTCCCCGAAGCCCACGCCCTCCTTCTGGGGGGCGGCTACCCCGAGCTTTTCGCCGGGAGGCTTTCCGAGAACCGGGCCCTGCGGGAAGCCATCCGCCGTTTTCCTGGCCCCATCGTGGCCGAGTGCGGGGGGTACATGTACCTCTCCCAGGGGCTTTGGGTGGGGGAGGACTTTTTCCCCATGGTGGGCCTGGTCCCCGGGGAGGCCCGGATGGCGGAGAGGCCCCTTTTGGGCTACCGGGAGGTGGTGGCCCTAAGGGAAAACCCCTGGGCGAGGCCGGGGGAGGTCTTCAAGGGGCACGAGTTCCACTATGCGAGGCTTCCCGCCTCCCCAAGTCCCGCCTGGCGCCGCAAGGGGGGCGAGGAGGTGGAGGGGTACACCGACGGGCGGATCGTGGCGAGCTTCGTCCACCTCTACCTGCCCGCGAGGCCCGAGGCGGCGGAGCGCTTCCTCGGCCGGTGGGGCGCTTAAGCCCGGTGTCTCGGGCCTACCTCTTCGTTCGCGAAAGGTACATTTCGCGCATGTATAATGCCCCCATGGCCCAGGCCCTCTGGAAAACCCTCGGCATCCAAAGGCCCGACGAGGACCTTCTGCCCCTCGCCCCCTACGGGGAGTACCTCCTTTTGGAGCGGGGCTACGCCCCAAGGGGGGTGCGCCGCTACCTCCAGGACCTCCGCTTCTGGTTCCGCTTCCTTAAGGCCGAAGCCCTCCCCGAGGGCCCCGAGGCGGTGCGGGCCCTTCTTCTTCGGGAGCGCTGGGCCCCAAGGCGGGTCCAGGGGTTTTTGGCCGCCCTAAGGAGCTACTACCGCTACCTCAGGGAGGTGAAGGGCGAGGCCAAGGAGGACCCCACCGAGGGGATCGGCCGGCCCAAGGCGGGAAGGAGGCTTCCCTTTTACCCGAACCCCGAGGAGCTGAGGCGCTTCCTCAAGGCCCTGGAAGAGGAAAAGGAAGCCCGGCTCCTCACCGCCTTGGCCCGCTTCCTCTACGGCACCGGGCTCAGGATCTCCGAGGCCCTGGCCCTCAAGGGCAAGAACCTGGTCCTGGAGGGGAAAACCCCGGTGGCGGTGCGGGTGGTGGGCAAGGGCAACAAGGAGCGCCTGGTGCCCCTTTCCAAGACCGCTCAGGCGGTGCTTTTGGAGCTGGGTCCGCCGCAAGGGAATGTGAATATATTCACTTTTGCGGAGGGAAAGCGCAAGGGCTTTCCCCCTTCCGCCCGCTACGTGGAAGCCCGCTTCCGGGAGGCGGCCCTAAGGGCGGGTCTGGACCCCAGGCGCTTCACCCCCCACAAGCTCCGCCACGCCTACGCCACCCTCCTGGTGGAACAGGGCGTGGAGCTGGACGCCGTGAAGGACCTTCTGGGCCACGAGTCCATCGCCACCACCCAGATCTACCTCCACGCCTCGAGGGAGCGCTTGAAGGAAGCGGCCCTCAGGCTCCCCGAGCTCTAAAGGGCCGTGGCCCCGCCGTCTACGGGGAGGACGGCCCCGGTGATGTAGTCGGAGGCGGGGCTCACCAGGAACAAGACCGCCCCCCCAAGCTCCCCGGGCCTGCCCGGCCGGCCCAGGGGAAGGGTGGCCTTGAGGAGGGGTTCCGCCCGGGGGAGGACCTTCTCCGTCATCCGGGTGGGGAAAAACCCGGGGGCGAGGGCGTTCACCCTGATCCCCCACCTTCCCCACTTCACCGCCAGGTCCCGGGTCAGGGCGATGAGGCCCCCTTTGGAGGCGGAGTAGCCCACGGCGTCCAGGACCTCGGGGTACTCCCCCTTGAGCCCGGCCACGGAGGCGATGTGGACGATCTTGCCGTAGCCCCTTTCCTTCATGCGCCGGGCCGCCACCCGGCTCGCCAGAAAGGCCCCCACCAGGTTCACCTCCAAGACCTCCCGCACCTTCTCCACGGGCATCTCCAGGGAGGGGGCCCCCCAGCTGATCCCGGCGGCGTTCACCAGGATGGTGAGGGGGCCAAGCTTCTCCTCCACCTCCTGGGCGATGGCCTCGAGGCGGGCCTCGTCCCGCACGTCCCCCTCCAGGTAAAGGGCGTCTTCCCCAAGCTTTTCCCGAGCCTCCTCAAAAAAGCTCGCCCGCCGGGCCATGACCGCCACCCTAGCCCCCGCCTCCTTGAGGGCCAGGGCCGCCTCGAGGCCAAGCCCCCGCGACCCTCCCGTCACCAGGGCGGCCTTCCCGTCCAGGCGGAACATCTCCAAAAACATCACGCCTCCCCGTAGAGGTCCTTGTACCTTTCCCGAAGGGCCCGCTTGAGGAACTTGCCCGCGGACGTCCTCGGGATCTCCTCCACATAGACGTAGGCGTCGGGAAGCTGCCACTTGGCGAAGCCGGCCTCGAGGAGGTGCTGGTTGAGCTCCTCCGGGCTTGGGGCCTCACCCCTTGGCACCACCACCGCCAAGGGCCTCTCCTGCCACCTGGGGTGGGGGATGGCCACCACCGCCGCCTCCTTCACCTTGGGGTGGCCCATGAGGGCGTTTTCCAGGTCCACGCTGGAAATCCACTCCCCGCCCGACTTAATCAGGTCCTTGAGCCGGTCCTTGATCTCTACGTACCCCTCCTCGTCCCAGGTGGCGATGTCCCCGGTGCGGAAGAAGCCGTCCGGGGTGAGGGCATTTCGGCTCGCCTCCTCGTTTTGGTAGTACCCCTTGGTGATCCAAGGCCCTTTGAGCTGCACCTCCCCCAGGGTCTTCCCGTCCTTGGGCACGGGGCGGCCTTCCTCGTCCGCCACCCTTAGGCGCACCAGGGGGATGGGGAGGCCGGTCTTGGCCTTGAGGGCGATGCGGGCCTCGGGGGTAAGATCCTTCTCCAGGTAGCTTTTGATGAAGTTCACCACCACCACGGGCGAGGTCTCGGTGAGGCCGTAGCCCTGGCGCACCTCTATCCCCATCCGCTCAAAGCGGGCGATGAGGCTTCTGGGGGCGGCGCTTCCCCCCACCACCAGGCGCTTCAGGGTCTTCAGGCGGTGGCCCGTGCTTTCCAGGTAATCCGCCAGGGCGAGCCACACCGTGGGCACCCCGGCGGTGAAGGTCACCCCCTCCCCGTCAAAGAGCTCCACCAGGGAGGCGGGGTCCAGCCTAGGCCCTGGCAGGACCTGCTTGGCCCCCACCATGGTGGCGGCGTAGGGCAGGCACCAGGCGTTGACGTGGAACATGGGCACCACGGGGAGGACGGCGTCCTTCTCGGAAAGGGCGGTGCCGTCCACGAGGCTTGCCGCCAGGGAGTGGAGGACCAAGGCCCGGTGGCTGTAGACCACCCCCTTGGGGAGGCCCGTGGTCCCCGTGGTGTAGGCCATGCCGCAGGCCGCCCGCTCCGGCACCCGCACGGGGTCCTGTTCCTCCCCCAGGACCTCCTCGTAACTTAGGTACCCCTCGGGGGCCTGCTCGTCCATAACCACGAAGTGCTGCACCGTTTTCAGTTCGGGCCGGATGGCCTCCACCAGGGGAAGGAGGTTGGGGTCAAAGAGGAGGACCTTGTCCTCGGCGTGGTTCAGGATGTAGGCGATCTCCTTGGGGGAAAGCCTGGGGTTGGCGGTGTGGAGGACCGCCCCCATCCCGGGAACGGCGAAGTAGGCCTCGAGGTGGCGGAAGTGGTTGAAGCCCAGGGTGGCCACCCGGTCCCCCTCCCCCACCCCCAAGGCCCGGAGGCCCCCCATGAGCCTCCGCGCCCTCTTGTGGACCTCGGCGTAGGTGGTGCGGTGGATTTCCCCGGTGTGGAGCCGGGAGACCACCTCCTTTCTCCCGAAAAGCTCCGCCGCCCGCTCCAGGAAGTCCCAAAGGTTCAGCTCCTCGTCCATCATGGTGCTCGGGAACATATCCACCTCCCTCAGGGTTGGACCCAGTATAAGCCCTTAGCCCACCCGGTGGAAGACCCCCTTGGCGAAGGCCACCCGCTTCCCCTCCAGGAGGACCTCCCCGGCGGCGTGGAGGAGGTGGCGCCCGGGATGGACCACCCACCCCTTGGCCCAAAGCACCCCCTCCCGCACGGGCCGCAGGTAGCTTATGGAAAGCTCGGCGGTGACCACCCTGACCCCAAGGCTTTCGCCTCGCCCCCTTTCTTCCTCAGAACCTCCGCTTGGAACCAGCGGGCAAAAGGGCTCAAGCGGGCCTCCGCCGCACCATGGTCACGAACTCCCCTTCCTGGACCACCTCGCCCCTTTGGTTGTAGACCCGCACCCGTTGGACCAGGATGCCCCGGTCGGGCTTGGAGGTCTCCCGCTTCTCCAGGATCTCGCTTTCCCCCCGGACCGTGTCCCCGATGAAGACGGGCTTCAGGAACCTGTAGTTCCGGATCTCCAGCCAGGCGATGATCGTCCCCTCAAAGTGGCCCGCGCGTTGCCTGAGCCCCGTGAGCATGGAAAGGACCAGAAGCCCGTGGGCGATGCGCTGCCCGAAGGGGGTCTCCTTGGCGAACTCCGCGTCGGTGTGGATGGGGTTGTAGTCCCCCGAGACCCCGGCGAAGTTCACCACGTCCGCCTCGGTCACCGTGCGGGCCGGGGTGGTGAAGCGCTGGCCCACCTCAAAATCCTCAAAGTACATGGGCATGGGTTCCCTCCTCAGGTGAAGGCCCGCACCCCCGTGAGGTGGGCCCCGATGATGAGCTTCTGCACCTCGCTCGTCCCCTCGTAGAGGGTGAGGATGCGGGCGTCCCTATAGAGCCTCGCCACCTCGTACTCCTCAAAGAAGCCGTACCCCCCGTGGACCTGGATGGCCCGGTAGGCCACCCGGTTAGCGGCCTCGGAGGCGAAGAGCTTGGCCATGCTGGCCTCGAGGGTGTAGGGCTCCCCCTTCACCTTCTTTTGGGCCGCCCGGTAGGCGAGGAGGCGGCTTGCCTCCAGGTCCAGCTTCATGGCCACCAGGTGCTCCTGGACGAGCTGGAAGGCCGCCAGGGGCTTGCCAAACTGCTTCCTCTCCCGGGCGTAGGCCAGGGAGAGGTCCAAAGCCCTTTGCATAAGCCCCACCGCCCCCGCCGCCAAGGAGATGCGCCCCGTGTCCAGGGTGGAAAGGGCGATCTTGAAACCTTCCCCCTCCTTGCCCAAGACCCGCTCCTTGGGGACGCGCACCCCGTCCAAGAAGACCATCCCCGTGTCCGCCGCCCTTAGCCCCAGCTTCCCCTTGAGGGGGGTTGTCCGAACCCCGTCCTTGCGCTCCACCAAAAAGCAGGTGATCCCCTTGGCCCCCTTCTCGGGGTCGGTCTTGGCGAAGATGAGGAAGACCTCGGCCACATTGGCGTGGGAGATGAAGGTCTTCTGCCCCTCCAGGACGTAGAAGTCCCCGTCCCGGTAGGCCCGGGCTCTGAGGCTTCCCGCATCCGACCCCGCCTCGGGCTCCGTGAGGCCGAAGGCCCCGAGGGCCTCCCCCCGGGCCAAGGGGGGCACGTAGCGCCGCTTTTGCTCCTCCGTGCCGTAGGTGAAAAGGGGCGTGAGGACCAGGCTTTGCTGCACCGAGAGGATGGAGCGCAAGGAGGCCCACCCCCCCATCTCCTCCAAAAGGGCCAGGTAGGCGAAGAAGTCTAGCCCCGCGCCCCCGAGCTCTTCCGGCACGAAGACTCCCAAAAAGCCTAGTTCCCCCATCCTTTCCACCAGGGGCCAGGGGAAGGCTTCCTTATCCTCGTATTCCCTTAGCTTGGGCCCCGCCTCCGCCAGGAAGCGGCGGGCCACCTCCCTAAGCTCCTTGTGCTCCGGGATTTCCATCCGCTAACCCCCTTAGGATCAGGTCGCAGTAGCCCCGGGCCACCTCGTCCGCCCGCATGGGGCCTTCGGGGCGGAACCAGCGGATCATCCAGTTGAGCATGGAAAGGACCGCCCGCCCCGCCAAAGCCACGTCCACCTCCCGGAAGACCCCCGCCGCCACGCCCCGCTTGAGGATCGCCCGCAGGTTGGCCTCGTGCCGGTCCCTGAGGCGCACCGTCTCGGCCCGGTGCTCCGGGGAGAGGCTTTGGATCCCTTGGAGCATGGCCACGAAGAAGGGGCGGTTTTCCTCAAAGTAGCGGGCGTGGGCCTCCATGAAGCGGCATAGGGCCTCCTTAGGGTCCTCCACGCCTAAAGCCTTCTCCCCCGCCGCCACCAGGCCCTCCAGGGCGAGGAGGCTGATGGCGTAGAGGATCTCTTCCTTGCTCCGGAAGTGGTGGTAGAGGGCCGCCTTGGAAAGCCCCAGGGCCTGGGCGATGTCCTGGACGCTGGTGGCCTCGTAGCCCTTCTCCGTGAAGAGCTTGGCGGCTTCCTCGAGGATGCGGTCCTTGGTAGCGGTCACCATAGCTCACCGACCGGTCGGTAAGTACACCCTACCCTAGCCCCCGTCCCCTGTCAAGGTCCACCCTTGACAGGGGGGACGGGAAGCCTAGAATGGCAACCAACCGGTCGGTAAGGCCTTTGGACATGGGACTCCGAAAGCAGCTGAACATGCGTCCCGGATGGCGGGTTGGCCGGATCTCTATGCATTTAGAGCAACGCAAGCAATGATTGGGATGCAAGCTGACGGGAGGTGAAAGGCATGGCCACCCTCACCATCCGCAACCTGGACGAAGCCACCAAGCGGGCCCTGAGGCTTCGGGCCGCCCTACACGGGGTCTCCATGGAAGAGGAGGCCCGTCGCATCCTCAGGGCGGTCCTGCTGGGGGCTAGCTTTCCCAAGGGGCTTGGCACCCATCTCCGTGAACGGTTCCAGGACGTGGCCGAAGAAGCCTTCCAGCTCCCTCCGCGCCGGCAGCCCCGCAGGCCGCCCCTGCCGGAGTAGACTTCCATGGTTCTGCTGGACACCAACGTGCTCTCCGAGTTCATCCGGCCCCAGCCCGCAGAGCAGGTGGTGGCCTGGTTGGACCGGCAAAACCCCGAGGAGGTCTGGGTCTCGGCCATAAGCCGCGCGGAGATGGAGCTGGGGTTGGCCCTCATGCCCGAGGGTAAACGGAAGGCGGCTTTGGTCAAAGCCGTCCGGGCCATGTTTGAGGAGGACTTCGCCGGCCGGTGCCTGCCCTTTGATGAGGTGGCCGCGGTCCACTACGGGCGCATCGTTGCGGACCGCCAACGGGAGGTCAGGCCCATCAGCGTGGAGGATGCCCAGATTGCGGCCATCGCCTTGGCGCACGGGATGGTTCTGGCCACGCGCAACCTCGCCGATTTCTCCGGAATTGAAGGCCTCCGCCTAGTCAACCCCTGGGAGGCCTGATTCTGCAAGCCACAGGATCACTCCTCCGGGGCTGACCCGGCCCCCTCCGGTTTTTGCGGGGGGTTAGGGGGCTAGGAGGAGGGGGCTACCTTTCCCTTTAATCCCTTCCCTGCGCCCATCCGGGTTAAAGGTGAGCGGGGACACTTGTCCCTTCGCCCCCGGTGTGGCAAACTAACAAACGATCGTTAGGACCATGGAGCGCCGGGACCAGATCCTCCACATGGCGGGCGAGCTCTTCAGCCAAAAGGGCTACCACGCCACCAGCATGCGGGAGCTTGCCCGCCATCTGAACCTCCAGGGGGGAAGCCTCTACGCCCACATCCGGTCCAAGGAAGAGCTCCTCCTGGAGGTGGTGCGCCAGGCGGCGGAGCGGTTCCAGAAGGTCTTGGAGGAGCTCCCCCCGGAAGACCCCGTGGCCCGGATGAGGGCCCTGGTCAAGGGGCACCTCCGGGTCATCGCCCAGGAGCTTCCCCGGGCCACGGTCTTCTTCCACGAGTGGAAGCACCTCTCCCCTCCCCTCCTCGAGGAGGCCAAGGCCCTAAGGCGCCGCTACGAGGAGGGGGTGCAGGAGGTGATCCGGGAGGGGGTGGAAGAGGGGGTCTTCCGGGTGGAGAACGTGCGGCTTGCCACCCTCTTCGTCCTCTCCGCCCTCAACTGGACCTACCAGTGGTACCGGCCCGACGGTCCCCTCTCCCTGGAAGAGCTTTCGGAAGCGTACGCCGGGCTTTTGCTTCGGGCCTTAGGCGTGCGGGAAGGAGGCGAGGATGGTGAAGCTTAGGATCGGCTACCCCGAGGACCCCGACTACCCGGAAAGGCTTGCGGAGTTTGAGGCCAGGATCGCCCGGGGGGAGAAGATCGAGCCCGGGGACTGGATGCCCGCGGAGTACCGGCGGCAGCTCGTCCGCATGATCTCCCAGCACGCCCACAGCGAGTGGGTGGGGATGCTTCCCGAGGGGGCCTGGATCACCCGGGCGCCCTCCTTAAGGCGAAAGCTCATCCTTTTGGCCAAGGTCCAGGACGAGGCGGGGCACGGCCAGTACCTCTACCACGCCGCCGAGACCTTAGGGGTCACCCGGGAGGAGATGGTGGAGGCCCTCCTTTCGGGGAAGGCCAAGTACTCCAATATCTTCAACTACCCCACCCTCACCTGGGCGGACGTGGCCATCATCGGCTGGCTGGTGGACGGCATGGCCATCAAGAACCAGACCATGCTGGCCCAGTGCTCCTACGGCCCCTACTCCCGGGCCATGGTGCGCATCTGCGCCGAGGAGACCTTCCACCACAAGCAGGGGAAGGAGGCGGTCCTCCTCTACGCCAAAGGCACCCGCAAGCAGCGGCAGATGGTCCAGGACGCCCTGAACCGCTGGTGGTGGCCCACCCTGATGATGGCCGGGCCCCACGACACCGACTCCCCCCACACCCCCCTCCTCCTCCGCTGGGGCATCAAGACCAAGACCAACGACCAGATCCGCCAGGAGTTCCTGAACGAGCACGTGCCCGAGCTCCTGGAGGCGGGGCTTGAGATCCCCGACCCCCATCTCCGCTACGACGAGAAAACCGGCAACTGGATCCACGGCCCCATCCCCTGGGACGAGTTCTGGAAGGTGATCGGGGGGGAGGGCCCCATGAACCGGCACCGCCTCGAGGCCAGGCGGAAGGCCCACGAGGAGGGGCGCTGGGTGCGGGAGGCCATGGAGGCCTACGCCAAGAGGCGGCTCGCCCAGGCGGCGGACTAGGGAGGCCTTATGTGGGGAACGGAGTGGTCCCGGTACGAGGTGATCAAGCAGGACACTCCAAGGAGTGTCCCCCAGATGGTGGGCTCGGTCCACGCCACCGACCCCGAGCACGCCCTCCTCATCGCCCGGCACGTCTTCGTGCGGCGGCCTTCCGCTTACGCCCTCTTCGTGGCCCCGGCGGAAGCCTTCTTCCACGTGAGCCAGGAAGGCCTAAAGGACCTAAAGCCCGAGGAGGAGGGGGAGGAGGAGGCCTACTGGGTTTTCGCCAAGCGGAGCCACCGGCGGAGCATGGTCTACGGGGACCTGGTGGGGCGCTTCCTCGCCAAAGGGCCTAGGGGGGCGGTCCTCGAGGCCCTCCTCCAGGCCCCGGGGGTGGCCTTCTGGGCGGTGCCGGAAAGGCTTGTGGTGGGCACCGAGCCCACGCCCGAGGTGGTGGAAAGCTGGTTTGCCCCCGCAAAGGACAAGACCTACCGCCTGCAGAGCTACTACGGCCTCATCACCGCCAAGGAGGTGGACCGTGCTTGACCCAGGCCTTAGGGAACCCCTTATCGCCAAGCTCACCGCCCTGGCCGACGACGAGGTGGTCTTGGCCCAGCGCCTTTCCGAGTGGGTGGCCCACGCCCCCATCCTCGAGGAGGACATCGCCATCGCCAACCTGGCCCAGGACGAGCTGGGCCACGCCAAGCTCTACCTGGAGCTGAGGCGGGAGCTGGACGGGTCCGATCCCGACCAGCTCGTCTTCTTCCGCGACCCCCTGGAGTACCAAAACGCCGTCTTGGTGGAGCTTCCCAAGGGGGACTGGGCCTTCACCATGGTGCGGCAGTACCTCTTTGACCTCTACGAGAACCTCTGGCTGGAGGAGGCGCGAAGGAGCGCCTACCCCCCCCTTGCGGAGGCGGCGGAAAGGATCCTCAAGGAGGAGCGCTTCCACCTCCGGCATTCCGCCCTCTGGATGGAGCGCCTGGGCCTGGGCACCGAGGAAAGCCACGCCCGGGCCCAGGAAGCCCTGGAGACCCTCTTCCCCTACGCCAAGCAGCTCTTCGTGCCCCTGGAAGGGGAGGAGGCTTTGGTGGAGGCGGGGTACGTGCCGGACCTGAAGGCCCTCCAGGACCGCTACCTGGAGGAGGCCACGCGCCATCTGGAGCGCTCGGGGCTTAGGGTGCCGGAAAGGGGCTACGTGCCCAAAAGCCGCAAGGAACACACGGAGTACCTATGGTCCCTCCTCGCCGAGATGCAGTCCGTGGCCCGCTGGGACCCGGAGGCCAAGGCGTGGTAGCGCGGTACTGGGAGGCCCTAAAGGGGGTGAAGGACCCGGAGATCCCCGTCCTCAACATCGTGGAGATGGGGATGGTCCTGGGGGTGGAGGCCGAGGGGAAACGGGTCAAGGTGCGCTTCCGCCCCACCTTCTCGGGCTGCCCCGCCCTAAGGCTCATCCGGGAGGAGATCGCGAAGGCCCTCAAGGAGGCGGGGGCCGAGGAGGTGGAGGTGGAGGAGGCCCGCACCCCCTGGTCCACCGAGGCCATGACGGAGGAGGCTAGGGAGAAGCTTCTTCGCTACGGCATCGCCCCGCCCCTCCCCCTTCCCATGGCCCAAGAGGACCCCGCCTGTCCCCGGTGCGGAAGCCGGGAGGTGGCCCTTAAGAACGCCTTCGGGGCCACCCTTTGCAAGATGCTCTACCAGTGCGCCGCCTGCGGCGAGGTGTTTGAGGCTTTCAAGACCGTCTAGAAGGGACATGCCATGAAGCTACAAAGCTACCTCATGGGCGAGTGGCGGGAAGGCCAGGGCGAAGGCCTCCCGGTGCGGGACGCCAGCACGGGGGAGGTCCTCGCCCGAGTGACGGCGGAGGGCCTTCCCGTGAAGGAGGCCGTGGCCTGGGGCCGGGAGGTGGGAGGGAAGGCTCTTCTGGCCCTAGGCTTCCAGGAACGGGGAAGAAGGCTTAGGGCCCTGGCCCAGTACCTTTCCGAGCGGAAGGAGGCGCTTTACCGCCTCTACGCCACCACGGGGGGAACGAGGCGGGACGCTTGGTACGACGTGGACGGAGGGATCGGGGTCCTCTACGCCTATAGCTCCCTCGCCCGCCACCTCCCCGAGGGCAACCTCCTCCCCGAGGACGAGTTCCTTCCCCTCTCCAAAGACCTCTCCTTCCAAGGGAGGCACCTCCTCGCCCCCAAGGGGGGGATCACCGTCCAGATCAACGCCTTTAACTTCCCCGTCTGGGGGCTTTTGGAGAAGTTCGCCCCCGCCTTCCTGGCGGGGGTCCCCACCTTGGCGAAGCCCGCCACCCCCACGGCCCACGTGGCCGAGGCCCTGGTGCGGATGATGCTGGAGTCGGGCCTCCTCCCCGAGGGAAGCCTCCAGCTCCTTGTGGGGGGTGTGGGGGACCTCTTTGACGCCTTGGACCACCGGGACAGCGTCTTCTTCACCGGTTCCAAGGCCACCGCTGACCGGATCCGCCGCCACCCGGCCTTCCTGGAGCGGGGGGCTCTCTTCAACGCCGAGGCCGACTCCCTAAACCCCGCCATCCTGGGAGAGGAGGCCACGGAGGAGGAGCTTTCCCGCCTCGCCCAGGAGATCGCCCAAGAACTCACCATCAAGACGGGGCAGCGGTGCACCGCCATCCGCCGGGTCCTGGCGCCCAAGGACCGCCTGGAGGCCCTGCTTCAGGAAACGAAGAAGCGCCTCGAGGCCCTGAGGCTCGGCGACCCCCGGGAGGAGGGCGTGGACCTTGGGCCTTTGGCCTCCTTGGAGCAAAGAGCGGAGGTGGAAAAGGCGGTGGCGGCCCTCCTCGAGGCGGGGGCCCAAGTCTACTGGAAGCATCCGGGAAGGGAGGACGGGGCCTTCTTCCCCCCCACCCTCCTCCTCGCCCAGGACCCCTGGGCCGAGGCCCTCCACCAGGTGGAGCCCTTCGGCCCCGTGGCCACCTTCTTCCCTTACGGGAGCCGGGAGGAGGCGGCGCGGCTTGCCGCCTTGGGCGGGGGGAGCCTCGTGGCCACCCTCGCCACCTCCGACCCCGAGGAGGCGCGCTTTTACCTGGGGGCCCTCGCCCCCCACGTGGGGCGGCTTCACATCCTGAACGCCCGCACCGCGGCCTCCTCCACAGGGCACGGCTCCCCTCTTCCCCGCCTCCTCCACGGGGGGCCAGGCCGGGCGGGCGGGGGCGAGGAGCTTGGGGGGCTCCTCTCCGTGAAGCGCCACCTCCAGCGGGTCGCCCTCCAGGCCGACCCCTGGCTCCTCTCCGCCCTCACCGGAGAGTACGCCAAGGGGGCGGAGAAGCCCGCCGGGGTCCACCCCTTCCGCAAGTACTACGAGGACCTGGAGGTGGGCGAGACCCTCACCACCCACCGCCGCACCGTCACCGAGGCGGACATCACCCTCTTCTCCGCCCTCTCCTGGGACCACTTCTACGCCCACACGGACGAGATCGCCGCCAAGGAGAGCCTCTTCGGGAAGCGGGTGGCCCACGGCTACTTCGTCCTCTCGGCGGCGGCGGGGCTTTTCGTGGACCCGGCCCCGGGGCCCGTTTTGGCCAACTACGGCCTCGAGGACCTCCGCTTCCTGGAGCCCGTGGGCGTTGGGGACACCCTCCAAGCCCGACTCACGGTGAAGCGCAAGCGTCCCCGGGACGCGAAGACGGGGGTGGTGGAGTGGGCCGTGGAGGTGGTGAACCAGGAGGGCAAGGCGGTGGCCGCCTACACCGTCCTCACCCTGGTGGCCCGCAAGGGGGAAGGCGAGCCTGCTTGAAGGAAGGATCCTCACGCCAAAGGGCTTCCTCCGGGGCCGCCTCTTTTTTGAAAGCCGCATAGAAGCCCTGGAGGAAGCCCCCGTGGACGGTCCCTACATCCTCCCTGGCTTCCTGGACCTCCACGTCCACGGGGGCGGGGGGCACGAGGTCATGGCCGGGCGGGAAGGGGTGGAAGGCACCTTGGCCTTCCACCTCCGCCACGGCACCACGGGGCTTCTCGCCACCACCCTCACCGCCCCCCTCCCCGAGCTGGAGCGGGCCCTAAGGGGCATCCGGGAAGCCCGGGAAGGCCCTCTGGGCGAGGCCCTCCTGGGCACCCACCTGGAAGGCCCCTTCCTCTCCCCAAACCGCCTCGGGGCCCAGCCCCCCTTCCCCCTTCCCCCCGACCGGGAGGTGGCCCGGCGCCTCCTCGCCCTGGCCCCCGTGCGGGTGGTCACCCTGGCCCCCGAGCTCCCCGGGACCTTGGACCTTCTCCGCTTCCTGGTGGCCCGGGGCGTGCGGGTCCAGCTGGGCCACACCGAGGCCACCTACGAGGAGGCCCTGAAGGCCCTTGAAGTAGGGGCTATGGGCTTCACCCACCTCTTCAACGCCATGCCTCCCCTCCACCACCGCGCCCCCGGGGTGGCGGGGCTCGCCCTGGAGCGGGGGCGGTGGGCCGAGCTCATCCCCGACGGCCTCCACGTCCACCCCGCCCTGGTGCGCCTGGCCCTGAGGAGCATCCCCGGGCTTTACTTCGTCAGCGACGCCACCATGGCAGCGGGGATGCCCGATGGGGCCTATACCCTGGGGTCCCAGAAGGTGGAGAAGAGAGGCGATGGGGTGTGGCTGGAGGGGCACCTGGCGGGAAGCGCCCTCACCTTGGACCAGGCCTTGAGGAACCTGGTGGCCTGGGGAGTGCCCCTGGAGGAGGCGGCCTTCAGGCTTTCCCTCTTCCCCGCCCGCTACCTGGGCCTTAGGGACCGAGGGAAGATCGCTCCCGGAAAGCGGGCGGACCTGGTGGTCCTGGATGAAGAGCTTCGGGTGGTGGCCGTGTACCTGGGGGGAAGGCGGGTGGCGTAGGGGTGTTTGTTAATTTTTTCACGATTTTACCTGCTCGTGATCAAACTCTCCTCTCAAGGAACCAACACCGCCGAGCCCCGAAGCCGCCCCTGGCGCAAGGCCTCCAGGGCCTCGTTGGCCACCTCCAAGGGAAGCCGCTCCACCTCGGGCACCACGGGGACCTTAGGGGCCACCTCCAGGAAAAGCCGGGCGTCCTCCCGGGTAAGGTTGGCCACGGAGCGGATCTGGCGCTCCTGCCAAAGGAGGGCGTAGGGCATGGAGGGGATGGGGCTCATGTAGATCCCCCCGAGGACCAGCACCCCCCCGGGCTCGAGGTCCTTCAGGGCCTTGGGCACCAGGGCCCCCACCGGGGCGAAGATGATGGCCCCCTCCAGGGGCTCTGGGGGCTCCTCGTCGGAATACCCCGCCCAGGCCGCCCCCAAAGCCTCGGCGAAAGCCTTAGCCGCCTCGTCCCCGGGGCGCACGAAGGCGTAGAAGCGCTTCCCCTCGTAACGGGCCACCTGGGCGAGGAGGTGGGCCGCCGCCCCGAAGCCGTAAAAGCCTATGGGGTCCCGGTCCCGCACGAAGCGGTAGCTCCGGAAGCCAATAAGCCCGGCGCACATCCAGGGAGCGAGGCGCACCGGGTCCCCCTCGGGCAAAGGGTGGGTGAAGGCCGCTCGGGCCAGGGTGTACTCCGCATACCCCCCGTCCCGGTGGTAGCCGGTGAAGCGGGCCTCGGGGCAGAGGTTCTCCTCTCCCCTCCGGCAGAACTTGCAGGCCCCGCAGGCCGAGGCCAGCCACCCCACCCCCACCCGCGCCCCAAGCCGCCCCTCCACCCCTTCCCCCAAGGCCACCACCCGGCCCACCACCTGGTGGCCCAGGACCAGGGGAAGCCTGGGCGGGGGGAGCTCCCCGTCGGCGATGTGGAGGTCGGTGCGGCAGACGGCGCAGGCCTCCACCCTAAGGAGAACCTCGCCCGGGCCCGGCTCGGGCACGGGAAGCTCCCGAAGGACCAGAGGCCGCCCCACCTCGGTGAGCACCATGGCCCGCATAGCCATACCCCCATTAAACCACCCTGCGGAGGCCTTCCCGAGAGGCCCTGGGCGGGGATTAAGCTAGGGGCATGACCGTGGACCTGAACGCAGATGCGGGCGAGTCCTACGGGGCCTTCACCTACGGCCAGGACGAGGCGGTCTTTCCCTGGGTGACCTCCGCCAACCTGGCCTGCGGCTTCCACGGGGGAAGCCCAAGCCGCATCCGGGAAGCGGTGCGCCTGGCCAAGGCTTATGGCGTCGCCGTAGGGGCCCACCCCGGCTTCCCCGACCTCGTGGGCTTCGGCCGAAGGGAGATGGCCCTCTCCCCGGAAGAGGTCTACGCCGACGTCCTCTACCAGATCGGGGCCCTCTACGCCTTCCTAAGGGCGGAAGGCCTTCCCCTCCACCACGTCAAGCCCCACGGGGCCCTCTACCTCAAAGCCTGCAAGGACCGGGAGACGGCGCGGGCCATCGCCCTGGCGGTGAAGGCCTTTGACCCGGGGCTTCCCCTGGTGGTCCTCCCGGGGACGGTCTACGAGGAAGAGGCGCGGAAGGCGGGGCTAAGGGTGGTCCTCGAGGCCTTCCCCGAGCGGGCCTACCTGCGAAGCGGGCAGCTTGCCCCCCGTTCCCTGCCGGGGTCCTGGATCACGGACCCCAAGGAGGCGGCCCGGCGGGCGGTGCGCATGGTCCTGGAAGGGAAGGTGGAGGCCCTGGACGGGGGCGAGGTGGCGGTGCGGGCCGAGACCCTTTGCATCCACGGGGACAACCCCAACGCCCCCGAGGTGGCACGGGTGGTGAGGGAGGCCCTAGAGGCCCAGGGGGTGGAGGTGAGGGCCTTCTAAGTACCCCACCGCAGCTAAAGCTGCGGTGGGGGCCCTAATCCCGGGCACTCCACGCTGCGAAACCACCGTGCGGCCCCTTAGCGCCGCCCCCTTCCCACGTGCGTGGGAACTGCGGCTCCGCCTAAGACCCTCTCCCCTACCTCAGAACCCGCACCAAGGCCCGGGAGGCTGCCTGGAAAGCCTCCTGGAAGGAGGAGGCGTGAGGGTTCTGGCAGACACCAGCCTCCTGGTGCGCTACCTCAACCCTGGTCCCGAAAGGGAAGCGCTTCCCGGGCTCACTTATCCGTTTCCGCCTGGCGCTCCTCCAGGACGAAAACCCGAAGCCGCCCCTTGGGGGTGCCGAGGACCTCTTGAAAGATGGCCTCGGCCTCCTTCTTCAAAGCTTCCTTCTCCTCCCGGGTGAGGGGCTTTTCCCGATAGACCAAAACCTCCAGCATGGGCATCGGACCACCCCCTAGGCGAAGCGCAGGGAAAGGGCCCGCCCCCCGTTCCCACCAGGGTGAAGAGGTCCCCGGGGCTTGCGGGCTGCACCGGGCACCTTCTCAGGCATGCTCCGCCTCCTTTCCACTCTGCCGGAGCCGCTGGCTCCGGGCCTGGGCGTAGCCCATGAGGATGTAGTAGGGGATCTCCCGCTCCGAAAGCCCCCCGCCCCCCCGCTCCAGGAGGTCGGTGGCCCGGCCCAGGAGGTCCAGGACCCGGGTGAGGTCGCCGCCCTCTAGGTAATGGGTGGCCTTGGCCATCACCTCGGGGACCAGGTGGCGCACCCGCACCAGGCTCATCCCTTGCCAGCCCAGGGCCTCCAAAAGGGGCTCCTTGCGGTACTGGTAAAGCCGGGCCTGGGCCTGGCCCACCGCCTCCATGGCCTTGCCCAGGAGGTAGAGGCCCGCCTCGAGGGGGCCGAAGCCGTAGGTCCGGAAGACCTCCTCTTCTTCGCCCAAAGGAAACGCGCTCTTCACCTCTCCCATCCTTCCTCCCCAAAGCCCAAGCCGCACCAGAATCCAGATCCACCCCGCCCCCAAGGCCACCCGGTCCAAGGCCTCCTGGGGGCCCGGGCGGGAGGCGTGGAGGGTGGTATCCCCCCGGTAGGCCCGCTCCGCCGCCCGAAGCCAAAGGGGCAGGAGGTCCTTGGGGTCCAGGGGCTGGCCCAGGAAGATCCGGGTGGCCCAGGGAAGGACGGGCCTCGCGTCCACCCTGCCCCGGACCTGGGAGAGGGGCAGGAGGCGGAGCCAGTCCCCAAGCCCCTCCACCGGGAAACCCTTCCCCTGGGCCTCCTCAGGCCCACCTTGGGCGGGCTCATCGCCACCTACGCCTCCTGGCGCTGGGTCTTCTACCTCAACCTCCCTTTCGGCCTCGCGGCCGCTTACCTGGTGGCGGGAGCCTACCGGGACGGCCCCCGGGCCAGGGGAAAGCTCGCCCTGGGGCCTGCCCTGGCCTTCGCCGCGGCCAGCGGCCTGGCAATCCTCGGCCTGGAGGGGGCCTCTCCTCTCGCCCTCGTGGGGCTTTTCCTCCTCCTCCCCGCCTTCCGCTACCAGGCCAAGGGAGACCCGCCCCTCCTGCCGCCCCTCCTCCGGGAACCCATTCCCCGGGTGGCCTTCCTGGGGAACCTCCTGGCAGGGGCGGCCTACTTCGGCTCCGTGGCCTACGTGCCCCTCTTTGCCCACGCCCGGGGCGCGGGACCGACCACTCAGGGCCTCCTCCTCACCCCCATGACCGTGGGTTGGACCCTGGCCTCCATCGCCGCCTCTCGGATCCTCCTCCGGGCGGGGGTAGGAAGGCTCACGCTCCTGGGCTTCGGCCTCCTCACCCTGGGGCTTTTAGGGTACGCCCTAGCCCCGGGGTGGCCCCTCATCCTGGCGGCTCCCTTCGGGTTTCTCGCAGGGGTGGGGATGGGCTTCAGCATGCTCACCCTCCTCCTCGCCGCCCAGGAGAGGACACCCAAGGAGGAGCTTGGGGCCCTGACCTCGGCCCTGGTCTTTGCCCGCTCCCTGAGCGGGGCAGCGGGGGTAGCCCTCCTCCGAGGTGTCCTGGGGGAGCGGATCCAGAGCACGGGGACGGTCCTAGCCCATGCCTTGGGGCAGGCCTTTCTCCTGGCTTCGGCCCTGGCCTTCACGGCCTTTCTCCTCGCCTGGCGGCTTCTTCGGGAGCGGGGCCTCGAGGCCGGGCGGCCCAGGGGCTAAAGGGCAAAGGGCCCTCCTGTGGGAGTGAGCTACTGACGTAGCATGGGGCCGTGAAGCGGAAGTTCACCGCCCACCTCTGGAAGGAGGGTGCCCTTTGGGTGGCCCGGTGCCTGGAGGTGGACGTGGCCGGTAGCGTTGCAGATTTTGTGTAAGCCCACTTAAGCAAAAGGGGGTACCTATAAGAGAGACGGGAGGTACCCCATGCCCAAGTTTAGCATTGACCGAAGCTGGATGAGGTCGTCAGGGAAGTCGTCAAGCAGGTGCTGGAAACGGTGATGGAGCTGGAGCGCGAGGTCTTCCTGGCGGAGGAGGGCGGAACGAAGAACGGGTACTGCGAGCGTGGCTTGGTCCCCTTCGTTCTGGCCCACAACCTCGGCCTTCTGGCACAGGAAACCCTTGGCAACTTGGGTTAGCCTAGGCCCCCGGTCCTAACCTAGGTCTAACCGCACCTCCCTAGACTCAGATCATGCGCGCCCTGGCCCTCCTTCCCCTCCTCGCCCTGGCCTTAGCCCAGGGGCTTTCCCTACCCCAGGCCCTGGGCCTCCTCCCCCAAAGCCCGGGCTTCCTGGCCCTTAAAGCCCAGTACGCCCAGGCCGAGGCCGCCTACCAGGCAGCCCAGGCGGCCCTGGGCCTCAAGGCCTCCGCCGGGGGGAGCCTGGGGTACCTAGCCCTGGAGGGGCAAAGCACCCTCAGCGAAGGCCTCACGGCGAACCTTACCCTCCTCACCCTGCCCTACGGCCCCGCCCACGAGGCCCTCCGCCAGGCCGCCTGGGCCCTGGAGCGGGCGGCCTTGAGCCGGGAGGCGGGGGAAATGGACCTCCTCTTGAGCCTCCTCCAACAGTACTTCAACGCCTACCTCGCCGCCAAGAACCTGGAGGTGGCCCAAAAGGCCCTGGAGGTAGCCCAGGAGGCCTACCGGGTGGCCCAGGCCAAGCGCCGGGAGGGGCAGCTTTCCGAGCAGGGGCTAAGGCAGGCGGAGGCCGACCTGGCCCGCGCCCAGGCCCAGCTCGCCCAAGCCCAGGCCCAGGAGGCCTCGGCCCGGGCCGCCCTCTACGCCGCCTTGGGCCAGCCCTCAGGGCCTCCCCCTACCACCTCCCCTCCTCCGCCCCCATCTCCCCTGGGCCTGGAGGAGGCCCTAAAGGCCCTCCCCAACCGGCCCGAGATCCAGCGGGCGAAAAACGCCCTTAAGGACGCGGAGGAGGCCCTGGCCTACGCCGAAAGGGCCCGGTGGCTTCCCCAGGGAAGCCTGAGCCTAAGCTACGGCCAGGTGGGGGCCAGCACGGGCTCCAGCCTGGGCCTAAGCCTCAACCTGGGCACGGGGCAGGTGGGGGCCTCGGCCACCTACGTCCCCGAGGCCAGCGGGCCTAAGGGCCTGCGGGCCAGCCTGGCCCTGAGCCTCCCCCTCCTCGCCCCCGACCTCGAGGCCAGCCTGGCCCAGGCGAAGGCCAACCTGGAGGCCCAGAAGGCGGCCCTGGTCCAGGCCCTCGCCGCGGCGGAGGCGGAGATCCGGGGGCGGCACGCCGCCTACCTGGCGGCGTTGGCCCAGGTGGAAGCGGCGCAGAAGGCCCTCTTGGCCGCAGACCAGACCCTGGGGGATGCCCAAAAACGCCTCCAGGCGGGCCTCTCCACCCCCCTGGAGGTGGCCCAGGCGGAGACCGCCCGGCTTCAGGCAGCCTACAACCTGGAAAGCGCCCGGGTGAGCGCCTATTTGGCCTACCTCTCCTTAAGGCGCTCCCTGGGCCAGTTGCGGCTGGAAAGCTACCTCAAGGAGGTGAACCCATGAGAAAGCTTGCGGTTTGGAGCGCTTTGGCCCTCGCCCTAAGCGGGGCGGCCCAGCAGCCTGGAGCCCTAACCTTGGAAAAGGCCCTCGAGGCGGCCCTCCAAGGGAACCCCACCCTGCAGACCGCCCAGGTGGCCCTGCAGAACGCGGAGATCCAATTGAAGGCCAAGGAACAGGACCCCACCACCCTGATCCTGGACCTAACCCAGGCCCGGCAGGCCTACGCCCTGGCCCAGGCCAACCTGGCCTACACCCGGATCCAGGTCCTGCGGGATGTGGTAAACGCCTACCTCTCCCTCTACGAGAACCAGCAGAACATCGGGGTGCTCAAGGCCCAGGTGGCCCTGGCGGAGCGGAACCTGCAGGTGGCCAAGGCCCGGCAGGCTGCGGGCAACGCCACCAGCCTGGACGTGGCCCGGGCCCAGGCCAGCCTGGACACCGCCCGGCAGAATCTGGCCACCGCCCAGGGCCAGACCCCCATCCTCGCCGCCCAGCTGGCCACCCTGTTGGGCCTTTCCGACCTGGGCCCCACCCCCCTCGCTCCCCCGCCCGAGCCCCCTAGGCTCCAAGTGGCGCTGGAGGCCCTAAGCCAGGGGGTCTTGGAAAGGCTCCCCCAGGTCCTCCAGGCCCGGCAGGCGGTGGCCTACGACGAGCTACGGGTCAAGCTTTCCGACAACGACTACACCCCGGCCCTCACCCTAAGGACCGCCCAGCTCTCCCTGGAGAACAACCGCAAGGCATTGGCCGTGGCCGAGCAGAACGCCCTCACCAGCCTAAAAAACGCCTACCAGGCGGCCCAGGCGGCCTACGGGGCCATCGCCTTGGCGCAGAATAGCCTGGAAAACGCCCGAAAGGTGCTGGAGCAGGACCAGGCCGCCTATCGGGCGGGGACGGTCTCGGCCCTCCAGGTGGAAACGGACCGGGTCTCGGTCCTCACCGCGGAGTACGGGCTCCTCCAGGCCCAGAACGCCTACTGGCGGGCCCTCCTCGCCCTCTCCCTGGCGGCGGGGCAGGACCTCACCGGCCTCCTGAGGTGAAGCATGGCCCGGCGCATCGCCCTCTTCCTCCTGGTGCTGGCCGTAGGGGTCCTCCTGGGGCGGCTTAGCCTCCCCTCCTCGGGCGAGGGCGGCGCGGCCTTGGGGACCCAACGGGAAGCCACCCGTAGCCCCATAGCCGGGCAAGCCGCCCCGGGCCGGGAAAGCGGCCCCTTCCCCTCTGTGCGCCTCCAGGTCCAGTTGGCCCGGGCCGAGGCCGGGACCCTCACCGCAAGCCGCCAGGCGGCGGGCACGGTGGTCCCCTACCTCCAGGTCAACGTCCCCGCCCAGGTGGGCGGGGTGGTGGCCCGGGTGCTCAAGGCCCCGGGGGACCGGGTGGCCCAGGGCGAGGCCGTGGTCCAGCTGGACCCCACGAACCTGGAGATCGCCCTAAGGAACGCCCAGGCGGCCCTTAAGAGCGCGGAGATCAACCTGGCCGCCCAGACCCGCTCCATCCAGGAGGCCCGCGCCCGCCTAAGGGCCCAACTGGCCCAGGCCGAGGCCGCCTACCAGGCGGCCCAGAAGGCCTACGAGGCGGCCAAGCGGGTCCACGCCCTGGGCGGGCTTTCCGACGCGGAGCTCGCCCAGGCCCAGGCCAACCTGGCCCAGGCGGAGGCCAACCTCGAGGCCCAGAAGGCGGCCCTGGCGCAAAACGAGAGGGCTGGGGAGGAAACCCTGGCCGCCCTCCGGGTGGCCGTGGAGCAGGCCCAAAACCAGGTGGCCCAGGCGGAGCTGAACCTAAAAAACGCCACCCTCCGCGCCCCCTTCGCCGGGGAGGTCCTCTCCGTGGCCGCGGCGCCGGGAGGGTACCTGGCCCCCGGGGCCACGGCCTTCACCCTGGCGCAGGGGCGGAGGGTCCAGTTCGGCGTGCCCCCGGAGGAGGCGGCCCTCCTCCCCGTGGGCACCCCGGTGGCCTTTAGCTACGGGGGAAGGACCTACCGGGCCCGGGTGGACCAGAACCCCGGCGGGGCCGTCTCGGGAAGCGTCTCCCTCACCGCAAGGCTGGAGGCCTCCCCGGAGGAGCCCCTCCCCCTGGGGGCGGCGGGCACGGTGGTCTACACCGTGACCCTGGCCCGGGGGGTTTTGGTCCCGGTCACCGCCTTGCAGTCGGACGGGGCCGAGCTCTTCGTCTACGCCGTGGAGGAAGGGGTGGCGCGGCGCAAGGGGGTGCGCCTTCTGGCCCAGGCCCAGGACCAGGCGGCGGTGGAGGGGCTTTCCCCCGGGGCCCAGGTGGTGGTGAACCCGCCCCCGGGGCTTCTGGAGGGGACGCCGGTAACGGGCGGCCAGGGGAGGTAAGCCATGGTGCCCATCAACCCCTTCGTGCGCTTTTCCGTGGCCCGCTACGTCCTTTCCATCGGCCTCTTCGGGGCGGTGGTGGCCTTCGGCCTCCTGGCCACGCGAAGCCTTGGGGTGGACCTCCTCCCCTCGGTGAACATCCCCGTGGTCTCGGTCACGGTCCAGTACCCGGGGGCAAGCCCCCTCACGGTGGACCAGCAGGTGACCCAGGTCCTGGAAAACGCCGTAAGCCGCCTTGGGGGGATCAGCCAGATTAGCGCCACCAGCAGCCAGGGCCTTAGCCGGGTGGTGGTTTCCTTCGGCCCCGACACCGACCGTGTGAGCGCCCTCAACCAGGTGGCGGCCCAGGTGGCGGCGGCGGCCCGAAGCCTCCCCTCGGGCACCACCCCCCCCGCCGTCCAGAGCTTTGACCCCAACGCCCAGCCCGTCTTAGAGTTCGGCCTCTACGCTCCGGGGAAGAGCCTGGAGGAGGTCTACGCCTACGCCCAGGACGTCCTCCTGCCCCTTTTGCAGCAGGTTTCCGGCGTGGCCAACGTCTCCCTCCAGGGGGGGCCAGAGCGGGGGGTGTGGGTCTACCTGGACCCGGCCAGGCTGGCCTCCTACCGCCTCACCCCAAGCCAGGTGGCCCAGGCCCTCCAGGCCTCCACGGTGGAAAACCCCATCGGGAGCCTCACCCGCTCGGGCACCACCCTTAGCCTCGCCACCCGGAGCCTGCCCCAAAGCGCCGAGGAGGTGGGCGACCTCCTGGTGGACCCAAGCCGGGGCATAAGGGTGCGGGACCTGGGACGGGTGGAGGTGCGGGCGGAGGCCGGGGAGTACGCCCGGGTTAACGGCCACCCCGTGGTCCTGGTCTCCGTCCAGCAGGCCTCGGGGAGCAACGCCGTGGCCGTGGTGGACGGGGTCAAGAGGGCCCTGGCCCAGACCCGGCTTCCCGAGGGCTACCAGGTCCTCTACAGCAACGACACCACCCTGCCCATCCGGGCCTCCCTGGAGCGGACCTACCGGGAGCTCTTCCTCACCGCGGCGGTGGTGGCCGTGGTGGTCCTCCTCTTCCTGGGGCGGCTCAACACCGCCTTCACCGTGATCCTGGCCATCCCCATCTCCCTTTCCGCCGCCCCCATCCTGTACCAGCTTCTGGGCTTTAGCTTCAACCTGGTCTCCCTCCTCGCCCTCATCGTGGCCATCGGCATCGTGGTGGACGACTCCATCGTGGTGGCCGAGAACGTGGAGCGGTACCGGGCCCAGGGCTTGGACCAGATGCGGGCGGTGTTGGTGGGGGCGAGCGAGGTCTTCTCGGCGGTGGCGGCGGCGACTCTCTCTCTCCTAGCCGTCCTCCTACCCGTGAGCTTCATAGGGGGGTTCGCCGGGCGGTACGTGGAGCAGTTCGCCCTAGGGCTTGCGGCGGCGGTGGCCATGTCCTGGCTAGAGGCCCTCCTCTTCCTCACCGTGCGCATGGCCTACACCCCGGACGCCGAGCCCCTCACCTGGCAGGGGGCCTGGAAGAGGCTTCGGGCGCTCCCCGAGGACCTGGCCTATGGCCTTAGGGCCTTCCGGCGAGGGGGGTGGCTTCTCCTCCTCCTGGGGCTTGCCCTTTTCCTTTGGCGCTGGAAACCCGCCCTCCTTCCCCTCCTCCTCCTCTACCCCTTGGCCTTAGGGCTTGGGCGCTATCTTCTGGGAAGCCTCCTGGCCCTCCTCGAGGCCCTCACCCTCACCCTCCACGGGTACACGGAAAGGGCCCTGGAAAGGGTGCGCCAGGCCTACGCCCGAAGCCTCCCCGGGCTTTTGGACCGGGCCCCTTGGGTCCTTGGGGGAAGCCTCCTCTTCTTCCTCCTGGTGGCGGGCTTCTTCCTGCCCAGAATCCCCTTCACCTTCACCCCCCAAAGCGACGCGGGCTACGTCCGGGCCCGGCTCAGCCTTCCCCCCGGCACCTCCCTAAGCCGAACCAACGCCCTGGCGGGGCGGGTGGAGGGGTACTTCCTCCTCCGCCCCGAGGTGGCCACGGTCCAGACGGAGGTCTCCGGGAACGGGGCGAGCTTCGTCATCGGCCTGAGGCCCCATGGGGAAAGGCCTAGCCTCTTCCAGCTTTTGCCCCTCTACCAGCAGGGGGTGCGGGCCCTCCTCCAGGACGAGCCCTCGGCCCGCTTCCTGGTCTTCGGGGCCGGGGGCGGGGGCGGAGGGGGCTTCCAGGGGACGAGCCTCACCTTGAACCTGGCCTCCGCCAGCCAGACCCTCCTCAAGGAGAGGCTGGAGAAGGCCGTCGCCCTCCTCTCCCAGGAGCCCGACCTCCTCGGGGCCACCCCCGCCAGCACGCCCACGAGCCTCCAGTTCACCTTCCGCCCGGATCCCAACCGCCTCCAGGGGACGGGCCTCACCCCGGCCCAGGTGGCCCAGTTCCTCCAGGGGGCCGTCCAGGGGGTAAGGGGAGGGCAGGTGGAGCTCCAAGGCTTCACCTATCCCATCACCGTGCGGCTGGACCCCGAAAGGCTTTCTGACCTCGAGGCCCTCCTCAGCCTGCCCGTGCCCACCGCCTCCGGGACCCTCCCCGTGCGGGCCTTGGGGGCCCTGGTCCCGGAGGAAGCCCCCACCAGCCTCCAGCGCCAAAACCGCCTCTACGTGGCCCAGATCACGGTAAGCCCAAGCCCCACCGCCCCGCCCCCCGCCCTCCTCCTGGAGCGCCTAAGCCGCCGCCTGACGGAGGCGGGGATCCTGGACAGCCAGGTGGTCCTCACGGAGGGGCAGGCCTTTGGCCCCGCCCGGATGGCCCGCGAGCTCCAGGGCCAGGGCGTCTTTCTCTTCTTCCTGGCCTTCTTCATGGCCTACCTGGTCATGGGGGCCCAGTTCAACTCCTTCCGCTACCCCCTCTACCTCCTCCTCCCCGTGCCCTTGGCCATCGCCGGGGCCCTCCTCTTCCTCTACCTCACCGGCAACAGCCTAGACATCTTCGGGATCCTGGGCTTCCTCCTCCTCATCGGCCTCTCCGCCAAAAACGCCATCCTCTACCTGGACTTCGTGAGCCAAAGGCTTGGCCGCATGCCCCTCAAGGAGGCCCTGGTGGAGGCCGCCTACCTCCGCTTCCGCCCCATCGTCATGACCACCCTCACCATCTTCGTCATCAGCCTACCCCTCCTCCTGGGCCGGGGGGCGGGGGCAGAGTTCGGCCAGGGGCTTGGGGTGGTGATGTTCGGAGGGATCTTGGTCTCGGCCCTCCTCACCTTCTTCGTGGTGCCCGCCGCCTTCTACCTCTTTGAGCGGCACCGCGCTCCCACAGGGGGGGAAGCCCCCGCCTAACCGACTGGCCCCCTCCGGGTATCCTGGCAAGCGGCCTCACCTTCCCCATCCCCCTCCACCCGGTGGAAGAGGGGGCCGGATCGTTGGAGGCCTGGGCGGAGGCCAAGGCCTTTCTCCAGGCCCAGGTGGGGAAGCTTCCCAAAGCCCTGGTGCGCCCCGACCAGGGGGGTCCTTTTCTGAGCCACGAGTGGGTGGGGACGCTTCTTCTCCGGGACGGACAGCGGCTTTCCTACAGCCTGATGGGGGCGAAGGGGAACCCGGTGGTGGAGAGCTTTTTTGCACGGTTCAAGGGGAGGGTCAGGGACACGACCCCACGAACCTGGGGAGGACCTCGCCGAAGGGGTGGCGGAAGAGGTGGCCTCCCCCTCGGCGCACCCCGCCCCTTTGGGGGATCGGCCTCACCCGGAAGGTCTTAGGGGAGGAGGTCTACCTCCACGATGGGCGGGCGAAAAGCCTCGAGGAGGCCATCCTCTGGCACGGGGGGAGGCCGAAGGGGCCAAGCGCCGCTTCATGGCCCTCCCCAAGGAGGACCGGGAAGCTCTCCAGGGCCTCTGAACCAGGTCAGGGGGCAAGGGCGTAGGCCCCTTCCGCCCCCTCCCCCCGGAGGAGCCGGGCAAGCCGCGCCACCCCCTCCACGGTGAGGGGCGTGAGGGCATGGAAGGGGCCCGCGTCCAGAAGGAAGGCCTGCTTCCCCCGGAGGTAGCCTCCAAGCCACCCGCCCCGGGCCAGGTGGGCCTCCACGGCCTGGAGCGCCTCGGGAAGGCCGAAGCCACAGAAGGCGAGAAAGACCACCTGGGCCTCAGGAAGTTCTTCGGGGCGCGCCCTCCGGCTCGGTGCCCCGGGGCCCGGACCCAGGTACCGCCCCCCGGCGAGGGCCACCGCCTCCGCCACCCAGTGGCCCCCGAGGTACGGGGGGTCCAGCCACTCCAGGAAGACCACCCCGGGCGGGGGCTCCAAGGGAGGGGGCAGGTCCTGGAGGGACGCCTCGAGCCTCCGGGCCAGGCGTTTCGCCTCCCCTTCCCGCCCCAAGGCCTCCCCCAGCCGAAGGAGGTCCCGGAAAAGGTCCCTAAGGCGCGTCCCCTGGAGGACCACCACCTCCGGCCGCCGGGGGAGGAAGGCTAGAGCCTGCCCCACCTCTCCCGGCGTGGGGGCGCATACCTCGCACACCCCCTGGGTCACGAGGAGGTCAGGGGCGAGGGCCTGGAGGCGCTCCGTGCGCACCCGGTAGAGGGAAAGCCCCCGGGCGTAGGCCTCCCGCACCTTTCGGTCAATCTCCTCCTGGGAAAGGCCCTGGGGGATGAGGCTTTCCGTGAGGACGGGAAGCCCTGTAGGGTTAGGGCAACTATGGCTCACCCCCACGGGCTCCACACCGAGGGCGCGGAGGAGGAGGGTCCCCGAGGGCACGAGGCTTACGGCGCGCATGCCTTCATTATCCCCGGGCGTGGCCTCGGCCCCAGACTTGACCATTATGTAACTTCTGGGATAGATCGGTGCCATGACTCTTCGTGAGGCGCTATCCCAG
>NZ_BMPJ01000002.1:56982-139849 GCF_014647535.1 Thermus composti | reverse complement strand
CCTTACCCATCGCCTGGGTAGCTAGGGTGGCGGCGTGAATAGTGTCGGAGCGAATAACCGAAGGGGGGATACCCCCAAAGGGTGAGAAGGGTTTATAACCCACCGCTCAAACCCGAGCGGTGGGGGGTGGGATAGGGGTCTTGCCCTTTGGGGCGGGGGTATCCTACCACGGCTCCAGGATGAGCGCAAGATGGGAGGCCGGTGGGAAGCCTGGGAGGCTAGCGCACGTAGAAATAGGTCTCGGCCACGTGGTGCCGGCGGGCGCGGGAGGCCTCGAGGTAAAGCCTTAGCCGGTCGTCCCAGCTGGTGTAAACCCCCTGGATGCGCACGCTCCCCGGGGCGCTATCGGTGTAAATGGCCCGCACCCGGTGGAGGCCCCTGGGCGGGGTCAGGGTGTAGCGGTAAGGCCCCGGGGGCAGGACGTGGGTGCCCCGGGGGAGGTAGAAGCGGTCCAGCTCGTAGGTGTAGCCGTCGGGGTCTACCACCACTAGGGTGATCCAGCCGCCTTGGTCCAGGGTGAGAAAAAACCGCACCTCCTCCCCCACGAAGTAGGTGGCCCCCGCCCCCCGGTCGGGCTCAAAGCGGAGGATGGCCCCGCCGTAGGCCACCCGGTAGGTGAGGCTTCCCCCCTCAACAACCAGGCTACAGGCGGAAAGAAGCCCAAGAAGCAGAACACCCAAGAAGCGCATACAAAAACCCCCTTCCCCCCCAGGTTAGCCCCAAAGCGGCCTAGGGGTCTTGAGGAAACCTTAAGGGGGCCTGGGCCACGGGGGCGAAGCGCTTCCGGTGGACGGGAGAGGGCCCGAGGGCGAGGAGGGCTTCCTGGTGCTCCGGGGTGCCGTAGCCCTTGTGCCGGGCAAAGCCGTAGCCCGGGTAAAGGCGGTCCAGCTCGGCCATGAGGCCATCCCGGTGGACCTTGGCGAGGATGCTGGCGGCGGCCACCGTGGGGCTTCTCTCGTCGGCCTTGGGGGGAGCGAGGAGGGGGAGGGAGGTGGGAAGGGGGAGGTAGTCGGTGACCAGGGCCTGAGGGGGTAGGCGAAGCCCCTTCAAAGCCCGCTCGGCGGCGAGGAGGGTGGCCTCGAGGACGCCAAGCCGGTCCACCTCCTCCACCCCCGCCACCCCCAGGGCGAAGGCCAGGGCCACCCGGCGCACCTCCCCGGCGAGCCGCTCCCGCTCCTTGGGGGAAAGCTTTTTGGAGTCGCGGAAGGGGTAACGCCCCGGGGGGAGGATCACCGCCCCCACCACGATGGGCCCGGCCCAGGCCCCCCGGCCCGCCTCGTCCAGGCCGGCCACCCGAAGCCCCTTCTCCCAGAAGGGGGCCTCCAGAGGCTCACCCATCCTCCCCCTCCCCCCAGGCGAAGGCCTTGGCCCGGCCGAAGCCCAAGGAGGTCTTGGCCCCCACCCCGGCGAAGAAGGCGAACCGCCCCAAGGCCCAAAGCCAGGCCTGCTCCTCCTCGGTGGCCTGGGGCAGGTGGTAGACCACCCGGCCCACGAAGCCCGCGGCGTCCACCTCGGCCAAGGCCTTGAGGGTGCGCCCCTCCATCCAGCGCACCGTGGTCCTTTCCAAAAGGGCCTCCCGCACCCCCTCGGGGGCCCTTACGGGGCCGAAGGCCTCGAGGCGCCGCAGGAGGCTTTCCAACACCAGCCTGGGCTCGGGCAGGGGGTAGTGGACCCCCTTGCGGCGGAAGAAGGTGGGGCTGTAAAAGCGGAGGGGCAGGTCCGGGCCCTTGGGGTTTTGGAAAAGGCGGGGGTAGGTGGCGACGCCCGCCCAAGGGTGCCCCTCCTGGAGGACCGCCTTGACCCGGAAGGGCTTGCCCAGGCGCACCGCCTGCCCCTCGAGGGCGAAAAGCCTCGGGGAAAGCCGCCCGTAAAGGCCTTCCTCCAAAAGGGCGATCCGGGCCCAGTAGAGGCCCTCCTTGCCGCCGAAGCCCAAGGCGAAGGGATTTTCCCCCTGGTCGTGGACCTCCGGGGCCACCTCCTTGAGGAGACCGTAGAAGAAGCCCCGAAGCCCCACGGGCTCCGGGGGGGTCTCCCCCTCCAGAAGGAGGACCAGGGCGGCCAGCACCACGCCGCCATCCTACCAGGGCCGGGGCCTTGACAGGGCTAGACCGGGTATAAAATAGGGCATGGTCCGGAAACTGGGCTGGGTGCTCTTCCTGGCGGGCCTGGCCCTGGCCCAAAGCTTCTGGGTGGAGACCCCCTTGGGCCGGGCCGAGGGCCGGGTGGAAGGCGGGGCCATCGCCTTCTACGGGCTTCCCTACGCCGAGGCGGGGCGCTTCCAGGCCCCAAAGCCCCTAAAGGCCTGGCCGGAAGGGGTGGGGCGGGAGGCCGTGGCCTGCCCCCAGGTCCCGGGGATCACCGAGTGGTTCGGGGGGCCCATCCCCCCGCAGAGGGAGGACTGCCTGGTCCTAAACGTCTACCTCCCCGCCCAGGCGCCGCCCCCGGGGGGCTTCCCGGTGATGGTGTACATCCACGGCGGGGGCTTCACCTCGGGGGCGGGGGCCGAGCCCATCTACCGGGGGCACCGGCTTGCGGAGGCGGGGGTCATCGTGGTGGCCCCCAACTACCGCCTGGGGCCCTTGGGGTTTTTGGCCCTCCCCGCCCTGGCGGAAGAGGACCCAAGGGCGGCAGGGAACTACGGGCTTTTGGACGTCCTCGAGGCCCTTCGCTTCGTAAGGGACTATATCCGCTACTTCGGAGGAGACCCAAAGAACATCACCCTATTTGGGGAGTCCGCCGGGGGGATGATGGTCTGCACCCTCCTCGCCACCCCGGAGGCTCAGGGGCTTTTCCAGAAGGCCATCGTCCAATCGGGGGGGTGCGGCTACGTAAGACCCCTTGAGGAGGACTACGCCCAAGGGGAGGCCTGGGCCAAGGAAAGGGGGTGCGACCCCAAGGACCTCGCCTGCCTCCGGGCCCTCCCCTTGGAAAGGCTTCTTCCCAAGGAGCCCACCCTCGAGGCCATGGACCGCTTCCTCTCAAGGCCCTCCGTCTTCCGGGTGGGGCCCTTCAAGCCCCATCTCTCCCCCCTCCTCCCCCAAGACCCCCGGGAGGCCCTAAGGGAGGGGAAGGCGGCGGGCATCCCCCTGATCGCCGGGGCCAACGCCGAGGAGGTCACCTTCCCCGCCCTGCAGGCCCTCCTCGGGCCCTCGGACTGGGAGGAGGCGGAAAGGAGGCTTTTGGAGTCGGGGCTTTCCCAAAAGGAGGCCCAGGCCCTCCTCGCCCACTACCAAAGGCGAAACCCCGACCCCAAGAGGGCCTGGGGGGAGCTCCAGACCGACCTCACCCTTCTTTGCCCCTCCCTTAAGGCCGCCCGCCTCCATGCCCCCCACGCCCCCACCTACGCCTACCTCTTCACCTACCGGCCCAAGGGGCTGGAGGGCCTTGGGGCCTTCCACGGCCTGGAGCTCGCCCCCCTCTTCGGCAACCTCCAGGAAAGGCCCTTCCTGCCCCTTTTCTTAAGCCAGGAGGCCAAGGAGGAGGGGGAGTACCTGGGCAAGAAGATGCGCCGCTACTGGACGGGCTTCGCCAAGGAAGGAAAGCCCACGGGGTGGCCCCGCTGGCCCCTCCTCGTGGAGGGCTACCTCCTCAGGCTAGACGTCCCCGTGGGGCTTCTTCCCGACCCCTACGGGGAAAGGTGCGGCGCCCTCGAGGCCCTTGGGCTACTCTAGGGGCATGAAGGCACGGGCCACCTGCCCCTTAGACTGCCCCGACGCCTGCAGCCTCCTCCTCACCTTGGAGGAAGGCCGCCTCCTCCGGGTGGAGGGGGACCCCCGCCACCCCATCACCCGGGGCTTCGCCTGCGCCAAGACCTACCGCTACCCGGAAAGGGTTCGGGAGAGGCTCCTTTACCCCATGCGCCGGGTGGGGCGGAAAGGGGAAGGGCGCTTTGAAAGGGTCTCCTGGGAGGAGGCCCTGGACGAGATCGCCCAAAAGCTTAGGGAGGTCTTAGACCGGGAGGGGGGCGAGGCCGTCCTCCCCTACCACTACGCCGGCACCATGGGCCTCGTGGAAAACCAGCACCCCTTGGCCTTCTTCCGGGCCATCGGGGCAAGCGAGCTTTTAGAAACCATCTGCGCCACAGCAGGAAGCGCCGCCTGGGAGATGACCTATGGCCCCCGCCTGGGCCCAGATCCCGAGGAGATCCCCGAAAACGCCCGCTACCTCCTCCTTTGGGGGATCAATAGCCTCGCCACGAATAGCCACCTCACCCCCTTCCTCAAGGAGGCGAGGAGGCGGGGGGCCAAGGTGGTCCACATAGACCCCTACGCCAACCAGACGAGCCGCTTCGCGGACTGGCACCTCCGCCTGCGCCCCGGCACCGACGCCGCCCTAGCCTACGCCATAGCCCACGTCCTCTTCCGGGAAGGCCTTGTGGACCGGGAGTACCTGGAAAAGGCGGCGGTGGGCCTGGAAGACTTCCGGAAAGAGGCGGAAAGGTGGACCCCAGAGAGGGCGAGCGCCCTCACCGGCGTCCCCGAGGAGGCCATCCTCCGCCTCGCCCGGGAGATGGGGGAGGCGAAGCGGGTTTTCCTCCGTGTGGGCTACGGCATGACCCGGCACCCGGGGGGCGGGAACGCCCTAAGGGCGGTGATCCTCCTCCCCGCCCTTTTGGGAAGCTGGCGCTACCCGGGCTGCGGGGCCCTGCTTTCCACCAGCGGAGCCTTTCCCCTGAACAAGCGCTTCCTGGGAGGGCGGCACCTCCTGGAGGAAAACCCCCCCCACGAGGGCTACTTCCGCCCCAACCCCAAGGCCCGGGCCATCAACATGAACCAGCTCGGCACCGCCCTCACCGAGCTCAACCCCCCCATCCGGGTCCTCTTCGTCTTCAACACGAACCCCCTGGTGGTGGCCCCGAACACCGGGAAGGTGAAGGCGGGGCTGGAACGGGAGGACCTCTTCACCGTGGTCCTGGAGCAGGTGATGACGGAAACGGCCCTCTACGCCGACTACCTCCTCCCCGCCACCTTCTTCTACGAGCACCCCGACCTCTACACCAGCTACGGCCACTACTACCTCTCCTGGAACGAGCCCCTAAGCCCCCCGGAAGGGGAGGCCCGGCCCAACACCTGGGTCTTCCGGGAGCTGGCCAAGAGGCTCGGCCTAAAGGAGCCCACCCTCTACTGGACGGCGGAAGAGGTGGCCCGAAGCCTCCTCGCCTCGGACCACCCTCACCTAGAGGGGATCACCCTGGAAAGGCTCAAAGGAGAAGGCTTCGTGAAGCTCAACCTCCCCAGGCCCTTCCTCCCCTTCGCCCAAGGGCCCGTGCGCTTCAGCCCCCCGCCCGAGGTAATCCCCACCGAGCCCCTGCCGGACTACCCCCTGATCCTCCTCACCCCCCCGGCCCACCGCTTCCTGAACACCACCTACGGGAACGTGAAGGCCTTGGTGGAGGCGGAAGGGGGGGAGCCCAAGCTCCTCATCCACCCGGAGGACGCCCGGGCGCGGGGGATCCAAAGCGGGATGCTGGTCCACATCCGCTCCCCTTGGGGCAGGATCACCCGCAAGGCGGAGGTGAGCGAGGCCCCCATCCCGGGGACGGTGGTCCTCGAGGGCACCTGGTGGGAGAAGTGGGCCCCGGACGGCAAGGGGGTGAACCACCTCACCGCCGAAAGGCTCACGGACCTGGGGGGCGGGAGCACCTTCCACAGCACCCCGGTGGAGGTGGAGCCCTTGCGCCTGGCCTAAGGCCCTAGGGGGGCGATTTGCGCCTGGGCCACAATTTTGCTAGGCTAAGTGGGTGCGCCTGGAGAAGCCCACGAAGCGCTCCGTGGCCCTCGCCGCCTGGGGGGAGGAGGGGCTTCTTCTGGTCCAGCGCCCCCTCGAGGACGAGTTCGGCGGGGCCTGGGGGCTTCCCGCCGTGAGCCTGGAGGGCGAAGAAACCCTAGAGGAAGCCGCCTTCCGGGTGGCCCGGGAGAAGCTCGGCGCCGGGGTGGCCGAGGCCCGGCCCCTGGCCTTCGGCGTGGAGGAGCGGCCGGGGTACACCCTGGAGCTTTGGGTCTACGAGGGAAAGCTTCTGGGAAAGCCCCGTCTGCCCGAGCCGAGGCCGGGCAAGACCTACTACACCGCCTTCCGCTTCGGCCGTCCCGAGGAGCTTAAGGCGGCCGCAAGGCAAGGCTCCCTTTGTAGCCGGCTTTTCCTCGCGGTGAAGGGGCTTTGCCCCTAGGAGGAAGCATGGAAACCCTGGTCCTGGTGAACCTCTTCCACGAGCTCGCCCTAAAGGGGCAAAACCGCCCCTTCTTCCTAAAGAAGGCCAAGGCCCACGTGAAGCGGGCCCTCAAGGACCTGGACGTGAAGCTCCTAGGGGAGTGGCCCATGGCCCTCCTCTTCCGCCTGGAGGAGGCCGCCTGGCCCGAGGCCAAAACCCGCCTCCAGGAAACCCTAGGGGTGGAAAGCTTCGCCCGGGTCCTCCGCACCCCTCCCGACCTCGAGGCCCTGAAGGCCGCCTTAGAGAAGGCCCTGGAGGGGCAGACCTTCGGGAGCTTCCGCATCACCGCCAAGCGCTCGGACAAGGCCTTTCCCCTCACCTCCCCCGAGATAGAAAGGGCCCTCGGGGCCTTCGTCAAGGAAAGGACCGGGGCGAAGGTGCAACTCAAGGGGGCGGAGAAGGAGTTCGTGGTGCGGATCCTCCCGGGGGCGGCCCTCCTCGAGGCGGAGCGCCACCCAGGCCCCGGGGGGCTTCCCCCGGGGGTCTCGGGGCGGGTGGTGGCCCTCCTCTCCGGGGGGATTGACTCCCCCGTGGCCGCCTACCGCCTCATGCGCCGGGGAGCGGAGGTGGTCCTCGTCCACTTCCACCCCTTCCCCCTCCTCTCGGGGGCGAGCCGGGAGAAGGCCAAGGCCCTCGCCGAGCGCCTGGCCCGCTTCCAGCACCGCCTTAGGCTCCACCTCGTCCCCTTCAGCGAGGTCCAGCGCCACATCATCGCCGAGGCCCCCCCGGCCTACCGGGTGGTCCTCTACCGCCGCTATATGCTCCGCATCGCCGAGGCCATCGCCAAGGAGGAAGGGGCCCTTGCCCTTTGCACCGGGGACAGCCTGGGCCAGGTGGCCTCCCAGACCCTGGAGAACCTCCACGCCGTGAACCAGGCCGCCACCCTTCCCGTCTTCCGGCCCCTCATCGGCTGGGACAAGCAGGAGATCGTGGCCGAGGCCAAAAGGATCGGGACCTACGAGACCTCCATCCTCCCCGACGAGGAGTGCTGCACCCTCTTCGCCCCCAAGCACCCCGTGACCCGGGCCCGGCTGGAGGTGGTCCTCCAAACGGAGGCCCGCCTCCCCACCGAGGAGCTCCTCGCCCTGGCCCTAAAGGAGCGGGAGGTCCTCACCTACACCTTCCCGGGGGAAAAGCCCCTGGAGGGCCCTGGGAAGGAGGCTTTTATAATGGAGCATGGACCTGCTTGAGGCGAAGCGGCTTCTGGAGACCGGGGCCACCACCCCCCTCGCTCTTTTGGAGGAGGCCCTGGAGCGGGCCAGGGCCTTCCAGGACCGGAACGCCCTCGCCTACCTGGACGAGGAGGCGGCCCTAAAGGAGGCGAAGGCCCTCACGGAAGAACTTCAAAGGGGCCAGGTGCGGGGGCCTCTCCACGGCCTTCCCCTCACCATAAAGGACCTCTTCCCCGTGAAGGGCATGCCCACCCGGGCGGGCACCCAAGCCCCCCTCCCTCCCCTCCCCGAGGAGGCAAGGGCGGTGCGGCGGCTTCGGGAGGCCGGGGCGCTCCTTTTCGCCAAGACCAACATGCACGAGATCGCCCTGGGGATCACCGGGGAAAACCCCTGGACGGGCCCGGTGCGGAACGCCCTGGACCCCACCCGCCAGGCCGGGGGGTCTAGCAGCGGGAGCGCCGTGGCCGTGGCCTTGGGGATCGGTCTCGCCTCCTTGGGCTCGGACACGGGAGGGTCCATCCGCATCCCCGCGGCCTTCAACGGGGTGGTGGGCTTCAAGCCCTCCTACGGCCGCATCTCCTTGGAAGGGGCCCTTCCCCTCTCCCGCTCCACGGACCACGCGGGGCCCATCGCCCGCTCGGTGCGGGACGCCCACTTCCTCACCGAGATCCTGGCGGGGGAGAGCATCCCCTTGGAGGCCCCCCAAAACCCCACCTTCGGCGTCCCCCTGGACTTCCTGGAAGGGCGGCTTGGGGTGGAGGTGCGGAAGGCCTTCACCCGCCTTCTAGAAGACCTCCCCGCCCTAAGGGCCGAGGTGAGGGAGGTCTCCTTGCCCCTTAAAGGCGTTTACGAGGTCTACACCCGGCTCGTGCGCTACGAGGCGGCCCGGATCCACGAGAAGGCCCTGAAGGAGCATCCCCAAGGCTTCTCCCCCCAGGTGCGCCAGGCCCTTCTGGAGGGGCTTTCCCTCACGGAAAAGGACTACCGGGACGCCGTGGCCGAGCGGGAGGCTTTGCGGCTGGAGCTGGTAAAGGCCCTAAGGGGGGTGGACGCCCTCCTCCTCCCCACCCAGCCCCTCCCCGCGCCCCCTTTGGGCACGGAGGAGGTGGAGCTGGAATCCGGCCAAAAGGGCCACCGGGAGGCCTTCATCACCCTCACCCTGCCCTTTAGCCTCCTCGGGGTCCCCACCCTCTCCCTCCCCTTCGCCAAGGTGGAGGGGCTTCCCGTGGGGCTCCAGGTGGTGGGGGCCTACGCCGAGGACGGGAAGGTGCTGGCCATCGGGGGCTGGCTGGAGGAGCGGCTAAAGTAGGGCGTAGAGGAGGCCGAGGAGAAAGAGGGTGAGGGGCAGGCCGAAGCGGAGGTGCTCGGCGAAGCCCACCCGCACCCCTTCCCGCTTGGCCCCCTCGGCCACGATGAGGTTGGCCACGCTGGCGAGGAGGGTGAGGTTCCCCGCCAGGGTGCTCCCCCCCGCCAAGAGAAGCCAGTCCTTGGGCTCGTGGACCAGAGGGGCGAGGAGGAGGACGGCGGGCACGTTGGAGACCAGAAGGGATAGGAGGGTGGCGGCCAAAAGGAGCCCCAAGGGGCTTTGGGCCAGGGGCAGGAGGGCCTCGGCGAGGCCCAGGCGGCGCACCCCTTCCGTGAGGACGAAAAGCCCGCCGAACATCACGAGAAGCTCCCAGTCCACCCGCATGAAGAAGCGCTCCGAGCGAAGCCTCCGGGTGAAGAGGAGAAGCCCCGCCGCCACCAAGGCCCCTTGGGCCATGGGGTAGCCCAAGAGGAAGGCCAGAAGAAGCCCCGAGGCCACCAGGAGCCCCTTCCCAAGAAGCCCCCGGTGGAGGCGGTAGCGCAAGGGAGGAAGGGGAGGAAGGGGCTTTAGGGAGCGGACCTCGGGGTAGAGGAGGGCGAGGAGGAGGACCTGCAAGGCGAGGCCCAGAAGGCCCACCGGCCAAAGGGCCCCTAAAAACTCCAGGTAGCTCAGGCCCGAGAGGCTCGCCACCACGATGTTTTGCGGGTTTCCCGTGGGGGTCATGAGGCTTCCCGTGTTCACCGCCCCCATGAGGGCGAGGAGGTAGGGGACGGGGTTCAGGCCGAGGCCCCGGGCCACCTGGAGCACCAGGGGGGTGAGGAGGAGGGCCATGGTGTCGTTGAGGAAGAGGGCGGAAAGCCCCCCGGCCCCAAAGGTGAGGAGGGCGAGGAGGGCCAAAGGGGTCCTGGCCAGGCGCAAAAGCCCCGCCGTCACAAGGCCGAAGAAGCCGGCGTAGGCCAGCTGGGCGTTTAGGACCATGACCCCGAAGAGGAAGACCAGGGTGGAAGCGTCCAAAGCCCGCCAGGCCTCCTCCAGGTCCAAAGCCTCGAGGAGGACGAGGAGGCTCGCCCCCACCAGGGCCACCCCGGCCCGGTTCATCCGGTAGCCGGGAAGCCCCCCCAGGGCGAGGCCCAGGTAGGCGAGGAGGAGGACGAGGAGGCTAAGGGTTTCCCGGAACCCCATAGAGCCTGGCCTCGAGCCTCGCCTTCACCCCCGGCCACTCCTCCTTGAGGACGCTATAGACCACGTCGTCTCGGAAGGTGCCGTCGGGAAGCCTTCGGTTTTTCCGCAAGACCCCTTCCCGCACTGCCCCCAAGGCCTCGAGGGCCCTTTGGCTCCTTTGGTTCCGCAGGTCCACCTTAAACTGGACCCTTTCCGCCCCCAAGACCTCAAAGGCGTGCCGGAGGAGGAGGTACTTGGCCTCCTTGTTGGCGGGGCTACCCCAGAAGGGCTTGAAGAGCATGGTGCCGATCTCCAGCTTGGCGTGGGCCGGGTCGGGGGCGATGACGGAGATGCGCCCCGCCACCTCCTCCCCCAGGTAAACCGCCCAGTTTACCCGGCCGGGCTCGGAAAGAAGCCCCGTGAGGTGGGCCCGCAAGGCCTCCTCCGTGGGGGCGGAAGGCGCCCGGCTCAAGTAGCGGTAGACCTCTGGGTCAAAGTGGCGGAGAAAGACGGGAAGGTGGGCGAGGCTTAGGGGTTCCAAGCGCACGTACCGCCCCTCTAGGCGCTCGGGAAAGGTCCACATGGGCCTATTATGCGGGGGATGGAGACCCTAAAGGCGGTCCTAAACCTCCTCATGCTTCCCCACCGGGGAAGCGCCACGGCCCTCGAGGCCGAAGCCTTCCGCCGCCTAGAAGCCTTCCTGCGGGCCCAAGGGGTGGAGGCCCAACCCCTGCCTTTTAGGGGCGTGCGAAGCTACGGCCCCGAGCTTTTGGGCCTAAGCCTCCTTCTGGCCTTGGCCCCCTTATCCCCCCTCTTTCCCCTCCTCGGTGCCCTTGGCTTCTACCTCTACTTCACGGGCAGGCGCCCTTGGGGAAGGCTTCTAGACCGCTTCCCCTCGCAAAACTTCCTGGCCTGGAAGGGGGATGGGGAAAAGGCCTTGGTCCTCCTGGCCCACGTGGACACCGCCAAGACCTTCTTCCTCTACCACCCCAGGCGGGTGAGGGCCTTCCGGGCCCACTTCCTCCTCAACGCCTCCCTGGCTTTCTTAAGCCCCCTCTTGGCCCTCACCCCCCTGAAGTGGCCCCTAGGCCTTTACTTCCTCGTCCAGGCGGGGCTCCTTGGGCACCGGGAGCTTAAGGCCCCCTACGTGGAAGGGGGAAACGACAACGCCAGCGGGGTGGCGGTGGCCACCGCCCTTTTCCTGGAGACCACGCCCCCCAAGGGGTGGCGGCTCGGCCTCGCCCTCACCGGGTGCGAGGAGGTGGGGGCCCTGGGGGCGAAGGCCCTCGTCCCCCACCTGCCCCCAGGGGCCCTGGTCCTCAACCTGGACAACGTGGGCCGGGGGGAGCTCTTCTACGTGGAAGGGGAAGGGATGCTCCGCTACTACCCCTACCGGGGGGCCCTCCTCGAGGCCGCCCGCAAGACCCCAGGGGCGAGGCCCCTCCGCTACCGCCTGGCCTACTTTGACGCCCTTCCCCTGGCGCAAAGGGGCTTTCCCACCCTCACCCTGATCCGGCTGGAAGGGGGCGTGCCCCCAGACTGGCACTGCGGTACAAGAACGCCTGTCAAAGCCGGGTCAAGCCGGATTCTCTAGTCCCCAAGGTCTCCCTGAGCAACCTGTTTCTTTCAGCCTCTTGCCTCAAGGCCTCTTGCCGCTCGTAAACTTCAACTTCCAGGGGAACGAGTCTAGGAAACCGCATAACCCCTCCCCCTATGGGCCTTTCCCACGAAACCCTTTTCCCACCGGGCCAGCAATAGCCGGCCTACTGCACCCCGCAATGCCATAACCACCTCCTTGTCCCGCAACCAATGGGTTGCCTCCCTAGCTTAGGCGGGGAAGGATCAGGTCTGCGTCATCATTGGGGTGAAGAAAAAGCTTCCCAGGTGGCTGGGAAGCTTGGGTGGACGAAAGTCCCGCTTACCGGATAGCCCCGGCGAACTTCCAGACCGCCCCGCTGCCTGGGGCTCCTACACCGTTCACCGTCACGTAGAGGTCGCCGCTCGGGGCGATGGCCAAGGCCGTGGGAAAGGGAAGGCCCTCCACCACCACCTCAAAGCCTCCAGGGCGCACGCGAAGGACCGCGCCGGTGCCAGGGATGGGGCCTTGCTCCCCCGTTTCCGCCATGCGGACCGCATAAAGCTGGCCATCCGGCCCCTCCTGGAGGTCGGTGAGCATGGTCGCCCCGGTGGCGTAATCGCTCACCCTTCCCCCCTCCACCTTGACCACCTTGGCTGCTCCCTTGGGGAAAGGGAACCCCGAGAGCAAGCTTACGTAGAAAACGCCGTTTTTGGCCACCACCGCCGTGGGCACCGGGTCCATCTCGTGGGCCCCACCCCGGGCCGGGTTGGCCATAGGCCCAGGCAGCCCAGTGAAGGCCGCCACTAGGCTGACCGCCCCCGTGGTGGGGTGCACGCGCCAAAGGGCGTTGGCCCCGGCATCGGCCACATAGACGTAGCCGTCGGCACCCACCGTCAGGCCGTAGGGGTGGGAGTCCAGGTGCATGCCGTCCGGATTGCGGGCCTTCTCAAAGGCCCAGAGGTCCGCCACCTTCTGGGGTCCTTCGGGGGTTACCCGGGCCACCACCGCCATGAGAGGCATGGGTTCCTGGTCTGCCTGGTTCCAGCCCCCGCTGGTGACCCAAAGCCCCCCCAACCAAGCCAGCCTCGAGGCGCCGCTGGATTCCTGCCCCAAAGCCACGGAAGGGAAGCGGGCCACCTCCGAGACCGAGCCATCCGGCTCCAGGCGAAGCACCCTGGAGGTCATCCCCACCCTGGCCATCACCTTTTCTCCCGTCTCCGGGCTTATCGCCTCCACCTGGGTGTCCCCACCCACACCATACTCCACCACATAAAGCCGCCCGTCCGGGGCGAAAAGAAGCCCCATGGGGCCGTTCAAGCCGGTAATGACCGGCATCCCCTGGGCCAGTGCGGCCAGGCTTAGACCTAGGGCGAATCCGAGCAATGCCTTAACCATCCCACCCTCCTTTGGCAAGCAATAGGGCTTGCGTTTTCTAGGCTAGGGTGGCGGGCGTTAGGTTTCCGTCAGGAATTCCTCGAGGCTAGCGGGCAGGACCAGGCCCACCTCCAAGAAGCGGGCCCGCGCTTGGAGATAGGTCCTTTGCGCAGAGGATGAGAAACCGTTAGCCCCCAGCTTCCGCAAGAGCAGGGCTAAGCCCTCCCGGTCATAAGGTTCTTCCAAAAGGAGCCAGGAAAGAAGGCGGGCGGCCTCCAAAGGTGCGGCCCGCTGCGCCGCTTCCAAACCCAAGCGGTACACCCGGGCCCAAAGCACCGCATCGGTGCCCAGGCCGTCTAGGTAAGGCCCCCGCCATAGCTTAGGGTGAGGGTTGGCCAAGAAGACCTCGAGGTCGGAGATGACGCTCCTGCCCAGGATGTACAGGGCACCCCTGCGCTCAATCACCCCTGGCCCGAACTGCCTGCGCAAAGCGAAAACCAGCTCCCGAAGTGCCCCAAAGGCCCGAGCCTCCTCCTGGTCAGGATAGAGCAGGTCCTCCAGCTCTAAGGGCGTAAGCCCTTCCCGACCCCCGGCCCGAGCCTCCAGCAAGCCCACCAGGAGAACCCGCCGCCTCCGGCCCCGCAGGGGAAAACCGCCCATGGTCAAGGGTCCCAGGACCTGAAACCAAAGGGAGAAACCGGAAGGCCGCAGTTCTGGGCTCACAAACACCCGATCCGGCGTTCACACCCCGCCTCTAGCCTGAGTTTAGCACCGAAGCGCCCGGGCCTGCCCCGGGCGCTTTAACCCCCTTTAAGAGGTAAAGCGCTCCACCTCCTCCCAAAGCCAAACCTGGTGGTTCACCACCCCAGACTGGCGCATGGCCTCGCGGAGGTCTGCAGAGCTAGCGAAAGCGCTGGCAGCCTCGGTGGTGGGGAAGTGGTGGACCACCCAAGCCACCTTGGGTTCGGTGGCGTCCCGGGAAACCTGGGAAGCCTCCACGCCTTTTCCCCGTCGCATATCCACGAATTGGTCGTAAATCCGCTTCCACGAATCAAAATCATCCACCTACAATCGGACCACAAAAGACGTCATGCCCGCTCCTTCCTGCGACGATAAGGACCTTTGTCCCTATCTGCTCTTCTAGCGTAGGCGAAGGAGCGTTAGGTTTGCGTCATCAAGGCCCCTCCGTGTGGTACCTTGAGGCAAATGTTCCGCGTGGGCATCCTCACGGTCTCGGATAAGGGCTTCCGGGGGGAAAGGGAGGACACCACCCACCTGGCCCTGCGGGAGGCCCTGAAGGGGGGGCCCTTTGAGGTGGTGGCCTACGAGGTGGTGCCCGACGAGCCTCCCATGATCAAGAAGGTGCTCAGGCTTTGGGCCGACCGGGAGGGCCTGGACCTCATCCTCACCAACGGGGGCACGGGGCTTGCCCCTAGGGACCGAACCCCCGAGGCCACCCGGGAGCTTCTTGAGCGGGAGGCCCCGGGCCTCGCCGAGCTCATGCGGCTCAAGGGCCTGGAGAAGACCCCCATGGCCGCCCTCTCCCGGGGGGTGGCGGGGGTGAGGGGCAAGACCCTGATCCTGAACCTCCCGGGAAGCCCCAAGGGGGCGCGGGAGTCCCTGGAGGCGGTCCTCCCCGTCCTGCCCCACGCCCTTTCCCTGGTCACAGGGAAGGCCTGGAAGGAGGGGCACCATGAGTAGGGTCCCCGAGCCTTCGGTCTTTCTTGTGGTGGACGAGGCCAAGCGGAAGGCCCGGGAAAGGGGCCTCTCCCTCCTAGACCTCTCCATCGGCTCCACCGACCTCCCGCCCCCCGAGGCCCCCCTAAAGGCCCTCGCCGAGGCCTTGAAAGACCCCGCCACCTACGGCTACTGCCTGAAAAGCTGCACCCTCCCCTTCCTGGAGGAGGCGGCCCGCTGGTACGAGGGCCGCTTCGGCGTGGCCCTGGACCCCAGGCGGGAGGCCCTGGCCCTCATCGGCAGCCAAGAGGGCCTCGCCCACCTCCTCCTCGCCCTCACCGAGCCCGGCGACCTCCTCCTTCTCCCGGAGGTGGCCTACCCCAGCTACTTCGGAGCGGCCCGGGTGGCCTCCTTAAGGACCTTCCTCATCCCCTTGCGGGAAGACGGCCTGGCCGATCTGGGAAAGGTCCCCGAAAGCCTCTGGAAGGAGGCCAAGGTCCTCCTCCTCAACTACCCCAACAACCCCACGGGGGCCGTGGCCGACTGGGGCTACTTGGAGGAGGCCTTGAGCCTGGCGAGGCGGCACGGGCTTTGGCTCGTGCACGATAACCCCTACGTGGACCAGGTCTACGAGGGAGAAGCCCCTTCCCCCCTGGCCCTCCCCGGGGCCAGGGAGCGGGTGGTGGAGCTCTTCTCCCTTTCCAAAAGCTACAACCTGGCGGGCTTCCGCTTGGGCTTCGCCCTGGGGAGCGAAGAAGCCATCGCCCGGCTAGAGCGGGTGAAGGGGGTCATGGACTTCAACCAGTACGCTGGGATTCTGCGCATGGGGGTGGAGGCCCTGAGGACCCCCAAGGAGGTGACCCGAGGCTACGCCCGGGTCTACCGGGAAAGGGCCTTGGGGATGGCGGAGGCCCTCCAAGGGGCCCTGAGCCTCCTCCCCCCCAAGGCCACCATGTACCTCTGGGGAAGGCTTCCGGAAGGGGTGGACGACCTGGAATTTTGCCTCAGCCTGGTGGAGCGGGGCGTGGCCCTGGCCCCAGGAAGGGGCTTTGGCCCCGGGGGGAAGGGGTTTGTCCGCATCGCCCTGGTGCGCCCCTTAGCGGAGCTTTTGGAGGCGGCCAGGCGCATCCGGGAGGCCCTGGACTAAGCACCCCACCGCGGCTTTCGCCGCGGCGGGGGCCCCGAGGAGGGCAACAGGGCTAAGGGGTGGGCTACTGCCACCTCTCCTCGGGGGGAAGCCCCTCGAGGCGCCTTAGGACCTCTCCCACCAGGTAAAGGCTTCCCGCCACCACCACCCGGCTTTCCCGGGAGAAGGCCTCCTCCAGGGCCTCCATGGGGTCCTCCACCGCCTTGGCCCCGGGGAAGAGGGGAAGGAGGGCCTTGGGGTCTTCGCTTCTCGGGGAGGCGTAGCGGGTGAGGACCACGGGGCCTAGGCCCCTCAGGGCCTCGGCCATGGCGGCGTGGTCCTTGTCGCAGCTGAAGGCGAGGACGAGGGCGGCGGGCAAAAGCCCGTGGAAGCGGAGGGCTTCCCTTAGGGCCCAAGCCCCTTCGGGGTTATGGGCCCCATCCAAAAGGAGTTCCTTGCCCTGCCAGGTGCGCCGCTCCAGCCTCCCCGGGTTTTGCGCCCGGGCGATGCCCCTTTCCACCGCCTCCCAGGGGGCGCTAAGGAGCCTCCCCCCCACCGCCGCCAGGGCCAGGTTTTCCGCTTGGTGGGGGCCGAGGAGGGCGGTCTTGAAGGCCTTGGCCTCCCCGGTCCTCGCCAGGCGGAGGCGGAAGGAAAGCCCTTCGGGCACCCCCTCCACCCCCTCCACCCCGAAGTCCTCCCCCAGGACCCAAAGGGGGGTGGAAAGGGCCTTGGCCCGGGCCTTGAGCTCCAAGAGGCCCTCCCCCTTGGCGGCGGTGAGGGCGGGGACGCCCTTGCGGAAGATCCCCGCCTTCTCCCGGGCCACGTCCCTTAGGGTGGGCCCCAGGAGGTCCAGGTGGTCGTGGCCGATGTTGGTGACGAGGGAAAGGACCGGCTCGGTGGCGTTGGTGGCGTCCAGGCGACCCCCTAGGCCCACCTCGAGGACGGCGAACTCCACCCCCTCCCGGGCGAAGTGGAGGAGGGCGAGGGCGGTGGTGGCCTCAAAAAAGCTCGCCTCCAGGCGCTCGGCGTGGGGGCGGACCTCCGCCAAAAGGGCGAGAAGCTTCTCCTCGGGGATGGGCCTTCCCTGGACCTGGATGCGCTCCCGGAAGTCCACCAGATGGGGGCTGGTGTAAAGCCCCACCCTAAACCCCGCCTCCTCCAGGATGGCGGCCAGGGCCCGGGCGGTGGTGCCCTTCCCGTTGGTCCCTCCCACCAGGGCCACGGGGTAGGCCTCCTCGGGGTGGCCCAGGCGGGCGAGGAGGGCCCGAACCCGGTCCAGACCCAAAGCCACCACCCCCTGGCGGGCGTAGAGCCAGGCGAGGGGGTTCATCTAACCCTTGAGGGCGGCCTTGCAGGCGGGGCAAAGCCCCCTAAAGGTCACCTCCGCCTCCCGCACCTCCACCCCGGGGTGGGCCTCCCGGGCGAGGGCGCGGAGGTCGGGAAGGTCCACCTCCAGGTCCACGATGGCCCCGCAAGCCTCACAGACCAGGTGGTGGTGGGGGTGAAGGTTGGCGTCGTAGCGGGTGGCCTCCCCCGCCTTGGTGATGGGGACGAGGTAGCCTTCGGCCACCAAGGCCTCGAGGTTGCGGTAGATGGTCCCCAGGCTCACCTTGGGCACCCGCTTGCGCACCTCCTGGTAGATCCAGGCGGCGTCCGGGTGGTGGTGGGCCTGCCGCACCACCTCCAGGATCGCCTTGCGCTGGCGGGTCAGACGCTTCAGCGCCATCACCCTCCACTATACCCCAAGGGCGGGGAAATCACCAGTAAGCCTATCGGATTTTGGCGAGGATCTCCCGCCCCCCCTGCCCCAGCACGTCCTGGGCCAGCTCCAACCCCAGCTCCTCCGCCTCGGAGGCGTCCCCCTCAATCTCCGCCCGGAGGAAGCTCTTGCCGTCGGGGGAGAAAAGCCCGCCCTCCAGGAGAAGGGCTCCGTCCTCCAGAACCTGTGCCAAGGCCCCCACGGGGGCCAGGCACCCGGCCCCCAGGCCCTTAAGGAAGGCCCGCTCCGCCCGCACCCGGGCGGCGGAAGGGGGGTGGTGGAGGGCGTAGCAGATCTCCTCCGCCAGGTCGTCCCCCTCCCTCACCTCCAGGGCCAAGGCCCCCTGGCCCGGGGCGGGGAGCATCACCTCGGGCTCCAGAAACTGGTCTATGCGGTTTCTCAGGTCCAGGCGGATGAGGCCCGCCGCCGCCAGGACGATGCCGTCGTACTCCCCGTTGCCCAATGCGGCGAGGCGGGTGTCCACGTTGCCCCTCAGGTCCTTCACCACCAGGTCCGGCCGGTGGGCGAGAAGCTGGGCCTTGCGCCGCACGGAGCTTGTGCCCACCACCGCCCCTGGAGGAAGGTCCTGCAAACGCTTATAGCTCTTGCCCACGAAGACGTCCCGGGGGTCCTGGCGCTTGGGGATGGCGGCGATCTTGAGGCCTTTGGGCTCTTCCGTGGGCAGGTCCTTCAGGGAGTGTACGGCGATGTCAACCTCCCGGGAAAAGAGCGCCTCCTGGAGCTCCTTCACGAAGATGGCTTGCTCCGCGGGGTTTGCGCCCCGGTCCCCCCGGGTTTGGATGGTCCGCACCTTGAACTCCGCCTCGGGCCAGCTCTCCTTGAGGCGTTCCACCACCCACCGGGTCTGGGCCAGGGCTAGGGCGCTCCCCCGGGTTCCCACCACGATGACGCGCATACCTTCCCATACTACGCCAGGGCGAGGCCCAAGGGGTCCTCCAGGATCCCCGCCAGGTGGCGGCAGAAGCGGGCGGCGTCGGCCCCGTCAATGAGGCGGTGGTCGTAGGTGAGGCTAAAGGGCATGACGAGCCGGGGCACGAAGGCCTCCTTCTCGGGGTCCCAAAGAGGCTTCATCTGGGAGCGGGAAACCCCGAGGATGGCCACCTCGGGCCAGTTGACGATGGGGGTGAAGCCAGTGCCCCCGATCCCCCCCAGGTTGGAGAGGCTGAAGGTTCCCCCCTGCATGTCCTCGGGGGCGAGCTTCCTCTCCCGTGCCTTCTCGGAGATCTCCTGGAGCTCCTCGGCCAGGCGCAAAACCCCCTTTTGGTCCACGTTTCGGATCACCGGGACGAGGAGGCCATGGGGCGTGTCCACCGCCACCCCGATGTGGATGTAGTCCTTGTAGATGATCTCCCCCTTCTCGGGGTCAATGGAGGCGTTGAACTTGGGGAAGGCCTTGAGGGTGAGGGCCACGGCCTTGAGGAGGAAGGCGGTGAGGGTGAGGCGGAAGCCCTTCTCCTCCGCCCGCTTGGCGTAGCGCTTGCGCAAGGCCTCCAGCTCGGTGATGTCCGCCTCGTCAAAGTGGGTGACCATGGGCACCTGGCTCCAGGCCTGGGCCATGGCCCTTAGGGTGGCCTTGCGCACCCCGCTCATGGGCTCGGTGCGCACCGGGCCCCACTTGCCGAAGTCGGGAAGCCTGGGGGCGGGGGCCGGAAGGGGGCCCGCCGGGGCCTCGAGGCCCGCCGCCCGGCGCACGTCCTCCTCGGTGATCCGCCCGGCAAGCCCCGTGCCCCGGAGCCGGGTGAGGTCCACCCCGAGCTCCCGGGCGAGCCGCCTTATGGAGGGGGCCGCGGGGATGAGGCGGCCCTCGGCGGGGGCCTCCTTGGGGGCGGGAGGGGCTTCCTTGGGAGCAGAAGGGGGTGCTTCCCGGACCTTAGGAGCCGGTTCGGGCTTCTCCTCGGCCTCAGGGGCCTTCTCGCCCTTAGAGGCAGGCGGCTCCGGCTTTTCCTCCACCCTAGGAGGGGCTTCCGCCTCCCCGGCCAGCACCAGGATGGGCTGGCCCGGGCGCACCTCGTCCCCCACCTTGACCAAGACCTTCTCTACCACCCCGCCCGCCTCGGCGGGCACCTACACCACCGCCTTGTCCGTCTCCAGCTCCAGAAGGGGCTGTCCCGGCTCCACCCGGTCCCCTTCCTTCACCAGGACGCCCACCACGGTGGCCTGCGTCACGTTATCGCCCAGTTCGGGTAGCTTCACCTCCATGGTCTCCCCCTAGCGCCTGTGGGGCGGCACCTCTTCCAGCTTAAGCTCCAGATCCTTCCGGGCCTGGTTCAGGGTGCGCTTCTTCACCTTGCCCTCCTCGTAAAGGAGGGCGAGGGCGGCGTAGGCGATGTGCCGGGCGTCCACCTCAAAGAAGTCCCTCAGGGCCTCCCGGGTGTCGGAGCGGCCGAAGCCGTCGGTGCCCAGGACGGCGAAGGGCCGGTCCAGGTAGCCCCGGATGAGGTTGGGCAAGGCCTTGAGGTAGTCGGTGGCCGCCACGACGGGGCCCTCGTGGCCCTGAAGGGCCTCCACCACGTAGGGCTTCCGGGGCTTGCCCAAAAGGCGGGTCTCCCGCTCCGCCTCTATGGCGTCCACGTAGAGGGCCTTGTAGCTGGTGGCGCTCCAGACGTCCGCCACCACCCCGTATTGGGCCAAGAGCTCCTGGGCCTTCAGGGCCTCGTTGAGGATGGGGCCGGTGCCGAAAAGCTGCACCCTTGGGCCCTTCCCCTCCCCCGCCCGGAAGAGGTAAAGCCCCTTTAGGATCCCCTCCTTGACCTTTTCCCGGGGCTCGGGCATGGGGGGGTGGGCGTAGTTCTCGTTCTCAATGGTGATGTAGTAGAAGACGTCCTCCCCCTTGCCGTACATGCGGCGGAGGCCATCCTCCAGGATCACGGCGAACTCGTAGGCGAAGGCGGGGTCGTAGGCCAAGAGGTTGGGGGCGGCCAGGGCGTAGACGTGGCTTTGGCCGTCCTGGTGCTGCAGGCCCTCCCCCGCCAAGGTGGTGCGGCCTGCGGTGGCCCCCAGGAGAAAGCCCCGGGTCCTCTGGTCGGCGGCAGCCCAGACCAGGTCCCCGATCCGCTGCAGGCCGAACATGGAGTAGGTGATGAGGAAGGGGATGGTGGGGATGCCCCAGTGGGCGTAGGCGGTCCCGGCGGCGATGAAGTCGGCCATGGCCCCGGCCTCGGTGATCCCCTCCTCCAGGATCTGGCCCTTCTGGCTCTCCTTGTAGGCGGTGAGGGTGCCGGCGTCCACGGGGATGTAAAGCTGCCCCTGGGGGGAGTAGATGCCCACCTGGGCGATCAACGCCTCCATGCCGAAGGTCCTGGCCTCGTCGGGGACGATGGGGACGATGTAGGGGCCGATCTTGGGGTGGCGGAGGAGCTTGGCCAGGATGCGCACGAAGGCCATGGTGGTGGAGATCTCCCGCCCCCCCGAGCCCTCGTAGAACTCCTGGAAGAACGCCTCGTCCGGGACCTCGAGGCCCCCTTTGAACCGCACCCGACGCTCGGGCACGAACCCCCCTAGGGCCTTGCGGCGCTCCAGGAGGTACTTCACCTCGGGGGAGTCCGGCCCCGGGTGGTAGTAGGGAAGCTCCTTGAGCTTCTCCTCGGGGACGGGGATGCCGAGGAAGCGCCTCGCCTCCTTCAGGTCCTCCTCGGTGAGCTTCTTCACCTGGTGGGCCACGTTCTTGGCCATGACCGAGGGCCCCATGCCGTAGCCCTTGATGGTGCGGGCCAGGATGACCACAGGGCTTCCCTTGTGTTCCACCGCCTCCTTGTAGGCGGCGTAGACCTTGACCAGGTCGTGGCCGCCCCGGCTCCGGGTGAGCTCGGTGAGCTCCTCGTCCGTCATCCCCTCAATGAGCTTTTTGAGCTCGGGGGTGTTGAAGAAGCGCTCCCTAAGCTCCTTCCCCCCGAAGGCGGCGTAGCGCTGGCTTTCCCCGTCCACCAGGGCCTCAAAGCGGCGGAGGAGGTGGCCCTCCTTATCCTTAGCGATGAGGGCGTCCCAGGCCGAGCCCCAGACCACCTTGATCACGTGCCAGCCCGCGCCCCTATAGAGCCTCTCTAGCTCCTGGATGACCTTGGAGTTGCCCCGCACCGGGCCGTCCAGGCGCTGCAGGTTGCAGTTCACCACGAAGATGAGGTTGTCCAGCCTCTCCCGGGCGGCCAGGTGCAAGGCCCCCACGGTCTCGGGCTCGTCGTGCTCCCCGTCCCCCAGGAAGGCCCAGACCTTGGCGGAGCTTTTGGGCTTTAGGCCCCGGTCCTCGAGGTAGCGCATGAAGCGGGCCTGGTAGATGGCCTGGATGGGGCCAAGGCCCATGGAGACCGTGGGGAACTCCCAGAAATCGGGCATGAGCCAGGGGTGGGGGTAGCTGGAAAGCCCCCGGCCCCCGGGCACGGGCGGGTGGACCTCCCGGCGGAAGTTCTCCAGGTCCTCCTCCCTAAGCCTTCCCTCCAGGAAGGCCCGGGCGTAGTTCCCGGGGGAGGCGTGCCCCTGGAAGAAGACCAGGTCCCGGTCCAGCCCCGCCTCCGGCCCCCGGAAGAAGTGGTTGAAGCCCACCTCGTAAAGCTCGGCGATGGAGGCGTAGGTGGCGATGTGCCCCCCGATCCCGTCCGCCTTCTTGTTGGCCCGGGTGACCATCATGGCCACGTTCCAGCGGAGGATGTTGGCGATGCGCTTTTCCAGCTCCAGGTCCCCGGGGTAGGGAGGCTCCTTCTCCTTGGGGATGGTGTTGAGGTAGGGGGTGGAGAGGCGGTTTTGGGGCACGTAGCCCTTGAGGAAGAGGTACTGGTCCAGAAGGTGTAAAAGTTCCTCTACCCGTTCAAATCCCTCCACCCGGAGGACGTACTCCAAGGACTCCAGCCACTCCCGGTTTTCCACCTCGAGGAAGCGGGCCCTTTCCTCCGGGGAGAGGGCAAGGAAAGCCTCTTTCAGCGCTTGCTCCGTCATGGTTCCCCCCGTGCGGTATCTACACTACACCGACCTGCCCTTAGTCTCGGGCAGAAAGGGGGGCTTGTCCAATAGCTTTCCCTGGGTCAAGGTGATAAGATTTTTTTATCATGAACCTGCGCCGCCTCCGCCTCTTCCTGATCCTGGCCCAGGAGGGGAGCTTCCACCGGGCGGCCCAAAAGGCTTACCTCTCCCAGCCCGCCCTCTCCCAGCAGATCCAGGCCTTGGAGCGAGAACTAGGGGTGCGGCTTCTGGAGAGGAAGCCCTTCCGCCTCACCCCGGCGGGGGAGGCCTTAAAGGAGGGGGGGGAGCGGCTTTTGAAGGAAGTGGAGGCCCTTAAGGAGCAGGTGCGGCGGGCCGGGCGGGAGGAGCTTCGGTTCGGGGTCCCGGAGAACCTCCTCCCCGACCTCCTTCCCCTTCTGGACCACCTGCGGCGGGGCCTGGGCCAGGCGGTGGAGGTCCTGGAGATGCACACCCCCGAGCAGGTCCAGGCGCTTTTGGAGGGGCGGCTGGACTACGGCCTGGCGGGGCTTCGGGTGGAGGAGGCCGCCATCGCCCAAGAGCCCCTCCTCAAGGTGCCCATCGTGGTCCTCCTGCCCGAGGACCACCCCCTGGCCGCCCAGGAGCGGGTACCCCTTAAGGCCCTTCGGGAAGAGGCCTTTCTCCTCCTCCCCAAGGACTTCCTCCCCCCCCTTTACGAGGCCTTCATGGAGGTCTTCCGCAAGGCGGGTTTCGCCCCCAAGGTGGCCCGGGAGGTAGCCCGCTTCCCCCAGGCGGTGAGCCTGGTGGCGGCGGGCAAGGGGGTCTACCTTACCCTCGCCCCCTACCGGGTCTTTCCCCACCCGGGGACGGTGATGCGCCCCTTGGAGGAAGAGGCCTTCCTGCAGGTCTCCCTCATCTACCGCAAGGACCCGCCCCCGCCCCGCCTTAAGGAGGTGCGGGCCCTCCTCAAGGCCCTCGCCTTTTAGGCCTTGAGGCCAGGAAGCCCCCCCTCGTCCCAGGCCAGCTCCACCAGGCCGATGAGCTCCTCCACCGGCACCCCGTAGTCCCGGGAAAGCCGGGTGATCTCGTGCCCCAGGCGGCGGAGGTGGTGCACCTCCTCGAGGGTCGCCCCTTGGGCCAGATCCACGAGCCAAGAAAGGAGGGCTTGGGCCTCCTCGTCGGTGAGGCCCTCGGTGAGCGCCTCGTCCTCCAGGAAAAGGTGGATGGGGTCTTCCATCATCGCCTTTTCAGTATCTCCTCCCGGCGCACCAGGCCGAGCCTCCGGGCCAGGGCCTCCAGGTGGGCGGGGTCCTGGAGGAGGGCGATCTCCTCCTTAAGGCGCGCCACCCGGGCCTCCGCCTCGGCCAGGGCCCTTTCCAGCCTAGCCTGTTCCTCTTTGAGCCGGTAGGCCCTCACCCCCTCCTGTCCCAAGAGGAAAAGGGCGTGCACCAGCCCCAGGGCGAAGACCAGGTGCAGGAAGCGGTGAATGGGTCGCATGGCGCTAGGCCCATTATAAGGAGGTTCCCGCCTAAAGGCCCGGAGGTGGACTTATACACTACCTTCCCTAATACCCTGTTGCGTTTGCACACGGGATGTGTATACTGGAATGGAGAAGAAGGAGGAGCCATGCCAAGGACTAAGGAAAAGGAAAACTACAGGACCCGGTTGCGGGCGGTGGGCCTGCGGCATACCCTGCCCCGGGAGCGCATCCTTAGCTACCTGGACCGCAAGAACGTCCACCCCACCCCGGAGGAGCTCTACCAGGGCCTAAAGAAGCGGGGGTACGATATCGGCCTCTCCACCGTCTACCTTAACCTCCACGTCCTCAGGGAGCACGGCCTCATCTACGAGTTCAAGGACCCCAAGGGGACCACCCGCTACGACGGCTACCGCGAGCCCCACGTTCACCTGGCCTGCACCGCCTGCGGCAAGGTGGAGGACCTCCTCCTCAAGAACCTGCCGGAGCTGGACCTCGAGCCCGCCCTCAAGGCGGCGGCGGAGCGGACCGGTTGGGCCCTGGAAGGGTTCCGCCTGGAGTTTAGGGGCAAGTGCCCTAGCTGCCAGGAGTAGACGCTAAAGGCCCGGGGGTTTCCCCGGGCCTTCCCCTAAAGCCCCTCGGCCAGGCGGAGGAGGGTGCGCACCCCGAAGCCCGTTCCCCCCTCGGGGCCCAGGGCGTGGGCCTTCCGGGCGAAGGCGGGACCGGCGATGTCCAGGTGGACGAGGGGCACCCGCACGAACTCCGCCAGGAAGAGGGCCGCCACGATGGCCCCGCCGTAGCGGTCCCCCACGTTCTTGAGGTCGGCCACGGAGCTTTTCAGCTTCTCCCGGTAGGCCTTCTCCAAGGGCATAGGCCAGACCTTCTCCCCCACCTCCCGGGCCGCCTTTAGGACCTTTTCCCCCCAGGCCTCCTCCGTGGCGAAGAGGGCCGCCACCTCCTCCCCCAGGGCCACCATGGCCGCCCCCGTGAGGGTGGAAAGCTCCACGATCCGCTCCGCCCCCTCCCTTTCCGCGTAGGCCAGGGCGTCCGCCAGGGTGAGGCGCCCTTCGGCGTCGGTGTTCATCACCTCCACGGTCTTGCCGGAAAGGGTCTTGAGCACATCCCCCACCCGGTAGGCCCGGCCCGAGATGAGGTTCTCGCAGGCGGCGATGTAGCCCCTTAGCTCCACGGGAAGGCCGAGAAGGGCCGCCGCCTTGAAGGCCCCGAGCACCGCCGCCGCCCCCGCCATGTCGCCCTTCATGGTGGCCATGCCCTCCGTGGGCTTCAGGGAGTAGCCCCCGGAGTCAAAGGTGAGGCCCTTCCCCACCAGGTCCAGCCGGGCCCTGGCGCCCTCTTGGGCGTAGCGGAGCCGGATGAAACGGGGCGGGTTTTCCGAGCCCTGGGCCACGGCCAGGAAGGCCCCCATGCCGAGCTCGGCGATGGCCTTCTCGTCCAAGACCTCCACCTCCACCCCTAGGGCCCTAAGCTCCAGGGCCCGCTCCGCCAGGGCCTCAGGGGTCAGGACGTTGGGGGGCTCGTTCACCAGGTCCCGGGCGAAATAGACCCCTTCCGCCACCTTCCTCGCCCGCTCCAAAAGGGCCTCGGGGACACCCGGAAGGAGGAGGGTGAGGGCCTTTTCCTCCCGCTTGGTCTTGAGCCGGTCAAAGCGGTAGGCCCCGAGGAGAAGGCCCTCGGCCAGGGCGTAGGCGTCCTCCAAAGGCTCCACCAGGACCTCGGGGAAGGCGAGCTTGAGGAGGGCCTGGGCGAGCCTTCCGCCCGTGGCCCGAAGGTCCTCCGAAAGGCCAAAGAGGAAGACGGGGCCTTCCTCCGTGTAAAGGAGGAGGCCCTCCCCCTCCTTGGGACCCGCCTCCGCCAGCGCCCGGGTCAGAAGCCCCTGCAGCCGATGGTCCAGGGCCTTTCCCTGGGGCAAAAGGTCCTTTTGCCGCACGAACGCCACCTTGAGGGGGGCTTGCCCCTCCGCCAGGGTGGCCTGGGTGGACTTAAGCGTGATCACGCCTAGGGTTATACCACGCCTCCCGTGGCAGAATGGAAAGGATGCGGTGGCTTCTCTTGGCGAAGCAGGCGGCCCTCGGGGGAGCGGCGGCCCTCGAGGGGGTGATGATGAAGGCTCCCTGGGCCTGGGCCCTGGCGGTGCGCCTGCCCGACGGAAAGATCCACGTGGAACGCCACGAGGAAAGGGCCCTCGCCGAACGCTACCCCTGGGCGAGGCTTCCCCTCCTTCGGGGGGTGGTGGCCCTTTGGGACGCCCTTTCCGTGAGCTATAGGGCCCTGGCGCGGAGCGCCGAGCTCGCCGGGGGCGAGGAGGTTCCCCGGGGAGCCCTCTGGGGGACGGTGACGGTGAGCCTTCTCCTCGGGATCGCCCTTTTCATCGTCCTCCCCGGCTTCCTCTCGGGGCTTTTCGTGGACGCCGCCCGCCACCCCGTGCTCTATAACCTCCTCGCGGGCCTCCTCAAGGTGGGGATTTTGGTGGGCTACCTCCTTTTCATTCGGCGCATGCCCGAGATAAAGCGCTTTTTCATGTACCACGGGGCGGAGCACAAGGCCATCCACGCCTATGAGAAGGGGCTTCCCCTCACGGTGGAAAACGTCCTGGCCCAGCCCCGCTTCCACCCCCGGTGCGGCACCACCTTCATCGCCTTCGTCATCGTGGTCTCGGTGTTGGTCTATAGCCTCATCCCCGCCCCCGAGGTCCTCTGGTGGCGCCTTTTTGCCCGGGTCCTCTTCCTGCCCGTGGTGGCGGCCTTGGCCTTTGAGCTCCTCTACTTCTCCGCCCGGCACGACGACCCCCTCTCCCGGTTCTTGAGGGAGCTTGGCTTCCGCTTCCAGGCCCTCACCGTGGCCGAGCCCACCCCGGAGATGGTGGAGGTGGCCATAAGGAGCACCGAGGCGGCCCTCGGGGAGAAGGTGGTGGCATGAAGCGGGTTCTCGTGGCCATGTCGGGGGGGGTGGACTCCTCCGTGGCCGCCCTCCTCTTGAAGCGGGCGGGCTACGAGGTGGTGGGGGCCATGATGCGCTTCTGGCCCGACCTTCCCCCCCCAAGCCTGGAAGGGGGCAAGCCCCGGGCCTGGGAGAGCTGCTGCACCCCGGACGCCGCCTACGAGGCCCGGCGGGTGGCGGAGCTTTTGGACATCCCCTTCTACCTTCTGGACTACCGGGAGGTCTTTGAGGAGGAGATCATCGCCCCCTTCCTCCGGGACTACGCCCAAGGGCGCACCCCCAACCCTTGCGCCCGGTGCAACACCTTTGTCAAGTTCGGGGCCCTCCTCAAGCAGGCCCGAAGGCTCGGCCTGGACTACGTGGCCACGGGGCACTACGTGCGGAGGGAAGGCCTTGCCCTCCTTAGGGGCCTAGACCCCCACAAGGACCAGACCTACTTCCTCTGGGGCACCCCCAAGGAGGCCATCCCCCACCTCCTCTTTCCCGTGGGGGGGCTCACCAAGCCCGAGGTGCGCAAGCTGGCCGAGGAAGCGGGCCTGCCCACCGCCAGGAAGCCGGAAAGCCAGAACCTCTGCTTCGTGGCCGGGGACGTGCGGGGCTTCCTCCGGGAGAGGCTTCCCCTGCGCCCGGGCCCCCTGGTGGACGCCCTCACGGGGGAGGTGGTGGGGGAGCACCAGGGGGCAAGCCTCTACACCCTGGGCCAGCGGAAGGGCCTCGGCCTCCGCAAGACCCACCTGGAAAGGTACGTGGTGGGCATAGACCCGGAGGCCAACGTGGTCTACGTGGGTCCCAAGGAGGCCTGCTACTGGGGGGGCCTCGAGGGCGAGGAGGTGAACCTCCTGGCGGAGCTCCCCGAGGAGGTGGAGGTCCAGGTGCGCTACCGCACTCCTCCCGTTAAGGCCAAAGTGGAGTCTTTAAAGCCTTTGCGCCTCCGCTTCCAAAGCCCGGTCTTCGCCGTCACCCCGGGGCAGAGCGCCGTCTTTTACCAAGGGGAAAGGCTTCTTGGGGGGGCGGTGATCCGGCGGGGGCTTTACAACCTGGCGGGGCTCGAGGATCCCCGCGCCTTGACCTTCTCCTGACAAAACCCGGTCAGAGTGTAGGTGGGAGGTTGAGCGATGCGAAAGGCACTCGGTCTTGCGATCCTGGCCCTAGCGGGCACGGCCTTGGCCCAGATCCGGGCGGACGGCTCCTCCACCGTCTACCCCATCACCCAGGCGGTGGCGGAGGAGTTCACCGCCCGCAACCCCAACATCCGGGTGGTGGTGGCCTTCTCGGGCACGGGAGGCGGCTTCAAGAAGTTCTGCCGTGGGGAGACGGACATCCAAAACGCAAGCCGCCCCATCATGCCCGAGGAGCTCAAGGTCTGCCAGAAAAACGGGGTGGCCTTCGTTGAGATCCCCGTGGCCTACGACGCCCTCACGGTCATCGTGAACCCCAGGAACACCTGGGCCACCTGCCTGAAGACCCAGGAGCTCAAGGCCATCTGGGAGCCTAACTCCAAGATCCAGCGCTGGAGCCAGATCCGCCAGGGCTGGCCCAACCAGCCCCTGAGGCTCTACGGGGCGGGGGCGGACTCCGGCACCTTTGACTACTTCACCGAGGCCATCGTGGGCAAGGCCAAGGCCATCCGCACCGACTACCAGCCCACGGAGGACGACAACGTCACCATCCGGGGGGTGGCGGGGGACACCTACGCCATGGGCTTTTTGGGCTACGCCTACTACGAGGAGAACAAGGACAAGGTGAAGGCGGTGGCGGTGGACGACGGCAAGGGGTGCGTCCTTCCCACCCGGGAAAACGTCCTCAACGGCACCTACCAGCCCCTCGCCCGGCCCCTCTTCATCTACGTGAACGTCAAGAGCCTGGAGCGGCCGGAGGTGAAGGCCTTCGTGGACTTCTACCTCTCCCCCGCCGCCCGGAGGGCCATCCGCTCCACCGGGTACATTGAGCTCCCCGCCGAGGCCTACGCCATCGGCCAGGAGCTCGTGAAGCGGAAGAAGACCGGCACCTTCTTCATGGAGTTGCCGGCGGGCACGCCCCTTTCCAGGTTCGTGGAAGAGCTCAGGAAGGAACTCAGGTAAACCCGTCCCTGCCCGGGGGTGGGGGCAAGCCCCACCCCCTTTAGAATGGGAAAGGCATGGAGATCCTGAAGCAAAAGCCCTCGAGGCACCCCTTGGAGGTCCTCACCTTCCTCCTTCTCCTCCTCCTTTCCTGCGTCACCCTCCTCACCACCTTGGGGGTCATCCTGAGCCTCTTGGGGGACGTGGTGGAGTTCTTCCGCCGGGTGCCCTTAAGGGAATTCCTCTTCGCCCCCGAGTGGACCCCCCTCTTCGCCAACCCCCGCTACGGCATCGCCCCCTTGGTCCTGGGCACCTTCCTGGTCACCGCCATCGCCCTTTTGGTGGCTATTCCCCTGGGCCTAAGCCTGGCCGTCTACATCTCGGAGTACCTCACCCCGGGAAGGCGCGCCCGGATCCTGGGGGTCCTGGAGCTTTTCGGGGGTATCCCCACGGTGGTCTTCGGCTACTTCGCCCTCCTCTTCGTCACCCCGCTTTTGCAGAAGGTGATCCCCGGTCTAAGCCTCTTTAACCCCCTTTCCGCCGGCCTGGTGATGGGCTTCGCCATCCTCCCCTACGTCTCCAACGTGGCCGCCGACGCCATGCAGTCCGTGCCCCGCTCCATCCGGGAAGCGGCCTACGCCCTGGGGGCGAGGCCCTACGAGGTGGCCCTAAAGGTGGTCTTCCCCGCCGCCCTCTCCGGCATCATCGCCGCCATCATCCTGGCGGCAAGCCGGGCCATCGGGGAGACCATGATCGTGGCCATCGCCGCAGGCCAGCGCCCCGCCCTCACCCTGGACCCCCGGGAGACCATCGCCACCATGACCAGCTACATCGTCCAGGCGGCCACCGGGGACCAGCCCGTGGGCAGCACCGCCTACTACGCCCTCTTCGCCGTGGGCTTCACCCTCTTTCTCCTCACCCTCCTCCTCAACATCCTGGCCCAGTGGGTGGTGGAACGCTACCGGGAGCGGTATGAATAGGACCCTCACCCCTTCTCCAGAGTCCTTCGCCCAAGACCCCTGGAAGGCCCGCATTGACCGGGTCTTCGCCCGGGCCCTGGTCCTCCCCCTCCTTCTCGCCTTGGGCCTCCTCGCCCTCCTCCTGGGGGACACCCTCTACCGGAGCGTCTCCGTCCAGGTGGTGCGAGCCGACATGGGCCCCGGGCACACCTACCCCTTCGGCCTTTCGGCGGAGGCCATCCTAAGGCAGGAGCTCCTGGCCCAAGGCTACACCGAGGAGGAGGCGGACTTCATGCTCCAAGACCCCAAGGAGCGGAGCGCCCTCTTCCTGCAAAACCGGGTGGAGCTCATGTGGAACACCCACGAGGGCCCCTTCCGCTACGTGGTCACCAACGTCTACGACAAGCGGGTGGCGGACTTCTCCTTGGCGGAAGGGCTTCGGCGCTGGAACGAGCTTAAGGCCAACCTTCAGGAAGGGGAGCGCCTGGTCTTAAACCCCTGGCTGGACCAGACCTTCCTCACCCGCCCCCCTTCCCGCTCCCCCCTCACAGCGGGGATCGGGGTGGCCGTCTGGGGCACGGTCTGGGTCCTCTCCTTGGCCCTCCTCCTGGCCATCCCCGTGGGCGTGGGCACCGCCATCCTCCTGGAGGAGTACCTGCGGGAGGGGCGGCTTTCCCGCCTCCTGGAGGTCAACCTCCGCAACCTGGCCGGGGTGCCCTCCATCGTCTACGGGCTTTTGGGCCTGGCCCTCTTCGTGCGGGGGATGGGGCTTGGGCCCAGCGTCCTGGCCGCCGCCCTCACCCTGGGGCTTTTGGGCATCCCGGTCATCGTGGTCACCGCCCGGGAGGCCTTGAGGGCGGTCCCCGAGTCCATGCGTTTGGCAGCCTTCGCCCTGGGGGCCACCCGCAGGCAGGTGGTCTTCCGGGTGGTGGTCCCCGCCGCCCTGCCCGGGATGGTCACCGGGGTGATCCTCTCCGCCGCCCGGCTCATCGGGGAGGCGGCCCCCCTCCTCCTGGTAGGGGCGGCGGCCTACGTGCCCTTCGCCCCCACGGGCCCCCTTTCCCAGTACACGGTGATCCCGGTGCAAATCTACCTCTGGATCAGCCAGAACCAGCCCGAGTTCGCCCGGGTGGCGGCGGCGGGCATCCTGGTGATGCTCCTCCTCCTTTCCGTGCTTTACCTGCTGGCCCTTTACCTCAGGAACCGCTTCAGGAGGGAATGGTGAGCCTGGAACAGCTGAAAGAGCACCAGACCGTGCGCACCGAGCCGGTGCCGGAAAGCCAAGCCCTGGTGGACGTGCGCCACCTCAACCTCTGGTACGGGCCGAAGCAGGCCCTTTACGGCATCTCCGTGCGCTTTCCCAAAAACCAGGTCACGGCCATCATCGGCCCCTCGGGGTGCGGGAAGAGCACCCTCCTCCGCTCCCTCAACCGCATGAACGACCTGGTGCCCGGGGTGCGGGTGGAGGGCGAGGTCCTTTATGAAGGGGTGAACATCTACGATCCCCGGGTGGACCCGGTGGCGGTGCGCCGCCACATCGGCATGGTCTTCCAAAAGCCCAACCCCTTCCCCAAGACCATCTTTGAGAACGTGGCCTTCGGCCTAAGGCTCATGGGGGTGAAGGGAAGCGAGCTGGAGGACCGGGTGGTGGAGGCCTTGAAGCGGGCCGCCCTCTGGGAAGAGGTCAAGGACCGCTTCAAGAAGGAAAGCGGCCTAAGGCTTTCCGGCGGGCAGCAGCAAAGGCTTTGCATCGCCCGGGCCATCGCCGTGGAGCCGCCCCTCCTCCTCATGGACGAGCCCACCAGCGCCCTGGACCCCATCGCCACCCAGGCCATAGAGGACCTGATCCTGGAGCTCAAAAAACGCTACACCGTGGTCATCGTCACCCACAACATGCAGCAGGCGGCCCGGGTTTCCGACCGCACCCTTTTCATGCACCTGGGGGTTCTGGTGGAGGAGGGCCCCACGGAGGTCCTCTTCACCAAGCCCAAGCACCCCTACACCGAGGCCTACATCACCGGGCGCTTCGGCTAAAATCGGCCCATGTCCGCCCTCGGCCTCCTCTTCCTCACCCTCTTTAACAGCGTCCTGGGGCTTTCCATCCTGTTTCCCATCCTGGGCCCCTTGGGCCGGGAGCTGGGCCTAAGCGAGGTCCAGGTGGGGCTTTTCTCCACGGGCTACGCCCTGATGCAGTTCCTCCTTTCCCCCTACTGGGGTAGGCGGAGCGAACGGGGCCGGAAGCCCGTCCTCCTTTTGGGCATCCTGGGCTTCGCGGCGAGCTTTTTCCTCTTCGGCCTCTTCGCCCTCCTGGGGCAAAAGGGCGTTCTTTCGGGAGGCCTCCTTTTCCCCCTCCTCCTTCTGGCGAGGCTTCTGGGCGGGGCCTTTAGCTCCGCCACCCTGCCCACGGCCCAGGCCTACGTGGCCGACGTCACCGGGCGGGAAAACCGCACCACAGGCATGGCCCTTTTGGGAGCGGCCTTTGGCCTGGCGGTGATCCTGGGGCCCGCCCTGGGAGCGGGGCTTGCCGCCCTTTTTGGCCTCCTCGCCCCCGTCTTCTTCTCGGCGGGGATCGCCCTCCTAAACGCCCTTTTCGTCCACCTGGTCCTCCCCGAGTCCAAACCCCGAGGGACCGAAGCCGGGGCGCGGCTTTCCCCCTTTGACCCCAGGGTCTTCCCCCTCCTCCTCTTGGGCTTCGCCCTGAACCTCTCCAGCGTGGCCCTGGAGCAGACCATCGCCTTTTACTTCCAGGACCGGCTTCTCCTAAGCGGGGTGGAGACGGCCCAGAAGGTGGGCCTGGCCCTGGTCCTCTATGGGATCGTGGCCGTCTTCGTCCAGGGTGTCCTGGTGCGCAAGACCGGATGGCCCCCGAAGGTCCTCCTCTCCTTAGGCCTTCCCCTGGGGATCCTGGGCTTCGTCCTCCTGGTCTACGCCAAGACCTTCTGGGTTTTGGCCTTGGGCCTCGCCCTCCAGGGGGCGGGCCAAGGCTTAGCCCTCCCCGGGGTCACGGCGGCCCTTTCCCTGGCCGTGGGCGAGGGGGAGCAGGGCCTGGTGGCGGGGCTTAATAGCTCCGCCCAGGCTCTGGGGAGGATGCTCGGGCCCATGGTGGGCACGGGGCTCTACCGCCTGGCCCCCGAGGGGCCCTACGTCCTTGGAGCCTCCCTCCTCCTCCTCGCCCTCCTCTTCCTCCCCGTCCTCTTCCGCAGGGTGAAGCTCTGATGCGGTTGCTCCTCTTCCGGCAGCGGAACTTTCGCAACCTGGTCCTCGCCGAGTTCCGGCCCCCCTCGGGCCTTTTCGCCGTGGTGGGGGGGAACGGGCAGGGAAAGACGAGCCTCCTCCTCGCCTTCCACCTAGCCCTGGGGGGGGAGGTAAGGGGGGGGCTCGCCGACCTGGTCCGCTTCGGGGAGGCCGAGGCCTGGCTTTTCGCTGAGGTGGAAACCCTCCTCGGCACCTACCGGGTGGAGCAGCGCCTGGGGAACGGGGGGCGGGAGGTGCGCCTTAACGAGAAACCCGTTCCCCTAAGGGGCCTTTGGGAGCTACCGGGATCGGTCCTGGTGCTCCCCGAGGACGTGGAGGTGGTCTTGGGAAGCAAGGAGGAGCGGCGGGCCTTCCTGGACCGGCTCATCGCCCGCTTCTCCCGGCGTTACGCCGCCCTTCTTTCCGCCTACGAGAAGGCCCTGCGCCAGCGCAACGCCCTCCTCAAGGCCGGGGAAGGGGAGCTTGGGGTCTGGGACCGGGAGCTCGCCCGCTACGGGGAGGAGATCCGCACCCTCAGGCGGCGCTTCCTCAAGCGCTTCCTTCCCCTTTTCCAAGAAGCCCACCGGGCCCTGGCCCCGGGGGAGGCCGGGCTTCTTTTGGAGGAGACAGCCCCCGAGGGGCTCCTCGAGGCCCTAAAGGCCCGTCGGGAAGAGGAGCGCCTAAGGGGGCAGACCCTGGTGGGCCCTCACCGGGACGAGCTGGTCTTTCTCCTCGAGGGCAGGCCCGCCCACCGCTTCGCCAGCCGGGGCGAGGCCAAGGCTTTGGCCCTGGCCCTCCGCCTGGCGGAACACCGCCTCCTTTGGGAGCACCACGGGGAAGCCCCCCTCCTCCTGGTGGACGAGTGGGGGGAGGAGCTGGACGAGGCCCGCAGGCAAGCCCTCCTCGCCTACGCCAAGGCCCTGCCCCAGGCGGTCCTGGCCGGGCTTTCCGCCCCCGAAGGGGCCCTGGTATGCTCCATGCAAGGGGGGGTGGTCCTCTGCCCTGGCGGCTAAAGGAGGTGATCCCCGAGGCCCTAAAGCGGGCGGGGGGAAAGGAGCGGCTTAAGCGGGGCATGGTCCTCGCCTTCTGGAAGGAGGTGGCGGGCCCCGGACTTGCCCGCTTCACCGAGGCGGTGGCCCTGGAGGAGGGGACTTTGGTGGTGGTGGTGCCCGACCCCGTGGCGGCCCACCAGCTCACCTACGCCCGCCTGGCCCTCCTCAAGCGCTACGAGGAGCGCTTCCCCGGGATGGTGCGGGAGATCCGCTTCCAGGTGGGCAGGGTAGAACCGCCCCCACCCGAGCCCGTCCCGGAGGACAAGGAGAAGGCCTTGGAAGCGAGCCGCAAGGCGCTCCTTCTGGCGGAGGCGGCCCCCCCCGCCCTCAAGGAGCGGGTGGCCCGGGCGGCCCGGGCCCTTTTTCTCCACCAGCGGGGAAGCCCCTGCCCCATCTGCGAGGCCCCAAGCCCCACCCACCCCTGCCCCACCTGCCGCCGCCTCCTCCAAGACCCCGCCGTCCGGAAGGAGGCGGAGCGCCTCTACAGGGGTAGGCCCTCGAGGCTTTCCGGCGAGCCCCTGGCCGCCGCCCGGCACCTGGCCCGGGAAAAGCTCCTCACCGAGATGCGGGAGCTTTACCCCGAGGCCTTGCGGGAACCAAGCCTTATACCCCTCCTCAAGGACCTGGCCCAGCGCTTTCAAAAGCTCTTCCCCCAGGAAGCCCTACCTGAAGGGGTGCGAAGCCTCCTCTCCCGGGAAGGGTGAAGCCCCGGCCTTTAGGCCGGGGCCTTATGGTGGGCGGCAGAGGACTTGAACCTCTGGCCTCTCGCTTGTAAGGCGAGCGCTCTGACCAGCTGAGCTAGCCGCCCGTGGTGACCCCAGGGGGAGTCGAACCCCCGCTTCGGCCTTGAGAGGGCCGCGTCCTAACCGCTAGACGATGGGGCCCCGAAAGGCACGCACGGGCCGCCCATAGGGGATTCTACCCTCACCCCTCCCCACGAGGCAAGGCGCCCACCGCCTAAGGACCCTTTCCTCGCCCCCAAGGGGCCTCAAAGCCCCAAGGAGACGTACTTCACCTCTAGGTACTCCTCTAGGCCCCACTTCCCCCCTTCCCGGCCAAGCCCCGAGCGCTTCACCCCGCCGAAGGGAGCCTGGGGCGTGGAAGGGACCCCGTCGTTCACCCCCACGATCCCGTAGGCCAGGGCCTCGGAAACCCGGAAGGCCCGGGAGAGGTCCCGGGTAAAGACGTAGGCCGCAAGCCCCACCGGGAAGGCGTTGGCCCAGGAAACCGCCTCCTCTTCTTCACGGAACACGGTGATGGGCGCCACCGGCCCAAAGGTCTCCTCCCGGAAAAGGAGGCTTTCTCGCTTCACGTCCAAAAGCACCGTGGGCGCGAAGAAAAGCCCCTTGGCCTCACCCCCCACCACGAGCCTTGCCCCCAGGGCCAGGGCGTCCTCCACGTGGGCCTGGACCTTCCTGAGGGCCGCCTCGTTCACCAGGGGGCCGATGTCCGTCTCCTCGGAAAGGGGATCCCCCACCTTGAGGGCCCGGACCCTTTCGGCGTAGGCCTGGGCAAAGGCCTCGGCAATGGGGGCCTCCACGAAGATCCGGTTGGCCGCCACGCAAGACTCCCCGGCGTTGCGGAACTTGGCCCGAAGCGTCTCCTCCACCGCCCTTTCCAGATCGGCGTCGGCGAAAACCAGCACGGGCGCCCCGCCCCCTAGCTCCAGGGAAACCCGCTTCAAGGTTCTAGCCGCCCTCTCGTAAAGACGGACCCCCACCTCCGTGCTCCCCGTGAAGGTGAGCTTGCGGATCCTTTCGTCCTCCAAGAAGGGCCGGGAAACCCCCTCGGGGTCCGAGGTGGGCAGGACCTGGAAAACCCCGGGAGGCCCCCCCGCCTCCTGAAAAAGCCGGGCCAGGTAGAGGGCCGTGAGGGGGCTTTCCTCCGCCGGCTTGAGCACAAAGGTGCACCCCGCCGCCAGGGCCGGGGCCGCTTTCCGGGTCACCATGGCCGCAGGGAAGTTCCAGGGGGTGATCCCGTAAACCGGGCCCACGGGCTCGTAGCGCACCAGGATCCGCTTGTGGGGGAACTGGGAGGGCACGGTCTCCCCATAGATCCGCTTGGCCTCCTCGGCGTACCACTCCACGAACCCCGCGGCGTAGGCCACCTCGGCCCGGCCCTCCTTGAGGGGCTTGCCCATCTCCAGAGCCATGAGCTGGGCCAGGGGCTCCTGGTGCTTTAGGATGAGCTCGTACCAGCGCCGAAGCACCCCCGCCCGTTCGTAGGCCGTGGCCCTGCTCCAGGCGGGAAAGGCCCGCACCGCCGCCTCCAAGGCCTCCTTGGCCTCCTCCTCGCCGCAGTCCGCCACCTCGGCCACCACCTCCCCCGTGGCCGGGCTGACCACAGAAAAGCGGCGGGGAAGAGAACGCCAAGCCCCGTCCAGAAAAGCCTCCTTGGGAAACTCCAGGCGCTCCATGGACCCACGCTCCTTCCCCTCAAGCCTACCACTTAGGGGGCCGCGCCCCGGGGACCTTTTTATGGGAAAATGGTGGGCCGTGCAGGATTCGAACCTGCGACCTACCGATTAAAAGTCGGTTGCTCTGCCAGCTGAGCTAACGGCCCAATAGCCTATGTGATTATAGGCCAAGGGGAGAGGGTTGTCCACCGCTTATCTGACCCCGCCTTTAAGGCGCTCCATGAAGCGCAGGCCAAACCCCTCCTCCACCACCCGCCGTTTCAGGGCCTCCAGGAAGAAGGGCCGGGGGTGGACCGCCTCGAGGGCCACCTTAGGCAAGGGGGCTTCCCCCAGGAAGGCGAAGAAGTCCCCGTCCGCCCAGGGAGGCACCCAAGCCCCGCTCCGGCAGAGGAAAACCCGGTGGAAGACCCCTTCCACCCGCCCCCCCGGGTCCAGCGCCCGCGCCACCGGGACCCGGGGCTCGGGCTCCAAGGAGGGGTCCCGCCAGGGAGGGTAATAGACCCGAAGCCTTGCCCCCAGGCGGTGGTAGAAGACCATCCAGTCGTCGCAGGCGGGCTCCTCCCCCAAGGGGCGGTAGCCGGCGTCGTGGTGGGCGTCAAAGAGGACCACCTCCTCCACCCCTTGGCGCACCTTGGGGTGAAAGGCTAAAGCGTTGGTGTCGGCGTAGTAAAGCACCGCCCCGGGGGCGAAGGCGAAGCGCCCCCAAAAGCCCTCCCACCCCGGGCCCCGGGCAGGGGAAGCCCCCGGAGGAGGAAGGCCAAGGCCCGCTCCTCCCACACCTCCTCCCGGTAATAGGGCGTCTCAAAGTGGGCCCAGGCAAAGAGGGGGGCCAGGGGGTCCTTGGGGACTTGGGGCACGGGGAAGAAGTAGTCAAAGTCCACCACGAGAAGGCGCATCCATAACCCCTAGATAAGGGGCCGCGCGGTGGTTTCGCAACAGGCTTGGAAAGCCCCCTTTGGGGCCCCCACCGCGGCGAAAGCCGCCAGGGGCCACTTAGAAAGCCCCCGCCTAAAAGGCGGGGGCCCTTCGCGCCCAAGGGGCTACCAGATGTAGAAGATGGTGACGATGACCAGCCAGACGGCGTCCACCAGGTGCCAGTACATGCTGGCGGCCTCGAGGGTGCCGTGGTGGTGCAGGGTGATCTTGCCCCTCAGGGCCTGCAGGTAGGCCAGGACCAGGCCGAAGCCCCCGATCACCACGTGCAGGCCGTGGAGGCCCACAATGGTGAAGAAGGCCGCCGTCCAGAGGTTCTCCTGCCAGCTGGAGTGGCTGTGGAACTGGTAGAACTCCCAGGACTGCACCAGGAAGAAGAGGACGCCCAGGATGATGGTGATGAGAAGCCCGAAGCGGAAGGGGTTGAACCGGCCCCGCCTGAGGTCGTGGTGGGCGAAGTGCACGGTGAAGGAGGAGCTCACCAGGAAGAAGGTGTTGAGGAGGGCAAGCCAAAGGGCGGGCCTTTCCTCAGGGGGCACCGCCGCCCCGGAAAGCCGCAGGTAGAGGTAGCCGGCGATGAGGATGGCGAAGAGGCCCACCTCCGAGACGATGAACCAGGCCATCCCCATCCAGGCGTTGGACTTGCCGGAGAGGGTGTGGTGCTCCACCGGGTGGCTGTACTCGTCCTCGAGGGCCCAGCGCACGAGGCCGTAGGCGAAGAGGGCCAGGAAGACCCACATCCAGACGTTGGGCACGGGGAGGGCCGCCACCGCTACGAAGAAGGCGAAGAGGGTGGCCGCGGAGTAGAAGGGCCAGAAGGAGCTATTGGGCAGGTGGATGTGGCTGGGGTCCTCGGGCTCGAGCTTGACCCCCTTCTTGGCCCAGTCGTAAAGGGGCCTCTCGGAGGGGAACTCCGTGGGGAGCTTCACGTCAAAGTTATGGGCCTTGGGAGGCGAGGCGGTGAGCCACTCCAGGGTGTAGCCACCCCAGGGGTTCTCGGGGGCCTTGGGACCGGAGCGGAGGCTTTTCAGCATGTTGTAAACCCAGACCAGGCCGCCCAGGCCCAGGATGAAGGCCCCGACGGTGGAAATGAAGTTGAGCTCGGGCCAGCCGGCGATGTCGGCGTTGTAGGTGTAGTAGCGCCGGGGCATGCCCAGGTAGCCCAGGGCATACTGGGGCAGGAAGGTGACCAGGTAGCCCACCAAAAAGAGCCAGAAGTGGAGCTTGCCGAGCCTTTCGTCGTACATCCGGCCCGTCATCTTAGGCCACCAGTAGTAAAGCCCGGCAAAGGCCCCGAAGGCACTCCCCGCCATGAGCACGTTGTGGAAGTGGGCCACCACGAAGTAGGAGTCGTGGAACTGGTAGTCCAAGGGAGTCATGGAGAGCATGACCCCGGTGATCCCCCCAAGGAGGAAGTTGAAGATGAAGCCCAGGACCCAGTAGAGGGGGGTCTTCATCTGCAGCTTCCCGCCCCAAAGGGTGCCGATGAGGTTAAAGAGCTTCACCCCCGTGGGCACGGCGATGAGGGCGGTGAAGAAGGCGAAGGCAATCTGGAAGAGGGTGGACTCGCCCACGGTGAACATGTGGTGGGCCCAGACCATGGTCCCCAGGACCACGATCCCCATCTGGGCCCAGACCATCTGCTTGTAGCCGAAAAGGGGCTTGCGGGCGAAGGTGGAGGCCACCTCGGCCAGGATGCCCAGGTAGGGGAGGAGCATCACGTAGACCGTGGGGTGGGAGTAGAACCAGAAGAATTGCTGGAAGAGAACGGGATCACCCCCGATGGCCGGGTTGAACCAGGTGAGGCCGATCTTGCGGTCCAAGAGGACGAGGAGCGTGGCGGCGGTGAGGCCCGCCAGGGAGAAGAGGTTGAGGACGCTGGCGGCGAAGACGCTCCACACGTACATGGGCATCTTCCAGAGGCTCATCCCCTGAGCCCGGAGGTTATAGATGGTGGCCACGAAGTTGGCGTTACCGAGGAGGCTGGAGAAGCCCAGAAGGAGGATGGCCGCCAGGTAGAAGTCCACCCCGCTCCCCGACTGGGCGGAGAAGGGGTAGTAGAAGGTCCAGCCTACGCTAGGGGCCCCGCCCGGGAAGAAGTAGCTCATGAGGGCGAGGATAATGGCCCCCAGGAAGGCCCAGTAGCTGAAGGCGTTGATCCGGGGAAGGGCCACGTCCCTTGCCCCCAGCATCAGGGGCACCACGAAGTTGCCGAAGCCGGTGAGCCCGGCCTGGATGATGAAGAAGAAGAGCATGGTGGCCCCGTGCAGGGTGAGGATCTGGTTGTACTGCTCCCCGGTGAGGAAGGTGTTGTTGGGCACGGCCAGCTGGGCGCGGATGAGGAGGGAGAAGACCCCAGCCAGGGCGAAGGCGAAGAAGGCGGTGGCCGTGTACATGAGGCCGATCTTCTTGTGGTCCACGGTGGTGAGCAGGTCCCAAAGGACCGCCCACACTCCGGCTTTGGGTTTTGCGGTGATGGCCATCCCTAACCTCCCTTAGAACTTGGGCAAGGCCTTGAAGTCAAACCCTTCCACCTTTAGGCCCTCCAGGTAGCGGACCAAGGCCTCCAGGTCCTCCTCGGAAAGCTGGGGGAAGCCGGGCATCTTGGACCCAGGCTTCATGGCGAGGGGGTCCTTGATCCAGGCCTTGAGGTTTTCCGGGGTGTTCTCCACGATCCCCGCCGCCAGGCTGGTGCGGTTGCCCATAAGCCCAAGGTCGGGCCCGATGACCGCGGGGGGCATGCTCCGGGCCACGCCGTGGCAGGCGGCGCAGTTCTGCTGGAAGACCTGCTGGCCCCGCTCATCGGCCACGGGGGGGGCCGCCTTGGCCTGCTCCACGAAGCGGTCAAACTCCTCCTTGGGAAGGACCACCACGCGGAAGAGCATCCGGGCGTGGCTCGCCCCGCAGAGCTCGGCGCAGAAGCCGTAGTAGAGGCCAGGCTCCTTGGGTTCAAAGGAAAGCCGGGTCGTTTGTCCCGGAATGGCGTCCCGCTTGCCGGCAAGCCCCGGCACCCAGAAGGAGTGGATCACGTCCTTGGAGGTGATCTCCAGCTCCACGGGAACCCCGGCGGGGAGGATGAGCTCGTTGGAGTTCCTGAGGCCCAGGCTCGGGTAGTGGAAGTCCCACCAGAACTGGTAGCCCGTGACCTCCACCTTGAGGGCCCCGGGGATGGGGCGGTTCACCTGGATGAGGGCCTTGGCCGTGAGGCCGAAGAGGACGAAGACGATGGCCAAGGGGATGAGGGTCCAGACCACCTCGAGGCGGTCGTTCCCGTGGATCTGGGGAGGCTCCCCCTCGTCCCCGGGCCTGGCCCTGAACTTCCAGGTGACGTAGGCCAAGGCCCCCGCCACCACGGCGAAGATGACCACGGAGAAGAAGTAGACCCAGGGCCAGAGGAAGGCCACCTCCTGGTTGTAGGAGCCCCCAGGGTGGGTGATGGCCACCCGGTGGGCTTCCTGGGCTAAGCCTAGACCCAAAAGACTGAGCGCCGCGATACCTTTTCTCATCCACTCCCTCCCTAAAGCGCCCGATCCACCGCCATGGCCACGAACAAGAGGGCCAGGTAGAGCATGGAGTATTTATACAGCGAAACCGCCGTCCCCCGCTCGGGCTGGCGGTAGAGGGCCAGGCTCTTAAGGATCAGCAACCCGTTTAGGAGGAGGCTCGAGGCCAGGTAGAAGAGGCCGAGCTCCCCCATGGCCAAAGGCATCACCGAGATGAGGGCGGTGAGGAGGGCGTAGAGGGCGATCTGGATCACCGTGGCCCGCTCCCCCAGGACCACGGGGAGCATGGGCACCCCCACCGCCCGGTAATCGTCCTGGATCATGAGGGCCAGGGCCCAGAAGTGGACCGGGGTCCAGAAGAAGATGAGGGCGAAGAGGTACCAGGCGAAAAGGCTCAGCTCCCCGCTGACCGCGGCCCACCCCACCAGGGGCGGGAAGGCCCCGGCCGCTCCCCCGATGACGATGTTCTGCCAGGTGCGCCGCTTGAGGTAAAGGGTGTAGACCAAAACGTACCAGAGGAGGCCCATGAGGGCCAGGGTGGCGGCGAGGAGGTTCGCCCCCCACCAGAGGACGGCGAACCCCAAGACGGCGAGGGCGAAGGCGAAGAGGAGGGCGTCCCGGCTGGAAATCCTTTGGGTCACGGTGGGCCGCCTGGCGGTGCGCCGCATCCTGGCGTCAATGTCCCGGTCCACCACCATGTTGAGGGCGTTGGCCGCCCCGGCCATCATGTAGCCGCCCAGGGCCACGGCCAGGAAAACCTTAAGGCCGGGCCAGCCCTTGGCGGCGATGAAGGAGGCGAGGAGGGCGGTGAAAAGGAGAAGGCTGATCACCCGGGGCTTGGTGAGGGCCAGGTAGTCCTTCCAGGTGGCCCCGCCCGTCCCCCGGTGGACCTCATCCCCGCCCTCCCCCAGCTCCACCCGCCTCGCCCCTTGGGCCAGGGCCGCGGCCCCCAGGAGGACGAAGAGGAGCCAGACGGCGTAGGCCAGAAGCAGGTGGAGAAGCTGCATCCACACCGGAGCCTTGAGCCAAACGTTCACAAGGCCCGCCAGGAGCTGCACCCCGTAGAGGTAGGCGAGAAGGCGGGCGAGCCCCTGGGCCGTGGGGGAAGGCCTCAGGTGGGCCACCAGAAAGCCGGCGAAGACCACGTAAAGCCCCACGCTCACGGCGATGAGGGGGTGGAGGATGCGGAGGCGCACCAGGAAGTGCTCCCCTGGGGTCAAGGAGCGCTCCAGGGCCTCGAGGCTACTCCGCACGGGGAAAAGCAGGTCCCCCAAGGCGGTCACCGCCCCGCTCATCCCCAGGAAAAGGAGAGCGAGAAGCCCGAGGGCCAGGGCGAACCCCACCGCCCCCTGTCCCCGAAGGCGCAAGGGGCTTCCCCCGGAGGCCCACCAGGCGGTGAGGGCCAAGGCAGCGAGGAGGAAGTAGGTGTTGGCCAGGTGGACCATCTGGACCACGGCCCTTTCCGGGCTCACGTTATCGGCCACCCAGCCGAAGAGGACCAGGGAGGCCCCCACCAGGCTCTCCGCGACCATGAAGAAAAGGGATAGCCCCGCCCCAAACCGGGCCGGGTGCCCCTTGGGGAAGGCGCGCCAGACCCAAAGGAAGAGGAAAAGAACGGAGAGGAAGGCCAGGCCCGAGGTGGCCCGGTGGGTGAACTCAATGAGGGTTTCCACCTGGGGCGCGCGGGGGATCACCTCCCCGTTGCAGGTGGGCCAGTGGGCCCCGCACCCCGCCCCCGAGCCCGTGGCCCGCACGTAGGCGCCCCACAAGGCCACCAGGACGTTCCAGAGGAGAACTGCCCAGGCGTAGCGGCTCAAGCGTGCTCGGTTCATAAAAACCCCGTCCCCCTCCGGGGGCACCCCCATTTTGCCAGAAGGCCCGGGGAAGGGAGGAAGGTACATTTGTCCCTTCCCGCGCCTCGAGCCTAATACCCCACACCCCTATGGCGCAAGCCCCTATTCCACCCGGGGACCGGCGGCCCGCACCTCGGGGGGAACGCCCTCGGCGTACTTCTGGAAATTCTCCTGGAAAAGGCGGGCGAGCTTCCGGGCCTGCCGGTCGTAGGCCTCCTTATCCTCCCAGGTACCCCGGGGGTCCAGAAGCTCCTTGGGCACGCCCGGGACCTCCTCCGGCACCGCAAAGCCGAAGATGGGATCCTTCCGGTAGGGCACCTTCTCCAAGGCCCCGGAAAGGGCGGCGTGGAGGAGGGCCCGGGTGATGGGCAAGGGAAAGCGGCGCCCCACCCCGTAGGGCCCCCCCGTCCAGCCGGTGTTCAGCAGGTAGACCCGGGGGCCGTGCTTTTGGATCTTCTCCCCCAGCATCCGGGCGTAGACCCCGGGGTGCATGGGGAGGAAAGGCGCACCGAAACAGGCGGAGAAGGTGGCCCTAGGCTCGGTGATGCCCCTTTCCGTCCCCGCCACCCGGGCGGTGTAGCCGGAGAGGAAGTAGTACATGGCCTCTTCCGGGGTGAGGCGGGCGATGGGGGGAAGGACCCCGTAGGCGTCGGCGGAGAGGAAGAAGATGGCCTTAGGGTGGCCCGCCATCCCCGACTCCACCACGTTCTCCAGGTGGGCGATGGGGTAGGAGGAGCGGGTGTTTTCCGTCTTGGTGTCGTCGTCCCACTCCACCCGGCGGCTTTCCGGGTTCACCACCACGTTTTCCAGGATGGCCTCAAACTGGTTGGAGGCCTTGTAGATAAGGGGCTCGTTCTCCGGGGAGAGGCGGATGACCTTGGCGTAGCACCCCCCCTCAAAGTTGAAGACCCCCTCCTCGCTCCAGCCGTGCTCGTCGTCCCCGATCAAGGGGCGCTCGGGGTCGGTGGAGAGGGTGGTCTTGCCGGTGCCGGAAAGCCCGAAGAAGACCGCCACGTCCCCCTCCCGCCCCACGTTGGCCGAGGCGTGCATGGGGAAGACCCCCTGCTTGGGCATGAGGTAGTTCATGACGGTGAAGATGCTCTTCTTGATCTCCCCGGCGTACTTGGTGCCCACGATGAGGACGAGGCGCCTTTGGAAGCTAATGCCCACAAAGACCTCGCTCCTGGTCCCGTCCCGCTCGGGCACCGCCTGGAAGTAGGGGGCGTGGACCACGGTGAAGCCGGGCTGGAAGCGCTCCACCTCGTCGTCGTTGCCGAAGCGGCGGGGCAGGAGAAACATGTTGCGGGCGAAGAGGGCGTGCCAGGGGCTTTCCGTGATCACCCGCACCGCCAGGCGGTAGCGCCGGTCGGCCCCGGCGTAGAGGTCCTGCACGTAGAGGTCGCGCTCGGAGAGGTACTGGGCCACCCGCTCCAGAAGGGCCTGAAAGGCCTCGGGGGGAAAGGGCTGGTTCACCTCCCCCCACCAGATCTCCCCCTCCACCTCGGGCTCCCGCACCACGAACTTGTCCTTGGGGCTTCTCCCCGTGTAGGGGGTGGTGTCCACCACCAAAGGCCCCTTGTGGGCTAAGAAGCCTTCCCCCCGCGAAAGGGTGTGCTCCACCAGGATGGGGGAAACCGTGTTCCAAAAGACCCGCCTTTTCGGTTGAATACCTATATATTGCAGGTCGGCCATGGACGCCTCCTTATGTTCAATCTATCACATTTGCTTTTCCATGCTTCCATCCGCAAGCCCCTCGTACCCCGGCCGGCCTAAAAGGGCGAAGGTGAGCCGCTTGCCCAGCTCCACCCCCGGCTGGTCAAAGGCGTTCACCCCCCAAAGCTCCCCCAAGAAGGCGGTCTGCCACATGAGGTGCTGCAGGAGCCAGCCCACGGCGTAGGGGGAAACCTCCGAGAGGTAAAGGGCGTAGACCTTCTGCCCCGCCTCGGCCAGGGCCCGGTAGGTGGCCTCGGCCTCGGCCTTTAGGAGCTGGAACATCCCCTTGCCGAAGAGGTATTCCGCCTCCTCAAGGCCTTCCACCTCCGGCAGGAGGAGGTCCTCCGTGGGGGCCTCGGGCACCACCAGGGTGAGGAGCTTGTCCAAGGGGCCCTCCCGGAAGAGCTGCACCTGGGCGTGCTGGTCCTTGGGGCCCAGGGCGGGGAGGGCGGTGGTCCCCACCCGCCTGCCCTCCCGGTCCACCTTGCCCAAGGACTCGTCGTGGAGCTGGACGAACCAGGCGGGAAGGTGCTTTAAGCGCTCGGAGTAGACCATGAAGACGTGCACGGGCAGGTGGCGGTGGAGGTGGTGAAGGAAGGCGGTCTTCAGGGGCAGGTTGGCCTCCAGGGGGCTTAGGGCCTGCTCGTTGGCCTTCCTGGCCCCCATGAGGAGGGCCTCGAGGTCGGCGTCGGCGAAGGCCAGGGGCAGAAGCCCCACGGGGGAGAGGACGGAAAACCGCCCCCCCACGTTCTCGGGGATGGCGAAGGCCCTTATCCCTTCCCGCTCGGCGAAGGCCCGCAAGGGGCCCTTCTTGGGGTCGGTGGTCAGGACCAGGTGGCGCCGCCACCCCTCGCCCAGGTGGGCCTTAAGCCAGTCCAAAAAGACCAGAAGCCCCGCCAGGGTCTCGGCGGTGCTCCCCGACTTGGAGGCGGCGTGGACCAGGGTCTTCCGGGGGTCCAGGGTGCGGAGAAGGGCGAGGATGGGCTCGGGCTCCACGTGGTCCACGTAGTGGAAGCGCACCCCGCTTTGGCGGAAGGCGGCCTCCAGGGCCATGGCCCCCAGGGAACTCCCCCCGATCCCGATGTGGACGAAGTCCTCCACCCAAGGGTTCGCCTCCCGGAAGCGGCGGATTTCCCTCAGGGTCTCCGTGTCCTCGGGGAGGTCTATCCAGCCCAGCATGTTCTGAGGGTCCCGCCGCTTGGCCAAAAGGGCCTCCTGGGCGGCCTTTAGGGCCTCGGCGTGGGCCTTTAGGGTCTCGGGGAAGCCGGGGAGGAAGCGGGTGTCCAACCGGAGCATGGGTCTATGCTAGCGCGGTACCCTTAGGGTATGGGCTACGTGCCCGCCCCCACCCCTCAGCACGGCCTGGAGGAAGGCCCCGTCCTCCTCAAGGACGGGCGCACCGCCTTTTTGCGCCGGGCCACCCCCAAGGACCTCCCCCTCTTCGTGGAGTTCTTACGGCGCCTCTCCCCCGCCTCCTTGCGGCTCCGCTTCTTCTCCCCCATCTCCCCCGAGAAGGCGGCGGAGCTTCTCCTCTCCGCCAAGCCGGACGAGGAAAAGGTGAACCTCATCGTCCTGACCGGGGACCCGCCCCGCATCGTGGCCACGGGGGAGTACGTGCGGGGCCGGGGAGAGGACACCGCCGAGGTGGCCTTCCTGGTGGACGACGCCTTCCAGGGGAAAGGCCTGGGCACCCTTCTTCTGGAGCGCCTGGCCCTCATCGCCGCCAAGCGGGGGGTAAGGCGGTTCCAGGCCTTCGTCCTGCCGGAGAACCGGCAGATGCTCTCGGTTTTCATGGAAAGCGGCTTCCAGGTGAAGGCCCACCGGGAAGGGGGGGAGGTGGAGGTGGAGTTTGAGATCGTCCTCACCGAGAAGGCCGCCGAGCGCTTTGAGTGGCGGGAGAAGGTCTCCACCCTGGCGAGCCTCCACCCCTTCTTCTTCCCCCGGGGGGTGGCGGTGGTGGGGGCGAGCCGGGACCCGGAGAGCATCGGCTACCGGGTCCTGGAAAACCTCATCTTCGGCCGCTTCCAGGGGCCGGTCTTCCCCGTGAACGAGGCCATCGGCAAGGAGGGGGGCACGGTGGGGCCCCTTCTCGCCTACCCGAGCCTGGAAAGCGTCCCGGGACCGGTGGACCTGGCGGTGATCGTCGTGCCCAAGGAAAGGGTTTTGGAGGCCCTCGAGGCCTGCGGGCGGCGGGGGGTGCGGGCGGCCGTCGTCCTCACCACGGGCTTTTCCCCTAAGGAGGGCCAAAGGCTTGCGGAGAAGGCCCGGCGGTACGGGATGCGCCTTTTGGGCCCGGGCTCCTTGGGGCTTTTCCACACCCATCCCCAGGTACGCCTGGCGGCGGGGCTCGCCCCCCTGCCGAAGGAGGGGCCCCTGGCCATCTCCAGCCAGTCGGGCACCCTGGGCCGGGCGGTCATGGCCTACGCCGAGGGGTTCGGCCTGGGCATAAGCGCCTTCGTCTCCTTGGGGGGCAAGGCGGACGTCTCCTCCAACGACCTCCTCCAGTTCTGGGAGGAGGACGAGCGCACGCGGGTTATCCTCCTCTATTTGGAAAGCTTCGGCAACCCCAGGCGCTTTTCCCGCCTGGCCCGGAGGATCGGCAAGAAAAAGCCCATCCTGGCGGTCCACCCCTCCCGCGACCCCCTGGTGCGGGCCCTTTTCGCCCAGGCGGGGGTGGTCCGGGCCAACAGCCTGGAGGAGGCCTTTGACGTGGCGGCCCTCTTGGCCTTGGGGCGCCTTCCGCAAAACCCCCGGGTGCGCCTGGTCTCCAACGCCTCCGGGCCTTCCAACCTGGCCCTGGAGGCCCTCAAGGAGGGAGGCCTCGAGGTGGAGCACACCGACCTGGGCTCCACCGCCACCCTAAAGGCCTTCCAAGAGGCCTTGGAGGAAGCCCTTAAAAGCGAGGCGGGAAGCGTCTTCCTCCTCTTCGTCCCCATGGGCTTCGCCGAGGAAGAGGCGGTCCTTAAGCTTTTGGCCGAGGCCCGCACGGAAAAGCCCCTCCTGGCCTGCTTCATGGCCCGAAACGCCCCCCGGGTCCAGCTTTTGGGGCAGGCCGCCGTCTACCGCTTCCCGGAATCGGCGGCCATCGCCCTGGCCCGGGCCTGGGCCTACCGGGTCTTTCGGGAAAAGCCCCTGGTCTTCCCCGATTTCCCCGACCTCCGGGTGGAAGAGGCGAGGCGCCTCCTGGAGGGCAAGAAGGCCCTTGGCCTTCAAGAGGCCCTTGCCCTCCTGAAGGCCTTCGGCGTGCCGGTGGGCGAGGGAGAGGGCATCCTCCTGAGACTGGAGATCCTTCCCCACCCCCTCTTCGGCCCCTTCTTCCGCCTCCTTCTCCCCACCCCCCTAGGGGACCAGGTCCTGGGGGAAAGGCTTTCCCCCCTTACCCAGGAGGACGCCGAGGAACTCCTCAAACCCTTACAGGGCCACGCCGACTTGGCCCCTTACCGGGAAATCCTCTTAAGGCTTTCCCGCTTGCTGGAGGAGCTTCCCCAGGTGGAGGCTCTAAAGCTCGTCCTAAAGGGCCCCTGGGTGGCCCAGGCGGAGGTGACCCTTGCGGATCGCTAGCCGGCAAAACCCCCGGGTGAAGGCCCTCGCCGCCCTCAAGGAGCGCAAGGAGCGGGAAAGGACAGGCCTTTTCCTGGTGGAGGGCAGGCGCGAGGTGGAAAGGGCCCTCAAGGCGGGCCTAAAGCCCGAGGCCTTCCTCCTAGGCCCCAAGGCGGGGGAGGCCGAGCGAGACCTAGCCCAGGGGGCCGAGGTCTTGGAGCTTTCCCAGGAGGCCATGGAAAGAGTCTCCGTCCGGGAAAACCCCCCCTCCCTCATCGGGGTCTTCCGCATCCCGGAAAAGCGGCTGGAAGCCCTCGCCCTTCCGGAAAACCCCCTGGTCCTCGTCCTCTTGGGCCTGGAGAAGCCCGGAAACCTGGGGGCCATCCTGCGGGCGGCGGACGGGGCGGGGGCGGACCTCGTTTTGGTGGCGGAAGGGGTGGACCTCTATAGCCCCCAGGTGATCCGCAACTCCACGGGGGCGGTCTTCGCCCTTCCCGTCTATCCCCTTTCGGAAGGGGAAGCGGCCCGCTTTTTGGAGAAAACGGGGCTCCCCCTGGTGGCCGCCACCCCGGAAGGGGAAAGGCTCTACTGGGAGGAGGACTACCGGAAGGGCGTGGCCTTCCTCCTCGGGGCCGAGGACGAGGGCCTTTCCGAGGCTTGGAAGAGGCGGGCCCAGGCCCGGGTACGAATTCCCATGCGGGGGGTGGCGGACAGCCTCAACGTGGCCGTCACCGCCGCCCTCCTCCTCTACGAGGCCCTGCGCCAGCGGTCCTGACCCAGCGTTTATAAGCCCCCCCTCAACCCCCTTGACAAAAAGGATGGGGCGGGAAATAATGACCCTTGGTTTGACACTCCAAACCCTTGAGCGTCAAAGGGGGGAGTGGATATGGCCGCGGAGGTGAAGACGGTGATCAAGCCCCTAGGCGATCGAGTTGTGGTGAAGCGGATTGAGGAGGAGCCCAAGACCAAAGGTGGCATCGTGCTTCCCGACACCGCCAAGGAGAAGCCCCAGAAGGGCAAGGTGATCGCGGTGGGCACGGGCCGCGTCTTGGAGAACGGCCAGCGGGTGCCCCTCGAGGTCAAGGAGGGGGACATCGTGGTCTTCGCCAAGTACGGCGGCACCGAGATTGAGATTGACGGCGAGGAGTACGTGATCCTCTCCGAGCGCGACCTGCTTGCGGTCCTGCAGTAAAGGAGGTGAGCTATGGCGAAGATCCTGGTGTTTGACGAGGCGGCTCGCCGGGCGCTGGAGCGCGGCGTGAACGCCGTGGCCGATGCGGTGAAGGTGACCCTTGGCCCCAGGGGCCGGAACGTGGTCCTGGAGAAGAAGTTCGGCTCCCCCACCATCACCAAAGACGGGGTGACGGTGGCCAAGGAGATTGAGCTGGAGAACCACCTGGAGAACATCGGGGCCCAGCTTCTGAAGGAGGTGGCCTCCAAGACCAACGACGTGGCGGGCGACGGGACCACCACCGCCACCGTCTTGGCCCAGGCCATCGTGCGGGAGGGCCTGAAGAACGTGGCCGCCGGGGCCAACCCCCTCGCCCTCAAGCGGGGCATTGAGAAGGCGGTGGAGGCCGCCGTGGAGAAGATCCGCTCCTTGGCCATCCCGGTGGAGGACCGGAAGGCCATTGAGGAGGTGGCCACCATCTCCGCCAACGACCCCGAGGTCGGCAAGCTGATTGCCGACGCCATGGAGAAGGTGGGGAAGGAGGGGATCATCACCGTTGAGGAGTCCAAGAGCCTGGAGACCGAGCTGAAGTTCGTGGAGGGGTACCAGTTTGACAAGGGGTACATCTCCCCCTACTTCGTCACCAACCCCGAGACGATGGAGGCGGTCCTCGAGGACGCCTTCATCCTCATCGTGGAGAAGAAGGTCTCCAACGTCCGTGAGCTCCTCCCCATCCTGGAGCAGGTGGCCCAGACCGGCAAGCCCCTCCTGATCATCGCCGAGGACGTGGAGGGCGAGGCCCTCGCCACCCTGGTGGTGAACAAGCTCCGGGGCACCCTGAGCGTGGCCGCGGTGAAGGCCCCCGGCTTCGGTGACCGCAGGAAGGAGATGCTCAAGGACATCGCCGCGGTCACCGGCGGCACGGTGATCAGCGAGGAGCTCGGCTTCAAGCTGGAGAACGCCACCCTCTCCATGCTGGGCCGGGCCGAACGGGTGCGGATCACCAAGGACGAGACCACCATCGTGGGCGGCAAGGGCAAGAAGGAGGACATTGAGGCCCGGATCAACGGCATCAAGAAGGAGCTGGAGACCACCGACAGCGAGTACGCCCGGGAGAAGCTCCAGGAGCGCCTGGCGAAGCTGGCGGGCGGTGTGGCCGTGATCCGGGTGGGCGCCGCCACCGAGACCGAGCTCAAGGAGAAGAAGCACCGCTTTGAGGACGCCCTGAACGCCACCCGGGCGGCGGTGGAGGAGGGCATCGTGCCCGGCGGCGGCGTGACCCTCCTCAGGGCCATCAGCGCCGTGGAGGAGCTCATCAAGAAGCTGGAGGGCGACGAGGCCACGGGCGCCAAGATCGTCCGCCGCGCCCTGGAGGAGCCCGCCCGCCAGATCGCCGAGAACGCCGGGTACGAGGGCTCGGTGATCGTCCAGAAGATCCTCTCCGAGACCAAGAACCTCCGCTACGGCTTCAACGCCGCCACCGGGGAGTTTGTGGACATGGTGGAGGCCGGGATCGTGGACCCCGCCAAGGTGACCCGCTCCGCCCTGCAGAACGCCGCCTCCATCGGCTCCCTCATCCTCACCACCGAGGCGGTGGTGGCGGAGAAGCCCGAGAAGAAGGAGTCCACGCCCGCGCCCGCTGGCGGCGACATGGACTTCTAGGCCTTAGGGCCTAAGAGGGGGGGCTGGGATGCCAGCCCCCCCTTTTGGTTTCGGCGCCCATCTCTTGGGCCAGGGGCGTAGGAAGCGGCCACAAGGTGGCCTTTGGGGAGCCCCAAAGCACCTAAGGAGCCGCACGGTGGTTTCGCAACATGGGATGCCCGGGATGAGGCTTGGGAAGCTCCCTTTGGGGCCCCCACCGCAGCTTTAGCTGCGGTGGGGTACTTAGAAGGGGACCACCTCCTCCTGGACCCCCCCGTTTTCCCCTTGGAGGAAGACCTCCCGGTCGGGGACCAGGTAGGCGCGGAAGCCCTCCCGCTCCAGGGCCTCGAGGGCCTCTTCCGAGACCCGCACCTCCCGCAAGGCGAAGAGGGCCTCGCCGAAGGGCCCCTGGACCTTGAGGTAGAGGGGAAGCGTCCCCGGGTGCTCGTCCAAAAGGCTTTTGAGGAGGGCGATCCCCTTCTCGTCTAGAAGGGCGTGGTCCACCTCCACCTCCAGGGCCTTGGCCGCTTCCGCCACCTCCTCGTGGGTCCAGGCCGCTTGGGCCAAAACCCTTAGGCCCCCTTCCTCCCGCTCCACCTCCGCCAAGACCAGAAGGGGCGTGTCCTCCCTTAGCTTGGGGGAGACCGCCTCGTAGGCCCGGCCGAAGACCACCGCCTCCAAGGCCCCCGTCTCATCGGAAAGGACGAAGCGGGCCATCATGCCGCCGCTTCGGGTGGGCTTGCGCACCACCTCCTCCACCATCCCCGCCAAAAGGACCCGGGGGCGGGGGGGAAGCCCCCGGATGAAGTCCTCTAGCTCATCCAAAGGGCAGCTCGCCGCCTCCCTAAGCCCGGGGTAGCGGAGCACCGGGTGGCCGGAGACGTAGATGCCCAAAGCCTCCTTCTCGTAGCGGAGCCTCGTGATCTCGTCCAGGGGCGGGGCCTCGAGGAGGGGAGGCTCCTCCACCTCGGCGAAGAGGCCCAGCATGCCCGAGCGCGCCTTCTCCCGGGCCTCCGCCGCCCACCGGAGGAGGGCCTCCAAGGAGGCGAGGAGGCGGGCCCGGTCCCCGAAGGTGTCCAAGGCCCCCGCCTTGATGAGGGACTCCAGGGTGCGCTTGTTCAGGACCTTTTCGTCCAGGCGGCGGAGGAGGTCGCCCAGGCTCCTAAAGGGCCCACCCCGCTCCCTTTCCCGGAGGATGGCCTCCGCCGCCCCCTCCCCCACGTTCTTCACCGCCGAGAGGCCGAAGAGGATCTCCTTCCCCACCACCTTGAAGTCAAACCCCGAGCGGTTGATGTCCGGGGGAAGGACGGCGATGCCCATGGAGCGGGCGTCGCGGATGTACTCCGCCACCTTGTCCGAGTCGTGCCGCTCCACGGAGAGGAGGGCGGCCATGAACTCCACCGGGTAGTGGGCCTTCACGTAGGCGGTCTGGTAGGAGAGAAGGCTGTAGGCGGCGGCGTGGGAGTTGTGAACGATGACGTCCTCGGCCACGAAGGTGTGGGTGCCCTCCACCGTGAGGTCAAAGACCTCCTCCTCCCCCAGAGGCTCCAGGGCCTCCACCCGGTCCCAGTACACCTCGGCCCCGGCCAGGCGGAGAAGGTCCAGGCTTTGGGTAAGGGTGGCCAGGCGCAAGACCGTGGCGCGGGCCAGGCCCTTCCGTCCTTTCCCGGGGCGCAGGAGGCCCTGGGCGAAGCCGTGGGCCTCGAGGAAAGCGGCAGGCGCACCCATGGCGGCCTCCGCCACCGCCCGGCGCACCAAGGGAAGGAAGTCCAGGGGTAGGACGTCCTTGGTGCTCCTCCCGGCCTCTTCCCAGCCCGAAAGGAGCCGCCTCAGGTCCTCGGCCCGCTTGCCCACAAGGTAAGGCCCCACCCACTCGGCGAAACGGCGGGCGGCCTCGAGGCCACCCAGGAGGTAAACGACCCACCCCTTGCGCCCCTCCTTGTAGGGGAACTCCTTGGCCACCAATCGGCTTTGCAGGCCCAAGCGCAAAAGAAGGTGCTGCACGTCCCGGGCCAGGGCCTCCGAGGCGGTGGCGTAGTGGACGAGCCGCCCCTCCGGGTCTATGCCCCCATCCCCCACCCAAAGCCGCCCCAGGAAGCGGGCCACCTCCTCGGGCGGAAGCCGGAAGACCACCTCGGGAAGGCGCTTCTCCCAGGCGGATAGGCCCAAAAGGCCGAGCTCCCTTAAAAACTCCACCGCCCCGGCGGGTTGCCGGCGGTCCTCCCGGCCCACGTACACGTGGGCCACCCCCCGGCGCCAGACCACCTTGGCCCGGGTGTTGGGAAAGCCCCCCAAGGCCTCCAGCATGGCGGCAAGCTCCTCCTCCGAGGAGGTGTAGAGGTAAAACCCCGAAGGGTGGCGAAGGTTCCCCTCGGCCAACGCGAAGCCCAGAAGGTCCAGCTCGTGAGGTTTAAGGCTGGCGGAGGGGAGGTAGGGAAGGTGGCGGGGCAAGGCCACGAAGTCCCCGGGCCTGAGGGCCCCCAGAGGACACCAGCCCTCCGGGGTGTAAAGGGGATGGTTTGCGGTGGCCTCCAAGGTTCTCCCGGTGGCGGTGCGGAGGCGGTAAACCCGGGCCCTGCCGCTGGAAAAGGCCGCCACCACGGGGCGGGGCACCAGGCGAAGGGTCTTCTCGTCCAGGGAGGGCACCCACACCCCCTTCACCTCCCCCCGGGCGAGGGCCCCCACGGAAACCCGCCTCCCCGTGCGGTAATCCACCACCTGGGCGCGGCCCGGGAGGCACTTGTTGAAGCCATAGTTGGCGAAGGCCTCCAGCATGTCAAAGAGGCGGTTGGCCTCCTCCTCGGGCACGCCCCGCTCCTTGGCCCCCCGCAGGAAGCGCTCCCGGTGCTTTTGCATCTCCTCCACCTTCTTCTTGCCCATGGTCCGCCTAAGGAGGTCCGCCTCCCCCAGGGAGTACCCCGCCACGGCCGAGGCGATCTGCATGATCTGCTCCTGGTAGACGGGGATGCCGTAGGTCTCGTCCAGGATGGGCCTCAGGTACTTCTCCGCGTGGGGGAACTCGCTGTAGCTCACGGGCTCCTGGCTGTGGTGGCGGCGAATGTAGGTGGGAATGTGCTCCATGGGCCCCGGGCGGTAGAGGGAAAGGATGGCGATGAGGTCCTCAAAGCGCCGGGGCTTGAGGCCGCGAAGCGTGGCGGTCATCCCCCCCGATTCCAGCTGGAAGACCCCCTTGGTCTCCCCCCGGGAGAGGAGGGCGAAGGTCTCGGGGTCATCCAGGGGCAGCCGGTCGTAGTCCAGCTCCACCCCCTTGGACTCCTTCACGATGCGCTTGGCCTCGTCCAGGAAGGTGAGGGTGCGCAGGCCCAAAAAGTCCATCTTTAAAAGCCCCAGGGCCTCCACCGCCCCCATGTCGTACTGGGTAACGGGTCGCCCCTCCTGGTCCCGCATGAGGGGCACCAGGTCCGTGAGGGGCTCGGCGGCGATCACCACCCCGGCGGCGTGGACCGAGGCGTGGCGGTTTAGGCCCTCGAGGCGCATGGCCACCTCCAGGACCTCCCGCACCTTGGGGTCCTTCTCCATCTCCGCCTTCAGCTCCGGCACCACCTGGATGGCCTCCTGCAGGGGCTTGGGCCGGCCGAACTGCACGGGGATCAGCTTGGCCAGCTCCTCCGCCTTCTTGTGGGGGATGCCGTAAACCCGGGCCACGTCCTTGAGGGCGGCCTTGGGGGCCAGGCTCCCCAGGGTGCCGATCTGGGCCACCTTGTCCTCCCCGTAGCGCTCCCGCACGTAGGCGATCACCCGGTCCCGCTCCCGATCGGAAAAGTCCGTGTCAATGTCCGGCATGGAGACCCTCTCCGGGTTCAGGAAGCGCTCAAAGAGGAGGCCGAAGCGCAAGGGGTCTATGTTGGTGATGCCCACGGCGTAGGCCACCAGGCTTCCCGCCGCGCTCCCCCGACCGGGGCCCACGGAGATCCCGTTGCGCCTCGCCCAGTTGATGTAGTCCTGGACGATGAGGAAGTACCCGGGGAAGCCCATGCGCTCAATCACCCAAAGCTCGTAAAGGGCCCGGTGGAGGATGGCCTCCGCCGTCCACTCCTTAACCCCCTCCAGGGGGGGGAGCTCCTTCACAAGCCCTTCCCAGGCCTCCCGCTCCACCTGGGCCAAGGCCTCGGCCAAAGCCTCCCCGTCCCCGTGGGGGGGAAGCTTCCCCAGGCGGCGGAAGACCTCCCGGTAAAAGGCCTCGGTGATCCGGTCCGGGTAGCGGCGAAGAAGCCCCTTTAGGGTGAGCTCCATCAGGTACTGGGCCTCGGTGCGCCCCCCGGGCAGGGGAAACCGGGGGATGCGGTAGACCATCTTGTCCCCGATGGGCAGGTCCACGTTGCACATGCGGGCGATCTCCACCGTGTTGTCAAAGGGCTCGTCCCCCCACTCCGCCTCGGGGAGCATGGCCCGCATCTCCTCCGGGGTTTTCACGTAGAACTCGTCGCAGGGAAAACGCCAGCGCCCGGGGTCGTCCAGGGTGCTCTTGGACTGGATGGCCAGGAGAACCTCGTGGGCCCGGGCATCCTCCTTGCGCACGTAGTGGCCGTCGTTGGTGGCCACCATCCCCAGGCCGTACTTCCGGGCGAACTCCTTCAGGACCTCGTTGACCTTCCTCTGCTCGGGGAGGCCGTGGTTTTGGATCTCAATGAAGAAACGATCGCCGAAGATGGAGAGGTACTCGTTGAGCCGGGCCTCCGCCAGGTCCAGGCGGTCTTGGAGGATGAACTGGGGGATCTCCGCCCCCAGGCACCCCGAGAGGGCGATGAGGCCCTCGCTGTGTTCCCTCAGGATCTCCCGGTCAATCCGGGGCTTCTCGTAAAAGCCCTCCAAATAGGCCCGGCTCGCCAGGCGCACCAGGTTCTGGTAGCCCTTGAAGTCCTGAGCAAGGAGGGTGAGGTGGAAGTAGCCCCCGTCCAGGCCCTTGCCCCGCTTGCGGTCAAAGCGGCTTTCCGCCGCCACGTAGGCCTCGTAGCCCAGGATGGGCTTGATGCCCATCTCGGTGGCCTTTTTGTAAAACTCCACCGCCCCGAAGAGGTTCCCGTGGTCCGTCATGGCCAAGGCGGGGTCCTCGGGAGTGGTCTCCTTGACCCACTTAAGGAGGTCGGAAAGCTTCGCCGCCCCGTCCAGGAGGGAGAACTGGGTGTGCTGGTGGAGGTGGGCGAAGCGGAGCTTGCGGCCCATGCCCTCCAGTCTACCTTGCGGGAACCAGGGGGGCGGCTAAACTAAGGCGATGACGCATGGCGAATCCCTGAACCGGGCCATCCGGGAGCGGCTGGCAAGCCACCCACGCCGCCTGAGGGGGCGCGGGAGGAGGGAAGTGGGCTGGGTGGTGCTGGACGCTAGCTTTCTCCTCCCCGGGGTCTCCCTCCGCTTTCTGGAAGCATGACCCTGGGCGAGCTTAGGGAAGAGGTCTGGAACGCCCTGGCCCGCTTCGGCCTCGCCCTCCACCCCACGCCCCCCCACGGCCACCACCCCAACTTCCTGGGGGCGAAAAGGGCGGCGGAGCGTCTCCTAAAGACCCCCGAGTTCCAGGGGGCGAGGCGGATCCTTTCTGGGATGGACGCCGTGCTAAAGCCCTTAAGGGACGAGGCCCTGCGCCAGGGGAAGGAACTCCTCCTCCCCCACCCCGACCGGCCGGGGGAGTTTTTGCTCCTCAAGGACCTGGATCCCAGGAAACTCAGGCGGGTGCGGGAGGCCTACCGCTTCGGGGTGCGGGTGGACCTGGGGGCGGCGCCCATAGACCTGGTCCTCATCGGGGCGGTGGCGGTGGACGAGGAAGGGGGTTGGGTGGGCAAGGGCTACGGCTTCCCCCAGGCCTGGCTCCAGGTAGAAGCCCCCTTCGCCACCCTGGCCCACCCGGTGATGGTCTACCCCAGGCTTCCCGTGCCCCCCGAGCGCCGGGTGGACCTGATCGCCACCCCCCAGAGGCTCATCCGGCCCTGAGGCCGAGGACAAGCCCCCCCACGAAGCTGGCCCCGAAAGGGAGGTTGTAGGTGAGGGTGGCCACAAGCCTTTCCCAGAGGCTTTTGAGGCCGGGTTGCTGCAAAAGGGGCTCCACGTCCCGCTGGATCCGGGTCCAGTCCACCTCCACGTAGCCCGCTTGGGCCAGAAGCTGGAGGGCCACGAAGAGGAGGCCGAGGGCGATGGCCAAAAGCCGCCCCACCTTCTTCAGGGCGTAGCCCACGGCGTAGCCCGCGAGGCCGCCGAAGGTGATCTGGCCCAGGTAGGGGGTGAGGTCGGGTAGCTCCACGGTTTCCACCCTAGCGTGGGGAGGGCGGCGGGGCAAGCGCTCTTGGGCACCTGGGCCGTTAGGCGCCCTCCAGGCCGAGAAGCCGGGCCTCCCCCTTCATGGCCTCGAGGACGAAGGCCAGGTGCTCGTCCAAAGGCACCCCCAGCTCCTCGGCCCCAAGGCGGATCTCCTCCCGGTTCACCCCCTTGGCGAAGGCCTTGTCCTTGAACTTCTTCTTGAGGCTCGGGAGCTCGAGGCCCAGGATGGACCGGTCCGGCCGCACGTAGACCGCGGCGGCGATGAGGCCCGTGAGCTCGTCCACGGCGAAGAGGGCCTTGGCCATGAGGCTTTCCCGGGGCACCCCCGTATAGCTGGCGTGGCCCAGGATGGCCTTTAGGACCTCCTCGGGGTAGCCCAAGCGCCTTAGCTCCTCCACGGCCCTATAGGGGTGCTCCTCGGGGTACTTCTCGTAGTCCAGGTCGTGGAGCACCCCGGCCATGGCCCAAAGCTCCTCGTCCTCCCCAAAGCGGCGGGCGTAGGCCCGCATGGCCACCTCCACCGCCCGCATGTGCCGCCTTAGGGAAGGGCTTTCCGTCCAGGCCTCCATGAGGGCCAGGGCTTCCGCGAAGCTCGGCATGCCCTAAAGTATAGCCATGCGCATCGGCTACGGGGAGGATAGCCACCGCCTGGCCGAGGGAAAGCCCCTTTACCTCTGCGGCCTCCCCATCCCAAGCCCCCTGGGGGCCCTGGCCCACTCCGACGGGGACGCCGCCCTCCACGCCCTCACCGACGCCCTCCTTTCCGCCTACGGCCTCGGGGACATCGGCCTCCTCTTCCCCGACACCGACCCCCGCTGGCAAGGGGCTAGGAGCGAGGTGTTTCTGCGGGAGGCCCTCCGCCTCGTGGAAGCCCGGGGGGGGAGGCTGCTTCAGGCAAGCCTCGTCCTCACCCTGGACCGGCCCAAGCTGGGCCCCCACCGGGAGGCCATGGTGGAAAACCTGGCCCGCCTTCTAGGCCTTCCCCAGGACCGCATCGGCCTTACCTTCAAGACCTCAGAGGGCCTGGCGCCCGAGCATGTCCAGGCCCGGGCAGTGGTGCTCCTGGATGGTTGAGGTCCTGGTCTGGCTCGGCACCCTGGTCTTCGCCGCCACCGGGGCCCTCAAGGGGGTGGAGAAGGGGTTTGACCTCCTCGGGGTCCTGGTCCTGGCCACGGTGACGGCGGTGGGGGGCGGGTCCATCCGGGACGTCCTGGTGGGCACCCTGCCCCCCACCGCCCTCCACAACGAGCCCCTCCTCTGGAGCGTGGTGGGGGTGGGGCTTCTCGTCTTCCGCTTCCACCCCCGAGTCCAGGCCTTGGAGAAGCCCATCTACTACCTGGACACCCTGGGCCTTGGCCTCTTCGCCGCCTTGGGGGCGGAGCGGGGCCTTTCCGCGGGCCTCGGGCCCTTCGGCGTGGCCCTGGCGGGGATGCTCTCCGGGGTGGGGGGCGGGGTGCTTCGGGACGTGCTCTCCGGGGAGGTGCCCGTGATCCTCTACCGGGCGGGGGACCTCTACGCCTCCGCCGCCTTGGTGGGGGCCCTGGTGGTCTACGCCCTCTACGGAAGCCACCCCGAGGCCGCCCTTTTCGCCGGGGCCCTGGCCACGGTGCTCCTAAGGGTCTTCGGCCGGAGGCTTGGGCTTAAGCTGCCCACCCCCCGCTAATCCCCTCACTTAAGCTTCGCCAGCTCCTGGCGGGCCCTTTCCTGGTCGTAGCGGTCGGCGGCGGTCCGGGCGGGCAGGGAGAGGGCGGTCTCCAGCTGCCGCCTGGCCTCCTCCTTTCTTCCCCAGGCGGCCAGGACCCGGGCGTACTCCACCCGGTGGATGATCCCCTCGGGCTCCAGCTCAATGGCCTTCTTCATGAGGGGCTCCACCTTCCCCCCGTCGGCCCCTTGGGTGGCGGCCACCAGCCAGCCCTTCTGCACCAGCTCAAAGTGCCAAAGGGCCAGGGCCACCATGGCCCCGGCGTGGTCCGGCTTGAGCTTCAGGGTCTTTTCCAGGTCGTTCCGGATCCTGGGGGCAAGGCCTTCCGTAAGGGCCTCGAGGATCCCCTTGTACTGGGAAAGCCGGCCCAAGGCCCTCGCCCGCTCAAAATACCCCTCCGGGTAGTCCGGGTCCTTGGCGATGGCCTGGGAAGCCGCCTTCTCCGCCCGTTCAAACCAGGCGCGCTTCTCCTCGGGCTTGGCCTCGTACATGGCGTAGAAGCTGACCGCCTTGGCGGCCAGGGCCAAGGCCTCGGGGGTGGAAAGCTTCAAGCCCAGCTCGTAGGCCTCCCGGAAGCGCCCCGCATCCAAAAGGGCTTCCACCTGGGAAACCTGCGCCCAAGCCCAGCCGATGCCCACAACCAAAAGCAAAAGCCACCGTCCCATGGGGTTCACCGCTAGGATTATACCAAGTCTAAGGTCAAGTGGGTAAACTGGAAGCCACTATGAACCGGATAATCCTTCTTCTAATGGGTGTCCTCCTCGGAGGCCCGTTGGCCTCGGCCCAGGAGGCCCAAACCTATTACCTCCGCTGCCTTCGCTTCTACCAGCAAGGCGCTCTAGAAAGCGCCCAGACCACCTGCGAGCTGGCCCTGGTGAGCGATCCCAACCACGCCCCAAGCCTCCGCCTCCTCGCCCGCATCGCCCTGGAAGGAAAGGACCCCAAGCAGGCCGAAGCCTTCCTGGAACGCTTAGGGAAAGACCCTGAAGCCCCCCTTCTCCAAGCCCGCCTTCTCCTCCTAAAAGGCCGCCCCGAGGAGGTCCTTAAGCTAGACCTCCCCTCAGGGCCCGAGGCCCGGCTCCTCAAAGCCCTGGCGCTAGAGGGCCTCAAGCGCTACGAGGAGGCCCTGGCCCTGGCCCAAGGCCTTCCCCCCACCCTCGAGGCCCGCCTCCTTCTGGCCCGCCTCTACCTGGCCCTAGGAAAGCCCCAGGAGGGGCTCGCCTTCTTGGGCTCCACGCCGGAAGAGCGCCTCATGGAGGGAAGGCTCCTCTTCCTTTCGGGAAGGCCCGGGGAGGCCATCTCCCTTCTGGAAAGCCTCCTTCCCGTCCTCCCTCCAGAAGGACGCAAGGAAGCCCTACGCACCCTCACCCTGGCCTACCTGGGGCAAGGGGACCTGGCCCGGGGAAGCGCCGCCCTTTCCCAGCTAGCCCAGGTGGAGAACCTTCCCGGCCGCTTTCTGGAAAGGACCTGGCCTTGGCTTCTGACCTTTCTGGTCTTTTTGGGCCTGGTCCTCCTGGGGGAAAGCCGCATTGAGCCCCTGCGCACGGTGGAGGTGGTGGAAGATCCCCTGCCCGGCCCGGGAAGCCTCTACCTTTACCTTCTCCTAAGCCTTTTCCTGGCCCTGGCCTTCGCCCTCTTCCTGGGGAAAGCCCTCTTCGCCAACGCCCTGGCCCTTTTCACCCCTTACCAGCAGGACCAAGTCCTTCCCAGCTTCTACCTGGTCTACGGCCTCGCCCTCTTCACCGCCCTCCTCCTGGGGCAGAGGCGGCGCCTTCCCGGGCTTTTAGGGGACGGGCGCACCTGGGTGGAGGGGTTCTGGGTGGGGCCCGCCCTCCTCCTTTGCCTCTTCCTCTACGGTCTCCTGAGGCCCTTTTTGGGGCTTTCCACCCTGCCCCTAAATCTCCTGGTCTTCCTGGGCCTCGCCCTCATGGAGCCCTTCTTCCGGGGGCTTGCGCCCTTGGTCTACAAGGAGCGGTACCGGGACCTGGCCCCGGCCCTGGCCGCCCTCCTCTTCGCCCTGGCGGTCCCCGGCCCCACCCTCCTTCTCCTCCTCCTGGGGGCGGGGCTTCTTTGGGCCAAGGAGCGGGCGGGAAGCGTCTTGGGGATGGCCACGGGCTGGGTGGTGGCGGGGGTGGTCCTCGCCCTCTTCCCGGTCCCTTGGTTGAGGAGGTTCTGATGCGGCCCGTCTTCTTTCTCTCGGACTTCGGCCTCGAGGACCCCTACGTGGGGGTGGTGAAGGCGGTCCTCGGGCAGAAGGCCCCCGGGACCAAGGTGGTGGACCTGGCCCACGCCCTCCCCCCCCAGGACCTGCGCCGGGCGGCCTACGCCCTCTTTGAGGCGGTGCCTTATCTGCCCGAGGAAAGCGTGGTCCTGGCGGTGGTGGACCCCGGGGTGGGGACCGGGAGGCGGGCCATCGCCGCCTGGGGCAAGCGCTTCTACGTGGGGCCGGACAACGGCCTCTTCACCCTGGCCTGGCTCTTAGACCCCCCCCAAAGGGCCTTCCTCCTGGAACGGGTGGCTCCGCCTGGGCCCCAGGGCATCGGGCCCCTTCCCGGCTGGCGGCCTGGGGAGGCCACCTTCCACGGCCGCGACCGCTTCGCCCCCGCCGCCGCCCACCTGGCCCTGGGCCTTCCCCCGGAGGCCCTGGGGCCGGAAATCCCCCCCCAGGACCTCGTCCGCCTTTCCCTCCGCTTAAGCCCTGGGCCCGAAGGGGAGATCCTCACCTTTGACCGCTTCGGCAACGCCATCACCACCCTCCTGGAAGCCCCTTTGGGCGGGGTGGTGGCGGTGGCGGGGCGGGAAGTCCCCATCCGCCGCACCTTCGGGGAGGTGGGGGTGGGGGAGGCGGTGGCCTACCGGGGAAGCGCCGGGCTTTTGGAGATCGCCCTGAACCAGGGAAACGCCCGGGAGGCCCTGGGCCTAAAAGAGGGCCTCCCCGTGCGCCTCAAAACCAAGAGCGAAGCTCCTCCAGAAACTCCCGGGCGGTGAAGTCCAGGCTCACAGGGGTGATGGAGACGTACCCCTGGCGCACCGCCCAAAGGTCCGTGCCCTCCTCTTCCTCCCCCACGGGGGTGCCGGCGATCCAGTAGTAGGGCTTGCCCTCGGGGTCCAGGCGCTCCACCACCCGGTCCTCAATGCGGTGGGTGGAAAGCCGGGTCACCCGCACTCCCTTGGGCCGGCCCGCAGGGAAGTTCACGTTCAACAGAATTCCCTGGGGAAGCCCCCTTTCCGCCACCCGCCGGGCCAGGTCCACCGCCAGGCGGGCGGCCTCGGCGAAGTCCAGCTCCTCCCCCGAGGTGTCCAGGCTGAAGGCCAGGGAGGGGATGCCCAGGGAGGTCCCCTCCAGGGCGGCGGCCACGGTGCCCGAGTGGGTGAGGTCCAGCCCCAGGTTCACCCCGATGTTGATCCCCGAGACCAAAAGGTCCGGCCGCCCCAAGAGGTGCACCCCCAAGACCACGCAGTCCGCCGGGGTGCCGTCCACCCGGTAGGCGGGGATCTCCCCGAAGCCGGCGCTGGCCGTGTGCTTGAAGCGCAAGGGGCGGCGCACGGTGATGCCGTGCCCCACCGCCGACTGCTCCACGTCGGGGGCCACCACGTAGACCTCGCCCAAAGCCCGCATGGCAAGCCCCAAGGCCTTGATCCCCGGGGAGAAGATGCCGTCGTCGTTGGTGACCAGGATGCGCATGCCCTAAGCCTAAAGCAAAAGGAGCCCCTTCCGGGGCTCCCCTGAAAGCCAGCCTTTAGAGGCGGTGGACCTTCTTGGCCTGGGGGCCCTTGCCGTTCCGGCCGGGCTCCACCTCAAACTCCACCCGCTCCCCCTCGTTCAGGGTGCGGAAGCCCTCGGCCTCAATGGCCGTGAAGTGCACGAACACGTCCGGACCCTCTTCCTGCTGGATGAACCCGTAGCCTTTTTCCGCGTTAAACCACTTGACGGTACCCTTCTTCATGCTTCTCCTTCATCCCGAAAACCCACTTGGCTTTCCCGGGACTCCCCACTATCCCACGCCCTCTAAAAAAAGTCAAGCCCCCCCTTAACCAGGGGGGGCAAGGCCCTAGGGGATTAGTGGGCGTGGCCGCCCTCGTGCACGTGGCCGTGGAGGAGTTCTTCCGGCGTGGCCTCCCGGACCCGCACCACCTCCACCTGGAAGTCCAGGTCCTTCCCGGCCAAGGGGTGGTTGAAGTCAACGGTGACCTCCTCCCCCTGGACCTCCACCACCGTGAGGGGCATGGGGTTCCCCTCCATGTCCTGGGCGTAGAACTGGGCCCCCGGCACCACCTCGGCGTCCTCGGGGAAGGCGGCGAGGGGCACCACCTGCACCCCCTCGGGGTCGTGGGGGCCGTAGGCCTTCTCCGCGGGCACGTGGGCCTGGAAGACCTCCCCCTCCTCCCGGCCTTCAAGCTCCTCCTCGAGGCCCCGGATCAGGTTGCCGTGGCCGTGCAAGTAGGCGAGCTCCCCTTGGTCCAAAACCTCCCCCTCCACCTGGAGGGTGTAGCGGATGGTGACTACCTTGTCCTGTCCAACCTTCATGTCTACCCTTCCGCAAGCTTGGGGCTTGCAAAGTTTAGGGTACCAAAACCCAGGGAGGAAGAAAAGCCCCAACCCCCCTATAGTGGGGGTATGCGGGTGGAGCAAGTGATCGGCAAAACCCCGGTGGTCCGGCTCACCAAGGTGGTGGAGCCGGGCATGGCCGAGGTCTGGGTCAAGCTGGAGGGGCTTAACCCCGGGGGCTCCATCAAGGACCGCCCCGCCTGGTACATGATCAAGGACGCGGAAGAAAGGGGCCTCCTAAGGCCCGGCTCGGGGCAGGTGATCGTGGAGCCCACGAGCGGCAACACCGGCATCGGCCTCGCCATGATCGCCGCAAGCCGGGGCTACCGCCTCATCCTCACCATGCCCGCCCAGATGTCCGAGGAGAGGAAGCGGGTCCTTAAGGCCTTTGGCGCCGAGCTCGTCCTCACGGACCCGGAGAGGCGGATGCTTGCGGCCAGGGAAGAGGCGCTAAGGCTTAAGGAGGAGCTTGGGGCCTTCATGCCGGACCAGTTCGCCAACCCCGCCAACGTGCGGGCCCACTACGAGACCACGGGCCCCGAGCTCTACGAGGCCCTGGAAGGCCGCGTAGACGCCTTCGTCTACGGCTCGGGCACCGGGGGGACGATCACCGGGGTGGGGCGCTACCTCAAGGAAAGGATCCCCCACGTGAAGGTCTTCGCCGTGGAGCCCGCCCGCTCCAACGTCCTCTCCGGGGGGAAGATGGGCCAGCACCAGTTCCAGGGCATGGGCCCGGGCTTCATCCCCGAGAACCTGGACCTAAGCCTTTTGGACGGGGTGATCCAGGTCTGGGAGGAGGACGCCTTTCCCCTGGCCCGAAGGCTTGCCCGGGAGGAGGGGCTTTTCCTGGGGATGAGCTCCGGGGGAATCGTCTGGGCGGCGCTCCAGGTGGCCAAAGCGCTCGGCCCCGGCAAGCGGGTGGCCTGCATCAGCCCCGACGGCGGCTGGAAGTACCTCTCCACCCCCCTTTACGCCGAGGGCTAGCGGCGCACCACCTGGGCGTCCTTGGGGTAGCGCTTGAGCCGGGCTTCCGTCAGGTTGGCCCGCTTGAACTCCACCACCTTGAGGTCGGCCAGGACCTTCCCCCCCTCGTCCAGGAAGAGGAAGCGAAGGGGCCTGGGGTCCGCCTTGAGGACGTAAAGCTCCATCCGGGCGAAGCCCTGGCCCTCCTTGGCCTGGCCCGAAAGCTTCCAGGCCACCCCCTCGGGGAGGCGCACCTCCCCCTCGAGGCGAAGGCTCACCCACTTGGCAAGGGAGCGGATATCCCCAAGGCCCTGGGGGCTAAAGCCCAGGCCTTGGACCTGGGCCTTTTCCTTGGGGCTTATGACCAGCTGGTTGGTGAGGTAGAGGTAGTTCCAGACCTCCTTCTCGGTGATCACCGTGAAGTTCCCCTCCAAGGAGCCCGGCTTCAAAAACTCCACCCGGAAGAGCCGGGCCTGGGGCAGGGCGTAGACCCGGGCGAGGAGCTCCTCCTCCCCGGCGGGGCCTTGGATCCGGCCTTGGACCGTGGCCTGCCAGGGGGTGGAGAGGTTCTTCTCCACCCGGTCCAGGATCTCCTGCACCGACTGCGCCAGGCCCAAGGAGAGCCACGCCACAAAACCCAAAACCATCACCAGCCTTCTCATGGCCACCTCCAGGCGTAGCGGACCCAGGCGTAAGGGGCGCCTTCGTACCCCATTTCCAGGCCCAGGTCCCCAAGCCACGCCTCCACGCTACCCGCCCACGGGTAGGCGAGGGTGAGGAAAAGGCTAGCCTCCCCTAAGTAAAGGCCGGCCTCGAGGCGGTTTAGCCCCCCGAGGCGGAGGAGAAGGTCCAAGACCTCCCCCTCCTCCCCCACCTCCCCCTTCCAGCCCAAAAGGGCGTAGGGCCTCGGGGCGAGGCCCGCCCCCAGGGTGTAGGTGGCCTCCTCCCGCAGGGCGTAGCTTCCCTCAAGAAGCCATGGGGGAAAGCCGGGCTGGAGGCTGGAAGAAGGCCCTAGTGGGGTGCGGTAGGCCAAGGCCAGGCCCACCACCTCCTTGGGGGCCAGGCGGTAGCGGAGGGCAAGCCGCCCAAACCCTCCCGCCTCGGGAAAGAGGGGCGGGGCCGCCTGGGGCCGGTAGCCGAGCCGTCCCTCCAGGGCCACGGGCCCCACCCCCCCTTCCCCGTAGACCACCCCGCCCAAGCCCCCCTCCCCCAGCTCCGCCTGGCGGCCGAAGGCCAAGAAGCCCAAGGGCCCCAGGGAAAGGCTTCCTGAATAGCCCAGGGCGCCTCGAGGGGGAGCCAGGCGGGCGAAAACCTCACCCTCTTCCAAGGAAAGGCCCAATTCCATGGCGAAAACCGGCCCCGAAGGGTCCCCGTACACCCCCGCCTCCAACCGCCCCTGGGCCAGGGAAAGGCCCAGGAGGATCCCCAGCCAAAGGAACCGGCCCATAAGGCCACCTTACCGCCAAGCCGCTTCGAGGGCTATGGCATACTGGACCTGGAGGCCATACCATGACCCTCTTAGACCGCATCGGACGCCTGATCCGGGCTAACCTGAACGAGCTTTTGCGCCGGGCCGAGGACCCGGAGAAGATCCTGGAGCAGGCCCTTTTGGACATGAAGGAGGCCCTCAAGGAGGCCCGGGAGAGGACAGCAGAGGCCCTGGCCGAGGGCAAGCGCCTGGAAAGGGAGGTGGAAAGCCACGAGAAGGAGGCCGCCCTTTGGGAGGAAAAGGCCAAGGAGGCCCTGAAGGCGGGCCGCGAGGACCTGGCCCGGGAGGCGCTAAAACGGCGGAAGCGAGCCTTGGACCTGGCGGAGGGCTTCAAGGCCCAGCTTTCCGAGCAGAAAGCGCTCACCGAGCGCCTCATGACCCAGCTCAAGGCCCTGGAGGCCAAGATAGACGAGGCCGAGGCCCGGAGGAAACTCCTCCTCGCCCGGAAGAAGGGGGTGGAGGCCGCCGAGGCGGTGCGGCGGATGGAGTCCCGCCTAGACCCCCACCCGGCCCTGGAGGCCTTTGAGGAGATGGAGGCCCGGATCCTGGCGCAAGAGGACCGCCTCGAGGCCATGAAGGAGCTAGAGAAGGACCTGGAGGCGGAGCTTGCCGCCCTTTCGGGAGACAAAGAGGTGGAGGAGGAGCTTTTGCGCCTGAAGCGGGAGCTGGGCCAATAGAGTGTGGGCCATAGCCCAGTGGGCCAGGGGTAAACTGCCTAGCATGAAGCGGTACCTCATGGCCCTCGCCCTCCTCGCCACCGCTTGCGCCCCCCAGGTGACCCAGGCCCCGCCGGCGCGGCCCGAACTCCAGGTGGAGGCCTTCTACCCGGTGGCCACGGGGCTTGAATGGGTCTACCTCCCGGAAGGCGAGCCCCTCTCCAACCCCCCCTACCGGGTCCGGGTGGAGGGCCCCGCCTTCTTCCAAGGAAAGGAGGTCATCCGGTTCCGCAGCCTGGGCCGGGGGGAGAACCGCCTCTACTACCGGGAGGTGGGGGGCTTTGGCGTGCGTCTCCTGGGCTTTGAGGATCCCTCGGCCCGGGTGGTCTTCGCCCCGGCCATCCCCGAGTACCCCCCGGAGGGGCTCCTCGCCCCGGGGTACCGCTGGGGTGGGGAAAGCCAGGTCCAGGTCACCCTCCTCACCCCCCAAGGGGAAAAGCCCCTGGTCTCGGGGCGGCTGGCCTACGCCTTTGAGGTGCTGGAGACCAAGGAAGTGCGGGTGCCCGCCGGCACCTTCCGGGTCTTCCGTATCCAGCAACGCTACCGAGACGAGAAGGGAGAGACCCTTTACGAGGTCTGGTTCGCCCCCCGGGTGGGGGAGGTGCGGACCCGGGAGGGAAGGCTTCTTGTGGACCGCAACTTCCGGTGAGGTGGGTATGGTTCTGGAAAGGGTGAACAGTCCCGAGGACCTCAAGGGCCTAAGCCTCGAGGAACTCCAGGCCCTGGCCGAGGAGATCCGCAGCGAGATCATCCGGGTCACGGCGCAAAACGGCGGCCACCTGGCGAGCTCCTTGGGGGCGGTGGAGCTCATCCTGGCCTTGCACCGGGTCTTTGACTCCCCAAGGGATCGGATCCTCTTTGACGTGGGCCACCAGGCCTACGCCCACAAGCTCATCACGGGCCGCAAGGACCGCTTCCACACCCTAAGGCAGGAAGGGGGGATCTCGGGCTTCACCAAGGTCTCCGAGTCCCCCCACGACGCCATCACCGCAGGCCACGCCTCCACCTCCTTGGCCAACGCCTTGGGGATGGCCCTCGCCCGGGACCTCAAGGGGGAGGACTACCACGTGGTGGCGGTGATCGGGGACGGGGCCCTGACGGGGGGGATGGCCCTCGCCGCCCTCAACAAGATCGGGGAGCTCCAGAAGCGGATGCTCATCGTCCTCAACGACAACGAGATGAGCATCTCCGAGAACGTGGGGGCCCTCAACAAGTACTTCAAGGAGCTCCAGATCAGGAAGTGGGTCCAGGACGCCGAGAAGCTGGGCAAGCAGATCCTGGAGCGGATCTCCCCCCAGCTCTTCGGCCTCGTGGACCGGGCCAAGGAGGCGGCGAAGCTCCTTTTGCACCAGGAAAACCCCTTCTACGCCTGGGGCATCCGCTACGTGGGCCCGGTGGACGGGCATGACCTCAAAACCCTGATCCACATCCTGGAACACCTAAAGGCCCTGGAAGGCCCCACCCTCCTCCACGTGGTCACGAAGAAGGGAAAGGGCTACAAGGTGGCCGAGGCCGACCCCATCTACTGGCACGGCCCCCCGGGCTTTGACCCCAAGAAGCCGGAGAAGGTCTCCAAGGGCTACACCTGGAGCCAGGCCTTTGGCGACGCCGTCACGGAGCTCGCCCACCTGGAGCCCCGGCTTTTCGTGATCACCCCCGCCATGCGGGAGGGCTCGGGCCTGGTGCGCTACTCCCTGGAGCACCCGGAGCGCTACCTGGACGTGGGGATCTGCGAGGACGTGGCGGTGACCACGGCGGCGGGGCTTGCGCTACGGGGGATGAAGCCCATCGTGGCCATCTACTCCACCTTCCTGCAACGGGCCTACGACCAGGTGATCCACGACGTGGCCATAGAAAACCTCCCCGTGGTCTTCGCCGTTGACCGGGCGGGGATCGTGGGGGCGGACGGGGCCACCCACCACGGGGTCTTTGACATCGCCTACCTGCGCACCATCCCTAACCTCCAGATCGCCGCCCCCAAGGACGCCCTGGAGCTAAGGGCCATGCTGAAAAAGGCCCTGGAGCTTGGCGGCCCCATCGCCATCCGCTACCCCAGGGACAACGTGGAGCGGGCCCCGGAAGGCGCCTGGCCCGAGATCCCCTGGGGCAAGTGGGAGGTCTTGAAGGAGGGCACCGAGGCCTACATCCTGGCCTTTGGCAAGACGCTAAGGTACGCCCTCGAGGCCGCCGGGGACGACCCCAGGGTGGGGGTGGTGAACGCCCGCTTCCTCAAGCCCCTGGACCGGGAGATGCTGAGGGCGCTTGCCCGCTACAAGCTCCTCACCGTGGAGGACCACCAGAAGATGGGCGGCTTCGGGAGCGCCGTGCTGGAGGCCCTAAACGAACTGGGCCTGAAACCCGAAGTCCGGATCCTCGGCCTTCCCGACCGCTTCTTTGAGCACGGCCCCATCCCGGGCCTCCACCGCCAGGCGGGCATTGACGCCCAAGGGATCCGCCAGGCCCTGGCGGAAATGGGCCTGGTTCCCATCCATGAACGGGCCTGAGGTCCTCCCCTTCGCCGCCAACCTCTACCGCGTCCCCCTGGAGGAAGGCTACTTCCTGGTGGACGCCGGGCTCCCCTGGGAGGCAAGGAAGCTCCTTTCCCTCCTCCAAGAGCCCCCCAGGCTCCTCTTCCTCACCCACCACCACCTGGACCACGCCGGGGGGGCGAGGGCCCTTTGGGAGCGCTTCGGCCTTCCCGTCCTGGCCCACCCCCAGGAGTGGCCCTACCTCACCGGGGAGAAGCCCCGCCCTCCCCTGCCCATCCCCCTTTTGGGGAGGCGGCTTGCCAACCTGGCCCCGCCCCTCCCCAAGGAGGCCCTGGCGCCGGCGGAGGAGGGGATGGAGGTCTCGGGCTGGCGGGTGGTCCACCTCCCGGGGCACACCTTGGGCCAGGTGGGGCTTTTCCGGGAAGGCCTCCTCCTGGCCGGGGACGCCTTAAGGGGAAAGGGCCTTCCCCCAAGGTTCATCAACGAGGACCACGCCCTGGCCCAAAGGACGGTGCGGAAGATCCTGGAGCTGGGGGCGGAAAGGGTCTACCTGGGCCACGGGGGCCCCCTAAGCCGGGCCGAGGTGGAGGCCCTGGCCCGTAGAATGGGGGTATGAGAAAAGCCCTCGCCCTCCTTTGGCTCGGACTTGGGGCCTTGGCCCAGGAGGTGGTGGTCTACCCCGGGTTCGCCGAGGTGAAGGAGCCCGTCCACCTTCCCCCCTCCACCTGGGTCTATCTGGCCGGGGAGAAGCTCGCCCGCATCGTCCCGGGCTCCCTCAGGCTCCTCGGGGTGGAGGAGGAGGAACGGCTTTACCAAGGGGGCGCCGTCCTCTTCCGCTACCGGGGGGAAGGGGAGGCCTGGCTCCGCTACCTCTACACCGGCCTTACCGGGGAGGTCTTCTACACCCTGGAGGAGGGACGGCTTTGGGCCTGGGCCCGGCTCAGGCTGGAGGGAGAGGCCCTTTCCCCCAAACGCCTCACCCTCCTGGTGGGGGAGGTGCGGGCACCGGAGGCTTTCGGCGTGGCCCTCAAGGCCCTGGAAGGGCCCACGGAAAACCCCTACGGCCTCTTCCGCTACGAGCTAGCCCCAAGAAGGCTCCTTCCCGGGACCACCGAGGTGCCCTTCCAGAAGGCGGTCCTAGCCCCCGAGCGCCTCCTCCGCTACCGGGGGGCCTTCCGCCCCGGGCCCGTGCTCCCCTTGGAGCGGGGCTACCGTTTCCCAGCGCCCTTTCCCCTGGCCCCAGGGAGCCTCGAGGTGGTGGAGGAAGGGCTTTTCCTGGGCCAGGCCTTCCTTCCCGCCACCCCCGAGGGCCAGGTGGCCGAGGTCTGGCTTGGCCGGGACCTCAAGGCCAGGCTAACGCGCGCGGTAAGCCTTCTCTCCCAGGAGGAGAAGGAGGCCACCTACCGGGTGGAAACCCGCCTGGAAAACCCCTACCCCTACCCCATCGTCCTCCTCCTGGAGGAGGCCTTCCCCAAGCCCTTCCGCCTGGACTTCCCGGGCGCCACCCTCCTGCCCGAGGGCTACCGCTTTGAAGGCCGCCTGAACCCCGGGGCAACCCTCACCCTCACCTACCGCCTCACCCTCCCCCGCTGAGGGACAAACGCCCCTGGACTTTAGGGCCTTCCTTCCCTACCCTAAGGGCTAAGCCGGACGCAACTCCCTCCCACCAGGGCCCCTAGGGGCCCTGGGTTTTAAGTGGCCGGGCGGCGCAACACGGAGCGCTTAACTCACCCGCTCCACCCGGATCAGGTTGGTGGTCCCCCGGACGCCGAAGGGCACCCCGGCGGCGATCACCACCCGCTCCCCCACCTGGGCGAGGCCTAAGGCCTTGACCTCCCGGAGGGCGATGCGCACCATGTCGTCGGTGTCCTGGGGGTCGGGGGCCAGGTGGGGCAAGACCCCCCAGACCAAGGCCAGCTGCCGCTTCACCTCGGGGTTCGGGGTGAGGGCCAGGATGGGCACCTGGGGCCGCGTGCGGGCGATGCGCCGGGCCGAGCCCCCGGTGGCGGTGAAGACCACGATGGCCCTCGCCCCCACCGCCTCCACGATGTCGTCCGCTGCCTGGGCGATGGCGTCCTGGGTGGTGGGGGTGGGGGCGGGCCGGAGGACGTTGAGCTTCTGCAAGAACTCCGGGGAGGACTCCACCGCCCTGGCGATCCTGCTCATCATGGCCACCGCCTCCACGGGGTAGGCCCCGGCGGCGGTCTCCGCGGAGAGCATCACCGCGTCGGTGCCGTCAAAGATGGCGTTGGCCACGTCGGAGGCCTCGGCCCGGGTGGGGCTCGGGTTTTGCACCATGGACTCCAGCATCTGGGTGGCGGTGATCACCGGCTTCCCCGCGGCGATGCACCGGAGGATGAGGCGCTTTTGCACGATGGGCACCTCCTCCAGGGGCATCTCCACCCCCAGGTCCCCCCGGGCCACCATGATGCCGTCGGCCTCCTCGAGGATCTCCTCAAAGCGGGCCACCGCCGAGGGCTTCTCAATCTTGGCCATGAGCTTGGCCCGGGAACCGTAGCGGGAAAGGTAGTGGCGGGCGAGAAGGAGGTCGTCCCGGGTGCGCACGAAGGAGACCGCCACCCAGTCCACCCCAAGCTCGGCCCCCAGGGCCAGGTCCTGGATGTCCTTCTCCGAGAGGGCGGGGATGGAGAGGTCCGCCCCGGGGACGTTGATCCCCTTGTGGTCCGAGAGAACCCCCCCCACCTCCACCCGGGTGTGGATCTCCCCGCCCTGGACCCGCTCCACCCGCAGGCGGATCTTGCCGTCGTCCAAAAGGAGGATTTGGCCCGGGCTCACGTCCTCCGGGAGGTTGGGGTAGGTGAGGGAGACCCTGTGGGCATCCCCCTCCACGGGCTCGCGGGTGAGGACGAAGGCCTGGCCCGCCTTAAGCTCCACCCGGCCCCCCTGGAAGCGGCCGATGCGGATCTTGGGGCCTTGCAAGTCCTGAAGGACGCTTAGGGTCTTGCCCAGCTCCGCCTCCACCTCCCGCACCAAGGCCACCCGCTCCCGGTGCTCCTCGGGGGTGCCGTGGCTGAAGTTGAGGCGGAAGACGTCGGCCCCCGCCTCCGCCAGGGCCCGGATGGTCTCCTTGGTGCTGGAGGCGGGCCCCAGGGTGGCCACGATCTTGGTGCGCTTAAAAGGCCCCATAGCCAAGGTACCGGGCCGCCCCGCCCAGGGCCTCCTCAATGCGCAGAAGCTGGTTGTACTTGGCCAGGCGGTCGGAGCGGGAGAGGGAGCCGGTCTTGATCTGGCCGGCGTTCACCGCCACGGCGAGGTCGGCGATGAAGCTGTCCTCCGTCTCCCCGGAGCGGTGGCTGATCACCGCCTTGTACCCCGAGCGCTGGGCCAGGCGGATGGCCTCGAGGGTCTCCGAGAGGGTCCCGATCTGGTTCACCTTGACCAGGATGGCGTTGGCCACGCCCCGCTCTATGCCCATCCGGAGGCGCTCGGGGTTGGTGACGAAGAGGTCGTCCCCCACGAGCTGTACCTTCTTCCCCAGGCGCTCGGTGAGGAGGCGCCACCCCTCCCAGTCGTCCTCGGCGAGGCCGTCCTCAATGGAGAGGATGGGGTACTTTTCCACCCAGGCCTCCCAGAAGGCCACCATCTCCTCGGAGGAGAGGACCTTGCCCTCCCCCTCCAGGTGGTACCTCCCCTCCCGGTAGAGCTCGCTCGCCGCCGGGTCCAGGGCCAAGGAGACCTCCTTGCCCGGCGTGTACCCCGCCCGCTCAATGGCGAGGAGCAAAAGCTCCACCGCCTCCTCGTTGCTCCTTAGGTCCGGGGCGAAGCCCCCCTCGTCCCCCACGTTGGTGCTGTAGCCCTTTTCCTTGAGGACCCCTTTTAGGGTGTGGAAGACCTCGGCCCCCATCCTCAAGGCCTCGGAAAAGCGCTCCGCCCCGGCGGGCACCAGCATGAACTCCTGGAAGTCCACCCGGTTGTCGGCGTGCTTCCCCCCGTTGATGACGTTCATGAGGGGGACGGGTAGGACCACCCCCTGGACCCCCCCCAGGTACCGGTAAAGAGGAAGCCCCAAAGCCTCCGCCGCCGCCCGGGCCACGGCCAGAGAGACGGCGAGGATGGCGTTCGCCCCCAGGTTGGCCTTGTTGGGGGTGCCGTCCAGCGCCAGCATGGCCCGGTCCACCCCCTCCTGGTCCAGGGCGTCCATGCCGATGAGCTCGGGGGCGATGCGCTCCAGGATGTTCTCCACCGCCCGGCGCACCCCCTTGCCCAGGTAGCGCCTGCCCCCGTCCCGAAGCTCCAAGGCCTCGTGGGTCCCCGTGGAAGCCCCGGAGGGCACCATGGCCCGGCCCCTGGCGCCCCCCTCCAGCTCCACCTCGGCCTCCACCGTGGGGAACCCCCTGGAGTCCAGAACCTCTCTTGCGGTCACGGCGACAATCGTGGTCATACACCCTCCTATTGGAAACGCTTCAGCGCCATCTGCCCCTTAGCTTACACCCTAAGGGGCACCACCACCGCCTGGTACCCCTCCCCTTCCAAGGGGCGGACCAGGCTTGGGCTTGCAGCCCCGGAAAGGTAGAGCACCGCCTGGCCCGAGAGGGGGGAGAGGGCCTCTAGAAGGTAGCGGGCGTTGTAGGCCACGGCCAAGGGGGACCCTTCCAGGGCCACGGGCAGCTCCTCCTGCCCCTTGCCGTAGTCCCCTTCCGCCGAGAGGAGGACCTTGCCCTCCTGGAAGAGGAGGTCCACCCGGTGGTTCTGCCGGTCCGCCAGGACGCTCACCCGCTTCAAGGCCTCCCGGAAGGGTTCCACCTCGAGGGTGGCCCGCAAGGGAAACTCCTTGGGGATGACCCGCTCGTAGTCGGGGAACTCCCCCTCCATGAGCTTCACCGCCATGCGGAGAACCCCCCCGGCGAAGGGCACCACGAGCCCCAGGGTGGCGGGTCCTAGGGCGAGCTCCACATCCCCCGGGTCAAGCCCTTTTAGAACCCGCACGATCTCGTCCACGCTCCTTGCGGGCACCACCGCCTTTTTGGCAAAGGGCTGGGGCCTTTCCAGGTCATAGAGGGCCAGGCGGTACCCGTCCGAGGCCACCGCCCGCAGGCGGGCCTCGGAGAACTCCAGCTGGACCCCCCGGAAGATGGCCCGGTACTCCTCGTTGCTGGCGGCGTAGCGCACGTGGGTGAAGGCCTTAAGGAGGTCCTCCGCCCCAAGGGGCGCCAACAAGGGGTAGGCCTCCGAGGGGCTTCCCGGCTCGGGGAAAAGAAGCTCGGGGTACCCTTCCTCCGGGGCCAGGGCGAGACGGGTGCGGAAAGCGCCGGAGGCGAGCTCCAACTCCCGCCCCAAGGAGAGCTCCACCACCTCGCCCGGGAGGCTCCGCACCAGTTGGAAGAAGGGCTGGGCGGGAACCAGGAAACGGCCTTCATCTTGGACCTCAGCCTCTAGGCGGACCTCCAGGTCCACCTCTCCGTTGCTCCCGAAAAGGACAAGACCCTTGGGGGAAAGGCTAAGGCCTAGATGAGTGTAAAGGGGGTTGGCGCTTCTAGAGGGCACCACTCGCTCCAGAAGGGGAAGGACCTCCGACAACTGGCCTTTATTCAGGATCACGCTCATCTTTAAGCTCGCCTCCTTTTTACTGCTACTACTAAGGTCTTTTTAAAACTTTTAAAAGCTCCGTAGTCGTAGTAGTAGGGCCTGTGGAAATGTGGATAAAGGGGGGAAAAAGCCCTCCTGGACGGAAAAGAGCCTGTGGATAAAACCTGTGGATAACCGGACCTTTCTTGTGGATAAGGTGTGGAAAACCGGCGGGTTATCCACAGGCCTCGGTAGGGGGGTAGTTTTCCACAGGTTTTCCCCAGGGTTATCCACAGGTTGGGCCGGGTTTTCCACAGGGTTATCCACAGGTTATCCACAGGCCTCATGCCAGCTCCTCCCGGAGCGCCCGAAGGACCTTTTGCACCTCCCGGTCGCTCTCCGCAAGCTCCTGGATCTTCTGGATGGCGTAGAGCACGGTGGTGTGGTCCCGCCCGCCGAAGAGCTGGCCGATCTCCGGGAGGGAGGCCCGGGTGAGCTCCCGCACCAGGAACATGGCGATCTGCCGGGGCAGGACCACCTCCTTGCGCCGCCCTCCTCCCGTGAGGTCCTCGGGGCGGAGGCCGTAGCGCTCCGCCACCTTGCGGATGATCTCCTCGGGCTCCACCGCCACCTCCCGGGCGGCGAAGATCTCGGAAAGGGCCTTGGCCGCCACCTGCTTGGTGAGCTCCACGCCGTTTAGGGAGGCGTAGGCGATGGTGCGCATGAGGGCCCCTTCCAACTCACGGATGTTGGAGGTGACCTGCCGGGCGATGTATTCCAAGACCTCCTCGCTGATCCTTAGGCCCCGCTGCTCGGCGTTCATCTTCAGGATGGCGATGCGGGTTTCCAGGTCGGGGGGCTGGATGTCGGTGATGAGCCCCCACTCAAAGCGGCTCCGGAGGCGGGCCTCGAGGGTGGGGATATCCTTGGGGGGCCGGTCCGAGGAGAGGATGATCTGCTTGTGCGCCTCGTAGAGGGCGTTGAAGGTGTGGAAGAACTCCTCCTGGGTGCGCTCCTTGCCGGCGATGAACTGGATATCGTCCACCAGGAGGAGGTCCACGGAGCGGTAGCGCTCCCGGAACTCCGCCATCCGGTCCTCCCGGATGGCGTTGATGAGCTCGTTGGTGAAGGTCTCCGTGGAGACGTACTCAATCTTGAGGTGAGGGAAGCGCTTGGCCACGGAATGGCCCACGGCGTGCATGAGGTGGGTTTTGCCGAGGCCCACCCCCCCGTAGATGAAAAGGGGGTTGTAGGCCCGGCCCGGGGACTCGGCCACGGCCACGGCGGCGGCGTGGGCCATGGAGTTGTTGGGGCCCACCACGAAGTTCTCAAAGGTGTACTTGGGGTTGAGCTTGGGTTTTTCCGCCTCCTGCTTGGCCGAGGCGTGGAAGATGTCCTCCTGGACGGCGGTTCCCGGGACCACCTTGAGCTCAAACCGGGGGGCTTGGGCCCCGAGAAGGCTTAGGGCTTCCTGGATGAGCTCGGCGTAGTGCTTCCGGATCCAGTCCAGGGCGAAGGAGGTGGGCACGGCGAGCTCCAAGACCCCGTCCCGGATCCCGAGGGGGCGGATCCTCTCAAACCAGGTGTGGTACTCCACCTCGGTGATGTTGCGGCGGATGTGCTCCAGGACGTGGTGCCATACGGCCTCGTGGGTCAAGGCTACCCCCTACGTTCCAGGGGAACATTCTACGCCACCCCCTCGGGTAGAGTAAGGGGTGGGATGGGGTACGACGTGGTGGTGGTGGGCGGGGGCCATGCGGGCCTCGAGGCCGCCTGGGCGGCGGCAGCCCTTGGGGTCAAGGTGGCCCTCGTCACCGTGAACCCGGAGAGGATCGGCATGATGCCCTGCAACCCCGCCGTGGGGGGGCCGGGGAAGAGCCAGCTCGTAGCGGAGGTAGTGGCCCTGGGCGGCCTCATGGGCCGGGCGGCGGACGCCGCCGCCATCCACACCCGCGTTCTTAACCGGTCCAAGGGGCCTGCGGTGCAAAGCCTGAGGGTCCAGGTGGACCGGGACCTCTACGCTCTAAAGGCCCAGGAGATCCTTTCGGAGAGGCCTGTAGAGGTGCTAAGGGGCGAGGTGACGGCTATCCTCGTGGAGGGGGGAAGGCTCGTGGGGGTGCGCACCGTGGACGGGCGGACGATCCCCGCCAAGGCGGTGGTGGTGGCGGGGGGGACCTTCCTTTCCGGGATGGTCTGGTACGGAAGGAAAAGCCGCCCCGCCGGGCGCCAGGGGGAGCCCCCGGCCCGCTTCCTCTCCCAAAGCCTTAAGGCGGTGGGGCACACCCTGAGGCGCTTCAAGACCGGGACCCCTCCCAGGATCCGCGCGGACAGCGTGGACTTTGGTGGGCTGGAGGTGGTCCCCCCCGAGGTGCCCCCCGGGAGTTTCACGGGAAACCCGGGGCCCTACGCCACGAGGCTTCCCACCTGGCAGACCCGGACCACGGAGGAGACCCACCGCCTCATCCGGGAGAACCTCCACCTCTCCCCCCTCTACGCCGGGGACATCCAGGGCATCGGGCCCCGGTACTGCCCCTCCATAGAGGACAAGGTGGTGCGCTTCGCCGACAAGGAGAGCCACCTCCTCTTCGTGGAGCCGGACGGGCTTGCCACCAGCGAGGTCTACCTCCAGGGCTTTTCCTCAAGCCTACCCCCGGAGCTCCAGGAGAGGATGGTGCGCTCCCTCCCCGGCTTTGAGCGGGCGGTGATCCAGCGCTACGCCTACGCCGTGGAGTACGACAGCCTGGACCCCACCGAGCTCACCCGGGGCCTCCAGTCCCGCTTCCTTCCCGGGCTGTTTAGCGCCGGGCAGGTGAACGGCACCTCCGGCTACGAGGAGGCGGCGGCCCAAGGGGTGCTGGCGGGGCTCAACGCCGCCCGCTTCGCCTTGGGGCTTCCCGAGGTCCACCTCCCCCGGGAAAGCGGCTACATCGGGGTTCTGGTGGACGACCTGGTGGGCCGGGGCACCGACGAGCCCTACCGGATGATGACCTCGAGGGTGGAACTCCGCCTCCTCTGCCGGGCGGACAACGCCGACGAGCGCCTCGTCCCCTTGGCGGTGGCCTGGGGCTTAAGGCCCAAGGAGGACCTAGAGCGGGTGGAGGCCAAGTACCGCAGGGTGGCGGAGGAGCTTAGGCGCCTCGAGGCCCTAAGGGTGGAGGGGGTCTCCGGCCTCCAGTGGCTCCGGCGCCCCGAGAACACCTACCAGGCCCTGGCCGAGCGCTTCCCCCCGCCCGTGCCCCTCTCCCCCGAGGAGGCCTACCAGGTGGAGGTGCGGGCCAAGTACGCCGGGTACATTGAGCGGCAGGAGAAGCTTCGGGAAAAGCTCAAGGACCTGGAGGCCTTCCGCATCCCCGAGGGCCTGGACTACCCCAAGGTCCCCGGGCTTTCCCGGGAGGCGGTGGAGAAGCTTTCCCGCCTCCGCCCCCGCACCGTGGCCGAGGCGGCCCGGGTGCCGGGGATCCGGGACTCGGACCTCACCGCCCTTCTGGTCCACCTGCGGAGGCGGGCCTGATGTTTCACGGGAAACAGGGGGGCTTGAGCCCCGAAGGGGAGCGCCTCCTCCTGGAAGGGGGAAGAGCCTTGGGCCTGGACCTCTCCCCCCACCTCCCCGCCTTTTCCCGCCTCTACGGGCTCTTGATGGAGGCCAACCGCCGGGTGAACCTCACCGCCTTGCGCACCGAGGAGGAGGTGGTGGTCAAGCACTTCCTGGACTCCCTCACCCTCCTCGCCCTGCCTCTTTGGGACGGGCCTTGGCGGGTTTTGGACCTGGGCACGGGGGCGGGGTTTCCCGGCTTGCCCCTGAAGATCGTGCGCCCCGAGCTGGAGATCACCCTTCTGGACGCCACCCGGAAGAAGGTGGATTTTGTGGCCCAGGCCATTGAGGCCCTGGGGCTTAAGGGGGCGAAGGCCCTTTGGGGCCGGGCGGAGGAGGTGGCCCGCCTTCCTGAGCACCGGGAGGCCTACCACCGGGTGGTGGCCCGGGCGGTGGCCCCCCTTTGCGTTCTGGCGGAACTATCCCTCCCCTTTTTGGCCTTGGGGGGAAGGATGGTGGCCCTAAAGGGGCCCCGGGCGGAGGAGGAGCTGGCCTCCCTGCCCCAGGCCCTTGCCCTCCTCGGGGGGAGGCTTGCGGAGGTCCGCGCCCTCGCCCTCCCCTTCCTGGGGGAGGGGCGGAGCCTGGTGGTGCTGGAGAAGGGGGCGCCTACCCCTGGGCGCTTTCCCCGTAGGGCCGGGGTCCCAGCCAAGCATCCCTTATGCTAAGGGCGAGGTGCGGCGCATCGCCTTGGTGAACCAGAAGGGGGGCGTGGGCAAGACCACCACCGCCGTGAACCTGGCCGCCTACCTGGCCCGCCTGGGCAAGCGGGTCCTCCTGGTGGACCTAGACCCCCAGGCCAACGCCACGGGCGGCCTCGGGGTGCGGGCGGAAAGGGGGGTTTACCACCTCCTCCAGGGGGAGGCCTTGGAGGGGCTTGTCTTGGAGGTGGACGGCTTCCACCTTCTTCCCGCCACCCCCGACCTGGTGGGGGCCACGGTGGAGCTGGCCGAGGCCCCCCTGGCCCTGCGGGAGGCCCTGAGGGACGAGGCCTACGACTTCACCCTCCTGGACGTGCCCCCAAGCCTCTCCCCCCTTACCCTGAACGCCCTGGCCGCCGCCCAGGGGGTGGTGGTGCCGGTGCAGGCGGAGTACTACGGCCTCGAGGGGGTGGCGGGGCTCCTTGCCACCCTGGAGGAGGTGCGCGCCCGGCTCAACCCCGCCTTGAGGCTTCTCGGCATCCTCATCACCATGTACGACGGCCGCACCCTCCTTTCCCAGCAGGTGGAGGCCGAGCTGAGGGCCCACTTCGGGGAGAAGGTCTTCTGGACGGTGATTCCCAGGAACGTGCGCCTGGCCGAGGCCCCGGGCTTCGGGCGCACCATCGCCCAGCACGCCCCCACCTCCCCCGGGGCCCACGCCTACCGCCGCCTGGCCGAGGAGGTGATCGCCCGTGTCCAAGAAGCCTAGCGGGCTCGGGAAGGGCCTGGACGCCCTCCTGCCCAAGACGCCTGGGGGGGTGGTGCGCCTCCCCCTCGCCGCCATCAGGCCGAACCCCCACCAGCCCCGCAAAAGGTTCTCCCCCGAGGCCTTGGAGGAGCTCGCCCAGTCCATCCGGGAAAAGGGCCTCCTCCAGCCCCTTTTGGTGCGCCCCAAGGGCGAGGGGTACGAGCTCGTGGCCGGGGAAAGGCGGTACCGCGCCGCCCAGATGGCGGGGCTTCAGGAGGTGCCGGCCTTGGTCCGGGACTTAAGCGACCGGGAGGCGCTGGAGCTGGCCTTGGTGGAGAACCTTCAGCGGGAGGACCTCTCCCCCCTGGAGGAGGCCCGGGGCTACCAGGCCCTTTTGGAGATGGGCCTCACCCAGGAGGAGGTGGCCAAGCGGGTGGGGAAGGCCCGCTCCACGGTGGCCAACGCCTTAAGGCTCCTCCAGCTTCCCCTCGAGGTCCAGGAGGCCCTGGAGGCCGGGGCCATCACCGCCGGGCACGCCCGGGCCCTCCTCATGCTGGAGCCCGAGGACCGGCTCTGGGGGCTTCGGGAGATCCTGGAGAAAGGGCTTTCCGTGCGCCAGGCGGAGGCCCTGAAGGAGCGGCTTCCCGGGCGGAAACGGGAAAGGGAGCCTTCCCCTCTTTCCGAGGCCCTTTCCCGCCACCTGGGCCTGCCCGTGCGGGTGGTGGGGGAGGCCCGGGGCAGGGTGGTGATCCACTACCGCTCCCCCGAGGAGCTTCAGGCCCTTCTGGAGCGGCTCGGTTACCAGGCGTAGCCGAAGGCCACCCGGATCGCTCCCACCCGGTCCGTGCGCAGGACCCGGATCCCCCTGGCCTCCAGGCGCTTTAGGACCTCGGGGTGGGGGTGGCCGTAGGGGTTTTTCCCCACGCCGATGAGGGCCACCTGGGGCCTGGCCCTTTCCAAAAGGGTTTCCGAGGTGCCCGTGCGGGCGCCGTGATGGCTTATCTGGATGGCTTCCACCCTTCCTGGGTGAAGTTGGGCCTCCACCGCCTGGGGCAGGTCGGCGAGGAGGAGGGCCTTTCCCCGGCCGAAGTCCAGGAGGAGGGCGAGGCCGTCCCGGTTGTCCTCGCCGGAAAGGTGGCGGGGCCAGAGGACCCGGACCTCGCCCCGGCCTACCCGGAAGCGGCTGCCCGCCCCCGGGTAGAGGACGGGCACCCCCTTGGCCCGCAGGGCCTGGACCAAGGGATGGTCCTGGGGGAAGGCGGGGGAGAGGAGGGCGAGGCCGATGGGCACCTCGGCCACCACGGAAAGAAGCCCTCCCACGTGGTCGGCGTCGGGATGGGTGGCCACCAGGACCTCGAGGGCCTCCACCCCCAAGGCCTTTAGGGCCCGGAGCACCTTTTCCCCTTGCTCGGGCCGCCCCCCGTCCACTAAGACCTCGGCCCCGCCCAGGCGGGCCAGGAGGGCGTGCCCCTGGCCCACGTCCAGGAGGTAGAGGTCCAGGGGCTTGGGCCGGGCGGCGAGGAGGCTCACCAGGGCGGGCAAGGAGGCGAGGAGGAGGGCGCGCCGCCAGGGGAGCTTGCGGTGGAGGGCGAGGAGAGGGGGAAGAAGGGCCAGGTAGTAGAGGGCGAAACCCAGGGGGGTGGGCTCCCCCAGGCGGAGGAGGGGGCCTTGCGCGCCCAATTGGGCGAGGCGTAGGAGGGCCTGGCCTAGGGCTTCCACGGGGCCTGCCAGAACCCCGCCCAGGAGGAGCTTGGCGAGGCCTAGGGGTAGGAGGAGGGCCACCAGGGGCAGGGCCAGGAGGTTGGCGAGAGGGGAAAGGAGGGGAAAGAAGCCGAAGCGGGCGAGGAGAAGGGGGACCAGGGGGGCTTGGGCGGCCAGGGGGGTGGCCAGGCCCAGGAGGAGGTGCCCCTTGAGGCCCCTGGGCCTGGGCAGGGGGGAAAGGAAGAGGGCCAGGCCCAGGACCGCCAGGTGGGAAAGCTGGAACCCGAGGCTTAAGAGGGCGTGGGGGTTGAGGAGGAGTTGCAGGAAAAGGGCGAGGCCCAGGGCCTGGAGGACCCCGGCGCTTCCTAAGCCTAAGAGGAGGCCCAAAAGGGAGAGGCCCGCCATGAGGCTTGCCCGGAGGAGGGAGGGGCTTGGCCCGGCGAGCCAGAGGTAGAGGGGGAGGACCCCCAGGGCCAGGAGGTAGCGGAAGCGGCCCAGGGGGAGGAGAAGGAAGGCCCCCACCAAAAGGCCTACGTGGAGCCCGGAAAGGGCCAGGAGGTGGGCCAGGCCCGCCTTTTGGAACCCGCTGTAGGCCTCCTCGAGGCCCGCCTTGTCCCCCAGGACGAGGCCCTCTAAAAGCTCCGCCACGGGCGGGGAAAGGCCCTGCCGGAGCCGTTCCCTAAAGGGCCTCCGGGGGTCCTCGAGAGGGGATAGGGCCTCCCGGTGTTCCACGTGAAACACCCCCCGCACCCCTAGGGAGAGGAGCCAGGCCTTCTGGTCAAACCCCCCGGGGTTCCGCCTCCCTTGGGGCGGGGCGATGTGGCCCCGGAGGCGGTAGACCCCGTCTTCCAAAGGGGGATAGTGGGCCGCGAAGAGCCGGTGCCCCTCCCAGACCAAAAACCCCTGGCGCACGGCGAAGACCCCTTCCACCCGCGCCCCGTAGGGGGGTTCCGGCACGGGCCAGAGGAGGCCCCGGGCCAGGACGCAAAGGGCCCCCAGGAGGGCGGGAAGCCGGAGCCAAAGCCCAAAGGGGAGGAGGGCGAGGAGGGCCCAGGGGTGAAGGAGGGAAAGGGCCCCAAGGAGCCCTCCGAGGCCAAGCCCTAAGCCCAGGGGGGGTCTCATGGCCGGACCAGGGGGCGGAGCCTTTCCAGGGTGGCGGGGCCGATCCCCGGGACCTCGAGGAGGTCCTCCACCCGGGTGTAGGGCCTTCCCTCCACGATCCTCCGGGCGAGGACCGGGCCGATGCCCGGGAGGGCCTCCAGCTCCTCCAGGCTCGCCGCGTTCAGGCTTATGGGCTCGGGGTCGGGGGGGCGGGGAAGGGGGGCCTCCAGGGCCAGGACCTCCACCTCGAGGGGCTTGGGGAAGACCTTGGGCCAGAGGGCGAGGACCCCGAGAAGGGCTACGAGGAGGAGGTAGCCAAGGACCACTCCGTCAAGGCCAGGCCGATCCCGCCCAGGACCACCCCCCCGAGGACCCAGGGGTCCGCCCCGGGGTTCAAGGCCACGAAGGCCCCCGTGTACCCCAGGGTGAGGAGGGCGAGGAGCTTGAGGGGAAGGGCCAAAGGGCGCCTCTTGGGGGTGAGCCCAGGGGTTTCTTGGGTTTGGGCCCTCGGGGGTTCTGCGGGAGGCGGGGGCGGCTCGGGGGGTTCGGGGGCGAGTTCCACCGAGTCCTGGGGGGGCTTGG
>NZ_BMPJ01000002.1:0-56975 GCF_014647535.1 Thermus composti | reverse complement strand
GGAGGGGGCGGGGGCTCCTCCTCCCAGAGGGGCTTGGGGGCGGGCTTTTCCGGGGGAGGAGGCGGCGGTGGTGCCTTGGGGGTGAGGGTGGCCTTCTTGGCCCGGGCCACGTGGGGTTTTAGGCCCTCGAGGAAGGCCTTGAGCTCGCCGATGGGAAAGGCGGTGAGGGGAAGGCTTAAGGCCTCCCCTTCTCCCTGGACCAGGAGGGTATTCCCCTCCCCCCGGGCGATGCGGCGGATCCGGGCCAGGGCCATCCGCTGCACCCCGGCCTCGCCCACGAAGACGAGTTCGCTTTCCGTGACCGCCAAAAACCCGCCTGGGCCTTCTAGCCGGGCCAGGGCCTTTTCCCCCAGTTGGGAGAAGGTGTCTTCATACTTGCCCATGGTCCCATTATAAGGACTCCCTTCCGCCCCGCTATAATGGAGGGGCTATGGCGAACCTCAAAACCCTCCCCGTGGGCGAGAAGGCGCCGGAAGTGGTGAACATGGTCATTGAGGTGCCCCGCGGCTCGGGCAACAAGTACGAGTACGACCCGGACCTGGGGGTGATCAAGCTGGACCGGGTCCTCCCGGGAGCCCAGTTCTACCCCGGGGACTACGGCTTCATCCCTTCCACCCTGGCGGAGGACGGGGATCCCTTGGACGGCCTCGTCCTCTCCACCTATCCCCTCCTTCCCGGGGTGGTGGTGGAGGTGCGGGTGGTGGGCCTCCTCCTCATGGAGGACGAGAAGGGCGGCGACGCTAAGGTCATCGGGGTGGTGGCGGAGGACCAGCGCCTGGACCACATCCAGGACATCGGCGACGTCCCCGAGGGGGTCAAGCAGGAGATCCAGCACTTCTTTGAAACCTACAAGGCCCTCGAGGCCAAGAAGGGCAAGTGGGTCAAGGTCACGGGCTGGCGGGACCGGGCCGCCGCCTTGGAAGAGGTCAAGGCCTGCATCGCCCGCTACCGGGCCTAAGTATCCTGAGGCTTGGGGCGGCTAGGCCCCGTGCCTAGCCGCCTTTCCCCTTAGAATGACCTTAGAAGGAGGCCCTATGGTCTGCCCGGTGTGCGGGGAACCCCTGGAGCTGGAAGGGTATGAGGTAGGGGATCTTGTGGACTGCGAGGCCTGCGGCGCCCTTCTCCGGCTGCTTTCCGACGGCACCCTGGAGGTGGTGGAGCCTCCCCAAAAAGAGCAGGAACCCCTTTGGGGCCTTTCCGCCTACGGGGAGGGGGAGGAGGTGGTCCTGGTCTTCTCCGACGGCACCTTGGAGGAGGAGGTGCGGGTTTTGAAAGCTGAGCTCCAGGAGGCCCTGCGCCGCCTGGAGGAGGGGGTGGGGGAGGAGCCCCCCAAGGAGGCGGAGGACGAGCCCAACCTGGAGCCCGACTACTTCACCGTCCACCTGGAAAGCGACCAGGGCCTTGTGGCCCTGAGGCGGGTGGTCTTCCCCGGGGCCCGGGACCTCTTGGAGTTCACCCTGCCCTCGGGCTCGGTCTACGAGTTCCCCTTCCGGGAGGTCTTGGAGCTTTTGCGGCCCCTTCTCCTTTAGCGTGCGCCTGGTCCTGGTCCCCACCCCCATCGGCAACCTGGAGGACATCACCCTAAGGGCCCTGCGAACGCTTAAGGAGGCGGAGGTGGTGGCCTGCGAGGACACCCGGCGCACGGGCCTCCTCCTCCGCCACTACGGGATCGCCACCCCCACCCTGAGGCTGGACCAGCACACGGTCCACCGGGCCCGGGAGCTCCTTGCCCCCTACGCCTACGTGGCCTACGCCACCGATGCCGGGACGCCGGGGATCTCGGACCCGGGGGCGGAGCTGGTGCGGATGGCCTTAGAATGGGGCTGGAAGGTGGAAGCGCTTCCCGGTCCCACCGCCCTCATCCCCGCCCTGGTGGCCTCCGGCCTCCCCACCCACCGCTTCACCTTTGAGGGCTTTTTGCCCAAGGGGGGGAAGGAGCGCCGGGAGAGGCTTTGGGCCCTGGCCCGGGAGGGGCGGACGGCGGTGCTTTACGAAAGCCCCCACCGCCTGCGCAAGACCCTGGAGGACCTTCGGGAGGTGTACGGGCCCGAGCACCCCGTGGCCATCGCCCGGGAGCTCACCAAGGTCCACGAGGAGGTCTTCCGGGGGACGCTGGAGGAGGCGCTCGCCCACTTCCTGGAGCCTCGAGGGGAGTTCGTCCTGGTCCTGGCCCCCAAGGAGGCGCCTTTGCCCGAAGGTGAAGAGGTCCTCCAGGCGCTAAGGGCCAAGGGGCTAAAGGGAAAGGCCCTCTTCCAGGCCCTTTTGGAGGCCGGGCTTCCCCGCAACGAGGCTTACAGGCTGGCCCTTGGGAAATCGGAGGAGGGAGCATGAAGCGCATAGGGGTGTTCACCAGCGGAGGGGATGCGCCGGGCATGAACGCGGCCATCCGGGCCGTGGTGCGCCAGGCCCACGCCTTGGGCATAGAGGTCATCGGGATCCGCCGGGGCTACGCCGGCATGATCCAGGGGGAGATGGTGCCCTTGGGGGTGCGGGACGTGGCCAACATCCTCCAGCGGGGAGGGACGGTGCTCCTCACGGCGAGGAGCCAGGAGTTCCTGACCCCCGAGGGCCGGGCCAAGGCGGCGGCGAAGCTCAAGGCGGCGGGGATTGAGGGTCTCGTGGCCATCGGGGGGGATGGGACCTTCCGCGGGGCGATCCAGCTCATGGAGGAGCACCGGATCCCCGTGGTGGGGGTTCCCGGGACCATTGACAACGATCTTTACGGCACGGACTTCACCATCGGCTTTGACACCGCGGTGAACACCGCCCTGGAGGCCATTGACCGCATCCGGGACACCGCCGCAAGCCACGAGCGGGTCTTCTTCATTGAGGTCATGGGGCGGCACGCGGGCTTCATCGCCTTGGAGGTGGGCCTTGCGGGGGGGGCCGAGGTGGTGGCCCTGCCCGAGGTGCCCGTGGACGTGGAGGCCGTCGCCCAGGGGCTTCTTGAGTCCCAGCGCCGGGGCAAGACCAGCTCCATCGTGGTGGTGGCGGAAGGGGCCTATCCCGGGGGGGCGGCGGGGCTTCTTGCCGCCATCCAGGAGCGGGTGGCCCTGGAGGCCCGGGTCACGGTCCTGGGGCACATCCAAAGGGGCGGAAGCCCCACCGCCAAGGACCGGGTCTTGGCGAGCCGCCTGGGAGCGGCGGCGGTGGAGGCTTTGGCGGGGGGAACGAGCGGGGTGATGGTGGGGGAGGTGGAGGGCGAGGTCCAGTTCACCCCCCTCAAGGAGGCGGTGGAGCGGCGCAAGGACATCAACCGCGGTTTGCTGGAGCTACTTCGGGTGCTCGCCCTCTAGGCGGAGGGCCTTCCTGAGCCAGGGGGTGTTCCAGGCGATCCGGAAGGCCTCCCGGGCGAAGGGGCTCTGGGCCACCCCCTCGTAGACCGGGGTGGGGAGGTAGAGGGAGGGGTAGCGGAGCGTCCCCGCTCCCACCCGCTCCCAGGGGTAGCCGGTCCAGAGGATGAGGGCCAGGAAAAGGCCCAGAAGCCCCCCGCCAAGCCCTCCCAAGAAGGCCTCGAGGCCCCGGGAAGGGGTGGGCAGGGGAAGGCTTTTGCCCAAGAATCCCACCCCAAGCCCGATCCCCAGGGCCCAGGGCCACCCGGAAAACCCGAGCTGGGCCAAAAGGAGGTAGAGGAGCACCCCAACCCCCACGAACGCCCCAAGAAGCCCCGCCCTGAGGCCCCAGGCGATGCCCAAGGCCAGGCTGAAGAGGGCCAGGAGGTCCACCCAGGTGAGCATGGGTCCAGCTTACCCCCTTATGCTCCAGCCCCGCCCCCGCACCGCTTGGAAGACCCGCTCCATGGCCTCGTCCACCTCCTCGTCGGTGAGGGTGCGGCCCGGGTGGCGGAAGCGAAGGTGGAAGGCGAGGCTTTTCTCCCCGGGCTTCAAGGGGGGGCCTTGGTAGAGGTCAAAGAGGCTGAGGGCCTCCAGGTAGGCCCCCGCCGCCTCCCGGATGACCCCTTCCACCTCGGCGTAGGGGGTGGCCTCGGGGACCACCACCGCCAGGTCCCGGAGGGCCTGGGGGTAGCGGGAGGGGTCCTGGAAGCGGAAGGGCTTTTCCGGGAAGGGTAGGGTTAGCTCAAAGACCCAGGCCTTGGGGAGCTCCAAGGCCCTGAGCACCTCGGGATGGACCTCCCCTAAGAACCCCAGCGCCCTTCCTTCCACCAAGGCCTGGGCCGAGACCCCGGGGTGGAGGAAGGGGTAGGGGTGGGCCTCGGCCTGGAAGGCGAGGCCAAGCCGCTGGAAGAAGGCCTCCAGGAGCCCCTTAAGCAGGGGGTAGCCGGAAAGCTTCTCCCCGTGGGGAAGCCCCACCCCCTCCCCGAAGAGGAGGCCCGCCAGGTGGGTCTCCTCCTCCACCAAGGAGCCTTCCAGGCGGTAGGCCCTTCCCACCTCAAAGAGGAGGGCCCTTTGGGGGCGGTCTAGGGCCAGGTTTTCCCGGAGGACCTTGAGGAGGCCGGGGAAGAGGTGGGTGCGGAGGGCGGCCTTCTCGGGGCTTAGGGGGTTTAGGAGGCGCAAGGGGGGCGGGGAGAGGCGGAAGTGGGGGGCCTCCTCGGGGTCCGTGAAGCTATAGGTGTAGACCTCCTGGAAGCCAAGCCCCGCCAGGACCTCCTTAAGGCGCCCCTCCTTCTCGTAGGCCCGCCCCACCCCCCGGTTGTCGGGGGCGGGGAAGAAGGCGGGGAGGTCCAAGGGGATGGTCTCGTAGCCTTGGATGCGGGCCACCTCCTCCACCAGGTCCTCCTCCAGCCTGAGGTCCAGCCGCCGGCTCGGGGGAATGACCCGGTAGGGGCCTTCCCCCTCCACCCGGCAACCAAGCCGCTTGAGGATGGCGATCTGCTCCGCCTCCGGGTATTGGGTGCCCAGGAGGCGGTTGGCGTACTCGGGGCGGAAGGGGATGGGGGAGGGGGGCTTGGGGTTTCCCGCCTCGAGGATCCCCTCCGCCACCCTTGCCCCCGCCAGGGCCTGGAGGAGGCTTAGGGCCCGCCTTTGGGCGGGGATCTGGCCCAAGGGGTCCACCCCCCGCTCAAAGCGGTAGCTGGCCTCGGTGCGGAGGCCGTGGCGGCGGGCGGTCTTGCGGATGGAGACGGGGTCAAAGCAGGCCACCTCCAAGGCGATGGCCTCCGTGTCGCCCCTGACCTCGCTTTCCGCCCCGCCCATGACCCCGGCAAGGCCTACGGGGAAGCTCTCCTCCCCCCGCCACCCGGCGATCACCAGGTCCTCCTGGGAGAGGGTCCTTTCCACCCCGTCCAGGGTCTTGAGCCTTTCCCCTGGCCGCGCCCGCCGCACCAGGATCCCTTCCCCGATAAAGCGCAGGTCAAAGGCGTGCATGGGCTGGGCCCTTTCCAGCATCACGTAGTTGGTCACGTCCACCACGTTGCTGATGGGCCGCATCCCCGCGGCGAAGAGGGCCCTTTGCATCCAAAGGGGGCTTGGCCCCACCTTAAGCCCAAAGGCGTAGCCCAGGGTGAAGTGGGGGGCCCCTAGGGGGTCTTCCACCTTGAGGCCAAAGGGGAGGGGGACGGCTTCCGTGGCTAGGGGAGCCTCGGGCTCCTTAAGGGCATAGCCCAAGGCGTGGAGGTCGTAGGCGAGGCCCAGGATCCCCAGGGCGTCGGGCCGGTTCGGGGTGACCTCCAGGTCCAGGACCACCTCCTCGGGCCAGGCCTCCGCCAGGGGGGTGCCGGGGGGGAGGGCGTCCTCGGGGAACTCCAGAAGCCCCCCGCCGTACTCCCCCACCCCGAGCTCCTTGGGGGAGAGGGCCATGCCGAAGGAGACCACCCCCTGGATGACCCTTTCCCCCACCTTTTGGCCGTTGAGCTCCGTTCCCGGGAGGGCTAAGGCCACCCCGATCCCCTCCCGGGCGTTTTCCGCCCCCGAGACCACCTCTACCGCCCGGCCCATGTCCAGGACCAGGCGCTTAAGCTTGGTGCCGGGGATGGGGCTTGCCTCCAGGACCCGGGCGAAGACCACCCCTTGGGGGATCCGGAAGACCCGCTCTATCCGGTCCGTCTCAAACCCTAAGCCCGCCAGGCGCTCCTCCAGGACCTCGGGGCTTTCCAGCTCGGGCACGTACTGCTTGAGCCAGGAGAAGGGCACCCTCATAGAATCCCCCGGAATTGCTCCAAGAACTTAAGCCTGCCCCCGAAGAAGTAGCGGATGTCGGGGATGCCGTAGCGGAGCATGGCGAGGCGCTCCACCCCGAGGCCGAAGGCGAAGCCCGTGACCCCCTGGTAGGCGGGGGGAAGGCCGAGCCTTTGGCGGTAGGCGTCCACCGCCTGGAAGACCTTGGGGTGGACCATCCCCGCCCCGCCCAGCTCCAGCCACTTACCCCCCTCGGGCCACCAGAGGGCGAACTGGGCCCCGGGCTCCACGAAGGGGAAGTAGACGGGCTGGAAGCGCACCTTGGAGTCGGGGCCGAAGAGGGCCTGGGCCAGCTCGTAGATGGCCCCCTTGAGGTGGGCCATGGTGATCCCCTCCCCCACCACGAGGCCTTCCAGCTGGTGGAAGACCGCCTCGTGGGTGGCGTCCGTCTGCTCAAAGCGGAAGACCCGCCCTGGGACCACGATGCGGAAAGGGGGGGTGTGGGCCACCATGTAGCGCACCTGCATGGGGGAGGTGTGGGTGCGCAAAAGGAGCCTCCCCTCCGCCTCCTCCCCCAAGGGCCCCCGCACCCGGGCTTTGCCTTCCAGCCAGAAGGTGTCCCACATGTCCCGCGCCGGGTGGTGCTCGGGGATGTTCAGGGCGTCAAAGTTGAAGAACTCGCTTTCCACCTCGGGGCCCTCCACCGCCTCGTAGCCCAGGGCGCGGAAGATCCCCACCAGCTCCCGCTCCATCAGGGTGATGGGGTGGAGCCCCCCGGCGAAAAGGGCCACCCCGGGCAGGGAGACGTCCAGGCGCTCCTTTTCCAGGGCCCGCCTTAGGGCTTCCTCTTCCAGCTCGGCTTCCCGCCGGGCCAAGGCCTTCTCGAGGGCCTCCTTCCAGGCGTTGAGGCGCTGGCCCCGTTCCTTGCGGGCTTCCAGGGGGAGCTGGGACAGGGCCTTCATCTCCTGGGTCAGAAGGCCCTTCTTCCCCAGGTAGCGGGCCCTTAGGGCTTTTAGGGCCTCGAGGTCCGGGGCCTTGCGGATGGCTTCCAGGGCTTCCTCCAGCATCCCCTAGAGCATACAAAAAAACGCCCTCCCCAAGGAGGGCGCCTTGGCCTTGGGCTTTAGGGCTTCTCTTTGAGGAGGTCCCGGATCTCCCGGGTGTTCTCCGCCACCCTTAGGAGGGCGACGGTGGCCTCGAGGGCCACCCGCACCGCCACCGCGTAAAGGAAAAGGCCCAAGGGGGCGAGGATGAGCAGGGTGAGCACGCCGAACCCCGGCGAGGTCTCAAAGGCCCCCACCACGGCGATGAGGGCGTAGACCACCCCCGCCGCCAGGGCCAGGGCGTAGATCACCCCCACGAGCCGCACCGTGACGAAGTGCTCAAAGGAAAAGTCCAAAAGCGCCTGGAAGAACCCTTTGGCGTCCATGCTTTCCCCTCCTCCTTCAGGCTAGCACGTTTCCGCCTAAAGGGCCCGGGCCAGGAGGCGGAAGGGCTCCGGGGGCGGGGGGGCCTCGCCCCCGTCCTTCCAGGAAAACCGGAGGTCCTTTAGGGGGCCTTCCCCCACCCCCATCCCCCGGGGGAAGCGGGGCCTCAGGTCCAAGGGCTCCACCGCCTCCCCCAAGAAGCTTTCCCGGAAGCGGGCCACCTCCTTCTTCGGGCCGTAGTGGTAGGCGTAAAGCCACCAGGCCCCGCCCTCCTCGAGGGCGAAGAGGAAGCGGGGCCTTGGGGCGAGCTCGGGGAAGGTCCCGGTAAAGGGCTTCCTGAGGAAGGCGGAGGCCTGCCCGGGCCTGAGGCGCAGGACCGCCTCCAAGGGCTCCCCCAAAAGGCCAAAGCTCCCCACGAAGGGGCGCACCAGGTCGTACCCCTGGACGTTCTTCACCACCACCCCCCCGGCCCGCACCACCCGGCCCTTGGGGGTGCGGAAGGTGACCCCGAGGACCTCGGAGGGGAAGAAAAAGGTCTGGGCGAAGCCGCCCCTGAGGAGAAGCCCCCCCACCCCCCCGGGAAGCTCCACCGGGGGAAAGGGGGGGTAAAGGCCGCTTCCCTCCAGGGCCCGATAGACCTCCAGGAGGCCGGCCTCCGCCGGGGCCACCAGGTACTGGTCGGCGGCGTGGAGCCTCATGGACCCATGCTACCTAACCCCACCGCGGCTTTCGCCGCGGCGGGGACCCCAAAAGGAGCTTCCCGAGCCTCATTTCGGGCACCCCGTGTTGCGAAACCACCGTGCGGCCCCTTAGCGCACGGGGGCGAGGAGGAAGGCGAGGAGCGCAAGGCCTAGCCCAAGCCCCACCGCCAGGGGGAAGCTGTGGAGGAAAAAGGGGTAGAGGAGGCCCGCCAGGGTGCCCCCCAGGTAGAAGCTGGCCACGTAGGTCCCGCTCACCCCGGGGCCCTTCCTGCCCGCTGCCCCCGAGGCCAGGCTTTGGGCGGTGAAGAGGGCGGCCATCATCAGGACGAAGCCCCCCACCAAAAAGGGCGGGGGAAGGAGGAGAAGGCCCTCCCCCAGAAGGACCAGGGCGAAGCTTAGGCGGAAGGTGGCCACCGCCCCAAGCCTTCGGGCGAGGAACCCGGAAAGGGCGCTTCCCGGGATGCCGAAGAGGTAGGCCAGGTAGACGAGCCCCACCTGCCCCGGGCTAAAGCCCCACGCCAACAGGCGGTAGGGGAGGAGGTTGGCCAGGAAGAGGTTGAGGAAAAGGAGAATCCCCCCCACCAAATAGAGGGGAAGGGCGGAAAGGGTGTACCGAGGGGGGGCCAGGGCGGGAAGCCCTTTGGGGGAGCGGAAGACCAAAAGCCCAAGGGCCAAAGCGGGAAGGGAGAGGACCAAGAGGGCTTCCCGCACCCCAAGCCCCTCGGCCAAAAGCCCCGCCAGGACCCGGCCAAGCCCTCCTCCCAGGACGTTCCCCGCCATGTACACCCCCGCCATCTCCAAAGCCCTTTGGGGGAAGAGGCTGGGGATGAGGGCGATGGCCAAGGCGGGCACCAGGGCGGCCCCCACCCCTTGGAGGAGGCGGGAAAGGGTCCATAGAAAAAGGCTCGGGCTCAAGGCCCCCAAGACCCCTCCCGCCCCCACCAGAAGGAGGCCCACCCCCAGGACCTTTCCCGGGGGGAAGGGAAGCCTTGGGACCAGGGGGGAGAGGAGGACCAAAAGGAAGAGGGGAAGCCCCATCCCCGGCCCCGCCGCGCCGGGTGGGGCCTGGTGGAGCCTTTCCAGGAGGGGCAGGAGGGGGACCACGGCGTAAAGGGCGCTGTAGAGGGCCACGCCGGAGAGGAGGACGGCCAGGCGCATCCCCCTTATGCTAGGCCCATATGCGGGTCTTGGAGGTGGCCCTGCCCCTGCCCCTACCCCCCCTCACCTACCTGGCCCCCCTGGGGCAGGAGGCGGTGGACCCCGTGGGCCTCCGGGTGGCGGTCCCCTTCCGGGGGGAGGTGCGGCTTGGGGTGGTGGTGGGGGAGGGCGGGAGGCCTTCGCCCCACCTCCGCCACGCCATCGCCTACCTGGACGAGGCCCCTTACCTCCGCCTCGAGGAAATCCTCTTTTTGGAAGAGGCCGCCCGCTTCCTCTTCGCCCCCTTGGGCCAGGTCCTGGCCGACCTCCTCCCGCCCTTTCCCCCCTTGCGCCACCGGGTGCGCCTCTACCCGGGGGCCGACCCCAAGGTCCTCCCCCCGGGCCTTCAGGCCCTCGCCACCTGGCAGGAGGCCCGGGGGTTTGATCCGAAGCTTCTGGACCTCCTGCGGGAAGCGGGGGTGCTGGAGGAGGAGGTGGCCTTTAAGGAGGGCAAGAGGGTCCTTCTCCCCCTCCGGGAGCGCCACCCCGACCCGGCCCTGGACGGGGTTTTGCAGACCCTGAGGGCCCTAGGCCAGGCGGAAAGCCTTGCCGCCTTGGCCCGGGCCGCCGGGGTGGGGGTGGGCCGGGTGAAGCGGCTTTTGGAGGAGGGCTATGTGGGCTACGGCAGGCCCCGCCCTAGGCCCCGCCCGGCCCAAGCTCTCCCTCCCCTTCCGCCCCCCCAGGGGGTGGAGCGGGTGAACGGCGGGCGTTTCCTGGAGCGGGTGCGCCTCCTCCGGGGCCTCGTGGCCGAGGGGGAGCATCTGGTCCTCTTTCCCGAGGTGAGCCTTCTAGAGCGCTTCCTGGCCTACTTTCCCGAGGCCAGGGCCTACCACGGGGGGCTTTCCTGGGAGGAGCGGGAGGAGGTCTTCCGAAAGCCCAAGGGCCTGGTCTTCGCCACCTACGGGGGGCTTCTCCTCCCCTTCACCCCGAGGCGGCTCGTGGTGGTGGAGGAGGGAAGCGAAAGCTACAAGCTCCCTTCGGGAAGCCGGGCCTTCGTGCCCCTTTTGGCCGAGCTCCGGGCGAGGCTCCTTGGGGTGCCCTTGGTCTACCTCTCCCTGGTGCCGGCGGTGGAGGTGGTGGACCGGCCGGGGAAGGTCTTTCCCGTGCCCAAGCCCAGGGCGGTGGTGGTGGACCTGGGGGCGGAGAAGGGCTACCCCCTCTCGGGCCGGGCCTGGGCCCTTCTCCGCCAGGTGGAGGAGCGGGGCCGCCAGGCCTTGGTCCTCTCGGCCCGCAGGAGCTATAGCGCCTTTCTCCTTTGCGCCGACTGCCGCTTTAAGCCCACCTGCCCGGACTGCGCCCTCCCCCTTCGCTACCACAAGGAGGAGGGGGTCCTCCGCTGCCACCAGTGCGGCCACCAGGAGACCCCGCCTCCCCTTTGCCCCCGGTGCGCCTCGCCCCTTTTGGAGCCTCGGGGCCCCGGGCTTGGCTGGCTTCAGGAGGAGCTTAAGAAGGGGCTTTCCCTGCCTGTCCTCCGCTACGCCAAGGACGCCAAGGACGACCTAGGCCCCCTCCTCGAGGGGGCGCCCGGGGTGGTGGTGGCCACCACCGCCATCCTCCGGGGGCCGGTTTTGCCGGAGCTCGCCCTGGTGGTGGTGCCCTACGCCGAGGGCTTTTTCCTGGAGAGCGACTTCCGGGCGGCGGAGCGCTACCACCGCCTCCTTTGGGCCCTCACCGAGCTCAGGCCGGGCCGGAGGCCCCTCCTCCTCCTCCAGACCTACCACCCCCACCACCCCGCCCACCGGGCCCTTTTGCAGGCGGACGTGGAGGCCTTCGTGCGGGAGGAAAGGGACCTGAGGGAGCGCCACCGCTACCCCCCCGCCCTCAGGATGGTGAAGCTAGAGGTGGCCCACCGCCGGGAGGAAAAGGCCCTGGAGCAGGCCTTCGCCCTCCTGGAGGCCCTTCAGGGGGTGGCCGGGCCCGAGGAGGTCCTGGGCCCGGCCCCCGCCCCCGTGCCCCGGGTGAAGGGGCTTTACGTCTACCACCTCCTCCTTCGGGGAAGCACCGAGCGGCTTCGGGAGCTCCTCGCCCCCTTGGACCGCCGCCGCTTCAAGCTGGACCCGGACCCCCACCGCTTCGTGGGGCTTCTGGAGGACTAGGCTGGCCCCGGCGCCCCTGCAGAAACCCCCGCACGTAGATTTCCAGGTCCACGGGGGGAACTTGAGGTGGGCAAGCTCTCCCACCAGGAACTGGGCTAAAAGGGGACCCACGAAGCTTAGGGCCAGGCGCTCCGGGGACTCCTCCCTCCAAAGCCGCCCCGCCTCCTGGTGAGCCTTGAAGAGGGCGATGACCTTAGGATAGGAAGGTGGAGGAGCGGGCCTGGATGGAGGTGGACCTCTCCGCCCTCGAGGCCAACCTGCGCCTTCTCCAAGAGAGGGCCAAGGGGGAGGTGATCCCCGTCCTCAAGGCGGACGCCTACGGCCACGGGGCCCTTCCCCTGGCCCGCTTCCTCTTCCAGAAGGGGGCGCGGCGGGTGGCGGTGGCCACCTTGGGGGAGGGGAGGGTTTTGAGGGAAGGGGGGGTTAAGGGGGAGGTGCTCCTTTTGGGAAGCCTCCACCCCCTGGAGGCGGAGGAGGCCCTAAAGTGGGGGCTTACGCCAAGCCTTTCCACCCTCGAGGCGGCGGAGGCCCTGGCCCAGAGGGCCAAGGCCCTAGGCCTCGCCCCCAGGGCCCACCTCAAGGTGGACACGGGGATGAACCGGGTGGGCTTTCCCTGGGAGGAGGCGGTTTCGGCCCTTAGGGCGGTGGAGGCCCTAGGGGTGAGGGTGGAGGGGGTCTACAGCCACCTGGCCACCGCCGGGGAGGACGCGGCCTTCGTGGAGGTGCAAAGGCGCCGCTTCCAGGAGGTGCGAAGGGCCTTGGGGGAGGGGTATTTCTACCACCTGGAAAACTCCCTGGGCCTCCTCCTCCACGGGGGGGAGAACGTCCGGGTGGGGCTTGCCCTTTGCGGCCTCGTCCCCGGCATTGGCCTTAGGCCCATCCTTCGGATTCTCGCCCGGCCCACCCTGGTGAAGCGCCTGAAGGCGGGGGACCGGGTGGGCTACGGGGGGGAGTACGTGGCTCGGGGCGGAGAGTGGCTCGCCACCCTGCCCGTGGGCTACGCCGACGGGCTTCCCCGGGGGGCGGTGCGCTGGGTGCGGGGGCCGGACGGGGCTTTGCTCCCCGTGGCCGGGCGGCTTTCCATGGACCAGACCACGGTGCGGCTAAGGGGCCCCGTGGACCTGGGGGCGGTCTTTGAGATCCTCTCCCCGGACTTCGGCCCCACGGGGCTCCTCGCCTGGGCTGAGGCCCGGGGCACCATCCCCTACGAGGTGGCGGTGCACCTTTCCCGGAGGCTTCCGAGGCTTTACCTCTGGGAAGGAGAGGTCTTCGCCCGGGTAGGCTAGGGGCGTGGAGGCCATCCGGCTTTTCCAGGGCTACCTCTGGCACCCCAAGGAGGCCCCTTGGGACCTCAAGGCCCTTTTGCCTCAGGAGGTCCTCGGGGCGAGGCTTCTTCTGGACGAGGTCCCGCCCCCCACCCCCTTCTTTGAGGACGGCACCCCCACCCACACCCAGCGCTTTTTTCAGCTCACCCTCCTCCTCCTCACGGAAGAACCCCCGGAGGCCCTAAAGCCCCTGGCCGAGGAGGCGGCGAAGGCCCTCGAGGAGGTTTTAGAGGGCCTTCCCCCAGGGGTGGGCTGGCTCCTCTTGGAGGACCTCCGCCCCCTTTAAGTACCCCGCCGCGGCCAAAAGGAGCTTCCCAGGCCGCCCCCCTGTTGGGGCCCCTTAGCGCCGGAGGAGAAAGGCCAGAAGCAGGGAGACCCCGCCCAGGGCGAAGGCCAGAAGGCTTTCCCGGCGAAGGGCGAACCCTTTCCTTGCCGGCTGGAGGACGCCGGTCTCGTAGGCCCGCACCTGGTCTGAAGGCTTTTCCGCCAGGAGGTCCACCACGGGGGGGCTTCCCGGGGGGGCGGCCAGGGTCCAGGGCCCCCCCTCGGGGCTCGAGGGCCTCAGGTAGAGGGGGGCGAAGGGGTCAAAGAGGCCCACTGCCCCGTAAAGCCCGTATCGCCCCGGGGGAAGCCCCGTGTCCAAAACCACCCACTCCCCTTCCCGGAAGGCCCGCACGGGGGTCTTTTCCCCTTTTGGGGTGCGCCTTTCCGCCCCGAAGCCCGTGAGGAGGAAGGCTTCTTCCCAGCCCTGGCCCTCCGGGGTCCTTAGGCCTGGGAGGAGGGTTTCCTCGCCCCCTTCCGCCGTGTCCAGCCAGAGGAGCACCGTGGCCAGGCTGAAGCCCAAGGGGCCCTCGAGGGGGTTGGGGTAGCGGGCGAGGCGCACCTTGAGGAAAAGCCGCCCCTCCCGCGCCTCCCCCGCCACCGCCAATAGGTCGGCGTACCCCTCCCCCGCCTCCCGGTAGAGGGCCGCCTGGGGGTAGAGGTAGGCGAGGCCGTGGTCGTCGCCCAAGGGGTCTTGGAAGAGGAAGAGCACGCCCACCTTTATACCAGGCCGAGGAGGGCCTGGACCACCTTCTTGGGGTCGTGCTGGGCCAAGGGCCCCTCCTCCCGGAAGTCCCCGGTGAGGACCCGGACCCCGTCTACGGCGAAGGGCCTGGGGTCAAAGGCCACGGGGTAGCGCCCCTCCTCGGCGTAGCGCCTTCGCACCGCCTCGGGGATGGGGGCGGTGTGGACCAGGACCACGTCGGGCCTCCGCCCCAGGTGGTAGGCCACCGCCTTGTAGTGCTCGTAGGCGGTGTACCCGTCCGTCTCCCCGGGCTCGGTCATGAGGTTCACCACGTAGACCAAAGGGGCCCGGCTCTTAAGGATGGCCTCCCGCAGGGGCTTAGGAAGGAAGCTGGGGATCACGCTGGTGTAGAGGCTTCCCGGCCCCAACACCAAAAGCTCCGCCCGGCTAATGGCCAGCAGGGCCTCCGCCATCACCTCCTTGGGCTCGGGGACCAGAAAGACCTCCCGGACCCTCCCCCCCTTGGCCCTTAGCGCCTCCTCCCCTTCCACCTCGCTCCCGTCCTGGAAACGGGCCCTAAGCCGCACCGCCTCGGGGGTGGCGGGGAGGACCTGGCCCCTCAGGTTCAGGATGGCGTTGGCCTGGCGGAGGGCCTCGGCGAAGCTTCCCGCCGCCTCGTGGAGGGTGAGGAGGAAGAGGTTGCCGAAGGTGTGGCCCCCGAACTCCCCTCGGCGGAAGCGGTAGGCCAGAAGCTCGGGGAGGGCGGGATGGTCGGAGAGGGCGGCGAGGCAGTCCACCAGGTCCCCCACCGCGGGAAGGCCGTAGGCGGTCCTGAGCTTCCCGGTGGAACCCCCGTCGTCGGTGACCGCCACGATGGCGGTGAGGTTGGCGGTGTGCTCCTTAAACCCCTTAAGGACCCGGGAAAGCCCTGTTCCCCCGCCGAAGGCCACCACCCTGGGCCCCCGTTCCAGCCGGCGGCGCACGTAGACCCTTTCGGGCACCTCCTCGGGCTCGGTGAGGACGGCCAGGATGCTCCGGTTCATGCTCCTCAGGGCCAGGACCCCAAGAAGGCCTCCCCCGAGGAAAAGGCCCCACGCCAGGCCTGGGGGGAGGTCCAAGGGGGGAAGGAGGCCCGCAAGGCCCACCGCTCCCGTGAGGAACCCCAAAGCGGCGGCCAGGGCGTAGCGCTTCACCCGCATTCCCGGGTAGAGCCAACGGAGGGCCTTAGGCTTCCCGTTCCACATCCCGGTGGCTCACCTCCACGGTAAACCGGCCCGAAAGGTCCTCGGCAAGCCGCTCCGCCACGGCCACGCTCCGGTGCCTTCCCCCGGTGCAGCCGATGGCGATGGTGTAGAAGGCCCGGCCCTCCTTCCTCGCCCCCTCGGCGGAAAGCCCCGCCAGGGTGAGGAGGGCCCGGTAGTGGGCCTCGGTCTCCCCCTGGAAGACGTAGGCCCGGACCTCGGGGTCCAGCCCGGTCTTGGGGCGGAGCTCGGGGTCGTAGTGAGGGTTGGGGAGGGCCCGCACGTCCAGGACCAGGTCCGCCTCCTGGGGCGGGCCCCATTTGAAGCCGAAGGAGAGGAGGCGCACCCGGAACCCCGCCTCCTCCCCGAGAAGCCGGGCCAGGGCCTCTCTAAGGGCCCGTGGGGAGAGGTCCGAGGTGTCCAGGATCAGGTGGGCCTTCTCCCGCAAGGGGCTTAGGGCCTGCCGCTCCCGTTGGATCTCCCGGGTGAGGTTGCCCGTGCCCAAGGGGTGAAGGCGGCGGGTGAGGTTGTAGCGCCGCAGGAGGATCTCGGGGCGGGCCTCCAGGAAGACCACCACCGGGTGGAGTTCCTTGAGGGCCGCCTCGAGGTCCCCGAAGAAGTCCAGGGCCCGGGCGTCCAGCACCACCCCGGCCCGGTCCTTGCCGTGGGCCGCGAGTTCCTCCAGGAGGGGTTTCCAGAGCCTTGGGGGGAGGTTGTCCACCATGAAGTAGCCCAGGTCCTCCAAAAACCCCTTGGCCGTGGTCTTGCCCGCCCCGGAAAGCCCAGAGAGCACCAGGAAGCGCATCCCTCCTGACTATACCCGCCGCCTAAGCCAGAGGTTGAAGAGGGCCATGAGGAAAAGCCCGGGAAGCCCCACCACCCCCACGAGGAAGTCGTGGGTCCTTTCCACCGCCAAAAGGGACACCCCGGCCACGGCGTTCAGGGTGCCGTGGAGGAGGGCGGCCGCCAGGATGGACCCTCCTTTTTCCCGGGCGTAGAGGAGGGCGGGGGTTAAGAGGAGGGTGAAGAGGACCATCATGGGCACCCCCAGGAAGGGTTCCCGGGGGTAGTTGTGGCCGGCCAAGACCAAAGGGGCGTGCCAGAGGCCCCACCAGAACCCGATCTCCAAGCTGGCGGGCCAAAAGCCCCGTTCCCTAAGCTTTTCCCAAAGGTACCCCCGCCACAAAAGCTCTTCCCCCAAGGCGGCCAAAAGGTTCACCGTGGCCCCCGCCCAAAGCCCCTGGAGGAGGAGAAGGAGCCAAAGGACCCCCTCGGGAAGCGCCGGGGCCTCCGGGGGAAGGAGGTCCTTTAGGCCCTTCCAGACTCCGAAGGGAAGGCTTAAGGGGATGGAAAGGAGGGTAAGGGCCACGGGGAAGAGCCAGGCGAAAAGCCAGTACCGGTTGGGCCTAAGGGAAAGGGGAAGCCTAAGGCCCTCTTTCCGGGCGAAGAAGAGGGCCACGAGCCCGGGGACCCACATGTAGAGGACGCCGAAGAGGAGGCTTCCCCAAGAGGGGCTTCCCCACTTTCCCCCAAGGAGGTAGTAAAGGAGGAAAAGCCCAAAGGAGAGCCCCAGGGTCCAAAGGAGGGCCCCCGTGAGCCCCTTAGCCTTCCCCTCGTTCTTCATCCTTCCACCTCCCCGCCTTCTTGGCCGCCTCCTTGAGGAGGAATTCTATCTGGGCGTTGACGCTTCTCAGCTCGTCTTGGGCCCACTTCTCCAGGACCCGGTAAAGCCTCGGGTCCAGCCTCAGCAGAAAGCGTTTTTTTTCCTCCTTCTTCACGCTTGGCCTTTAGGTGTAGAGGGTGCCCACGTTCACCACCGGCTGGGCCTCCTTTTCGGAGACCAGGGCCACCATGAGGTTGTTGATCATGGCCGCCTTGCGCTCCTCGTCCAGGGCGAGGCCCCGCGCCTCGAGGCCCCTAAGGGCCTCCTCCACCATCCCCACCGCCGCCTCCACGATGAGGCGGCGGGCCGCCACCACCGCCAGGGCCTGCTGGCGGCGGAGCATGGCCTGGGCCACCTCGGGGGCGTAGGCCAGATGGGTGAGGCGGGCCTCGAGGACCTCCACCCCCGCCACCTTGAGCCTTTCCTGGACCTCGGCTCTGAGCTCCTCGGCGATCTCCTCGGGGCTTCCCCGCAGGGACTTCCCCTCGGCGTCGTAGGGGTAGCGGCTCGCCAGGGCCCGGAGGGCGGCCTCCGACTGGATGGCCACGAAGGTCTGGTGGTTTTCCACCTGGAAGAGGGCCTTGGCGGTGTCCACCACCCGCCAAACCACCACGGCGGCGATCTCAATGGGGTTGCCGTGGGCGTCGTTCACCTTGAGCTTGTCCGAGGTGAAGTTGTGCACCCGCAAGGAGACCTTTTTCCGCTGGGCCAGGGGGTTGGCGAAGTGGAAGCCCTCCTCCCGCACGCTCCCCGCGTACCTCCTGAAGAAGACCAGGACCGCGGCCTCGTTGGGTTGCACCGTGAAAAGCCCCGCCGCCAAAAGCCCGGAGGCGAGGAGGGCCGGGAGGAGGTGCCAGAGGTAGAGGGCTTCCCGCTCCCGGAGGAGGCTGTACCCCGCCCACCCCAGCCAGGCTAGGGCGAGAAGGAGGAGGAAGAGGGCCAAAAAGCCGCTGATCCGCCACGCCAAAAACTCTTTTACCTCGCGCATACCCGCTCCTTTCCTAGTTCCGGAAGACCACCTCTTCCCGGGCGAAGACCCGCACCGCCCCGAGGAGGGCCAGGAGGGCGTAAAGCAGGGTGGACCCCCAGGTGAAAAGGGCCATAGATGGGGTGGCGGTGCCCTTGAAGAGGGCGTCCATCAGAAGGGCCACGTTGACGATGGGGAGGAGACTGGTCCAGGAGGGCACCTCCACGAGGCCCCGGAACTGCAAAAAAAGGAGGGGAAGGATGGCGAGAAGTTGCAAGGGGGCCAGGTAGCTTTGCGCCTCCTTGAAGCTCCGGGCGTAAAGGCCCAAGGCCACCATCACCGCTCCCATGAGGAGGGCGAGGAGGAACGCGGAAAGGAAAAGCCCTAGAAGGCTCCCCCCGTCCACGACCACTTGGCCTCCCAGGGCGGCGCCTCCCTGGGCCAGGAGGTCGGGGGCGAAGCGGCGGGCCCAGGCCCCACCCAGGGCCAGCCCCGAAAGCCCCGCTACCCCCGAGAGAAGGGCCATGGCCACCGCCGCTAAGGTCTTGCCCAACGCCAGGTGGAAAAGGGGCACCGGGGCTGTGAGGAGGGCCTCGAGGGTTCCCTTCTCCTTCTCCCCCGCCGTGGCGTCCACCGCCACCACCTGCCCCCCGGAGAGGATGAAGATCACCAGAAAGAAAGGCAGGAGAAAGCCCAGAAGCCCCGAGGCCTTTTCCCGCTCCGTGGCGGTGTCCACCGCCTCCACCCGGAAGGGGCTTAGGACCTCCAGGGGCACCCCCCTTTGGGCCAGGGCCTCGGCCACCTTCCTTTCCTTAAGGGACTGCAGGGCGTTTTGCACCTTGCCCGCCACCACCTGGCCCTCGGTGATCCCCCCGGAAAGGCGGGCGTAGACCCGGTAGACCCCGTCCTGGTAGGCGATGCCCGCAGGGTACCTCCCTTCCCGCACCAAAGCCTCAGGGTCCTGGACGGGGACCGGGACCAGATGGGCTTCCTCTAAGGCCTTTAGGGCCTCCTCCGGCACCCCGGCCACCGCCACTTCCTGGCGCTTTTCCGCCGTCTTTTGGACCACCCGCTCCAGAAGCAGGGTGGGCCCGAACATCAAAACCGGCATGAGCAGGACGGGCAGAATCAGGGTGGAGAAGACCAGCTTCCGGTCCCTAAAGACCTGGACCAACTCCTTCCACGAGACGCGAAGAACCGAGTCCATCGGAATCCTCCTAGGCGGCTTCCCGTATGGTCCGAACGAAGGCCCGCTCTAGGCTCCCCTCGCCCAAGGCCAAAGCCTCCTCCTTGGAGGCCTCGTAGACCAGCCGCCCCCGGTGCAAAAAGCCCACCCGGTCCGCCACCTCCTCGGCCTCGCTCATCACGTGGGTGGAGTAGAGGATGGCGTTCCCCAGGTCCCGGTAGGCCTTCACGAAGTCCAGAAGCGCCCTGCGGGCGAAAATGTCCAGCCCCGCCGTGGCCTCGTCCAGGAGGAGGACCGGGGGGCGGTGGAGGATGGCCCGGGCGATGACGATCTTCTGCCGCATGCCCGTGGACATCTCCATGACCCTTTTGTCCAGGGTCTCCTCCAGGGAAAGGAACCCCGCCACCCAGTCCAGGGCTTCCTGGAAGGCCTTTCCCTTGAGGCCGTAAAACCCGGCGAAGAACTCCAGCACCTCCCGCCCCGTGAGGCGGTCGTAGACCCGCATGCCGCCATTCACCAGGCCCAGCTTGCGGCGCACCCTTATGGGTTCCCGTCCCACGTCCAGCCCACCCACCCGCGCGGTGCCCGCCGTGGGCCGCACCAGGGTGGCGAGGACCCGGAGCGTGGTGGTCTTGCCCGCCCCGTTGGGTCCCAGGAGGGCATAGACCTCCCCCGGGTTCACCTGGAAGGAAAGGTCCTGCACCGCCTTCTGGGTGCGGTAGACCTTCGTCAGCCCCACGACTTCAATCATATAGCATTATGATATCATACCTCCCTCCCCCGTCAACCCCCATAATGGGAACATGAAAGCCCTGACCTTCTGGGTGCGGCCTCGAGGCTCCCTCGAGGCCCTCCCCGAGGCCAAGGATCTGGTCCAGGACCTCCTGGAGCTTTTCTACGAGTACTTCCCCGAGTACGAGGGCTGCTTGGGCTTTTCCCAGTCGCCTAGAAGGCCCCGCTACCTCTTCCTCTACATGGAAGGCCCCTGCGGAGGCCTTCTGCCCTCGGCCACCGCCTTCTTGAGGGAACTCCTGGAGACCGCCTTCCCGGAGGCGGAGGTGCGGGTTTACGGCAAGCCCTGGCCCTAGCGCCTTTTCTTCACCAGCCAGCCCTCCTCCTTCACCCCTTCCCGGGCGTTCACCACCCGGGCCAGGACGAAGAGGAGGTCGGAAAGGCGGTTGAGGTAGCGGAGGACCTCGGGGTTTACCGGCTCCTCCCGGCTTAGGGCCACCGCCTTGCGCTCGGCCCGGCGCACCACGGTGCGGGCCAGGTGAAGCGCGGCCGCCGCCGGGTGCCCCCCGGGAAGGACGAAGCCCCGAAAGGGGGGGCTTTCCTCGGCGTAGCGGTCAATGGCCTTCTCCAGGGTCTCCACGTCCTCGGCGTCTATGCGGGCGATGTTCTTCTCGTAGGGGCTTCCCAGGCGGGTGGCCAGGTCCGCCCCCAGGTCAAAGAGGGCGTTTTGCAGGCGTTCTAGGAGGTTGTGGAGGTCTATATGCTCCTTGGGGAGGAGGCTTCGCGCCAGGCCCAGGGCGCTATTGGCCTCGTCCACGGTGCCGTAGGCCTCCACCCGGGGGTGGGCCTTCACCACCCGCTCGGCCCCGTAGAGGCCGGTCTCCCCGGCGTCTCCCGTCTTGGTGTAGATCTTCATGGCCCCATTCTATGGGGTAAAGCAAAGCCCCCTGGGAGAACCCCAGGGGGATCCGGCCTTTGGCGGGCCCGGGAGGACTCGAACCCCCGACCTGCTGATCCGTAGTCAGCCGCTCTATCCAGCTGAGCTACGGGCCCAAGCCGAAGCTTAGGGTATCATGGTGGGGTAGGCTTGTCAAGCATGAAGCCGGGGCAAAAACGCCGTCTGGAAGCCCAAGTTTTGGCCCTGCTCCGCACGCCCATGTCCTTGGAGGAACTCCACGATAAGCTCGCCCCCTTCCACCCAGGGCTGCGCAAGGCCACCCTCTTCGCCCTTCTGGTGCGGCTTCGCCGGGAGGGGAAGGTGGTGTACCGAGAGGGTAGGTTCCTAGCGGGGGCGGTGGAGGAGGAGAACGTTTAGCCCGTCCATGAGTTGGATCTCCCAGGTCCCACCGGGAGGCAGGCCCTCTAAGGGGAAGCGGGCCACCCCACCTTCCCGCCAAAGCCCTAGCGTGGTGCGGGTGCCGTCTTCCGCCAGGTGGATGAGGGACAGGTAGGGATAGCCCGTCCAGCGCGCCTCGAGGACCCTCCCTTCCTCCCGCAGGACCACCTCTGCCTCCCCTTGGGGGCGGAGGGGGGCCTGGACCTCTTTCAAGAGGCGGCCTTCCCGGTAAAGGGCAAGCCTCCCCCACGTCCCCACGGGGGCCAGGGCCTGGAAGTGGAGGGTTCCTTCGGAGTCCATGAAGGTGAAAACGGGCACCTCGAGGCCGTCCACCAGCAAGCGAAGGGAAGAGGGTTTCCCTTCCGGACGGGCCCTAAGCCGGATAGGGGGGTTGAAGAAGACCTCCTCACCCCGGATCCTCCCCGAGAAGAGAAGGCCCTCCGAGGGAAGGGACTGGGGCAGGGGTGGTTTTTGCTCCAGGAAGCTTTGGACCGCCTCGTAGGTGTAGTCGGAGACCCATAGGGGACCGCAGTAGCTCATTAGGTCGTAGTACGTTTGGGGGTCTTTCAGGGTGCGGGCGGCGAGGTCGTACCCCAAAACGCCGATGCTTCCATCTGGGTAAGGGTAATCGGGGTCGCCCGAGGTCCCGCAGGGAGCATGGTAGCGCCCAAAGTTGTGTCCCAGCTCGTGGGCCATAACGGCTGGTGCGGAGGGAGGCTCGTCCCACCCCACGGCCACGGGATAGCCGATATACCCTATGCCGGCGATGCCCGAAGGGTAACTCACGTGGACAAACCCGTAGTAGTAGCGCCCGCTTCCGTCCGTCTGGCGGAGGATCCGAAGTTCGTCCAGAAGCTTTGCCCAGGTGTTGCCGTCGGTAGAACTGAGGGTACCGGTGAAGGTGTAGGGGGCCCGGGTGGTGTAGAGCACCTTCTTAAGGGGCCAGACCCGCCAAAGGGTCTGGGCGAAGTCGGGCACGGTGGCGGTCTGGCCCTGGTACACCACGGGCACTACGGTGAGGTGGAGCACGGTGCCCGCTCCCACAGGAGGCGTCAAGGTCAGGGCGTTGTCGTTCTCGTCGGTCTCCGCCACCCGGTTTTCGGGGTCCAGGCGAAGCTCCACCCGGAGGCCCGGGGCCACCCAGTCCTCCTGTACCTGGGCGTTGCAGGTGGTGGCGAGGTCCCCGGGAAGGGTGGAGGTGGGGAGGGGGTTAGGACAGCTGAAAGAGAGGTTGCCCACGAAGGCGCTTCCCAGGTAAGCTGCCCCGGAAAGGGGGTTGCTTAGGGACACGGGGGAGGAGCTTGCCACCGCATGCACCCGGAGAAGGGCGGGCTTACCTTCCACCAGGCGGAGGTTCTCCTTAAGGACGGTCTGTCCCCACTCCGCCTTGAGGAAGCGCAGGTTTTGGGTGGGGGTGGCGCTCACTTGGAGGGTAAGGGGTGCCTCCCGAACCAGGCCGCCCCCAACGCCTCGGACCTTGAGGGAATGGCTCCCGGGAGCCAGGTCCGGAGAGGCGCGAAGCTCCAGCATGGGGGCTGAGGGCACAGGGGTGGAGGTGGGGGAGAGGCTTACCTTGGGAAAGGGGTTGCCTTGAAGGTCTACCAGGGAAAGGGAGACCGTGCCCGAATAGGTGCCGCTTACGGGAAGACGCACGTAGGCGCTACCTCCCTGGGTGAGGGAGAGGGAGCTTGCCTCCAGGGTTAGTTGAAAATCTCCACTGGGAACCTGGTTCACCGTCAGGGTGAGGTTCGCCTCCTTGGTGAGGCTGCCGCTGGTGGCCCGGACCTTCAGGTTGTAGGTCCCCGCCGCCACGCTGGAGGCCACGCTGATCGTGAGGTTCTGGCTCACCGGGCTAGAACCGTTCACCGTGAGGCTGGTGGGGGAGAGGGTGATCCCCGGAACGGAGTTCCCGCCCCCGCCCACCAGGGTGAGGTTCACCGTCCCCGTGAAGCCGTTCTGGGGGGTGAGGGTGAGCTGGGTGGTCTTGCTATCCCCTTGGATCACCGTGAGGCTCGTGGGGTTCAGGCTGACGGTGAAGGTGGCCTCGAGGGGTGGGGTGCAACCCACCCAGGCGGCGAGGCCCAAGAGGAGGAGAAGCCCTAGCCGCTGCACCTTCTGAACCTAGCAGGAAACCGAACGCAGGGGATGAGAGGTGCTATCCTGGGCCTTAATGCGGCCTGGCCTTTCCGCCAAGCGGCTGGTGGTGAAGGTGGGGAGCGCGGTCCTTGCCGGGCCCGGGGGGCTTGACCGGGAGGTCTTTCGGGAGCTTGCCCGCCAGGTGGCGGCCTTGAGGGGAGAGGGGCGGGAGGTGGTCTTGGTCTCCTCGGGGGCGGTGGCGGCGGGGATGGCCCATATGGCGCTTCCCAGGCCCCAGGACATGCCCTTGAAGCAGGCTTTGGCCGCCATCGGCCAGCCCCTCCTCATGGCCCTCTGGGGGGAGGCCTTGGGGGCGTGGGGCCTTAAGGCGGCCCAGGTCCTCCTCACCGCCGAGGACCTCTCCTCCAGGGAGCGCTACCTGAACGCCAAGGCCACCCTTAAGGCCCTTTTGGAGCTCGGGGTGGTCCCCGTGGTCAACGAGAACGACACCGTGGCCTTCCAGGAGATCCGCTTCGGGGACAACGACCAGCTTTCCGCCCGGGTGGCGGCCTTGGTGGAGGCGGGGCTTCTCGTCCTCCTTTCCGATGTGGACGCCCTTTACGAGGAAGACCCGAAGAGAAACCCCGAGGCAAAGCCCATCCTCGAGGTGGCCGACCCCGGCTCGGTCCTCTCCCACGCCGGGGAGGGGAACCCCTTGGGAAGCGGGGGGATGCGGTCCAAGATCCTGGCGGCCCGGCTTGCGGGGCGGGTGGGGATCCCCACCCTTCTCCTGCCCGGGAGGCGCCCCGGGGTCCTCCTGGAGGCCTTGGGGGGAGCGCCCCTTGGCACCTACTTCCACGCCAAAAGGCGCTACCGGGGGGAGAAGGCCTGGCTTTACGGGCTTCTTCGGCCCAAGGGGGAGCTCGTTTTGGACCAAGGAGCGGTCCTCGCCTTGAGGAAGCGGGGGGCGAGCCTCCTTCCCGCCGGCATCAAGGAGGTGCGGGGGCGGTTTGGCCGGGGGGAGGCGGTGCGCCTCCTCTCCGAGGGGGGGGAGGAGGTGGGGGTGGGCCTCGCCAACTACGCCTCCGAGGAGATTGCCCGGATCAAGGGGAAAAGAAGCGCGGAGATTGAGGCCCTCTTGGGGTACCGCTACACCGAGGAGGTGGTCCACCGGGACCACCTGGCCTTGAAGGAGGAGGCATGACCGACCTTAAGGACCTGGCGCAGCGAGCCCGGGAGAGGCTTCCTGAGATCGCCAAGGGAAATCGGGACAAGGCCCTTTTGGCCATGGCCAGGCTTCTGGAAAGCCGCTGGGAGGCGGTCCTCGAGGCCAACCGGGAAGACCTAAAGGAGGCCGAGCGCCTGGGGCTTTCCCGGGCCAAGCTGGACCGGCTGGCCCTGAAGGAAAAGGACCTCAAGACCCTCACCGAGGGCCTGAGGCAGATCGCCGCCCTCCCCGATCCCCTAGGGCGGATAGAGGGCCTTGTGAAGCGGCCCAACGGCCTTAGGGTGGGCAGGATGCGGGTGCCCCTGGGCCTCATCGGCTTTATCTACGAGGCCCGGCCCGGGGCCACGGTGGAGGCGGTGGCCGTGGCCTTGAAGACGGGCAACGCCATGCTCCTTAGGGGCGGCAAGGAGGCCTTCCGCTCCAACCGGGCCCTGGTGGCCCTTTGGCACGAGGCCTTGAAGGAGGCGAGGCTTCCCCAGGAGGCGGTCACCCTGGTGCCCACCACCGACCGGGAGGCCATCCTGGAGATGTGCCGCCTGGAGCTCCTGGACCTCCTGATCCCAAGGGGGGGAGAGGAGCTCATAAGGCTCGTGCAGCGGGAGGCCCGGGTTCCCGTCCTGGCCCACGCCAAGGGGGTGAACCACCTCTATGTGGACGAGCGGGCGGACCTTTCCATGGCCCTCCGCCTGGCCCTAAACGGCAAGACCCAGCGCCCGGCGGTGTGCAACGCCCTCGAGGCCGTCCTGGTCCACGAGAAGGTGGCGGAGGCCTTTCTCCCCATGCTGGAAAGGGCCATGCGGGAAAAGGGGGTGGAGCTAAGGGCCTGCCCTAGGGCCCTTCCCCTCCTCAAAGAGGCGGTCCTTGCCCAGGAGGAGGAGTGGGACCGGGAGTACCTGGACCTCATCCTTAGGGTGAAGGTGGTCTCGGGCCTGGAGGAGGCCCTGGCCCATATCGTCCGCTACGGCTCCCGCCACACCGAGGCCATCTGCACCGAGGATGCCCGGGTGGCCTGGCGCTTTTTGGAGGAGGTGGACGCAAGCCTCGTCCTCTGGAACGCCTCCACCCGCTTCAACGACGGGTTTGAGCTGGGGCTTGGGGCGGAGATCGGCATCAGCACCTCCAAGCTCCACGCCTACGGCCCCATGGGGCCCATGGAGCTCACCACCCTGAAGTGGGTGGCTTTGGGGGAGGGGCAGGAGCGCGCGTGAGGCGGGAAGAGGAGGGGGTAGCGGGCCTTGCTTAGGCGCTTCTACCGCCTCTACCAGGAGGCCCACGTCCCCTTCTTCGCCGCCGCCCTCGCCTACTACGCCCTCCTTTCCCTCATGCCCCTTCTTCTCCTCCTGGTGGGGGGGTTCGGGCTTCTCCTTTCCGGGAACCCCCTCCTTCAGGCCCAGGTCCTGAAGGCCCTGGAGGAGTTCACCCAGGCCCTTTTCCCCGCCCGGCCGGAGCTCGCCCAGGACCTCCTCCGCTTCCTCACCCGAAGCGCCTTTCCCCTCACCTTGGGAAGCGCCCTTCTCCTCCTCTGGTCGGGGAGCAACTTCTTCGCCGCCCTAAGCTACGCCCTGGGTCTCATCTTCGGGCGGCCTTTGGCGCGCCACCGGCTTTTGGGGCTTCTCATGCCCTTTCTCTTGGGGATAAGCCTCATCCTCCTCGCCCTCTTGGGGCTTCTTTTGGGCTTTCTCTTCCGCTTCCTCCCCCGGGGTGTTTGGGCCCCCCTCGAGGCCTTCCTCCCTTTGAGCGCCGCCTTTCTCCTCTTCCTCCTCACCTACGCCTTCTTCCGGGGGGCGAGGCGCCTTAAGGACCTCCTTCCCCTAAGCGCCGGGGCGGCGGTGGCGGCCCTCCTCTTTGAAGGGGTGCGCCTCGGGCTTCCCAGGCTCCTTCCCCGCTCCCAGTACGAGCTCCTTTACGGGCCTTTGGCGGGGTTCGTCCTGGCCCTTTTGGGGCTCTACCTCCTTCTCCTCGCCCTCCTCCTCGGGGCGGTGGTGGCCCGGGCCCTGGAGGCCTAGCGCCTTTTCGCCGGGGTGCGGAAGGGAGTAGGATAGGCCTATGTGCCGGGCCAGGCTATGCCCCTAGGGTGGGGAGGGGCCTGGCCGTCCCTTCCCGAAGGGGAAGGGGCTTTTTTGGGGAGGAAGGGCATGGAAAGGTACAACCCCCACGCCATAGAGCCCAAGTGGCAGCGCTTCTGGAAGGAAAAGGGCTTCATGCGGGCCAAGGACCGGCCCGAGGGCAAGAAGCAGTACGTCCTCGTCATGTTCCCCTACCCCTCGGGGGACCTGCACATGGGCCACCTGAAGAACTACACCATGGGGGACGTCCTGGCCCGCTTCCGCCGGATGCAGGGCTACGAGGTCCTCCACCCCATGGGCTGGGACGCCTTTGGCCTCCCTGCGGAGAACGCCGCCCTCAAGTTCGGCCTCCACCCCCGGGACTGGACCTACCAGAACATCCGCCAGGCCAAGGAGAGCCTGGAGCTCATGGGCATCCTCTACGACTGGGACCGGGAGGTGACCACCTGCGAGCCCGAGTACTACCGCTGGAACCAGTGGATCTTCCTCAAGATGTGGGAGAAGGGCCTGGCCTACCGGGCCAAGGGCCTCGTCAACTGGTGCCCCAAGTGCCAGACCGTCCTCGCCAACGAGCAGGTGGTGGAGGGCCGCTGCTGGCGCCACGAGGACACCCCCGTGGAGAAGCGGGAATTGGAGCAGTGGTACCTGCGCATCACCGCCTACGCCGAGAGGCTTTTGGAGGACCTCGAGGCCCTGGACTGGCCCGAGAAGGTCAAGGCCATGCAAAGGGCCTGGATCGGCCGCTCCGAGGGGGCGGAGATCCTCTTCCCCGTGGAGGGGAAGGAGGTGAGGATCCCCGTCTTCACCACCCGCCCCGACACCCTCTTCGGGGCCACCTTCCTCGTCCTCGCCCCGGAGCACCCCTTGACCCTGGAGCTCGCCGCGCCCGAAAGGCGGGAAGAGGTCTTGGCCTACGTGGAGGCCGCCAAGCGCAAGACGGAGATTGAGCGCCAGGCGGAGGGGCGGGAGAAGACCGGGGTCTTCCTGGGGGCCTACGCCCTGAACCCCGCCACCGGGGAGAGGATCCCCATCTGGACCGCCGACTACGTGCTTTTTGGCTACGGCACCGGGGCCATCATGGCCGTGCCCGCCCACGACCAAAGGGACTACGAGTTCGCCAGAAAGTATGGCCTACCCATCAAGAAGGTGATTGAGCGGCCCGGTGAACCCCTCCCTGAGCCTTTGGAAAGGGCTTACGAGGAGCCCGGGGTCATGGTGAACTCGGGGCCCTTTGACGGCACGCCGAGCGAGGAGGGGAAGAAGAAGGTCATCGCCTGGCTTGAGGAAAAGGGCCTGGGGAAGGGCCGGGTCACCTACCGCCTCCGGGACTGGCTCATAAGCCGCCAGCGCTACTGGGGGACCCCCATCCCCATGATCCACTGCGAGGCCTGCGGGGTGGTGCCCGTCCCCGAGGAGGAGCTTCCCGTCCTCCTCCCCGACCTCAAGGATATAGAGGACATCCGCCCCAAGGGGAAAAGCCCCCTGGAGGCCCACCCCGAGTTCTACGAGACCACCTGTCCCAAGTGCGGTGGCCCCGCCAAGCGGGACACCGACACCATGGACACCTTCTTTGACTCCAGCTGGTACTACCTCCGCTACACCGACCCCCACAACCAACGCCTCCCCTTTGACCCCGAGAAGGCCAACGCCTGGATGCCCGTGGACCAGTACATCGGCGGGGTGGAGCACGCCGTACTCCACCTCCTCTACAGCCGCTTCTTCACCAAGTTCCTCCACGACCTGGGGATGGTGGCGGTGGAGGAGCCTTTCCGGGGCCTCTTCACCCAGGGCATGGTCATGGCCTGGACGGACTTTGGCCCCGTGGAGGTGGAGGGAGAGAGGGTGCGCCTCCCCGAGCCCACCCGCATCCAGCTGGAGATCCAAAAGAGTGAGCTTTCCCTGGAGGAGGTGAGGAAGATGGGGGCCGAGCTCCGCCCCCACGAGGACGGCACCCTCCACCTCTGGAAGCCCGCCGTCATGAGCAAGTCCAAGGGGAACGGGGTCATGGTGGGGCCCTTCGTGAAGGAAGAGGGGGCGGACATCGCCCGCATCACCATCCTCTTCGCCGCTCCCCCTGAGAACGAGATGGTCTGGACCGAGGAGGGGGTCCAGGGGGCCTGGCGCTTCTTAAACCGCATTTACCGCCGGGTGGCCGAGGACCGGGAGGCCCTTTCCGGGACGAGCGGGGTCTTCCAGGCGGAGGCTTTGGAGGGGAAGGACCGGGCGCTTTACGTCAAACTCCACGAGACCCTGAAGAAGGTGACGGAGGACCTCGAGGCCCTCCGCTTCAACACCGCCATCGCCGCCCTCATGGAGTTCCTGAACGCCCTCTACGAGTACCGCAAGGACCGCCCCGTCACCCCGGTCTACCGCACCGCCATCCGCTACTACCTGCAGATGCTCTTCCCCTTCGCCCCGCACCTGGCCGAGGAGCTTTGGCACTGGTTCTGGCCCGATAGCCTCTTTGAGGCGGGCTGGCCCGAGCTGGACGAGAAGGCCTTGGAGAAGGACGTGGTGGAGGTGGCGGTCCAGGTGAACGGCAGGGTGCGGGGGACGATCAGGATCCCCAAGGACGCCCCCCTGGAGGTGGCCAAGGCCGAGGCCCTTAAGGTGCGGAACGTAAAGGCCCACCTCGAGGGCAAGGAGGTGGTGAAGGAGATCTACGTCCCGGGGAAGATCCTCAACCTGGTAGTGCGGGGGTAGGAAGGGCGAGGCGGGTGGCCTCGAGGCGGGCCACCTCCCCCTCCACCGGGGTGAGGAAAAGCCCCTCGCCTGCCCCATAGGCCAGAAGCCGCCCGTAGCCCAGGAGAAACCCCTCGGGGTCCAGAAGGGCGTAAAGCCTTTCGGGCCTCGGGGAGCCCTCCAGGGGAAGGACCCGGGGCCTTGCCTCCTGGAAGTGGGCGAGGAGGCGCCTTAGGCGGTTTTCCCGCCTTTCCCGTGGGGTCTTGCGCCGGGCCCCAGGCAAGGGGGGGAGGAGGCGCGCCTTTAGGTCCTTCCGCCAGGCAAGGGCCCGGAAAAGCCCCTCCGCCCCCAGGACCAGGATCTCCACCGGGGCCAGGGCGTCCACCTGGAGGAGGCGGTAGGCGGGGTCCAAAAGCCCGTCGGTGTCGGCCACCGCCGGGCTTCCCGGGGGGATGAGGCGGGCCAGGCGCAAGGCGGCCACCAGGGCCTTCGCCTCCACCCCCATGGGGGAGAGGGCCCCGAGGAGGGTCCGCCGCACCAGGGCCAGGCGGCCTTTTTGGTAGTGGAAGAGGGAGAAGGCCCCGGGCAAATTCCCCTGCCCCGGGTCCAGGTCCAGAAGGAAGGCCTCCCCCGCCCGCTCCAGAAGCCTTTGGGCCAGGGTGGACTTGCCCGCGTCCGTGGGGCCCAGGAGGAGGAGCATCGGCCCCAATCTACCACCCTGTAGTCCAACGCCTTTTTGCATGGGGGAAGGAAAGTGATATACTCGGGGCACCATGGCCCTTTGGTTTGAGGAAAGCCAGGAGGAAAGGCAGGTCCTGGGGCCCTTTAGGGAGTTTTTGAAGGCCGAGGTGGCCCCTGGGGCGGCGGAGCGGGACCGGACGGGGGCCTTCCCCTGGGACCTGGTGCGGAAGCTGGCCCAGTTCGGCGTCTTCGGGGCGGTGGTGCCCGAGGCCTATGGGGGGGCGGGGCTATCCACCCGGCTTTTCGCCCGCATGGTGGAGGCCCTCGCCTACCACGACGGGGCCCTCGCCCTCACCGTGGCCAGCCACAACTCCCTGGCCACGGGGCATATCCTCCTCGCGGGGAACGCAAGGCAGAAGGAGACCTTTTTGCCCAAACTGGCTTCGGGGGAGGCCTTGGGGGCCTGGGGGCTCACGGAGCCTGGCTCGGGCTCGGACGCCGCCGCCCTCAAGACCAAGGCGGAGCCGGTGGCGGGGGGGTGGCGGCTCAACGGCACCAAGCAGTTCATCACCCAGGGGAGCGTGGCCGGGGTTTACGTGATCATGGCCCGCACCGACCCCGCCCCTTCCCCCGAGAGGAAGCACCTGGGGATCTCCGCCTTCGCCTTCTTCCGCCCCGAGAAGGGCCTAAGGGTGGGGAGGAAGGAAGAAAAGCTTGGCCTCAACGCCTCGGACACGGCGCAGCTCATCCTGGAGGACCTCTTCGTGTCCGAGGAGGCCCTTTTGGGGGAAAGGGGCAAGGGGTTTTACGACGTCCTAAGGGTCTTGGACGGGGGCCGGATCGGCATCGCCGCCATGGCGGTGGGCCTGGGCCAGGCGGCCTTGGACTACGCCCTTTCCTACGCCAAGGGCAGGGAGGCCTTCGGCAGGCCCATCGCCGAGTACGAGGGGGTCTCCTTCAAGCTGGCGGAGGCGGCCACCGCCTTGGAGGCGGCGAGGCTCCTTTACCTCAAGGCGGCGGAGCTGAAGGATGCGGGGAGGCCCTTCACCCTCGAGGCCGCCCAGGCCAAGCTCTTCGCCAGCGAGGCGGCGGTGAAGGCCTGCGACGAGGCCATCCAGATCCTGGGGGGCTACGGCTACATCAAGGACTACCCCGTGGAGCGCTACTGGCGGGACGCCCGCCTCACCCGGATCGGGGAGGGGACCAGCGAGATCCTGAAGCTCGTCATCGCCCGGCGCCTTCTGGAAGCGGTGTGAGGGCCTTGGGGGTCTTCAGGGCCAGCTGCCCGCAGGCCGCCCCCACGTCCTGGCCCCGGCTCCACCGTATGGAGACGGGCACCCCCAGGCGCCTAAGCGCCTCGGCGAAGGCTAAAACCCCCGCCTTGGGCGTCCCCGCCACGGGGGCCCCTTCCCAGGGGTTGAAGGGGATCAGGTTCACGTGGGCGCTTAGGCCCTTGAGGAGCTTGGCGAGGAGCCTGGCCTGCCAGGGGTGGTCGTTCACCCCTTTGAGGAGGGTGTACTCAAAGGTGACCCGGCGCTTGGTCTTGGCGTAGTAGTGGCGCACCGCCTCCATGATCTCGGCGATGGGGTAGCGGTGGGCGGTGGGAATGATGGCCTTGCGGGTCTCGTCGTCTGGGGCGTGGAGGGAAAGGGCGAGCCGCACCCCCAGGTCCTCCTCCGCCAGGCGGTAGATCCCCTTGGGGATGCCCACGGTGGAGAGGGTGATCCGCCTCGGGCTCATGGCCAGGCCCTGGGGGTGGAGCAGGATGCGGATGGCCTTGAGGACGTTCTTCAGGTTGAGGAGGGGCTCCCCCATGCCCATGAGGACCACGTTGCGGATCTCCCGGGGGGAGATCCCCTGGTGGTGGGCGATGGCAAGGAGCTGGCCCAGGATCTCCGCTGCGGTGAGGTTCCGCCCGAAGCCCAAGGCCCCGGTGGCGCAGAAGGTGCACCCGGCGGGGCAGCCCACCATGCTGGAGAGGCAGACCGTCTTGCGGTTTTGGTAGGGCATGTAGACGGCCTCGGTCCTTTGGCCGTCCAGGAGGGTGAAGAGGTACTTGACGCTCCCGTCTTGGCTCGGGTAGGCCTGGACCAGGCTGAACTCCAAGAGGCGCCACTCCCTGGCCAGGGCTTCCCGCAGGGCCTTGGGGAGGTCGGTCATCTCGGCGAAGTCCTGGACGCCCTTGGCGTAGAGCCAGTGGGCGATCTGGGCCTTGCGGTAGCCCTCGCCCGGAAGCTCTTCCGGTAGGAGTTCCAGAATGGATTTCGTGGGCGTTTCCGGGGAGGCCTGCCCGGTCATCCCTCCATTATAGCTAGCGGAGGCGGCCATACCCCAGGAAAAGCCCGAGGAGGAGGAGAAAAAGCCCCAAGGGCCTGGGCCGGGCTAAAAGCCCGAGGAAGGCCCCGAAGAGGAGAAGCCCCAAGGCCACCCGGCCGCGGCCTTCCCGGTAGGCCCGCCCCGAGAGGTAGCCCAAAAGGAGGGGAAGGGCGAAGAGAACGAGGAGAAGAAGGGCGGCGATGAAGGTGAAGGAGGTCAAAGCCTAAGGTCCTCCGGGGCGAAGCCCTCCACCCAGAAGCTCCCGTCTTTGCGGTACTCCTTCTTCCAGACGGGAAGGATCTGCTTCACCCGGTCAATGGCGTACTGGCAGGCGGCGAAGGCCTCCTTGCGGTGCCGGGCCGAGACCACGATGGCGATGGAGGCCTCCCCCGGGTCCACCCGGCCTAAGCGGTGCCAGAGGGCGATGCGGCCCAAGGGCCAGCGGGCGCGCATCTCGGCCAGGATCTCCGCCATCACCTTCTCCGCCATCTCCGGGTAGGCCTCGTACTCCAAAAAGGCCACCTCCTCCCCCCGGTTGGGGCTTCGGGTGGTGCCCAGGAAGCTCACCACCGCCCCGTACTCGGGGGCGGTGGCCCAGGCCACCAGGGCTCCCAGGTCCAGGGGGGCTTCCGTGAGGCCAAAGGAGTCCTGCCCGCCGGATACCGGGGGAAGAAAGGCCACCTCGTCCCCCTCCTTCAAGGGGGTCTCCGCCCCCGCCAGGGCCTGGTTCACCGCCGCCATGCCGCCCTCGAGGCGGAGGCCCGGGAAGAGGCCCTCCAACGCCTCCTTAGCCTCCCGCACCCGGGCCCCCTCGGGGAGGTCCAGGGCGAGGCGGTCCGTCCCCGCCTGTTCCCGGTAGAGGGCGAAGAGTCTAACCTGGACCCGCATGGCCCTCAGTATAGACTTGGGAGAGGCTGTAGGCCACGGAGAGGGCCTCCGGGTAGCGCATGCGCATGGGGCCTAAGAGGATGATCTCCCCCAGCCACTCCCCCCGGGCGAAGCCCGCCTGCACCTGGGCCAGGCCCTCCACCTCCCCCACCCGCACGTCCACCCGGCCCGGGGGGGTGAGGACGTCTTCCCCCCCTGCCTCGTAGAGGCGCACCAGCCGCTCCAGAAAGCCGGGGTCTTGGGCCTCGGGTTCTTTTAAGGCCTCGGAAAGCCCTTCCCGGTAGGAGAGGGAAAGCCCCGAGGCGAGGGCCCGGGAGAGGTGGGCGAAGAGGTCCTCGAGGCCCTTAGGGGCCGGGGGCAAGGCCGTGAGGGGGCCTGAGAGCACCTCCTCCGCCTGCCGGAGCTTCTCCGGGGAGAGCCTGAGGGGAAGCCGCGCCTCCTTCACCCGGCCTCCCTCCAGGACGAAGACCGCTAGCGTCTCCCCTTCTAGGAGGGAGAGGTGGACCTGGAGGACCCTAGGGGTTCTCCGGGGCCGGAGGCGCAGGAGGGCGGGGTAGCCGGAAAGCCCCACCGCCATCTTCACCAGGAAGGCCTCGGGCTCCCTGGCCCCCTCCAGGGCCCTTTCCAGGCGTTCCCGGGTGGCCTTGGGCAGGGGCTTTGGGGGAAGGAGGGAGAGGGAGTACTGGCGGAAGCCCTGCCGGGTGGGCACCCGCCCCGCCGAGGCGTGGGGCTTGGTGAGGTAGCCCATCTCCTCGAGGGCGATGAGCTCGTACCGGGCCAGGGCGGGGGAAAGCCCAAGCCCCTCGGCGATCCTGGCCGAGGGTACCGGGGCTTTGGTTTTGATGTGCTCCTCCACCAGGAGGTGGAGAATGGCCCGCTGCCTGGCCGTCACACCCCTATTGTACCGGGGTGACGGCGGCCTCGTCCTCCTCCCCGGTGCGGATCCGGTAGACCTTCTCCACGGGAAGGACGAAGATCTTCCCGTCCCCCACCTCCCCGGTGCGGGCCGCCTTGAGGATGGCCTCCACCGTGGGCTTGACGAAGGGCTCGCTGACCCCGATCTCCAGGCGCACCTTCTCCTGGAGCTCCATCTTCACCGTGGTGCCCCGGTAGGTCTCCACCCGCTCCGTCTCGCCGCCGTGGCCCTGGATCCGGCTTAGGGAAAGCCCCCGCACCTCCGCCTTGAAAAGGGCCTCCAGCACCTCGTTGAGCTTCTCCGGGCGGATGATGGCCACGATGAGCTTCACGCCTCACCTCCCTTGGGCTTCAGAGCGGGGACGGAGGGGCTTCCCGAGAGGACCAGGATGGCCCCTTCCCCGCTGGTGTAGGCCTCCTCCCCGTGCTGGGTCACGTCCAGGCCCAGGCCCTCCTCCTTTGGGCTTGCCCGCAAGGGGGTGAGGAGGGCCACGAGCCTGAGGAGGAGGAAAGTGCCCAGGGCCGAGTAAAGGATGGCCGCCAGGACGGCCACCGCCTGGACCCAAAGCTGCGTGGGGTTGCCGAAGAGGAGCCCGTCCGCCACCCCGTTCCAGGCCTTCTCGGCGAAGACCCCGGTGAGGAGGGCCCCGGTGATCCCGGCGAGGCCGTGGCCCCCGAAGACGTCCAGGGAGTCGTCCAGCCGGGTCCTGGGCCTATAGAGGAGGAAGAAGTAGCTGGGGAAGGCGGCCACCGCCCCCAGGACCAATGAGGAGAGGGGGGAGACGAAGCCCGCCGCCGGGGTGATGGCCACCAGGCCCACGATGATGGCCGTGGCCAGACCCACCGCCGTCACCTTGCCCGTGCGCAACAGGTCCAGAACCGCCCAGGCCACCACCGTGGCCATGGGGGCGAGGAGGGTGTTCGCGAAGGCCAAGGCCGCCCCTTCCCCGGAGGCCAGGGCGCTACCCCCGTTGAAGCCGAACCAGCCGAACCAGAGGAGGGCCGCCCCCAAAAGGGTGAAGGGAACGTTATGGGGCAGGATGGCCTGCCGTCCGTAGTCCTTCCGGGTGCCCAGGACCAAGGCCCCCACCAGGGCCGCCACCCCGGCGTTGATGTGGACCACCGTCCCCCCGGCGAAGTCCAAGGCCCCTAGAGCCCCCAAAAACCCCCCGCCCCAGACCCAGTGGGCGATGGGGGCGTAGACGAGAAGCCCCCAGAGGGTGAGGAAGAGAAGAAGAGCGGGAAAGCGCATCCTCTCCACCAGGGCCCCCGTGAGGAGGGCGGCGGTGAGGATGGCGAAGGTGCCCTGGAAGGCCATGAAGAGGAGGTGGGGGATCTCCCCTTTGGCCTCGAGGCCCACCCCCTTGAGGAGGGCGTGCCCCAGGCCCCCAAGCCAAGGGCTCCCCTCGGCGAAGGCCAGGCTGTAGCCGAGAAGGGCCCAGCCCACCCCCACGAAGCCCAAGGCGGCGAAGCTCATCATCATGGTGTTCAGGACGTTCTTGGCCCGCACAAGCCCCCCGTAGAAGAAGGCCAGGGCCGGGGTCATGAGGAAGACCAGGGCGGTGGAGACCAAAATCCACGCCGTGGCCGCCCCGTCCACCCCTTCCGCCAGGGCCAGTCCCGATAGGCCTAGGGCCGCTATACCTTGGAGGGTTTTCTTCCGCATCCTCGCACCCCCTTGGGGTCTAGGGTAGGGCGGGGTGTGCGATTTGTCAAGCTATCCTTTGACATCGGACAACTTATTGCCGGACAAACTGCACAGATTGCCCGACTTAGCATGCTGCATGTTAGGGAATAAAAAGCGTATTGTGCGGCTAATGCTGTACAGAACTGAGATTGAGGGTCACCTTCTTCCCCCGGGGCCCTCCCGTAAACTGGACCCCGTGACGTGGTCCGAGCTCCTGGAGCGCCTGGCCCGGGGCCAGGACGAGCGCACCCTTTTCCTTCCGGCGGAGGTCTCCCCGGAGGAGCTGGCCCGCTACGCCGCGGGCCTCGCCAACCACAAGGGGGGGCTTCTCCTTTTGGGGGTGAGCCGGGAGGGGAAGGTCCTCGGGGTGGGGGAGCTTCACCCCTTGCAGGTGACCCACGCCCTCTTTGAGCTCACCCAGGGGCTTCTTCTCCCTTACGTGGAGGCGTTGGAAGGCCCGGAGGGGCGGGTTTTGGCCCTTTACGTCCCCCAAAGCCCGGCGGCCATCGCCGTGGGGGCGGGGCGGGTCCCCTTTTGGGACGGGGCGCGGCTTACGGAGCTCCGGGTGGGCCAGGCCCTCCCCGAGCCCGACTTCACCGCCCAGGTCCTCCCCCAGGCGAGCCTTTCCGATCTGGACCCCATGGAGGTCCTGCGCCTAAGGCGCATCCTCGAGGAAAGGGGTAGCGCCTTGGCCGCCCTGCCGGATTTGGAGCTCCTTTTCGCCCTGGGGCTTTTGGAGCGGGTGGAAGGGGAGGCGCGCCCCACGGTGGCGGGGCTTCTTCTGGCGGGGACCTCTTTGGCCCTCAGGCGGCTCCTCCCCCAGGCGGAGGTGAGCTACTACTACCACGAGGGGGAGGAGGGGTATAGCTTCCGGGAGGACCTCCTTAGGCCCATCCCCGCCCTCCTGGAGCGCCTGAAGGAGCTCATCCAGGCCCGGAACCGGGTGCGCTACCTCACCGTGGGGCTTTTCCGCCTCGAGGTCTGGGACTTTGACCAGGAAGTCTACCGGGAGGCCCTCCTCAACGCCCTGGTCCACCGGGACTGGCAGAGCAAGGACGCCGTCCAGGTGCACCACCATAGGGACCGCCTGGAGATCTCCAACCCCGGGGGCTTCCCTCCCGGCATCACCCCGGAAAACGTCCTCCGCCACCCCCCCAAAAGGCGGAACCCCCGCCTGGCCGAGGCCCTCTACCGCCTGGGCTACGTGGAGCGGGCGGGAAGCGGGGTGGACAAGATGTACCGCCTCCTCCTCAAGTATGGCAAGGAGCCCCCGGAGTACCGCCTCTTCCCCGAGGCCCTGACCCTCGTCCTCTACAACCCCGAGCTGGACGAGGCCTTCGTGCGGGAGATCGCCGAGGCCCAGGAGCGCTTCGGGGCCTTCAGCCTGGACCACCTCATCGCCTTGGGCCACCTCTTCCGGGTGGGGGAGGCCTCCTTGGGGGAGCTGGCCCGGGCCCTGCAGCTTCCCGAGGGGGCCTCGAGGCGGGTCCTGGCCCGGCTGGAGCGGATGGGGCTCGTGCGCAGGGAGGGAGGGCGGTACCACCTGGTCCGCCAGGACCCCCTGGCGGAAAGGGCCCTGGCCCTTCTCAAGACCCCAAGGCGCCGCCGGGAGGTGGAGGAGGCCTTGGGGCTTTCCCGGGGGGCGGCCCTCAAGCTCCTAGGCCGCCTCCTCCGGGAGGGCCGGGTGGAAAGGGTGGGCCGGGGGGCGGCCACCCGCTACCGGAGGCGGTGATCCCGAAGCATGGCGCTCCACCTGGTTCTCTACCAGCCCGAGATCCCCCAGAACGTGGGCAACATCGCCCGCACCGCGGCCGCCTTGGGGTGGCCCCTCCACCTCATCCGCCCCTTGGGCTTCCTCCTCTCTAGCCCCAAGCTCAAGCGGGCGGGCCTGGACTACTGGCCGCACGTGGACCTGCGGCTCCACGACACCTGGGAGGATTTCTTGAAAACCCTCCCTCCCGGGGCCCGGGTCTTCGCCTTCAGCGCCCGGGCGGAGGCCTCCCTTTATGAGGCCGCTTTCCGGGAAGGGGACTACCTCCTCTTCGGCCCCGAGAGCCGGGGGCTTCCCGAGGAGGTCCTGGCCCGGTTTCCCGCCCTGAAGATCCCCATGCCGGGGCCGGTGCGCTCCTTGAACCTGGCGGTGGCCGTGGGGGTGGCGGCCTACGAGGCCTACCGCCAGCTTAGAGGGTGAGGAGGGCGTAGCCCTGGGCGTGGACCACCTCCACCCCCAAGGGGGTGCGGTGGTGCCTTTCGGGGTTGGCCCCGAGGAGGGGGGTGTGGCCGTGGACGTGGAGCCTGGGCCGGTAGAGGCGGTGGAAGAGGAGGAAGGCCCCTGCCCCCCGGTGGGCGAAGTCCTCCCCGGCGGTGGGCCCCGGGGGCGGGGCGTGGGTGAGGAGGACGTCCACCCCGTGGCCCAAAAGGAGCCTCCGGGGGAAGGCCAGGGGAAAGGGCTTTAGGGCGAGGCGCAAAAGCTCCCCTTCGGAAAGCTGCCCCTCCCCTTCCCTATAGCGGGGCACCCCGCCGATCCCGTAGAAGAGGAGGCCCCCGTGGCGGAAAAGCCGCCCGTGGAGGTTCACCACGCCCCCGGGCCGCCTCTTCCGCCCCGCCTCCCATACCCACTCCTCCCCGTGGTTTCCGGGCACGTAGAGCACGGGCACCCGGACCTTGGTGGCCACGTACTCCAGGTACGCCCCCGGCAGGTCCCCCGCCGCCAGGACCAGGTCAAAGGGGGGGAGGTTCTCGGGGAAGCGGGGGGAGTGGACGTGGGGGTGGACCTGGTCGGAGAGGAGAAGGAGGCGCACGCTCCTTTTCATTCTGGCAAAAAGGCGTAAGGATAGGGGCGTGCGGGCCTACACCACGGCCCACCTCTCCCTGCCCCTGCCCGAGGGCCACCCCTTTCCCCTCTACAAGTACGCTGGGGTGGCGGAGGCCCTAAGGGGGCTTCTTCCCACCCTCCCCGCCCCCGAGGTGCCCCGGGAGGCCCTTTTCCTGGCCCACGAGGCCCCTTACCTGGAGAAGCTTTTCGGGGAGGGGCTTAGCCGGGAGGAGTCCTTGCGGCTTGGCCTTCCCTTTAGCCGGGCCCTCCTCACCCGCGCCCTCCACGCCGCCGGGGGGACCTTGGCCGCGGCCTTAGACGCCCTCGAGGCGGGCCTCGGCCTGAACCTCGCCGGGGGCACCCACCACGCCTTCCCCGGCCGGGCCGAGGGGTATAGCCTCTTCAACGACGTGGCCGTGGCCATCCGTTGGCTTCGGGCCAAGGAGGGGTTTTGGGGCCGGGTTTTGGTGGTGGACCTAGACGCCCACCAGGGGAACGGCACCGCCTTCTTCTTCCGGGAGGACCCCACGGTCTACACCCTCTCCCTCCACGGGGAGCGGAACTACCCCCTGAAGAAGGAAAAGAGCGACCTGGACGTGGGCCTTCCCGACGGCAACGAGGACGAAGCTTACCTCTGGGCCTTGGAGGAGGCCTTGGAAAGGGCCCTCGCCTTCCGCCCGGAGTTCGTCTTCTACAACACCGGGGTGGACGTCCTAAGGGGGGACCGGTTCGGCCGCCTCGCCCTCACCCCAGAAGGGGTAAGGCGGCGGGACGAAAGGGTCTTCCGCTTCGTGAAGGCCTTGGGGGTGCCCCTGGTGGTGGTGATGGGCGGGGGGTACAACCGCGACCCCCGCCTCACCGTGGCCGCCCACGCGGAGACCTACCGGCTTGCCCTAAGCTCCTTGGCGTAGGTGGCCACGGCTTCCTCGAGGCTAAACCCCAAAGCGCGGTAGAGCTCCAAAGCCCCCTGTTCGTGGTGGTGGGCCCGGACCCGGAGGAGGCTTGCCCCCTTCCTTTGGGCGAGCCGGGCGGCTTCGGAGAGGAGGGTGCGCCCGATCCCCTTCCCCCGGGCCTTGGGGACCACGCCGATGTAGGCCACGCTGGCCTCTTTTCCTTCCAGCTCCACCTCGGCCATGCCCACGGGCACCCCTTCCAGGTAGGCCACCAGGAGGTGGACGGCGGGGTCCTGGAAGTGCTCCTCAAGTTCCTCGTCCGTCCAGCGGAGGCGCAGGGCCCAGCTCTCCTCGCTTTCCCGGTAGAGCTCCCGGTAGACCTCGGCCCCGGGGAAGCCCTCCTCCACCCGCACGCCCTCGGGGGCGGGGTAGTCCAGGCCCTCGGGGTCCTTGACGAAGAAGTAGGTCACGTGGAGGAGGCCAAAGCTCCTTTCCTCCAGGGCCCGGCGCAGGACCCGGTTTTCCTCCCGGGGGAAGGCGTAAAGCCTTTCTGGGGCGAGCGCTTTGGCCCGCCCTTCCGCCGCCTCCAGGAGGAGGGGGAGGTCTTCCTCCCGGTAGGCCAAAGGCCCCTCCAAAGCGGCCCCGTCCCAGAAGGGGTAAAGCCCCACGTACCCCACCACCTCCCCTTCCCGGAGGAGGACGAGGCCGTCCTCCAGCTCCTCGGCCAGGCCCTCGAGGTCCCGGGCCTCCGGGGCCAAGACCCCCCTTTGGGGGCTTTCGTCCATGAAGCGGAGGAGCTTTAAAAGCCCCGGGAGGTCCTTGCGGGCCACGGGCCGGATCATGGTCTAAGTGTACTCCCGCGGGCGCTTTCCTCGCTAGGGACAAGGGTCCAGGTTCAGGGCCTTCACCACCCCCTCTTCCCCGTAGAAGTCCACCACGGAAAGCCGGGCGTAGTCCTGCTCAAGCCTTAGGCCCTCCTCCGGGGGTAGGGGCAGGGCGAGGCTTAGGGCGGCCCGGTTCAGGGTGCAGTTCCCCACCACGAGGAGGGCCTGGCCCAGGTGCCTCCTGAGGAGGCCCCGGACCGCCCGCCTCCCCCGCTCCCAGGCTTCCCTTACGCTTTCCCCCCCGGGCGGGGCGAAGCCCGCCTCGTCCCTTAGCCAGGCCGCCACTTCCTCGGGGAAGCGGGCCTCCACCTCGGCGAAGGAAAGCCCCTCCCAGGCCCCCCAGGACCTTTCCCGAAGCTCGGGGAGGAGGGTGTGGGGCACCCCCAGGGCCTCGGCCAGGAGCCGGGCGGCCTCGGCCTCCGCCAGGCTGTCGGCGGCGTAGACGTGGGCCACGGGGTGGCGGCGAAGAAGGGGGAGGAGGCCTAGGAGGGCCTTCCTCCCCTCCTCCGCCAGGAGAAGGCCCGGGTGGCTATAGAGGACGTGGTGGGGGTTTTCCACGGGGCCCGCCCGGGTGAGGAGGAGGGTGGTCTTTTTGTGAGGGCCCTTCAGGAAATGGCCGAGAAGCCCCATGCCCGTAGAATACGGGGGTGGAAAGGTGGGTGATCGTAAACCCCGCCGCGGGCCGCGGCAAGGTGGGGAGGCTTTCCGGGGCCATCCTAAAGGCGGCCCGGGAGAGGGGGGCCAAGGCCTTCCTCACCGAGGGGCCGGGGCACGCCACGGAGCTCGCCCAAAAAGCTCCCGAAGGGGCCCGGGTGGTGGCCGTGGGGGGGGACGGCACGGTGCACGAGGTTTTGAGGGGCCTTGCGGGTACGGAGAAGACCCTGGGGGTGGTGCCCATCGGAAGCGGGAACGATTTCGCCCGGATGCTGGGCCTTTTGGGGCTTCCCTGGCCCAAGGCCCTGGAACACGCCCTCTTCGCCCCCGAGGAGGCGGTGGACCTGGGGTGGGTGAACGGGGAGCCCTTCGGGGCCTCCTTGGGCATCGGCTTTGACGCCCTGGTGGCCAAGAAGGCCCTCTCCGCCCCCCCCTTCCTCCGGGGGATGCCCCGCTACCTCTACGCCCTCTTTGGGGTGTTAAGGGAGCTTAGGCTCCCCGAAGGAAGGGTTCTTTTGGACGGGGCTTTGGTCTACCAGGGCCCCCTTTTGCTCCTCGCCGTCATGAACGGCCCCGCCTACGGCGGGGGGATCCCCATCGCCCCCATGGCCGACCCCCGGGACGGGAGGCTTTCCGTGGTCCTGGCTCGGCGCTTCTCCCGGCTCGGGGTGGTCCTCATCCTGCCCCGGCTCCTTTTGGGCCGGCACCTCTCCCACCCGGAGGTGGTGGCCCTGGCGGGCCGGGAGGTGGCCGTGGACTTCCCCCACCCCGTGCCCGCCCACGCCGACGGGGAGCTTTTGCCCGAGGCCGCCTCTTACCGGGCGGAGGTGGTCCCCTTGGGCCTTAGGGTGGTGGGGAGGCGGGCTTCGGTCAAGGGCGAGGTCCCCGCCCTAAGGCCTGCGGGGACTTAGGGGCTTTCCTTAAGGGCCTTTAGGAGATCCTGGAAGCGCTTGAGGGCCTCGGGGAGCCGGGCGTAGATGCTTTCTGCCAGGGTTTCCTCGTAGGGGTGGGCGGTGAGGTTGCGGAGTTCTAGCATCTCCAACCAGAAGGGATCCTCGGAGAGCAGGCCCACCTGGAAGGCGCCCCGGATGGCGGATCTGGGGAAGGGCCTCGAGGCCCTGGAGCTCCAGGTAGGTTTTGAGGGTCTTCCACGCCGTATACTGACCCTATGCGCGGCCTTTCCCAAAGGGTGCGGTCCATGAAGCCCTCGGCCACGGTGGCGGTGAACGCCCGTGCCTTGGAGCTAAGGCGCCAGGGGGTGGACCTGGTGGCCTTGACCGCCGGGGAGCCCGACTTTGACACGCCCGAGCACGTGAAGGAGGCGGCGAGGCGGGCCCTTTCCCAGGGCAAGACCAAGTACGCCCCCCCTGCGGGGATCCCCGAGCTAAGGGAGGCCTTGGCGGAGAAGTTCCGCCGGGAAAACGGCCTTTCCGTCACCCCCGAGGAGACCATCGTCACCGTGGGGGGGAAGCAGGCCCTCTTCAACCTCTTCCAGGCCATTTTGGACCCCGGGGACGAGGTCATCGTGCTTAGCCCCTACTGGGTGAGCTACCCGGAGATGGTGCGCTTTGCCGGGGGGGTGGTGGTAGAAGTGGAAACCCTTCCCGAGGAGGGCTTCATCCCCGACCCCAAGCGGGTGGCCCGGGCCATCACCCCAAGGACCAAGGCCCTGGTGGTGAACTCCCCCAACAACCCCACGGGGGCGGTCTACCCCAAGGAGGTCCTGGTGGCCCTGGCGGAGCTCGCCCAGGAGCACGACTTCTACCTGGTCTCCGACGAGATCTACGAGCACCTCCTCTACGAGGGGGAGCACTTCTCCCCGGGGCGGGTGGCCCCCCACCACACCCTCACCGTGAACGGGGCGGCCAAGGCCTTCGCCATGACCGGCTGGCGCATCGGCTACGCCTGCGGGCCCAAGGAGGTGATCCAGGCCATGGCCTCCGTCTCCAGCCAGTCCACCACGAGCCCCGACACCATCGCCCAGTGGGCCACCCTCGAGGCCCTCACCAACCAGGAGGCCTCCCGCGCCTTCGTGGAGATGGCCCGAGAGGCCTACCGCAAAAGGCGGGACCTCCTCCTGGAGGGGCTTTCTTCCCTCGGCCTAAAGGCGGTGCGCCCCCAAGGGGCCTTCTACGTCCTCATGGACACCTCCCCCATCGCCCCCGACGAGATCCAGGCGGCGGAGAGGCTTCTTGAGGCGGGGGTGGCGGTGGTCCCGGGGACGGACTTCGCCGCCTTTGGCCACGTGCGCCTTTCCTACGCCACCAGCGAGGCGAACCTGAAGAAGGCCCTGGAGCGCTTCGCCCGGGTGCTGGGGCGCGCCTAGGCGGGGTTTTCTGGAGTATCGTCTAGCGGCGCGGGGTGGCCCCGCGTCCTGGGGGTCTTTATGAGCGTGGTCCTCCTCGGCTTAGGCCGGTACGTGGAAGAGATCGTGGAAGTGGTCTCCGCCATCGCCGACGTGGTCCTGGTGGAGCGGGACGAGGCGCGGCTTCGGGCCTTTTTGGAGAAGGCCCCCGTGGCCAACCTTCGGGCCCTCCCGGGGAGCGCCACGGACGTGGGGCTTTGGAAGGAGGTGGACCTCGAGGCGGTGGAGGCCGTCATCTCCTTCCTCTCCGTGGAGGCCACCTTGGACGTGGCCCGGCTTCTGCGCAAGGCCCTGGGCTACCGGGGCAAGATCGTCCACGTCTCCAAGGCCCGGCCGGACCCTCAGGCCGTGCGGGAGCTGGACCTGGAGGTGGTCTCCATCCCCGAGATCCTGGGGGCCATCCTGCGCAACCTCCTCCAGGGGCAGGGGATCGTCCGCTACCCCGTGGGTATTGGCTTGCGGAAGGGGGAGGTGGTGGAGGTCCTCATCACCGAGTCCTCCCCCGCGGTCTACGCCCGGCTCCGGGAGCTTCGCCAGCCGGGGGCCCGGGTGGCCTTGGTCTACCGGGAAGGGAACCCCCTCCTGCCCCGGGCCGACTTCCGGGTCCAGCCGGGGGACCGGCTCCTCGTGGTGGGCGACCCCCGGGGGGTGGAGATCTTCGTGGGGGCGGTGATCCGGGGCGAGCCCTCGTTCCCCCGGCGCTTCGGGAGCGTGGGCGCCCTTTGCCGGGTGGAGGGGGAGGAGGCCCTTTACCTCAAGGAGCGCCTCAGGGTGCGGGACTGGGTGGAGGCCTGCGAGGACCCGAAGGGGGTGGCGGAGCTGGGGGTCTTCCTGGCCCGGGACCGGGACTGGGTACGGCGGGTCTTCCAGGAAGGGTACCCCTTCCCCTCCTTCCACCTCCGGGGGACCCACCCCTACCGGAGCATCCTCGTTTCCGCCAACACCGAGGCCCTGAGCCCCCTCCTGGCCTCGGCCATGGACCTGGCCCGGATCTTCGGCGGCGAGGTCCACGTCCTCTTCGTGAGCCGGGTGGAGGCCTTCATGCCCCCTGAGGAGAAGGAGTTTCTGGAGAACCTAAAGCTTCTGGTGGAGCGGGCGCGGAAGACCTCGGGCCTCGAGGTCCACCTCATCCGCAAGGAGGGCAACCCCGTGCGGGAAACCCTCCGGCTCCTCAAGGGGAAGTTCAATCTCCTGGCCCTGGGCTACACCCCGGGGCGCCGCACCGCCTTTTTCCGCCCCTACGTCCCCCAGCTCCTGGCCCAGGCGAGCCCGGTGTCCACCCTCTTGGTGCCGGAGGTCAACCTTGAGCGGTAGCCTTCTTTTGCTCTTCGTCTTTCTGGCGGCCTTCCTGGCCCCGCCCCTATCCCGTCTCCTCAGGATGCCCGTCCCCGTGGGGGAGCTGGTCATCGGCCTCCTCCTCGGCCACTTCCTCGCCCAAGGGGTGGCCCTCCCCGAGATCCTGGGGTTTTTGGCGGACTTCGGCTTCCTCCTCCTCATGTTCCTCGCGGGGCTGGAGGTGGACTTCAACCTTCTCCGCCAGCTGGAGCGCCGCCACTTCGCCTTCTACGCCCTTTACGTGGTGGGCATGTTCCTCAGCGCCGGGCTTCTTGCAGGCTTTTTGGGCGTGGGGCTCGCCCAGGCCCTGATCCTCGCCCTGGTTTCCATCGGCCTCATGGTGGCTACCCTGAGGGACATGGGCATCCTGGGCCGGGCCTTCGCCAAGCGGGTCCTGATCCTGGGCGTCCTGGGGGAGGTGGCGAGCCTCTTCGGCCTCACCGCCATGGAGAAGGCGGCCCACTACCAGGGCCTCCTCCCCTTGCTGAAGGAGGTCGGGGTCATCGCCCTCTTCTTCCTCCTCCTCTTCCTCGCCTTCCGCCTGGCGGGCCTCTTCCTCTGGTGGTACCCGGAGGTGGGCCGCAGGCTGGTCTACGAGGAGGACCCGAGCGCCATGGGCATCCGGCTGAGCCTGGCCCTCATGTTCGCCGCCGCCGTCATGAGCGGCCTGGTGGGGCTGGAGAGCGTTCTCGGGGCCTTCCTCGCCGGGATGATCCTCTCCTACTTCCTGCAGAAGAAGCACGACCTCGAGGCCAAGCTCAGCGCCATGGGCTACGGCTTCCTCATCCCCATCTTCTTCATCCGCACGGGGATGGGGATGGACCTCTCGGGCCTGGACGGCCGCCTCCTCCTGGAGGTGGGCCAGGCCCTCCTCCTCATGCTCCTCGTCCGCCTCCTCCCCGCGCCCTTTCTCCTCTTGAGCGGGTTCCGCCTGCGGGAGGCCTTCCTCGCCGCCCTCCTCCTCGCCTACCCCTTCACCCTGATGATCGCGGGGACGGAGATCGCCAGGAGCGCCCACCTCCTGGACGAGCGGGCCGCCCTCGTCCTCCTTCTCGCCGCCGCCCTCTCCTCCCTGCTCTTCCCTTGGGCGGCCAAGGTGCTCCTGCGCTTCCTGCGCTAAAGGCCTTGGGGGGTCCCGCTTAGATCCAGCGCCGCCTCCGCCTCGGGGCGAGGAGGAGGAGCGCCGCCCCCAGGGTCACGCACACGTCCGCCAGGTTGAAAACGGGGAAGTGGGCGATAAGGGGGATGGAGGTCCCCAGGTCCAGGTAGTCCACCACCCAGCCCCGGCCCAGGCGGTCTATCCCGTTGCCTAAGGCCCCGGCAGTGATGAGGGAGAGGGCGAGGGTGGGGAGGGGGGGGTAGCGCCGCCTGGCGAGGAGGAGGAGAAGGCCTGCGCCTACCAAGAAGGAGAGGAGGCCGAGGAGGGAGGCCTGGCCCTGGAAGAGGCCGAAGCCCGCCCCCGTGTTCCGCACCAGGGTGAGGTAGAGGAGGTCGCCTAAGAGGGGTCTGGGCGCCGGGGAGAGGTTTTCCAGGGCCCAAAGCTTGAGGATCTGGTCCAGGGCTAAAAGCAGGGGCACGAGCACCGTGGGCATCCCCATGAGTCTACCCCAGTCCCTTGTGCTATAATCTCAAGGGTTTTGCCTTCGGGCAGGAGGGTGCCATGTCCAAGGTGTGCGAGATCAGCGGAAAGCGGCCCATCGTGGCCAACAGCATCCAAAGGCGGGGTAAGGCCAAGCGGGAAGGGGGCGTGGGCAAGAAGACCACCGGCATCTCCAAGCGGCGCCAGTACCCCAACCTGCAGAAGGTGCGGGTGAGGGTGGCGGGGCAGGAGATCACCTTCCGCGTGGCGGCAAGCCACATCCCCAAGGTCTACGAGCTGGTGGAGCGGGCCAAGGGTCTGAAGCTGGAGGGCCTTTCCGCCAAGGAGATCAAGGAGAGGCTCCTGAAGCTTCTTTAAGCTCCTGGCTCGCCTTCTAGCCCCCCTTGGGGGCCCTTTTTTTGTAGCATGGCCCCATGGCCTGGAAGCCGGGGCACTACCTTCTTTTCGCCGCCCTCCTCTACGCCTTGGTGGTCACCCTGGGCTTCGCCCTTAGGGGGCGGCAGGTGGCGGCCCTTCGCCAGGAGGTCCAAGCCTACCGGGAAAGGGCCCTCTGGGCCCCCGAGGGGTACATCCTTCCCCTTCCCGGGGCCTGCCTCCCAAGGCGCCCCGAGAACCTCCCCGGGGCCTCGAGGCCCTACCGCAAGGGGGTGAGCGCGGGCTTCGTCTTCCGCCAGGGGGACGCCTGCGTGCCCGTGGTGCGGGGGATGGGGGTGGTGGCGGCCTTTGGGGGCGAGGTGGTGAAGGTGGACCTGGACTACGAGGAGCCCACCCCGGAGGCCTTCCAGGCTCTTCTGGAGCGGGTGCGGGAGGGGGCCTCCCCAGAGGACATGGACCTCCTCCGGGGCCTCGAGGTCTGGGTTCGCCACCCGGACGGCCGCACCACCGTCTACGCCCACCTCGAGGCTCCCTACCCGGGGCTAAGGGTGGGAAGCCGGGTCTACCGGGGTGACCCCATCGGCTACGTGGGGAGCACCGGCCTTATGGGCGGGGCCCCCAGGCTCCTCTTTGAGGTCTGGGAGGGGGAGCCCGACCGGAGCCCCTTCCTCTTCCAGGGGCTAGAGGGCGAGGCGCTTCTTCGCCGGGCCGAGGCCTTTTTCGGCCTAAAATAGCCCCATGCGCGAGGCCTTCGCCCAGGTCTGGGAGAACCCTTACGTGAGGGTTCTCGTCTACCTCCTCCTTTTTTACCTGGCCTACCGCCTTTTGGTCCGGGCCTGGCCCGCCCTTTCCGTGCTCCTTTCCGCCTTCGCCTTCGCCTACCTGGTCCACCCCCTGGTCCACGCCTTGGAAAAGCGCCGGATCCCCCGGGCGGCCGGGGTGGTCTTGGTCTACCTTCTCCTGGGGTTCTTCCTGGCCCTGGCCTCCTTCCTCGCTGCCCAGACGGTGGTGGAGCTTTCCCGGCTGGCCCGGGACCTGCCTCGGTTTTTGGACCCCTTTTGGGCCTGGCTCGTGGCTCTGCCCGATCGGGCCCAGGCCGTGCCCGTCCCCGAAAGCCTAAGGCCCGTCCTCCAGGAGCTCACCCGGAACCTCCAGGGCCTCCTCCAGGGTTTTCTGGAGGCCCTCGTCCGCTGGCTCCAGGGGCTTCTGGCCCAGGGGGGGAACCTCCTCGGGTTTTTCGCCTCCCTCCTCGGCGGGGTCTTCCAGCTCTTCACCGCCCTGGTCCTCTCGGTCTACTTCCTTTACGACCTCCCCCGGCTGGCCCGGGCGGCCCTCGCCCTATTCCCCGAGCCCTACCAGCCCCTGGTCCAAGACCTCGCCGCCAAGCTCAACGCCAGCGTGGGCGGCTACGTGCGGGGGCAGCTTCTCGTGGCCCTTTGCGTGGGGGTCCTGGTGGGGGTGGGGTTTTGGCTCGTGGGGGTTCCCCTGGCGGCGAGCCTGGGCTTTTTGGCCGGGGTCTTCAACCTCATCCCCTTCGTGGGGGTGGTGGTCTCAGGGGTGCCCGCCTTGCTCCTCGCCGCCACGGGGGGCTGGCTGAAGGCCCTTTTGGCCCTTTTGGTCATGGTGGCGGTGAACCAGTTGGAGGCCCACGTCCTCGGGCCCCTCATCGTGGGCCGGGCCACCCGGCTCCACCCCATCACCGCCATCGCCGCCATCCTCACCGGGGCCACCCTTTTTGGCCTATGGGGGGCCCTTTTGGGGGTGCCCCTGGCCGCTTTCCTCAAGGTCCTTCTGGAGGACTACTACAAGGAAAGCCGCTTCTACCGGGAGGGCTAGGGGGCGTGCCCCCCGGCGGCTAGGGCCTCGCGGAACCAAAGGGGGACCTCCCGGCCGAAGCGCCTTTCGGCGAAGGCCCAGGCGAACTCGTTGTAGCGCCCTTCCCGGATGGCCTTCCGGGCCTCTTCCGTGAGCCGGTGGAGGTGGCGCAGGTTGTGGAGGGAAAGGAGGATCCCCCCAAGCATCTCCCCGGCGCGCACCAGGTGGGCGATGTAGGCCCGGCTAAAGGTCTCGCAGGCGTAGCAGTCGCACCCCGCCTCGAGGGGGCCCTTATCGTCCAGAAAGCGGGCGTTTTTCAGGTTGAGGCGTCCTTCCGGCACCAGGGCGCTCCCGAAGCGGCCCGTGCGGGTGGGATACACGCAGTCAAAGAGGTCCACCCCAAGCCCCATGGCCGCCACCAGGTCCTCGGGGTGGCCCACCCCCATGAGGTAGCGGGGCTTGGTTTCGGGGAGAAGCTCCGTGGAGAGGGCCACCATGCGGAACATGGCCTCCTTGGGCTCGCCCACGGCGAGGCCCCCGATGGCGTAGCCCGGGAGGTCAAACCGGATCGTCTCCAGGGTAGAGCGGCGCCTCAGGTCGGGCTCCGTCCCCCCCTGGGCGATGCCGAAAAGGGCCTGGTCGGGCCGGGTCTTGGCCTTAAGGCTCCGCTCCAACCAGCGGAGGGTGCGTTCCAAGGAGGCTTCCAGGTAGGCCCTGGGGGAAGGGTAGGGGGGGCACTCGTCAAAGGCCATGATGAGGTCGGCCCCCAAGGCCTCCTGCACCGCGATGCTCCTTTCCGGGGTGAGCTTGACGAGGCGCCCGTCCAAGTGGCTTTGGAAGACCACCCCTTCCTCGTCAATGCGGCGCATGTGCCCGAGGCTCATCACCTGGAAGCCCCCGGAGTCCGTGAGCCAAGGCCCCTTCCAGCCCGCAAAGCCGTGAAGCCCCCCGAGGGCCTTCACCCTTTCGGGGCCGGGCCTAAGGAGGAGGTGGTAGGTGTTGGCCAGGAGGACCTGGCTCCCGATGGCCTTCAGGTCCTTGGGCAAAAGCCCCTTCACCGAGCCCTGGGTCCCCACGGGCATGAAAAGGGGTGTCTCCACCGCCCCGTGGGGGGTGGCGAGGCGGCCCACCCGGGCCCTCCCCGAGCGGGCCTCCACCTGGAAGGCAAAGGCTTCCATCAGGCCTTGGGGGCGAAGCGGGTCTTCACGTAGTCTTCCACGAGCCTAAGGAACTCCTCGGCGATCCTTTCCCCCTTGAGGATGGTGAGGAGCTTGCCGTCGGCGTAGACCGGGGCCTTGGGCTCCTCCCCCGCCCCCGGGAGGGAGATGCCGATGTGGGCGTGCTTGCTCTCCCCGGGGCCGTTCACCACGCAGCCCATCACCGCCACCTTGAGCCCCTCCACCCCGGGGTAGCGGGCCTTCCACTCGGGAAGCTTGGCCTTCAGGTGGCGGGCCACCTCCTCGGCCAGTTCCTGGAAGAAGGTGCTGGTGGTGCGGCCGCACCCGGGGCAGCTCGTCACCTCGGGGGCGAAGGTCCTGAGGCCCAGGGCCTGGAGGATCTCCTGGGCCACCTCCACCTCCTTGGTGCGGGGCTCCCCCGGGGCCGGGGTGAGGGAGACGCGGATGGTGTCCCCGATCCCCTCCAAAAGAAGGGGGGCCAAGGCGGCGGCCGAGGCCACGATCCCCTTCACCCCCATGCCTGCCTCGGTGAGGCCCAGGTGGAGGGGGGCCTGGGTGCGGCGGGCGAGCTCCCGGTAGACCCATACCAGGTCCCGCGCCTTGGACACCTTGGCAGAGAGGACGATCTTGTCCTCCCCAAGGCCCATCTCCAAGGCGGCTTCATAGGCGCGCACGGCGCTTTCCACCAGGGCCTCCAGCACCACCTCGTGGGCGCTTTTGGGGTGGGGGCGCTTGGCGTTTTGGTCCATGAGCTCGGTGAGGAGGGCGGGGTCTAGGCTTCCCCAGTTGGCCCCGATCCTAACGGGCTTCCCCAGGTCCATGGCCATGCGGACCATCTCGGCGAAGTGCTCGTCCTTGTGGCGGCCCCGGCCCAGGGTCCCTGGGTTGATGCGGAACTTGTCCAGGGCCTCCGCCATCTTGGGGTACTTGCGCAGGAGGAGGTGGCCGTTGAAGTGGAAGTCCCCCACCAGGGGCACCTCCACCCCCTCGGCGAGGAGCCTCCGCTTGATCTCGGGCACGGCCTTCGCCGCCTCCTCGTCGTTCACCGTGATCCGGACGATCTCGCTCCCCGCCCGGTAGAGCTCCAGGACCTGGGCGGTGGTGGCCTCCACGTCCCGGGTGGGGGTGTTGGTCATGGACTGGACGGCGATGGGATGGGCCCCGCCCAAGGGGACGGAACCCACCCAGACCGTGGGGGTAGAACGCCTCATCCCCTCCATGGTAGCCCAAGGACCGGGAGGGATCAGGAGGCTAAGTGGCCGCACGGTGGCTTCCGCCACATGGGGTGCCTTGGGAAGCTCCCTTTGGGGCCCCCACCGCGGCGAGGTACTTAAAGGGCTTTTCCCGTCTCGGGATGAAAGAAGCGCACCCGCCCTTCTTTGGGCCGGAGGTAGAGGGTGGCCCCGGGGGCCGCGGCGAAGCCGGGGTCGGCCAGGGCCCGGAAGGTGGTCCCTTCCCGCTCCAAGGTGAGCTGAAGGTGGGGGCCTAGGGGCTCCACCACCAGGACCCGGGCGGCGAAGCCTCCCTCCACGGGTTCTGGGAAGACCTCCAGGTCCTCGGCCCGGATCCCGAGGAGCAGGGGGCCACGTTCCGCAGGGCTTGGGAGCCTGAGCCCGTCCAGGACCACCTGCCCCCCTTCCGCCACCACGGGGAGGAAGTTCATGGGCGGGTTGCCGATGAAGCCTCCCACGAAGGTGTCGGCGGGATGGTGGTAGATCTCCGTGGGGGTGCCCAGCTGCACGATCTCCCCTTGGCGCATCACGGCGATGCGGTCCGCCAGGCTCATGGCTTCCACCTGGTCGTGGGTGACGTAGAGGGTGGTGGTGCGGGTTTCCTTGAGGAGGCGCTTCAGTTCGGCCCGCATCTCCAGGCGCAGGAGGGCGTCCAGGTTGGAAAGAGGCTCGTCCATGAGGAGGACCTCGGGCTCCACCGCCAAAGCCCGGGCCACGGCCACCCGTTGGCGCTGCCCCCCGGAAAGCTGGGCCGGGTAGCGTTCCAGAAGCTCCTCTATGCGTAGGAGGGCGGCCACCTCCCGGACTTTTTGGCGGATCGCCGCCTCGGGGCGGCGTTTCATCCTTAGGCCGAAGGCCACGTTCTCGTAGACCGTGAGGTGGGGAAAGATGGCGTAGTTTTGGAAGACCATGGCGATGCCCCGAAGCCTTGGAGGGAGGTGGGTGACCCGCCGCTCGCCGATATAAACCTCCCCTTGGGTGGGGGTTTCCAGGCCCGCCACGATGCGGAGGAGGGTGGTCTTGCCGCAGCCCGAGGGTCCCAGAAGGACCAAGAACTCCTGGTCTTGGACCTGGAGGCGCACCCCTTTCAGGGCCTCCACCTTGCCGAAGCGCTTGACCACGTTTTCCACCCGGATGCTACCCATGGCGTTCTCCCTAGCGGTGGCTGATCCCCCAAAGGGTGAAGAGGTAGCGGCGCACCAAGAAGAGAAAGACCAAGGCGGGGACCACCAGGAAAAACCCCCCGGCGAACTTAAAGGGCAGGGGGGACTCGTCCAAAAGGGTGAGGAGGTAGGCGGTGAGGGTTTTGTTCTGGAGGGTGAGGACGCTGGCGGCGAAGACTTCGTTCCAGGAGGTGATGAAGGCGAAGATGGCGGTGGCGGCAAGCCCAGGCAGGGCCAGGGGCAGGACCACCTTGACGAAGGCCTGGGTCCGGGTGCACCCCAGGGTCCAGGCGGCCTCCTCCAGCTCCTTTGGGATGGAGAGGAAAAGGCTTGCGCTCACCAAAACGGCGAAGGGCAGGGTGAGGGCGGTGTGGACTAGGGCCACCCCCAAGGGGGTGTCGTAAAGGCCCACCCGGAGGAAGAGGACCGCCAAGGGAAGGGCCAGGACCACGATGGGAAAGGCCCGGGTGAGGATCAGAAGCACCCGGAAGGCGTCCCGCCCCGGGAAGGGGAACCGGGCCAGGGCGTAGCCCGCCGGGGCCCCCAATAGGAGGCTGAAGGCCACGGTGAGCCCCGCCACCACCAGGCTGGTGGCCGTGGCCCGCCAGACGCCTTCCACTCCGAAGAAGAAGCGAAGGGTTTCCAGGGAGAGGCTTCCGGGAAGGAAGGCCTTGGGCCAGGCGTAGACGGCTTCCCGCGGGGAGAAGGCGCTCAGGGCGATGAGGTAGATGGGAAGTAACACCCATAAGGTAAAGGCCAGGGCTAAAAGCCAGGGCCAGACCCTCATCCGTACACCTCCTCCCGCACGCGGAGCGCCTTAAGGTAAAGGAAGGTGGCGGCCAAGGAGATGCCCAGGATGAGGACGGCGTAGGCCGCCGCTACCCCGGGGTTTTGGTAGTCGGCGTACCAGAAGTAGGCCTCCCCCGCCAAGACCGGGAGGTTCCGACCGCCCAAGGCCACCACCACGGCGAAGACCTCAAAGGCCAAGACGGTGCGCAGGATCAGGGCCACCTGCAGACTCGGCTTGAGGAGGGGGAGGGTGATCCGCCAGAAGCGGACCCAGGGGGTGGCCCCGAAGACCTCGGCGGCCTCGATCAGCTCCTTGGGGATGAGCTGGAGGCCCGCCACCAGGATCAGGAGGACCAAAGGGGTGGCCCGCCAGACCTCCGCCGCCACCACGGAGAGGAAGAGGGCGGTGGGGTGCTCGTAGGTAAGCCAGCCCGTGGGGGTGTCCAGAAGGCCCAGGGCGTGGAGGAGGCTATTCAGGTAGCCCCGCTCGGTGAAGATGGCGAGCCAGACGATGCCTGCCGCCAGGTCGGAGATCCCCAAGGGGATGGTCCAGAAGTAGAGGAAAAGGTCCCGGCCTCCCCCGAGGCGGGGGAGGAGAAGGGCCATCCCCAGGGCTAGGGCCACCTGCAGGGGCACGATGACGGCGGTGAGGAGGAGGGTGTTCCGGAGAGCGTCTTGGAAGTAGAGGTCCTGGGCCATGCGCCGGAACTGCCCAAGCCCCCACCCCTCCCCTTCCCGGAAGGCCAGGAGGAAGGCGCTCAGCACCGGCCAGCCGAAAAAGAGGAGGAGGAAGAGGACGCTGGGCAGGATGAGGAGGTAGGGCAGGTATCGGGTGTTCATGTCCAGTAAAGGGCGAGGGCGGCGCTCCAGGAGAAGGCTTCTCCCCCACGGCCCTGCCCCGTGAGGGGGTCGTAGTACTCCCGGAAGCCTTCCCTTTCCATGAGGGCGAGGGCGTCCGCCTTGAGCCTTTCTGCCAGGGAAAGGAAACCGTAGTCCTTAAGCCCCTCGGCCACCAGGTAGTTCACGTTGATCCAGATCGGCCCCCGCCAGTACCGTTTGGGCTCAAAGGCGGGGCTTTCGGGGTCCGCGCTGGGAAGGAGGTAGGCCACCTTCTCCCCCCAGCGCCGGATCTCCTCGGCCAAGAACCCCGCCCGACCGGCGTGGGGGGTGCCGGCGTAGAGGGGGAGGAAGCCCGCGGAGGTCTTCACGGGGATCCGCTCCCCGGCCACCAGGTCCAGGCTGAAGTAAAAGCCCCGCTCCCGGTCCCAGAGGGCCTCGAGGCCCACCTCTCCCCGCAGGATCCACTCCTCCAGGTCCCCGGGGTCCTCCCCCAGGAGGACGGCCAGGGTGTAGAGGTCCCGGTTGGCCCGGTGGAGGATGGCGTTGAAGCCCACGTCCACCACCTTGAAGGGGCTGTGCTCGTAGATGGCCCGGGGATCGTAGCCCAACCTGCGGAAGAGGAAGAGGAGGGAAAGGTACCGGTCGTAGTCCTCCTTCTTGGGCCTTTCCTCGGGGGAAACGTGCCGCACGTCCCGGCGCTCGTAAGGAGGAAGGTCTTCCAAGGGCACCCGGCTTAGGGGCTTGTCCCAGGCGGGGCTGTTGTCCATGCCCGACTCCCAGGGGTGGACGATGGCCACAAGCCCCGTGCGCCACGGGTCCCGGGCCAGGTAGAGCCAGCGGTGAAAGGCCAGGGCCTTGGGGAAGAGGTAGCGGGCCCTTTCCCGGGCCCGCTCGCGGTCGGGGTCCTTCTCGTAGAGGTAGAGGAGGACGCTCCCCACCACGGGGGGTTGGGTGATCCCCGAGGTGGCGGGGCGGGCCAGGGCCTCCCGCCCCCAGACCTCGGGGCCCGGGAAGTAGTCCCGGCTTTGCTCGTGAAAAACGATGTGGGGAAGCATCCCGTCGGGGGACTGGCCGTAGTCAAAGAGGCAGAGGAGCTCCTGCCAGGCCCGCTCCATGTCCACCTGGGCCCAGCCTAGAGCGATGAAGCCCGAGTCCCAAAGCCACTGGTACGGGTAAAGCCCCCGCGCCGGGATGGTAAAGGCCCCCCGGCTATTGGCCTGGAGAACTTCCAGGGCGCGCACCCGGAGAGCCGTCATGGGGCTATTCTACGGGACAGGATCCCTGGCTTGGGGTGTCGGGAGGCCAGCAGGGGGCACCCGTTTCCCGGAGGATGCGGGCCAGGTTCTGAGCCTCCAGGTCCAGCGCCCGCCGGACGTTCTCCCCGCGGATCACGATCCGGGTGAAGGTGTCCCGGTAGACCTTGTTGAACTCCCCGCCCTTGTCCCCAAGCCCCACGGGGAGGAGGCTCGGCAGGGCGTCCTGGGCCGAGGCCTGGGCGCTCACCGCTTGGGCCAGGAGGCGGATCCCCTGGGGCAGGTCCTCCCCGTAGGCCACCTGGACCACGGGGAAGAAACCCACCTCCTTAAGGGTGAGGAGCTGGACCTCGGGCCGGGTCAGGTAGTCTATGAGCGCCTCGGCGGCCCGCTTGTCGGGGGCCGTCTTGGGGATGGCAAGCCCCGCCACCACCGGCATGAAGCCGCGCCCCTTGGGCCCCGCAGGGGCCGGGAAGGCCACGAAGTCCTGGGGCCGTTGTACCAGAGCGTCCTTGAGCCTGGCCGCGTGGTCCCAGGCGATCCAGACCTCCCCGGAAAGGAGGGGCTCCTGCATGAACTCGTAGGCGGTGGACCGGGGGTTGACGTAGCGCCAAAGCTCCTGGAAGTCCCGCCACATGGCCTCGGCCTCAGGGCTCTTAAAGCGGCGCACCTGGCTGCCCGTGTAGGAGGGGTAGAGGTAGCCTTGGAGGAAGCGGTGGATCAACCCCCCAGGCCCCGCCGGGAAGCCCAGGCGCCGCTGGCCCGTGGCCTCGTAGATGGCCTTGGCCCAGTTCTTCAGATCCTCGTAGGTGAGGGCGTTGAGGTCGGCCCCCTGGGGAAGGTAGCGGAGGGCCTCCTTGTGGGCCACCATTACGTAGGTGGCCTGCATCCAGGGGATGTAGAGCTGCTCCCTGGTGCCCAGCTTGCCCAACTCCACAAAGCTGAGGGGAAAGCCCCGGCCCTTAAGCCGGGCGAAGAGGCCGTCCAGGGACTCCAGAAGCCCCCGGCTCGCCAAGGGGGGAAAGTCCCCGTGGAGCCCGCCCAGAACCCCCACGGTGCCCCGGCCCGTTTGGGCTTCGGCCAGGACCCGGTTGAGCCAGACGGGGTAGTCCTCGGGGACGAACTGCACCTGGCCCGGGAAGTCCTTGAGGATCACCTGGCGCACCTTCTGCGCTTCCTCAATGGGCCTGAGCTGGGTGGAGAGGAAAACCACCCTCTGGGCCCAGGCCCCGCCCAGAAGGGCAAAAAGGGCCAACCCTAAAAGCTTCCGCATCCTTTCACCTCCCTTTAGGGAGGTTATACCGGAAAGCGTTTTAGGGTGTCAACCTAAACCTCCATCCCCATGATGTGGTACCCGGCGTCCACGTAGACCACCTCGCCGGTGATGCCGCTTCCCCAGGGGGAGAGGAGGAAGAGGGCGAGGTTGGCCACCTCTTCCTGGGTGACGTTGCGCTTGAGGGGGGCGGTCTCGGCCACCCGCTCGTACATCTTGGTGAAGCCGGGGATGCTCCTTGCAGCCACGGTGCGTACCGGCCCTGCCGAGATGGCGTTCACCCGCACCCCCTTGGGGCCGAGCTCATAGGCCAGGTAGCGGACGCTGGCCTCGAGGGCGGCCTTGGCGATGGCCATGACGTTGTACTTGGGCACCACCTTCTCGCTGGCGTAGTAGGTGAGGGTGACGATGCCGCCTCCTTCCCTAAGAAGAGGCTCGGCCCTTTGGGCCACGGCCACCAGGGAGTAGGCGGAGACCTCCAGGGCCAAAAGCCAGTCCTGGCGCCGGGTTTCTATGTACCTCCCCTCCATGGCCTCCCGGGGGGCGAAGGCGATGGCGTGGACCAGGTAGTCTAGCCCCCCGAAGGCCTCCTTCACCCCGGCGAAGAGGGCGTCAAGCTCCTCGTCCTTGGTCACGTCCGCCTGGAAGAGCAAAGCCCCGCCCAGGGCCTCGGCGAGTTTTTCCGCCTCGGGGCGGAGCCTTTCCGCCTGGTAGCTTAAGGCCACCTCGGCCCCCGCCTCCTTGAGCTTCTCGGCGATGGCAAAGCCCAGGCTCCGCTGGTTGGTGACTCCCATGACCAGGGCCTTCTTCCCGGAAAGGTCCAGGCTTAGCATGCCGGGATTATACCCGAGGGGTCCATCCCCGGCGGGCTTCGCCGGAGCGGGCCCTTGAACTCGGACAGACACATGTGAGACTGGACGAGTAAAAATGTGGGGACCACTCCAAGGGAGAGGAGGTCCCCACGGATGCAGCTTACCACGGTCGGCAAAGAGGTTTTTCGGGGCGCAAGAAAGGCCCGGGA
>NZ_BMPJ01000001.1 GCF_014647535.1 Thermus composti | reverse complement strand
AAGTCACCCAAGAACTCTTGAAGCAGGCTAAGGGAGGGCGAGGAAGGAGTTTTGGGTAAAGCCCTGCTGGAGGCCGCCCTCGAGGCTCATGGCCTCGTACCCCTCCGCCTCCAGGTATAAAGCCGCCACCTGGCTCAAAAGGCCCTTCTCGCAGACGAGAAGCAGGGGTACCCGGGGCAGGCCGTGCTCTCCTTTTTGAATCTTCTCCAGAGGCACCCACTCCGCCGGGAAGGGCAGGGGGCTTTCCCTCCGGTCCTGGGGGCGCACGTCCACCACCTTGACCCCCTGGGCCAAAAGCTGGGGAAGCTCTTCGGGCCGCACCTTGCGCATGCCCTGAGTATAGCCCGTTTGGGGAAAGGCCGCTCTGCAAAAATATACGTAAACCCCCCGCACTCTCGCATAGAGTCTTCCCTCTCGCCTTGATTTTCCCCGGCAACGTGGTAGGATTTTCCCCTGGGTACGCGATGCCGCCGAGAAGAGACCTCAAGAAAATCCTCATCATCGGTTCCGGGCCCATCACCATCGGCCAGGCCGCCGAGTTTGACTACTCGGGCACCCAGGCCCTAAAGGCCCTCCGGGGCGCGGGGTACGAGGTCATCCTGGTCAACTCCAACCCCGCCACCATCATGACCGACCCTGAGCTGGCCGAGGGCACCTACATTGAGCCCCTCACCCTGGAGTCCTTGGAGAAAATCCTGGCCAAGGAACGGCCCGACGCCCTCCTCCCCACCCTGGGGGGCCAGACCGCCCTCAACCTCTCCATGGCCCTTTACGAGGAGGGCATCCTGGAGCGCTACGGGGTGGAGCTCATCGGGGCCAAGGCCGAGGCCATCAAAAAGGGAGAGGACCGGGAAGCCTTCCAGAAGGCCATGCGGAAGATCGGCCTCGAGGTGCCCCGGGGGCTCATGGTGGGCAGCGTGGAGGAGGGCCTCCACTTCGCCCGGGAGGTGGGCTACCCGGTGGTGGTCCGCCCCTCCTTCACCCTGGGGGGCACGGGGGGCGGGATCGCCAGGAACGAGGCGGAGCTCATAGAGGTCCTCTCCCGCGGCCTCACCCTTTCCCCGGTGCACACAGCCCTGGTGGAGGAATCGGTCCTGGGCTGGAAGGAGTTTGAGCTTGAGGTGATGCGGGACCACGCCGACACCGTGGTCATCATCACCAGCATTGAGAACGTGGACCCCATGGGGGTCCACACCGGGGACTCCATCACCGTGGCCCCGGCCCAGACCCTCTCCGACGCCGAGTACCAAAGGATGCGGGACGCCGCCAAGGCGGTGATCCGGGAGATCGGGGTGGACACGGGCGGCTCCAACATCCAGTTCGCCGTGGACCCCAAGACGGGCCGCCAGGTGGTCATTGAGATGAACCCCAGGGTCTCCCGCTCAAGCGCCCTCGCCTCCAAGGCCACGGGCTTCCCCATCGCCAAGATCGCCGCCCTCCTCGCCGTGGGCTACCGCCTGGACGAGCTTCCCAACGACATCACCCGCAAAACCCCCGCCTCCTTTGAACCCACCATTGACTACGTGGTGGTGAAGATCCCCCGCTTCGCCTTTGAGAAGTTCAAGGACCTCCCCAACACCCAAGGGGAGCTCAAGGACGAGCTTTCCACCCAGATGAAGTCCGTGGGGGAGGTGATGGCCATCGGCCGCACCTTCAAGGAGGCGCTCCTCAAGGCCCTGAGGGGCTTAGAAAGGGACGTGCGGGCCCTGGCCGGGGTCAGGACAGAGGCCCTGGAGAAGAAGCTCTACCCCAACCCGGACCGGATCTACGCCGTCTTGGAGCTTCTAAGGCGGGGGATGCCGGTGGAGGAGCTTTACCAGGCCACCCGCATAGACCCCTGGTTCCTCCACCAGATGAAGGAGATCGTGGAGGCGGAGGCGTGGCTCAAGGACCACCCCCCCAAGGACCGGGAGGGCTGGCGCTTCTACAAGGGGCTTGGCCTTCCCGACAAGAGGATCGGGGAGCTTTTGGGGAAGGGGGAAAAGGAGGTGCGGGCCGAAAGAAAGGCCCTAGGGGTGGTGCCCGTCTACAAGACCGTGGACACCTGCGCCGCCGAGTTTGAGGCCTACACCCCCTACCACTACTCCACCTACGAGCTGGAGGACGAGGTCTGGCCCTCCACGAAGCCCAAGGTGGTGATCCTGGGCTCGGGGCCCATACGGATCGGCCAGGGGGTGGAGTTTGACTACGCCACGGTCCACGCCGTCTGGGCCCTGAAGGAGGAGGGGTTTGAGACCATCATGGTGAACTCCAACCCCGAGACGGTCTCCACCGACTACGACACCGCCGACCGCCTCTACTTTGAGCCCTTGACCCTGGAGGACGTTCTCAACATCGTGGAGCACGAAAAGCCCATCGGGGTCATCGCCACCTTGGGGGGGCAGACCCCCCTGAAGCTCGCCAAGGGGCTGGAGGAGGCGGGGGTGAGGCTCCTCGGCACCCCCTATAAGGCCATCCACCTGGCGGAGGACCGCCAAGCCTTCCACAGCCTCTGCCAGGAGCTTGGGATCCCCCAGCCCGAGGGCCGGGTAGCCCAGACCCCCAAGGAGGCCCTAATGCTCGCCCCGGAGGTGGGCTTTCCCCTCCTCGCCCGGCCCAGCTACGTGCTGGGGGGGCGGGCCATGCGGGTCCTTTACAGCGAGGAGGAGCTTAGGCGCTACCTCGAGGAGGTCTACGAGCCCCTAGAGGAGAAGCCCTCCATCCTCTTAGACCGGTACCTGGAAGGGGCCATAGAGCTGGACGTGGACGCCCTTTCCGACGGGGAGGAGGTCCTGATCGCTGGGGTGATGGAGCACGTGGAGCGGGCCGGGGTCCACTCCGGGGACTCGGCCACGGTGCTGCCGCCGGTCCACCTCTCCCCCGAGGCCCTTGGGAAGGTGAAGGACTACACCCGCCGCCTGGCCTTGGCCCTGGGGGTCAAGGGGCTTTTGAACGTGCAGTACGCCGTCTTGGGGGAGGAGGTGTATATCCTCGAGGCCAACCCCCGCGCCTCCCGCACCGTGCCCTTCGTCTCCAAGGCCATCGGCGTCCCCCTGGCCAAGCTCGCCGCCCTCATCGCCGTGGGTAAGAGCCTGAGGGAGCTTGGCGTGCGCGACCTGGACCCCGTCCCCCCCTACTACGCCGCCAAGGAGGTGGTCATCCCCTGGATCAAGTTCCCCGGGGTCATCCCCGAGCTTGGGCCAGAGATGCGCTCCACGGGGGAGAGCATGGGGATAGACCAGGACCCCTACCTGGCCTACTACAAGGCGGAGCTTGGGGCCGGGCAGAAGCTTCCCCTAGAGGGAAGGGTCCGCTTCATCGGGGAGGGCCTAAGGCCTTGGGAGGAGGAGCGGCTTGAGGAGCTTAAACAAGCCTACCGGGAGGCAGGCTTTGCCGTGGTGGCGGAAGGGGACTACGACCTCCTCATAAGCCCCACCCCCCACCCCGAGCTCAGGCGGGCGGTGGAAAAGGGCCTCCCCTTCATCACCACCCTGGAAGGGGCCTGGTGGAGCCTGAAGGCCATCCTAAGGGCCCGGGAGAAGCCCCTGGAGGTGCGAAGCCTCCAGGCGTGGCACCGGGAGGGAAGCCGCGAGACCCCCTAGAAAGGCGGGGCCGGGTAAGCCCTCCGGCTTGTCCCCTAGCGCCCCGCCCTCTCCGTGTACAATAGGCCCCAATGAAGCTGGTGATCGCCATCGTCCAGGATACGGACGCTCCCGGCCTCACCAAGGCCCTTTTGGAGCGGGGGTTCCAGTCCACCAAGCTGGCCTCCACGGGAGGCTTCCTGAGGGAGGGGAACACCACCCTCCTCATCGGCGTGGAGGACGAGAAGGTGGAGGAGGTCTTGGAGATCGTGCGGGAGAAGTGCCGCACCCGCACCCGCCTGGTGACCCGGGGCCTCCCCCTCTCCGAGGCCCCCGACCCCTTCCTGGCCCAGCCCGTGGAGGTCCAGGTGGGCGGGGCCGTGGTCTTCGTCCTACCGGTGGAGGGCTTCTTCAAGCTCTAGTCCTGGACGAAAAGGAGAAAGCCCGCTAAAGTGGGCGGGGTGGAAGGCGAGCTTTACCTCCTCAAGGACACCAAGGGGCGCGGCTTCCTGGTGCGCCTAAGGCCGGGCGGGGTCTTCCACCACCACAAGGGCACCGTCCCCCACGAGGCCATCCGGGAGGCGGGCCCTGGGGGCAGGGTGGAAACCCACCTGGGCGAGGTCCTCTCCGTCCACCGCCCCACCCTCGAGGAGTACGTCCTCCACATGCGGCGAAGCGCCACCCCCACCTACCCCAAGGACGCCAGCGCCATGGTGACCCTCCTGGACCTCGCCCCGGGGATGCGGGTCCTGGAGGCGGGCACGGGGTCTGGGGGGCTCACCCTCTTCCTGGCCCGGGCCGTGGGGAAGGAGGGCCTGGTGGAAAGCTACGAGAAGCGGCCCCACCACCTCAAGCAGGCGGTGGAGAACGTGAAGGGCTTCTGGCAGGTGGAAAACGTCCGCTTCCACGCCCAAGGCCTCGAGGAGGCCCATCTTCCCCCGGAGGGGTTCCACGGGGTGGCCCTGGACCTCATGGAGCCCTGGAAGGTCCTCTCCAAGGCCGTGGAGGCCCTCATGCCCGACCGCTTCCTGGTAGCCTACCTGCCCAACATCACCCAGGTCCTGGAACTCATCCGGGCGGCGGAGGGCCTGCCCATCAGGCTAGAGCGGGTTTTGGAGGTGGGCTGGCGGGAGTGGGAGGTAAGGCTTCCCGTGGCCCACCCCCGCTTCCAGCAGGTGGGGCACACCGCCTTCCTGGTGGCCTTTCGGAAATGGAAGGTCTCCTGATCCACGCCCTCTTGCGGGAGCTCAAGAAGGAGCTTCCCGCCCTGAACTTAGGCCTCGCCTTTCCCGAGGAGGGCACCCTAGCGGTGCTCCTCAAGGGGAAGACGGGGCGGATCTTCAACCTGGTCCTCCACTACCGCCCCCCCACCCCAAGCCTCGTCCTGGAGGAAAAAACCCTCCTCGGCGAGCCCAAGACCCCCTTCCAGCGCCAGCTTTGGGCCCGGGTCAAGGGGCCTTTGGTGGAGGCGGAGCAGCTCAAGCTGGACCGGGTGGTTTTCTTCCGCTTCGCCGGGGAGAAGGGCTTCGTGGACACGCCCCCCTCGGTGTTGGTCTTTGAGGCCACAGGGCGGAACGCCAACCTCCTCCTCCTGGACGAGGAAGGCCGGATCCTGGGGGTGGACCGGGTCATCACCCAGGAGGTGAACCGCTACCGGGAGCTAAGGCCCGGCCTCCCCTACACCCCCCCGCCCCCCTACCGGAAGCTGGACCCCAGGACGCTCACCGAAGAAGACCTCCGGGTCCTCCTGGGCAAGCCCCTCAAGGAGGTGATCCGGCACGTGGACGGGGTGGGGCAGGAGCTCATGCGGGAGCTGGCCCGGAGGGCGGGCCTCACCCCCGAAACCCCCCTGGACGAGGCGGGGCTTAAGCGGGTCTACCAGGCCCTAAGGACCCTGGTGGAGGACCCCTCTTTGCGCACGGAGCTTTCCGAGGAGCTTAGGCGGCGCTGGGCCGAGGAGGAGAAGGAGGCCCTGCGGAAGCCTCTCCTCGAGGCCCTGGACCGGGAGATCCGGACCCTTAGGGCAAGGCTTGGGGACTACCAAAGGGCCCTGGAGCGCCTGGAGGAGGCCGAGGAGCTCCGGCATAAGGCCGACCTCCTCCTCGCCCGGCTCAAGGAGGTGCCTAAGGGAGCGGAGAGGGTGGTCCTAGAAGGGTTTGACGGCAGGCCCGTGGAAATCCCCCTAGACCCCGCCCTCTCCCCCCAGGAAAACGCCAAGAAGCTCTACGAGCGGGCGAGGCGCCTGGAGGAGCTTGCGGAAAAGGCCCTGGACCTCATCCCCAAGACCGAGGCCAGGATCCAAGAGCTGGAAGCGGAGAAGGAGAGGCTAAAGACCCTGGACCTAAAGGACCTCCTCGCCCTCACCCAAAGGCCCAAGGAGAAGGGGCCCAAGATCGGCCTCCGCTACACCTCCCCTTCCGGGTTTTTGGTCCTGGTGGGCAGGAACGCCAAGGAGAACGACCTCCTCACCCGAAGCGCCCACTCCGAGGACCTCTGGTTCCACGCCCAGGGGGTGCCGGGAAGCCACGTGATCCTGAAGGCCGAGGGGAAAAACCCGCCCCTAGAGGACCTCCTCTTCGCCGCAAGGCTTGCCGCCTACCACTCCAAGGCCCGGGGGGAAAGCCAGGTCCCCGTGGACTACACCCGGAAAAAGCACGTCTGGCGGCCCAGGAAGGCAGCCCCCGGCCAGGTGCTCTACACCAAGGCCAAGACCCTCTTCGTGGAGGGGACGCTTCCCGAAGGGGAAGGGACGGGATAAACTTAGACCCCGTGAAGCGGGTGATGTTCCACGCCAAGATCCACCGGGCCACCGTGACCCAGGCCGATCTCCACTACGTGGGCTCGGTGACCGTGGACCAGGACTTGCTGGAGGCCGCCGGGATCCTTCCCTACGAGCAGGTGGACATCTACGACATCACCAACGGGGCCCGGCTCACCACCTACGCCCTCCCCGGCCCCCGGGGCTCGGGGGTGGTCCAGATCAACGGGGCCGCCGCCCACCTGGTGAAGCCCGGGGACCTGGTGATCCTGGTGGCCTACGGGATCTTTGACGAGGAGGAGGCGAGGAACCTCAAGCCCACCGTGGTCCTGGTGGACGAGAAGAACCGGATCCTGGAGGTCCGCAAAGGGTGAGCCGCCTGAAGCTCTACCTGGACCTGGTGCGCTTTGAGCACACCCTTTTCGCCCTCCCCTTCGCCTACGGGGGGATGCTCTGGGCGGCCGGGGGGTGGCCAGGGTGGCGGACGTTTCTCCTGGTCACCCTGGCCATGGTGGGGGCGAGGACCATGGCCATGGCCCTCAACCGCCTCATAGACTGGCCCATAGACGCCCTAAACCCCCGCACCCAGAACCGCCACCTCCCCAAGGGCCTGGTGAAGCCTTGGGAGACCCTTTTCCTCGCCCTTTTGGGGCTCCTTCTTTTGGTCTACGCCGGGCTTTCCCTGAACCCCTTGACGGCGAGGCTTCTCCCCGTGGCGGTTTTCTTCCTGGTCTTCTACCACTACACCAAGCGCTTCACCTGGCTTTGCCACTACGTTTTGGGCCTCACCATCGGAGCGGCGGCCGCCGGAGGGTGGATCGCCGTCACGGGAAGCTTCGCCCCTCCCGCCTACGGGCTTTGGGCGGGGGTGGGGCTTTGGATCGCCGGGTTTGACATCCTCTACGCCACCCAGGACTACGCCTTTGACCGGGCCTTCGGGGTGAAGAGCATCCCCGCCCGCTTCGGCATCCCCAAGGCCCTTTCTCTCGCCCGGGCCACCCACCTTTTGGCCTGGCTCGCCTTCCTCCTGGCCGGGGTGAGCTACGGGGCGGGGCCCCTTTACCACCTGGGCCTTCTTTTGGTGGGGGCCCTCCTCATCTGGGAGCACCGCCTGGTCTCCCCCGAGGACCTCTCCAAGGTGGACGTGGCCTTCTTCCAGGCCAACGTGGGGGTGAGCCTGGGGATGTTCCTCTTCCTGGTGCTGGACCTCTGGGTGGCCTGAGCCCTAGGCCCGGGGGTAGGCTAAGGGCATGGAGGGCATCCGCAAGGCGGCCGAGCGGGCCATCCGGGAGTTTTTGGACCTCTTCCCCATGCCCCAAGGAAGCCTCTTCGTCCTGGGAGGGTCCACAAGCGAGGTCCTGGGGGAAAGGGTGGGCACGCGGCCGAGCCTCGAGGCCGCCCACACCATCCTGGAAGGCCTCCTCCCGCCCCTCCTGGAAAGGGGCGTGTGGGTGGCGGTCCAGGCCTGCGAGCACCTGAACCGGGCCCTGGTGGTGGAAAGGGAGGCGGCGCGGGCCTACGGCCTCGAGGAGGTCACCGTTTTCCCCCACCCCAAGGCGGGGGGGGCCTTGGCCACGGCGGCCTTCCTCCGCTTCCAGGACCCGGTGATGGTGGAGTCCCTAAGGGCTAAGGCCCACGGGGGGATGGACATCGGAGGGGTCCTCATCGGCATGCACCTAAGGCCTGTGGCCGTGCCCTTGAGGCTTTCCCTGCGGAGGATCGGCGAGGCGGTGCTCCTCGCCGCCAAGACAAGGCCCAAGCTGGTGGGCGGGGCCCGGGCGGTTTATAGCCGGGAGGAGATGCTCAAGAAGCTGGAAGAATTTCGCTAAGGACCTCTCGGAAGAGGGCGGCCACCCCCAAAGCCTCGTAGCGGTCGTAGGCCCCCATGAGGGAAAGGCGGAAGATCTTTCCCTTTAAAGGCCCCTGCCCCCCGGCGATCACCGCCCCCCTTTGGGCGAAGGCCTCCTTCACCCGGGCGTAGGCGATCCCTTCCGGCAGGTAGAAGGCGGCCACGGCGGGGCTTCTCACCTCGGGGACGGGCCTTAGGCCAAAGCCCTCCCCCACCTCGTAGAGAAGGCCGTTCTGCCAGGCCTTGAGGGAAAGGTGCGCCTCCAGGCGGGGAAGCACCTCCTCCAAGACGGCGGCCACCGCCCCCACCAGGTTGATGGCCGGGGTCCAGGCGCTCTCCCCTTCCCTCTGCGCCCTAAGCTCCCGGGAAAGGTCCAGGTAGTAGCCCCGGGGCTTCAGGCGCTCCAAGGCCCTTGGGGAAAGGGCCACGAAGCCGAGGCCCGGGGGGCACATGAGGCCCTTTTGGCTTCCCGAAAGGGCGGCGTCCACCCCGTAGGCCTCCAGGGCCACCTCCCACACGAGGAGGCTCGTCACCATGTCCGCCCCCACCAAAGCGTCCGGGTTGGCCTCTTTAAAGGCCCGGCTCAGGGCGGGGAGGTCCACCAAGGCCCCGGTGGAGGTCTCCGAGTGGACCAAAAGGAGCCCGGCGTAGCCCTCCCGGGCCACGTCCGCGGGGCTCGGCACCTGGCCGTAGGGATAGTCCAGGCGGTGGGCCTCCAGGCCCGCCTCGAGGGCGATCTCGTAGAAGCGCTCGGAGAACTTGCCGTAGACGGGCACCAAGACCCTTTCCCCGGGGGCGAAGAGGTTTTTAACCAGGGCCTCCATGGCCAGGGTGCCGCTTCCCGTGAGGATCAGAACCTCCCCTTCCGTGCGGAAGGCCGCCTTAAGGAGGGCCCTGGCCTTCAGGAAGACCTCCCGGGCGGGGGCGGTGCGGTGGTGAAGCTGCGGCCGAGAAAGAGCCTCCAAAGCCTTGGGGTGAAGCCTTACGGGACCCGGGGTGAGGAGCCAGTCCATGGGAAAAGTGTATCGTAGTCCCCGTGGTCTACGCCCTCCGCTTCCGGGCCCCATCCCCTGGCGAATACCTCCTTCCCCTCCCCCAAAGCCTCCCGGGGCAGGAGGTGGAGGAGGTGAGCCTCTCCCACAGGCCCCTAAAGGTCTACGAGGCCCAGGGCAACCTCCTGGCCCGCTTCGCCCTGGAGGAGGGGGAGGAGGTCCGGGTCCGCTTCCGCCTCAAGACCCGCCCCTTGCGAGAAGCCCCGGCCTGGCGGGAATACCTAAGGGGCGAGCCCCTCGAGGCCTGGCCGGGGATTTTGGCCCACCGGGGGCACCGGGTGGAAAGGGCCTTGGGCTTTCTCCTCTCGGGCAAGCCCCACGCTTGGTACCTGGTGGACGGCCTCCCCCTAGACCCCCACCTCCACGCCGCCCTCCGGGAAAACCCCGCCCACCTCCTTCCCCTAGGCGTGGCCCCCGACCCCGGGCTTTACCTGGGCGGCCACGAGGGGAAGAGGCTTTTCCTCTTCCGCGCCCCCTGGCCCGGGGAGGAAGCCCCTTCCTGGGACGCCCTCCAGCCCCTAGGCCAAGACCCCCTCCCCTGGGCCCGGGGCCTGGCCTGGTTAAGCGTGGGGGTCTCCGCCCTGGGCTTTCCCACGGGGCCTTGGGCCTACCTCCCCTATTTGGGGCTTCTTGCCCTCCGGCAGGGCCCAGCCCTCAAGGACCTCTTCCTAAGAAGCCCCCGGCACGCCTTAGAAAGCCTCCTCTTCCACGCCTTCGCCCTCTCGGTGGGTACAGAACCCAGGCCCGAGCTCGGCCTTGGGTATCTGGCCCTTTTTCTTTGGAACCGGCTTAGGCCTTTTTCCGCAACTCCTCCAGGATCTCCCGAAGAAGCTTGACCTCCTCCGGCGGCTCGGGAGGGGGAGAAGGAGCTTCCGCCCCCTTCAAGCGCCTTTGCACCGCTTGCATGGGCGTCACCACCAGGAAGTAGATGGCGGCCGCCACCACCGCGAAGTTCAGAAGGGCGTTGACGAACTTACCGAGGGCGATGGGGCCCAGCTTTACCGCGGAAAAGTCCGGGACACCCCCCAAGGCGCCGATCAAGGGCGTGAGGACGTCCGCCACCAGGGAGTTCACCACCTGGCCAAAAGCGCCACCTAAGATTACCGCCACTGCCAGATCCACCACGTTGCCCCGCATGAGAAAGTTTTTAAACCCTTGCCACATAGCGCCTCCTTGTGGAAAGCCCCTTGCCGGGCAACCCTACCTTACACCCCGGGTGTGCAAACCTTGTTAAAATGAACCCGACCCCCGATGGGCCCAAAGGTGGCTCACAGCGCGGGGCCAAGGAGGAAGCATGGCCAAGGTCAAGCTGGAGCACGTTTGGAAGCGCTTCGGCAAGGTGGTGGCGGTCAAGGACTTCAACCTGGAGACGGAAGACGGCGAGTTCGTGGTCTTCGTGGGGCCCTCGGGCTGCGGCAAGACCACCACCCTGCGCATGATCGCCGGGCTCGAGGAGGTCTCCGAGGGGAAGATCTTCATCGGCGACCGCCTGGTGAACGACGTCCCCCCCAAGGACCGGGACATCGCCATGGTCTTCCAAAACTACGCCCTTTACCCTCACATGAACGTCTACGAGAACATGGCCTTCGGGCTGCGCCTCAGGCGCTACCCCAAGGACGAGATTGACCGCCGGGTCAAGGAGGCCGCCCGCATCCTCAAGATTGAGCACCTCCTGAACCGCAAGCCCCGGGAGCTCTCCGGCGGCCAGCGCCAGCGGGTGGCCATGGGCCGGGCCATCGTCCGCGAGCCCAAGGTCTTCCTCATGGACGAGCCCCTCTCCAATCTGGACGCCAAGCTTCGGGTGGAGATGCGGGCCGAGATCGCCAAGCTGCAAAGGCGCCTTGGGGTCACCACCATCTACGTCACCCACGACCAGGTGGAGGCCATGACCCTGGGTCACCGCATCGTGGTGATGAAGGACGGGGAGGTCCAGCAGGTGGACACCCCCCTGAACCTCTACGATTTCCCCGCCAACCGCTTCGTGGCGGGCTTTATCGGCAGTCCCTCCATGAACTTCGTCCGCGCCGGGGTGGAGGTCCAGGGGGAGCGGGTCTACCTGGTGGCCCCGGGCTTCCGCATCCGGGCGAACGCCGTTTTGGGAAACGCCCTCAAGCCCTACGCCGGGAAGGAGGTCTGGCTTGGCGTCCGCCCCGAGCACCTGGGCCTTAAGGGCTACACGGGGATCCCCGAGGAGGAGAACGTCCTGCGGGGCGAGGTGGAGGTGGCCGAGCCTTTGGGGGCGGAGACGGAGATCCACGTGAACGTGAACGGGACGGTCCTGGTGGCCAAGGTGGACGGGCACGCCCCCGTGAAGCCCGGGGACAAGGTGGAGCTTCTGGCGGACACCTCCCGCCTCCACGCCTTTGACCTGGAGACGGAAAGGACCATCGGCCACTCCCAAGAGAAGGTGGCGGCGGTCCGGTAGGGCGGGCCTTCCCGAGGGCGGGGGTCTTCCCCGCCCTTATCATGTGGGGGTGAGGATGGCCCGGCCTTTCGTGATCGGCATCGCCGGCGGCACGGCGAGCGGCAAAACCACCCTGGCCCGCTCCTTAGCGGAAGCCCTCGGGGAGCGGGTAGCCCTTTTGCCCATGGACCACTACTACAAGGACCTCTCCCACCTGCCCTTTCAGGAACGCCTCCAGGTTAACTACGACCACCCCGAGGCCCTGGACCTAGATCTCTACCTGGCCCACGTTCAGGCCCTCCTCCGGGGCGAGGCGGTGGAGATGCCCCTTTACGACTTCCAGGCCTATACCCGAAGCCCCCTGCGCAAGCGGGTCCAGCCAGCCCCGGTGGTGATCCTGGAGGGCATTCTGGTCCTTTACCCGGAGGAGCTTAGGAGGCTCATGGACCTCAAGGTCTTCGTGGACGCCGACGCCGACGAGCGGTTTATCCGCAGGCTGGAGCGGGACGTGCGGGAAAGGGGACGGAGCTTCGAGGGGGTTATCGCCCAGTACCGGGAGAAGGTCAAGCCCATGCACCTCTTCTTCGTGGAACCCACCAAGCGCCACGCCGACGTGATCCTGCCGGGAGGGGGGCAAAACCCGGTGGCCTTGGAGATGCTCAGGGCCAAGGCCTTGGCCCGCCTGGAGCAGATGGAGGCGGTATGAAGGGGTTTTTGAACCTCCTCGTCCTCTTGGCCCTGGTCCCCTCCCTCCTCGCCCTGGGGCCTAGGCTGAAGACGGAGCGGCCCGGCCCCGTGGTCCTCCTCCTGGACGCCGAGGCGGTGCGGGAGGAGGCCCGGGCGCAGGGGAAAAGCCTTCTAGAGGTCCTAAAGGCCTACCGGGCCCAAGGGGTGGAGGGGGTGGCCTTCTCCGAGCATCTAGTGAAGGGCTGGGTGGACCAAGGGGCCCTCCTTTACCGCCCGGGAAGCGAGCTCCAGGCGGAGGGGCTTCCCGCCCGCAAGGGCTGGTACTACCTCCAGGGGGAGGCCTGGCTTGTGGACCTTCTGGAAAAGGCCTACGCCCTTCCCACCCACCGCCTCGGGCCCTGGCTCGGCTTTCCCCTGGACGTCCAGGCCTTCCCCGCCTTCTACCCCCTGGAGGAGGTCCGGGCGGCCAAGGCGGAAGGCTTTTACGTGGCGGTGCGGCCCATCAACCAGCGCTACCGCCTTCTAGACCCAGGCCTTCCCCTGGTGCCCAAGGAAGCGGACGCCGTGGTCTTCGCCGGCCTCGAGGCCCTGGGCTACCCCCAGCGCCTGGAGGAGGCCAAGGCCCTGGTCCCGGTCCCCGTGGCCCTCATAGAAGGGACGCCCCAGCCGGGCTTCCAGGCCTTCCAGGAAAAGGGGGTCCTGCGGCTTTTCAGCCTCCGCTACGAGTGGCAGCTCACCCTCTCCCCCGAGGAGGCCGCGGACAAGTACGTCCTGGCGGCCCGGGAGCGGGGCCACCAGCTCCTTTACCTCAGGCCCTACCCCTACCCCGAGGACACCGCCCGCTTCCTAAAGCGCCTGCAGGAAGGCCTTACAGCAAGCGGCATTCCCTTGGGGGTCCCAAGCCCCCGGGACTTCGCCCCAAGCCCCTTGAGGCACGCCGCCTGGGTGGGGGTCTTGGCGGGGCTTGGGCTTTTGGCCCTGGGGCTTCCCGTGTACGGGCCCTGGGTGGCCTTTCTCCTATTCCTCTTGGCCTTGGGGTATGCGGGAAGCCAAGGGGGGGCCCTTTTGGCCGCCCTGGTCTTTCCCGTCTTGGGGTTTTTGGGGCCCAGGAATGGGCTATGGATGTGGCTCCGCGCCCTGGGCTACGCCCTGGCGGGGGCCGTTTTCCTCTCCGCCTTGGGCTCAAGCCCGGCCACGGTCCTGGGCCTAAGCCCCTTCAAGGGGGTCTCCCTCACCCTCCTCGTCCCACCCCTTCTGGTGGCCTATAGCTTCCTGGAGAAGGACTTCAAAGAGGCCCTCACCCGCCTCTACCTCCACCCCTTGCGCCTGGGGGAGGTGGCCCTGGGGGGGCTTGCCCTGGGGCTTCTTCTCCTCGCCCTCCTAAGGCGGGGAAACGACGCCCCCCTCGTGCCCGAGCTAGAGCTAAAGCTAAGGAGCCTCCTCCAGGACGTCATGGTCCGGCCCCGCTTCAAGGAGGTCTTCGGCCACGCCCTCTTCCCCATAGCCCTCCTCCTCCCCTGGCCCCGCTACCTGCAAAACGGCCTCCTCTTCCTCGCCTCCTTGGGCATGGCTTCCATCCTCAACACCTTCAGCCACTTCCACACCCCCCTTCCCATCTCCTTCTTCCGGGTGGTGAACGGAGCCCTCTTAGGGGTCCTTCTGGGCCTTCTCGGGGTTATCCTGGTAAGGAGGCTTCGGGCATGGTGGTCGGGGTAGCGGGGTACTACGGCTTTAGGAACACGGGGGACGAGGCGATCCTCGAGGCCATCGTCCGGGAGCTTAGGGCCAGGGGCCACGAGGTGGTGGCCCTCTCCGGGGACCCCCGGCACACCCGGGAAACCCACGGGGTCCGGGCCTACCACCGCCTGAACCCCTTGGCCCTCCTCCGGGCGGACCTCTGGCTTTTGGGCGGAGGAGGGCTTCTGCAGGACGCCACCAGCCCCCTAAGCCTCCTCTACTACCTCTCGGTGCTTCGGGCCGCCCGCTTCTTCCGCAAGCGGGTGGTGGTCTTCAACCAGTCCCTAGGCCCCCTCTCCCCTTGGGGCGAGCGGCAGGTGCGGCGGGCCCTCAAGGGGGTGCCCCTCGTCTTCCGGGACCAGGACTCCCTGGAGTACGCCCAAAGGCTTGGCCTCTCCGGCACCTTGGGGGCCGACCCCGCCCTCCTCCTCACCCCGCCCCCGGTGAAGCGGGAGGAGGACCTGGTCCTGGTCATCCCCCGGGCCGGGGTGGACCGGGAGTCATTGAAAAACCTGTATATCGCCGCCAACCATCTGGTGCACGAGGGCAAGCAGGTCCTGGTCCTCCTCCTCCAGCCCGGCTACGACGACGAGGTGGCCAGCGTCTTCTACCTGCACCGCATTGAGAAGACCTCCGACCCCCGCCGCCTCCTCTACCTGGCGGCCCAGGCGGGGTACGTGATCTCCATGCGCCTTCACGGCCTCATCCTGGCGGCGGCCGCCGGCACCCCCTTCGCCGGGGTGGCCTACGATCCCAAGGTGGCCGCCTTCGCCAAGGAGACGGAGGCCTACTACCAGGACCTCCCCGGGGACCCCATCCAGCTCTACAAGGCGGCCCTTTACGGCCGGGCCCCCAACTGGGAGAAGGTGGCCGCCCTCAAGGCCAGGGCCCGGGAGAGCTTTGACCGGGTCCTGGGGGAGGGCATCCCCGTCAGGCGCTCCGGACGCGGCTAAGCCGGGCCTTCAGCCCTTGGGCGAAGGCCATTAGGTCCTCCAAGGCCTCCTCCACCCCCTGCCTAAGCAAGAACTCTCCCGGGGAAAGGCGCTTGAGGAGGAGAAAAGGGGGCTGGGCCAGGGTTTCCACCCCCTGGCGCACCACCTCGGGGATCAGGCCCTCCTCCAGGGCCTCGGCCTCCAGATCCGCCAGCAAAAAGACCTCCCCCATGGGCTTTTTCGCCAGGAGAAGAAGGAGGGAGGCGAAGGCTCCCCGCTCGGAGAACTCCGCCACCAGCCGGTCCTCCAGGGCCTCCACCGCCTCGAGGTCCACCCTCCCCTGGCGGAGGAGGTCCTCGAGGTCCAGAGAGCTTAAGGGGAAGCGCCCCTTAAGGCGGAGGAGCCGGCTTAGGGCCTCCGGGGAGACGAAGCCCACCCCCTCGGGCAAAGACGCCTTCTGGGACTCGGGGGCCAGGTAGGCGGTATAAGCCCCTTGGCGGCGGAAGGGCTTGAGGTCCTCCGGCTCCCCCTCCCCAAGCCGCAGGAGGGCGAGGACCACCTGACGGCGCCCCAGGGAGGCCTTGTAGACCCAAGGAGGCCCCCCTTCCAGGACGAAGCCCAGCCGGCCCAGGTCCTCGCTCACCCCCGGGGGCTCTAGGCGCTTGGGCTCGTGGGGGAAGAGGACCTCCTTGGGATAGGGGGTGACCCGCACCCGGCGTTTGGGTTCCTCGGGGGGGAGAGAAGGGGCGGGCCTCGCCTCCTTGGGCTCCCCCCTCGGGGCGGACCGGGGAGCGGCCTGGAGCTCCACCTCCTCCCCCCGGAAGTGGAGGAGGACCGCCTCGTTCACGGCAAGCCGCCTTTTGGCGTAATAGGGCCCAAGCCCCCGCACCACGCCCGCCTTCCAGTCCACCTCCACCTCGTAAACCTCCCCGTCCTCGTCCACGAACCGGGCCCTTTCCCGACCCTGGAGGTGGCGGCGGAGGGAGAGGGTGAGGGTCATGGTGCCGTTTTGAATACAGGCGCTGGTTAATACGTAGCGGGTGGTCATCCTACCTCCCTAAATTCCGGAGAAGGCAAGGGTACCCTGCCGTAAGCCCATAATACCCCTCGCGGACCACGGTCAAGGCCCGCTCCGCATCAGCCAAGGCCCTATGCGTCCCCCGGGGCGGAAGCTCCAAGACCTCGGAAAGGGCGTCCAGGCCGTAGCGCCTTAGCCCCCTAAAGGCCTTTCGGGCCAGGCGCACGGAGTCCACCACCGGGTTTTCCAAAGGGAGGCCCATCCCCTCCAGGGCGGGCCTCAAAAACCCCAGATCAAAGGAGGCGTTGTGGATGACCAGGGTGGCCCCCTGGAGGAGGGGGTAAGCCTCCTCCAGGACCTCCTCCAAGGAGGGGGCTTCCTCCAGGGCCTCCCAAGGGATCCCCGTGAGGCGGAGCACGAAGGGGCTTGGAGGGCGGGAGGGGCGGACCAGACGCTGGAAGGGGATGCGTTTCTCCCCCTCGAGGCGCACAAGCCCCACCTCTATGACCTCGTCCAGGCCCGGGGCGAGCCCCGTGGTCTCCAGGTCCAAGACCACCACCGCCTCCCCCCTCGGGGGAAAGGGGTAACGCCACTCCCAAAGCCCCACCCCCTCCTCCAGGTAGAAGCGCCCGTCCAGAAGGGGCCGCACCACGGGCTCCACGGGCCCCCTAAGCCCCAAGGCCTCGCCTAGCTCCTCCCAGGAAGAGGGCCTGCCCAAGGCCCTAAGCCGCTGGGCCAGGCGGGTGGCCAGGCGGAGGCGGAAGGAGGGGTCCACTAGAAGGCCTCCCCCAAGGGGGTCCGCAGGAAGGCCCGGTCCGTGGCCTCCTCAAAGGCCAAGGCCACCCGCAGGAGGCGCTCGTCCTGGCCCCAGGGGGCCACAAGCTGGAGGCCCACGGGCAGGTGCCCCTCAAAGCCCGCGGGGAAGGAGAGGGCGGGCAGGCCCGCAAGGCTCGCCCCCACGGTGTAGAGGTCCTCTCGGTACATGGCCAAGGGGTCGGGCCTCCCCCCTAAGGGGAAGGCGGGGTGGGGGGTGGTGGGGAGGAGGAGGGCGTCCACCTCCTGGAAAAGGGCCTTGGCCTCGGCCCTAAGCCGCCTGCGGAAGGCCTGGGCCCGAGCGTAGTAGGCCTCGTAGTAGCCGCTAGAGAGGACGAAGGTGCCCACCAGGATGCGGCGCTTGACCTCGAGGCCAAACCGCCCCCGGGTGGCCTCCACCACGGGCCAAAGCTCCTCCCCTTCCGCCCGGTAGCCGTAGAGGGTCCCATCGTAGCGGGCCAGGTTGGCGCTGGCCTCCGCCGGGGCCAGGATGTAGTAGGCGTTCAGGGCCAAGGGAAGCGTAGGCCAAGACACCTCCTTAATCCCAAAGCCCAAGGTCCGGAAGACCTCGAGGGCTTCCCCCAAGGCCCTTTCCACCCCGGGGCTATTGCCGGAAAGGGCCTCCCGCACCACCCCAAGGCGCAAAGGGGAAAGGGGCTCGGCCAAAGCCTCCTGGAAGCGGGGCGGGAGGTCCAGGCTGGTGGCGTCCAGGGGGTCAAAGCCCGCCATGGCGTCCATGAGGAGGGCCAGATCCCGCACGGAGCGGGCCAGGGGGCCGATCTGGTCCAGGCTCGAGGCGTAAGCGATGAGGCCATAGCGGCTCACCCGACCGTAGGTGGGCTTGAGGCCGTAGACCCCGCAGAAGGCGGCGGGCTGGCGGACACTTCCCCCCGTGTCCGAGCCCAAGGCCAAGGGGACCAGGTCCGCGGCCACCGCCGCGGCGCTTCCCCCGCTGGAGCCCCCGGGGACCCTTCCTGGGTCAAAAGGGTTTTTGGTGGGGAAGAAGGCGGAGTGCTCCGTGGAGGAGCCCATGCCGAACTCGTCCAGGTTGGTCTTGCCCAGGACCAAGGCCCCAAGGGCCCTAAGCCGGGCGATGGCGGTGGCCTCGTAAGGGGGGATGAAGGTCTCCAGAAGGCGGCTTCCCGCCGTGGTGCGGAGGCCCTTGGTGACGATGTTGTCCTTCACCGCCACGGGAAGCCCGGCCAAGGGGAGGCCCGGGTCCACCCGCTCCGCCTCCTCCAACACCCTCTCGTTGAGGGTGAGGAAGGCCCCAAGCCCGGGGTCAAGGGCCTGGACCCGCTTCAGGTAGGCCTCGGCCACCTCCTTGGGGGAAAGCTCCTTGCGGGCCAGGCGGGCGCGAAGCTCGTGGGCCAACATGCCCCCACTATAGCCCGAAGTGGAGGGAAAGCCAGTCGCGAAAGCCCCTATACGCCTCCTCCCCGCCCCGGGGCAGGTAGGTGACGTCCCCGGGCTCGTGGCGAAACCAGGTGTACTGCCTTTTGGCGTAGGCCTTCACCGCCCGGATGTCCCGCAGGAGGGCCTCTTCCAAGGAGTACTCCCCCCGGAGGTGGCCCACCACCTCCTTGTAGCCGATGGCCTGGAGGGCGGTGGGGATCTCGGGGTAGCGGGCAAGAAGCGCCCTCACCTCCTCCACGAGCCCCCGGGCGAACTGGCTTTTCGCCCTTTCCTCTAGCTTGGGGAAAAGCCACGCCTTTTCCGGCCAGAGGACGAGCTTCTTGTAGCGGAACCGGGGCGGCCTTTGGGGAAAGCGGGCGGGCGGGGTCCCGGTGCGCCTTAGGACCTCCAGGGCCCGCACCAGACGGCGGGGGTTTTTGTCCACCCTCCGGGCATCCTCGGGGCTATGCCGGTAGAGCTCCGCCCAAAGGGGCCCAAATCCCCTCTCCCCAAGCTCCCGCCAGAGGGCCTCCTGGACCTTTGGGTCGGGCGGGGGAAGGTCGTGAAGCCCCTGGGAGAGGGCCCGGATGTAGTAGCCCGTCCCCCCCACCACCAAGGGCAGCCGGCCCCGGGAGAGGACCTCGGCGATGGCCGCCTCGGCCAGGTCCACAAAGCGGGCCACGCTCATGGCCTCGCTGGGCTCGAGGACGTCCACCAGGTGGTGGGGCACCCGGGCCCTCTCCTCCGGGGTGGGCTTGTCCGTGCCGATGTCTAAGCCCCGGTAGACCATGGTGGCGTCGGCGGAGACCACCTCCACGGGGACCTCCTCCCCCAGGCGGAGGGCCAGGAGGGTCTTGCCGCTTCCCGTGGGGCCCGCCAAGACGGGTATGGCCTCCACATCCCTTATGCTAAGGGCATGCTGGAACCCTTGGACCGCTGGGAGACCCTGCGCAAACTAAAGGAACTCCAAGAGCGAATCGCCGAGCTCGCTTACCGGCTCACCGGGGAAGAGCCCGCCGCCTGGACCCCCCGGGTGGACCTCCTCGAGGACGAGGAACACTACGTCCTCCTGGTGGACCTCCCCGGGGTGCGCCCCGAGGACCTGGAACTCTTAGAGGAGGGAAGCCGCATCACCCTGGCCGGGGTGCGCCATCCCCTGCCCGGCACCTACCTCCTGGAGGAAAGGCCCATGGGCACCTTCCGCCGCACCCTGGACCTCCCGGGGCCCATTGAGGAGGGCACCGCCCAGGCCGTCCTTCGGCAAGGCGTCCTGGAGGTCCGCTTCCGCAAGAAAAACGGAGCGTCCCTCCCTTTGGGTCAGTAGGCCACCTGGTGGCAGGCCCGGCACCGGGGCTCGTAGCGCTCCTCGGCCCCCACCAGGATGACGGGATCGGTGTAGCGGGCGGGCTTCCCGTCCACCAGGCGCTGGGTGCGGGTGGCGGGGGCCCCGCATCGGGCGCAGATGGCGGAAAGCTTCTCCACGAACTCCGCCCGGGCCAGAAGCTCGGGCATGAGGCCAAAGGGCTCCCCGCGGAAGTCCAGGTCCAAGCCAGCGACGATCACCCTCACCCCCGCCTGGGCCCACCGCTCCGCCAAGCCCACGAAGCCTCGGTCCAAGAACTGCACCTCGTCCACGGCCACCACCTGGGGGAGGGGGTCCAGATAGACCTCCATCTCCCGGGCGCTCTCTACCGGGATGGCCTCCACCCGCTTCCCGTCGTGGCTCACCACATGGCTTGGGTGGTAGCGGTCGTCCAGCCTGGGCTTAAAGACAAAAACCCGTTGCTTGGCGATGAGGGCCCGCCGGACCCGGCGGATGAGCTCCTCGCTCTTCCCCGAGAACATGGGGCCGGTGATGACCTCCAACCAGCCTTGACGGTGCAAAAGGGGCGGCATCCTCCCACCGCCCGGCATTCTAAGGAAAAACCGGGGGCTAACGCCCCCGGGATGGGCCCCGTCCCTTAGCGGCCCTTGCGGTAAGAGTCCCCGTAGCGCTTCTGGAAGCGCTCCACGCGCCCTTCCGTGTCCACGAAGCGCTGCTGCCCCGTGTAGAAGGGGTGGCAGTTGCTGCACACCTCCACGTAGATCTCGGGCTTGACCGAGTAGGTATGGATGACGTTGCCGCAGCCGCAGATGATGCGGGCCGGAACCAGTTTGGGATGAATGCCTTCCTTCACGCTCGCCTCCTCCCGCACGGTCTTGGCCGTGCGCCAAACCGCCACCTAGTGTACGCCAAAGCCCCCCCTCGGGCAACTAGGGGGGTGGAAGCCGCCGCCACCTGGGACCGAAGAGGCGGCGGCGCAGGTCCTTAAGGCCCCAAAGGACCAAGGACAAAACCGCTAAAAAGGCCCCCGCCGCCCAAAGAAGCGCCAAGGCCCCAAGGCCCACGAGGGCAAGAAGAAGAAACAACAAAGGCCAGTACCAAGGAAACCGCACCCCTTCACCCTAGCAGAAAACCCCGGTAAAATAAAGGATGCCCCGGGACAGGGGCGCGGTCGCGCCCGGAGGGCCAACCCCTTCCGGGTGAGGAAAGTCCGGGCACCATAGGGCAGGGTGCCAGCTAACGGCTGGGCGGGGTAACCCGACGGAAAGTGCCACAGAGAAGAGACCGCCAGCGGCCGGGGCTTTCCCCGGTGCGGGCAAGGGTGAAACGGTGGGGTAAGAGCCCACCGCCTGGCCTGGCAACAGGCTGGGGCACGGCAAACCCCACCCGGTGCAAGGCCCGGTAGAGGGGAAGGGCTTGCCCGGCCCGCCAGAACCCCTGGGATGGGCCGCTTGAGGCCGGTGGCGACACCGGTCCCAGAGAGATGACCGCGGAAAACAGAACCCGGCTTACGCCCTGTCCCGGTCCCCCGAGCCCGCTCGGGGGAATTTTTCTGCCCCGAAGGTGGGAGATAAGTGGGAGTTAGGTGGGAGGAGGTGGAAAAGCGTGGGAGGTCCATGCTAAGCTCGGGGAAGAAATACCTTTCCGGGCACGGCACCTCCTCCCTTCGGCCTCCGCCCAAGCTTCCCGGAAGGTGGGACCTGGTGGGATATGCCCTTTGGCGAGTTTCAGTACAGCCTGGACGACAAGGGGCGGGTGGTGATCCCCGCCCCCTTCCGGGACTTCCTGGAAGACGGCCTGGTCCTCACCCGGGGCATGGAGGGGTGCCTTTACATCTTCCCCTCAGACCGCTGGCGGAAGATAGAGGAGCAGCTGGTGAACCTGCCCCTGACCGACGCCGAGGCCCGGGCCTTCGTCCGCTTCTTTTACTCGGGCGCCCACAAGACCCGGATGGACAACGCCTCCCGGGTCCTCATCCCACCTCCTCTTCGCCAGTTCGCCGGGCTCCAGGAGGGGGGCGAGGTGGTCATCGCCGGGGCCCCGGGGAGGCTGGAGATCTGGAGCCAAGAGCGTTGGTGGAAGACCATAGAGGCCATCATGCAGAACCCTCCCGCCCCCGAGGCGCTGCGAAACCTGATGGGGTAAGGCCATGGAGACCCTTTCCCACACCCCCGTGCTCTACCAGGAGGCCTTGGACCTCTTAAGGGTCCGGCCCGGGGAGGTGTACGTGGACGCCACCTTGGGGGGAGCGGGCCACACCCGGGGGATCCTGGAACGGGGGGGAATCGTCATCGGCCTGGACCAGGACCCCGAGGCGGTGCGCCGGGCCCTTACCTTGGGCCTTCCGGGGCTCAGGGTCTTCCAGAGCAACTTCCGCCACCTCAAGCGGGTCCTGGAGGAAGCGGGGGTGGAGCGGGTGGCGGGGATTTTGGCCGACCTCGGGGTCTCTAGCTTCCACCTCGAGGACCCCAGGCGGGGCTTCAGCTACCAGAAAGAAGGCCCCCTGGACATGCGCATGGGGGAAGAGGGGCCCACCGCCTCCGAGGTGGTGAATACCCTTTCTTTAGAGGAGCTCTACCGCATCCTGCGGGACCTGGGGGAGGAAAAGCAGGCCTACCGCATCGCCAAGGCCATCGTGGAGGCCCGCAGGCAAAAACCCATCCGCACCACCCTGGAACTAGCCGAGATCGTGCGCAAGGCCGTGGGTTTCAGAAAGGCGGGCCACCCCGCCCGCAAAACCTTCCAAGCCTTAAGGATCTACGTGAACGACGAGCTTGGGGCCTTAAAGGACTTCCTGGAGCAGGCGGGGGAGGTATTGGCCCCCGGGGGGAGGCTTGTGGTCATCAGCTTCCACTCCCTGGAAGACCGCCTGGTGAAACGCTTCCTTCGGGAAAGCGGCCTAAAAATCCTCACCAAGAAGCCCCTCGTCCCAAGCCCGGAGGAGGTGGCGCGAAACCCGAGGGCCCGGAGCGCCAAGCTCCGGGCGGGGGAGAAGGAGGCCCTATGCGGGTAGCCCTGCGCTTCGGCCTGCTCTACCTCCTTAGCCTCCTACTCCTCTTCGCCTTAGGCCACCGTAACCAGATGGAGAAGGCCGCCCTCGCCCGGCTAGAAGACCGGCTCGCCCAGGTCCAGCAACAGGAGGCGGACCTCCTCAAGCAGGCCTACGCCCTAGGCCGCCCACACCGGATCCTGGAGTGGGCCAGGAAGGAGGGCTTCATCCCCATGAGCGAGGGGAGGTGGGCCCCTTGACCCAAAGCCTCCACCGGATCCCCCTGGTCCTCCTCGGGTTTGGGGTTTGGCTTCTCCTCTTCGGGTTCGGCCTTTACGCCCTGGTCACCCACCCGCCCCGGATCCTCCCGGCTCCCCCCGCCCCTCCCCCACCCCGGGGCGGCCTTTACGCCCAAGACGGCACCCCCTTGGCCCTCACCCTGGGGGGCAGGCGCTTTTACCCCTTGGGTCCCAGCGCCAGCCAGCTTTTAGGCTTCGGCGAGCGGGGCACGGGAAAGGGCCTGGAGGGGCTGGAACGGGACCTGAACGCCGCCCTTACCGAGGGGCGTTCCTTCACCCTGACCCTGGACCCCTGGGTCCAGGCCATGACGGAGAGGGCCCTTTGGGAAGGCCTGGAAAGAAGCCGGGGAAGCTTCGCCACCGCCTTGGTCCTGGACCGGGAAGGCCGCCTTCTGGCCGTGGCCAACGGCCCGGCTTTTGACCCCCTGGCTCCGCGGAAAGACCCGGACAAGGACCTTTCCTGGCGCAACCACGCCTTCTTGGTGGCCTTGGAGCCCGGCTCCACCATGAAGGCCCTCACCGCCGCCATGCTCTTAGAGGAAGGGGCCGCCAGCCTTTCCACCCAGGTGGAGACCCCCATGCACCGGGTGGTGGAAGGGTGGGTCATCCGGGACGTGGTCCCCCACCCGCCCCGGCTCACCCTGGCGGAGGTCTTGAAGTACTCCTCCAACGTGGGCATCAGCCAGCTGGCGGAAGCCCTTCCCAAAGAGGTCTTCTTTCAGTACATGGAGCGCCTCCACCTCACCGACCCCGCGCCCCTTCCAGGGGTACGGGTGACCCAGCCCATGGTGAAACCCCCCAAGACCTGGAGCCAGGCCGCCTACGCCAACCACACCTTCGGCCAGGGCTTCCTCATCACGCCTTTGCACCTGGCGGCGGCCTTTAACACCCTGGTGGACGGGGTCTACCGCCCTCCCTCCCTTTTCGCCGGGGAGAAGCGGGAAGGAAGCCGGGTCTTCTCCGAGGCCACCGCCCGGGCCATCCGCCAGGCCCTCACCGAGGGGATCGCCCCCCGGGCCAAGCTTCCCGGCTACCCCCTGGCGGGCAAGACGGGCACCGCCCAGGTGGTGGTGAAGGGGCGCTACTCGAACGAGGTCTTCACCGCCTGGTTCGCAGGCTTCGTCCCCGGGGACCGGCCCCTTTACACGGTGGTGGTGGTGGTCCACCACCCCAAGGGGGAGGTCCACGGCAGCCAGGTGGCCGCCCCCATCTTCCGGGAGATCGCCGCCCATCTCTTGGCCTACCGGGGTGTGCCCCCCTATGCTGAAGGACGGTGAGGCAGTGGTGCAAGATGCGTACATTACACAACTAACGCCGGAATGGGTGGCCCAGGCCACCGGGGGCCGGCTCCACCCGGGCGGGGGCCCCGTGGAGGACCTCCACTGGGATAGCCGCCAGACCACCCCCAAAAGCCTCTTCGTGGCCCTGCCCGGGGCCAGGACCCACGGGCGGCGCTACATCCTCGAGGCCCGGGCCAAGGGGGCGAGCCTGGTCCTGGCGGACGTGCCAGGGGAGGCCACGGTGGAGGTGAAAGACCCCTATCAAGCCCTCCTCCGCCTGGGGCAGGCCCTGAGGGAGCGCTTTTTCGGGGTCGTCCTCGCCGTGGGGGGAAGCTCGGGGAAGACCACCACCAAGGAGGCCCTGGCCCAGGGCCTGGGCTTCCCGGCCCCTCCCGGCAACCAGAACACCGCCCCGCCCCTGGCCCGCTTTTTCCTCCACCTAGACCCTAAGGCGGAAGGGGCGGTGGTGGAGCTTGGGGTGGACCGCCCCGGGGAGATGGCAGAGCTCATGGGCCTGGCCAAGCCCCACCTCTCGGTCCTCACCGCCTTAGGGGAGGAGCACCTTTTGGCCTTCGGGGACCTTGGGGGCGTGGTGCGGGAGGAGGCGGGGCTCCTTAGGGCGGAAAAGGCCCTGGTGAGCCTGCAGGCGGCGGAGGTCCTAAAGGGCTATGGGCTTTACCGGGGCGAGCTCACCTACGGCTTCGGCGAGGCCACCTTCCCCGGCGAGGCCCTGGAGCTTCTGCCCGAGGAAAGCCGCTTCCGCTACCGGGGGCTTCGGGTGCGGGTCCCCTACCCCGGGCTTGGCCCCGCCCTGGGGGCCCTGGCCGCCTTGGCGGCGGCGGAGGTCCTGGGGAAGGATCTGGAAGAGGTGGCGGAAAGGCTTTCCGCCCTAAGGCTTCCCCCGGGGCGGATGGAGCGGCGGGAGGTGGACGGGGTGGTCTTCCTGAACGACGCCTACAACGCCAACCCCCTCTCGGTGAAGGCGGGCCTAAGGTGGCTTGCCGCCCAGCCCGGGAGGAAGTGGGCGGTTTTGGGGGAGATGCGGGAACTTGGGGAAAAGGCGGAAGCCCTCCACCTCGAGGTCGCCGAGGAGGCGGCCCGGCTTGGCCTAAGGCCCCTCTACCTGGGGCCCTTCGCCAAGGCCCAGGCCGCCTTGGGAGGCGAGGCGGCGGGAAGCCTCGAGGAGGCCCTGGCCTGGCTCAAGGCCCGGGTGGCCCCGGGGGACCTGGTCTACCTCAAGGCCTCGAGGGCCATCGGCCTGGAAAGGATCCTGGAGCTATGGGAAGGCTAAGCCACCCTTTAAGCTTGCCCCGCCAAGCGCCGGCCCCAGGCCCAAAAGCCGTGGGGTACCTAGCCCTCCTTCTTCTCGCCGCCTGCGCCCCCCTGGCGGCGCAACCCCCCCTCCTCCCCTACCCCGGGGGGTTCGCCCGGGGAGGGCTTCTGGAAGGGCGGTTCGCCGGGGCCCTCCCCGGGACCCCCCTCTTCCTGGACGCCAACGAAGAAGCCCTCTACGCCGCCTACCCCTACCAGCTTTGGGTCCTCCGGGAAAGGGGCGCGGAAAGCCTCCCCCTCCCCGGCCTCCCCCGCTTCCTCCGGGCAAGCCCCAAGGTGGCGGTGGGCCTGGGGGAGGCGGTCTGGACGGAGGCGGGGCTTTTCCCCTACCCCGCCCAGGACGCCGCCTACGGGGAGGCCCTCTACTGGGTGGGGAAGGGAGGGCTTTACCGGGAAAGTGCCCTCCTCCAGGAAGGGACCTTCACCCAGGTGGTCCTCTGGGAGAGGAGACCCGTGGCCTTGGGCCAAGGGGCCTACTTCCCGGAAGGCCTCCACGTTCCCCTGCCCGGGCGGGTCAGGAAGGCCCAGGCGGGCGCCTGCGGCGTGGTGGCCTTGGTGGGGGAGTGGGTCTACGTGGTCCGGCCCGAGGGGGCCAAGCCCCTAGCCCGGGCGGAGGACTTCGCCGCCTGGGAGGATCGGGTTTACCTCGCCCCCGAGGGGGTGGTCTCCTGCCGGGAGGTGGTATGGCCCTAGCCCTTCTCCTCTCCTGGTTTTTCACGGGGGTCTGGATCACCCTCATGCGGAGCCTTGGCCTGGGCAAGCGGGTGCGCCAAGACGGCCCCGAGGCCCACCGGGCCAAGGAGGGCACCCCCAGCATGGGGGGGGTGGCCTTCCTCCTCGCCGCCTTCTTGGCCTACCTCCTCTCGGGGCGGGACGCCTTTTTGGGGCTTTGGCTTTTAGGGCTCGGCTTCGGCCTTTTGGGGCTTGCCGACGACCTGGGCGGGGTCTTCGGCAGGCCCCTTAGGGCCCGGGAAAAGCTTTTCCTCCAGGTCCTCATGGGCCTGGTCTTCGCCCTCTTCGCCGTGCGGCAGGTGACCTACACCCCCTGGCCCCTTTTGGACGTCCTCCTCGTCCTCCTGGCCGTGGTGGGGGCGGCCAACGCCTTCAACTTCACCGACGGCCTGGACGGGCTTCTCGCCAGCATTACCGCCATCCTCCTCCTCCCCTTCTACCCCTACCCCTTCGCCCAGACCCTTCTGGGCGGGGTTTTGGGCTTCCTCTGGCACAACGCCCCCCGGGCCAAGGTCTTCATGGGGGATGCGGGAAGCCAGGCCCTGGGGGCCATGGTGGCGGGGCTTTTCGTCCTCACGGGGAAGCTTTGGCTTCTGCCCCTGGCGGCCATCGTGCCCGTCTTGGAGGTGCTTTCCGTCATCCTGCAGGTCCTCTACTTCCGCCGCACGGGGAAGCGGCTTTTCCGCATGAGCCCCTTGCACCACCACTTTGAGCTTTTGGGCTGGGAGGAGGCCAAGATCGTCTTCCGCTTCGCCCTCCTCACCGCCTTGGCCACGGGCCTGGCCTTCGGAGGTGGGGTGTGATCCTGGTCTACGGCCTGGGGAAAAGCGGCCTTGGGGTCCTGCGCTTCCTGAAGCGCCGGGGGATCCCCGCCCGCTTCTACGATGACCGCCCCAAGGAAGCGGAGATCCAGGAGGCCTTGGAACTGGGCTTCGCCCCCGACTGGGGCCTGGAGGGAGATTACCTCGAGGTGGTGGCCGCCCCCGGGGTGCCCCTGGACCACCCTAACCTGGAAATACTCCGGCAAAGGGGGGCCTCGGTCCTGGGGGAAGCGGAGCTCGCCTACCGGCTTTCCCCGACCCCCCTCATCGGCATCACCGGCACCGCGGGGAAGACCTCCACCACCCTCTTCACCGCCCACCTCCTGAGGGGGCAGGGGCTGAAGGCCCTGGAAGGGGGGAACGTGGACCCCCCCTTGGTGGCGGTGGTGGACGAGGCCGAGGTGGCGGTGGCGGAGCTATCCAGCTTCCAGCTGGAGCGCATCCACCGCCTCCGCCCCCGGGTGGCGGTCCTCCTAAACCTCGGGGTGGACCACCTGGACCGGCACAAGACGGTGGAGGCCTACCACGCCGCCAAGCTGAACCTCCTCAAGAACCTCACCCCCGAGGACGCCCTGGTCTTCAACGCCCAAGACCCCAAGGTGCGGGAGGCGGCCCAAAGGAGCCCGGCCCGGCCCTACCCCTTCCTCCCCAAGGAAAGCCCCCGGGAGACCAACCTCGAGGCGGCCCTCAAGGCCACCCAGGCCTACCTGGACCTCCTCGGGCGCCCTTTGGACCGGGAGGCCCTTAGGGCGAGCCTCGCCACCCTTCCCACCCCGCCTCACCGCTTCCAGGTCTTCGCCCGGAAAGGAGGCGTGGTCTTCATTGACGATTCCATCGCCACCCGCACCGCCTCCGTGGCCAAGGCCTTGGAGGCCGCCCCCAAGCCCATCGCCTGGATCCTGGGCGGGGAGGACAAGGGGGCGGACCTCTCCGCCCTGGCCCCCCTCCTTGGGGGGGTGCGGGTGGTCCTGGCCATCGGCCGGGACGGGGCCCGGATGGCGGAGGCTCTAAAGGGCCCCGAGGTGGTGGTCATCGGGGAAAAGGACGGCAGAAAGGCCCTAAGGCGGGCCGTGGCCGAGGCCTTGGCCAGGCTTTCCGAAGGAAGCGTCCTCCTCGCCCCCCTCGCCGCCAGCTTTGACCAGTTCCAAGACTACAAGGACCGCGCCCGGGCCTTCCGGGAAGCGGTCTTCGCCTTGGGAGGTGAGCCTTGGACCCCGTCCTCCTCCTAAGCGGCCTCCTCCTCCTGGCCTTCGGCCTTCTGGGGGTAGGGGTGGCGGAACCCGGCCTCCTGGGGGGGCACCTCCTCCGGGTGGGCCTGGCCCTCTTGGCCCTCCTCCTGGGCTACCTCCTCTCCCCCGACTGGATGTTGCGCCGGGCTCGAGGCCTCCTCCTCCTCACCCTGGGCCTTTTGGTCCTGGTGCTCTTCCTGGGGGACGGGCCCGGGGGGGTTAGGCGCTGGTTCTACCTGGGGCCCTTCGCTTTCCAGCCCTCCGAGCTGGCGAAGGTGGTCCTGGTCCTCTACGTGGCCTCCTTCGTGGGCCGGAAGGGAAGCGACTACCCCATCGTGGGGGCGGCCTTTCTCTCGGGGGCCTTGGCCGGTCTCGTCCTGGTGGAGCCCGATTTCGCCACCGCCCTCTTCCTCGCCACCCTGGCGGCCCTCCTCTTCATCCTGGCGGGGGTCCCCTGGCGGCGGCTTCTCATGGTGAGTCTCGCCGGGGCCCTGGCGGTCTCGCCCTTTTCCGGAATCTACCTGGCCCGTTTCCGGTACGTTTCTGAGCGGTTCACAAGCTTTCTGGACTACATACAGGGCGAGGCCAGCCCCACCCAGGGCGCCTACCAGGTGATCCAGGCGCAAAAGGCCCTCCTCCTGGCAGGCCCCCTAGGCCAGGGGCCCGGGGGCGACCTGCCCCACCTTCCCGAGGCCCACAACGACATGGTCTTCGCCAGCGTGGTTTTCGCCACGGGCTGGGTGGGCGGGGGGATGGTCCTTTTCCTCTACTTCCTCCTCTTCCTAAGGGGTTTAGCCCTGGCCCTGGCCCTGCAAGGCCCAAAGAGCCTTGTAGCCCTGGGCCTCACCCTCTACCTCACCCTGCAGGCGGCCATCAACATCGGGGTCACCGTGGGCTTCCTGCCCGTCACGGGGGTGCCCCTGCCCTTCGTCTCCTACGGGGGTAGCTCTCTCCTGGTCTCCGGCCTTGCCCTAGGCATGCTCCTCCGCCTGGCCCGGGAGGCCCAGGGAAAGGGGGTGAGGGCATGGTCCTCCTGACGGGCGGGGGCACGGGGGGCCACCTCTTCCCCGCCTTGGCGGTGGCGGAGGAGCTAAGGAGGCGGGGCCACGCTGTCTTCTACCTGGGGGCGGAAGGGGGCCTCGAGGCCCGCCTCCTCCCCCAAAGCCCCATTCCCCACGCCCTCATCCCCGCGGGGAAGCTGGACCGGACCGCCCTCAAACCCCAGGAAGCCCCCAAGGTCCTAAGGGGGGTGCTTAAGGCCCAGGCCCTCCTTAGGCGGCTTAAGCCCAAGGCGGTGCTCAGCACGGGCGGGTATGCGGGCTTTCCCGGGGGAATGGCGGCAAGCCTCCTCCGCATCCCCCTCCTCCTCCACGAGCAAAACGCCAAGCTGGGCCTGGCCATCCGGGCCCTCGCCCCCTTGGCCCAAGGCCTCGCCCTCTCCGTGCCCGTGGGCCTTCCCCCTAGGCTTTCCCGGAAGGCCCGGGTGGTGGGTTACCCCGTGCGGGAGGTGCGCTACCCCAAGGAGGAGGCCAAAAGCCGCCTGGGCTTTGACCCCAGGAAGCCCCTCCTCCTGGTCCTGGGGGGAAGCCAGGGGAGCCTGGAGCTCAACGAGAAGCTCCCCCCCCTCCTCAAGCCCCTGGGCCTACCCGTCCTCCACCAGGTGGGGGAGCGGTGGGTGGAGCGCTACCGCCACCTGGAGGAGGAGGGCTACCGGGTCCAGGGCTTCGTGGACGCCCCTTTGGCCATGAGCGCCGCCGACCTCCTCCTGGCCCGGGCCGGGGCGGGCACCTTGGCCGAGGCCGCCTTCCACCGCCTGCCCGCCCTTCTCTTCCCCCTTCCCCCAAGGCTAGACGGCGGGGCCCAGGCCGCCAACGCCCGGGCCTACGCCCAGGCGGGAGGGGCGGAGCTTGGGGACTACGCCCGGCTTCCCCAGCAGGTTCTAAAGGTTTTGGAAAACCCCGAGCCCTACCAGAAAGGCATGGACAGGCTCTCCCCGAAAGGGGCGGCGGGGCGGATCGCGGATTGGTTGGAGGAGTTCCTATGAAGCGCGCGCACATCATGGGCATAGAAGGGGTGGGGATGAGCGCCTTGGCCCGGCTTCTCCTGGCGGAAGGGGTGGGGGTGACGGGGTGCGACCTGGCCCCGGGAAGGCGGGCAAAGGCCCTAGGGGTCCCCGTCCACGCCGGGCACGACCCCGCCCACCTCCAGGAGGAGGACACCCTCGTCGTCCCCACCCCCGTCCCCCTGGACCACCCCGAGGTGGCCCGGGCCAAGGCCTTGGGCCTTAAGGTCCTGCGGAGGATGGAGCTTCTCGCCCACCTCCTCCAGCCCAAGCCCTCCTTGGGGGTCACGGGCACCCACGGCAAGACCACCACCACGGGGATGCTGGCGAGCATCCTCCTCGCGGCGGGGCTTGACCCGTGGGTTTTCCTGGGGGGGGAGCTTTCCCTCCTTCCCGGGAACGCCCGCTACGGCCAAGGCCCCCGCCTGGCGGAGGTGGACGAGTCCGACCCCCTCTTCCAGGAGGTGGGGGTGGGGTTGGCGGTGGTGACCAACCTCGAGGCGGACCACGTGGCCCCCCAAGGGCAGAAGGCCCCCAACTACCACGAAAGCCTCGAGGCCCTAAAGAGGGCCACCCGGAACTTCCTGGAAAGGGCGAAGGTGGCCGTCCTCCCCGCCCAGGACCCGGGGCTTTTGGCCCTGGCCCAAGGCCTTCCCCAAAGGCGCTTCGGGGAGGGCGGGGAGCTTTGGGCGGAAGGGGTAGTCCTTTCCCCCACGGAAAGCCGTTTCCTCCTCTTTTGGGAGGGAAGGCCCTTAGGGGAGGCGAGGCTAAGGGTCCCCGGGCGGCACAACGTGCAAAACGCCCTGGCCGCCTCTTTAGCCGCCTTGGCCTTCGGGGTGGAGGAAGGGGCCATTCTGGAGGGCCTCGCCCGCTTCCCCGGGGTGGGGCGTCGCTTCCAGAAGGTGGGGGAGGTGCGGGGGGCCTGGGTGGTGGACGATTACGCCCACCACCCCACCGAGGTGCGGGCCACCCTCGAGGCCGCCCGCCTTTTGGGCCGAAGGGTCCGGGTCCTCTTCCAGCCCCACCGCCTCCTGCGCACCCTAGCTCTTTGGGAAGCCTTCGCCGAGGCCTTGGAGCCCGCCGAGGAGGTGGTGGTCCTCCCCGTCTACACCGCCGGGGAGAAGGGAGAGGTGGCCCCGGAGGAGCTCGCCCAGATGATCGCCCAACGCCTAACGGCCCGGGGCAAAAGGGCTATCACCTTGGGCAAGGAGGAGGCCTTGGCCTACGCCAAGGCCAGCGCCACCCCGGAGGACCTCTGGCTCACCCTGGGAGCGGGGGACGTGACGGAGCTCGCCTGGAGGCTCGTCCATGAGGGTTGAACGGGTGCTCCTCAAGGACTACACCACCTTGGGGGTGGGGGGGCCGGCGGAGCTATGGACGGTGGAGACCCCCGAGGAGCTTAGGAAAGCCACCGAGGCCCCCTACCGGGTCCTGGGCAACGGCTCCAACCTCCTGGTGCTGGACGAGGGGGTCCCCGAGCGGGTGATCCGCCTGGCGGGGGCGTTCCAGACCTACGACCTCAGGGGCTGGGTGGGGGCGGGGGTTCTCCTGCCCCTTTTGGTGCAGGAGGCGGCCCGGGCGGGGCTTTCGGGCCTGGAAGGGCTTCTCGGCATCCCCGCCCAGGTGGGGGGAGCGGTGAAGATGAACGCCGGCACCCGCTTCGGAGAGATGGCGGACGCTTTGGAAGCGGTAGAGATCTTCCACGACGGGGCCTTCCACGTCTACCGCCCCGAGGAGCTCGGCTTCGGCTACCGGCAAAGCCGCTTGCCCGAAGGGGGGATCGTCACCCGGGTCAGGCTTCGCCTCAAGGAGCGCCCCAAGGAGGAGATCCTAAGGCGCATGGAGGAAGTGGACCGGGCCCGCAAAGGGCAACCCAAGCGGAAAAGCGCGGGGTGCGCCTTCAAAAACCCCCCGGGCCAGTCGGCGGGGAAGCTCATTGACCAAAGGGGGCTCAAAGGCCTCCGGGTGGGGGACGCCATGGTCTCCCTGGAGCACGGCAACTTCATCGTCAACCTGGGAAGGGCCACCGCCCGGGACATCCTGGCCCTGGTGCGGCGCATCCAGGAGGAGCTTCCCCTGGAGCTGGAGTGGGAGGTGTGGCCGTGAGGGGCTTTTTGGCGGGGCTTCTCCTCATCACCTTGTACGTGGGAAGCCTCGTGGCCTTCCCCATAGAGCGGGTGGAGGTGGAAGGCCTAAGGCACCTTAAGGAGGAGGCGGTGCTGAAGGCGGTGGGCCTCCTCCCGGGAAGCCCTTGGCTTTGGGCCCTGCCCTACCGCCTAGAACCCCTCCGGAAAAACCCCTGGGTGGCCGAGGCCCACCTGGAGCGGCCCCGGGTGGGGGTGGTGCGCCTGTGGGTGCGGGAGCGGGTCCCCTTCCTTCCCCTTAAGGACGGGGACGCCCTGGCCGAGGACGGCACCCGGCTTCCCGGAGGGGCCCCCTGGGCGCCGGGGCCTAAGGTGGTGGGACAAGGCCCCCTCCCCGCCCAAGCCCTTCTCCAGCTGGCCCGGGCCTTTCCCAAGGCCAGGCGCCTCCGCTATACCCCAGTGGGGTTTTGGGTGGAGCTTCCCCAGGCCACCCTCTTTGCCCCCAAGGCGGAACTTCTGCTAGAGTATGCCCAAACGGGTATGTTTCGCGGCCAGATTTACGTGTATTCTTGGGGGGTGAGCGTACGCCCATGATCATCGCAGGATTGGACGTGGGAACCAGCAAGGTCACCACCGTCATCGGGGAGATTTCCCCCGATGGCGTCTTGGACATCATCGGCGAGGGCACCGCCCCCTCCCAGGGCCTGAAGCGGGGGGTGGTGGTCAACCTGGAGCGCACCACCGAGGCCATCCGGCAAAGCCTCCACCAGGCGGAGCGGGTGGCGGGGGTCCGGGTGGAGCGGGTGGTGGTGGGGGTGGGGGGCAACCACCTCAAGGGCGTGACCAGCCACGGCCTGGCGGCCATCCGCCGGGGGCACAGCATCGCCCAGGCGGACGTGGACCGGGCCATTGAGCAGGCCAAAGCCTACCCCTTTGACGCCGAGCTGGAGCTCCTCCACGCCCTGCCCCTGGAGTTCAAGGTGGACGGCCAGGAGGGGATCCGGGACCCTGTGGGCATGGCGGGGGTGCGCCTCGAGGTAGACGTGCACCTGATCGCCGCAGGCCGGGGCCCTCTGGCCAACCTGCGGCGGGCGGTGGAGGGGGCGGGGCTTGAGGTGGAGGCCCTGGTAGCCCAGCCTTTGGCCAGCGGCCTCGGCGCCCTCTCCCCCGAGGAGGAGCACATGAGCGTCCTGGTCCTGGACGTGGGCGGCGGGACCACGGACATCGCCCTCTTCCGGGAAGGCCGCCTGGCCTTTTCCGCGGTGCTGCCCTTGGGGGGCGACCACGTGACCCAGGACATCGCCCAGCTCCTCCGGATTCCCTTTGAGGAGGCGGAGCGGGTGAAGCGGAAGTACGGGGCGGCCTTCCCCGAGCTGGCCGACCCCGAGCTGGTCCTGGAGATCAACCAGGAAGGAGGCTCTTTGGGGGAGGTCCCGGCCCCGGAGCTCGCCCGGATCATCCGGCCAAGGCTTCGGGAAATCCTCCACCTCTCCCGCCAGGCGGTGGACGAGGCGGTGGGGCCTTTGGAGATCCGGGTGAACCGGGTGGTCCTCACGGGGGGCGGGGCCCTCCTTAGGGGCTTTGACCTTCTGGCCCGGCAGCAGTACGGCCTGCCCGTGCGCCTGGGCAAGCCCCAGGGGGTCTCGGGCCTCACCGACGTGGTGGCCACCCCCGCCCACGCCACCGCCGTGGGGCTCGTGCGCTACGGGAGCACCCTCCCCCGGGAGGAGGAAAGGCGGGGAAGGGCACGGGAAAAGCGGGAGGAAGCCCCAAAGGGCGAGGGGCTTTGGGCTAAAATCAAGGAGATTTTGAACAACCTGTTCTAGGGGGTGAGGGGATGGAAGGGGCAACTATCAAGGTGATCGGTCTCGGGGGCGCAGGGAACAACGCCGTGAACCGCATGATTGAGGCGGGGCTTTCCGGGGTGGAGTTCATCGCCGCCAACACCGACGCCCAGGTCCTGGCCAAGAGCCTGGCGGACGTTAGAATCCAGCTCGGGGAGAAGCTCACCCGGGGCCTCGGGGCCGGGGCTAACCCCGAGATCGGGGAGAAGGCGGCCCTCGAGGCCCAGGACCTCATCGCCGAGGCCCTGGAGGGGGCGGACCTGGTCTTCATCACCGCCGGCATGGGGGGCGGCACGGGCACAGGAAGCGCCCCCGTGGTGGCCGACGTGGCCAAGCGCCTCGGGGCCCTCACCGTGGCCGTGGTCACCCGGCCCTTCAGCTTTGAGGGCCCCAAGCGGATGCGGGCCGCCGAGGAGGGCATCAGAAAACTCAAAGACCGGGTGGACGCCATGGTGGTGGTCCAGAACGACCGCCTCCTCTCCGCCGTGGACAAAAAGATCACCCTCAAGGACGCCTTTCTCATCGCCGACCGGGTCCTCTACCACGGGGTGAAGGGGATCACCGACGTCATCAACCTCCCCGGGCTCATCAACGTGGACTTCGCCGACGTCAAGGCCCTTCTGGAGGGGGCGGGGCAGGTCCTCATGGGCATCGGGGCGGGCCGGGGGGAGAACCGGGTGGAGGAGGCCGCCAAGTCGGCCACCCATAGCCCCCTCTTGGAGCGCTCCATTGAGGGGGCCAAGAGGCTCCTCCTCAACGTGGTGGGCTCGGAGGAGCTCTCCCTCATGGAGGCCGCCGAGGTGGTGGAAAGGATCCGGGAGGCCACGGGCCACGAGGACGTGGACATCCTCTACGGGGTCACCTACGACGAAAGGGCCCAGGACGAGCTTAGGGTCATCCTCATCGCCGCGGGCTTCGGGGAAAGCGCCGTGGTGGCCAAGCCCGCCCGCCCCCTGGACTTCCCCGCCCACCCCGACCCCTACAACTTTGACATCCCCGCCTTCATCCGCTACGGGGACGGGGACTACCCGCCCAAACGGGGGAACTAACCGCCCGTGGTGGTGGCCGGCGTGGACCCAGGGATCACCCACCTGGGCCTTGGGGTGGTGGCGGTGGAGGGCAAAGGGGCCCTCAAGGCCCGCCTCCTCCACGGGGAGGTGGTCAGGACCTCCCCCAAGGAGAAGGCGGAGGCCCGGGTGGGCCGCATCCACGCCCGGGTCAAGGAGGCCCTCCTCCGCTTCCGGCCCGAGGCGCTCGCGGTGGAGGAGCAGTATTTCTACCGGCAAAACGAGCTGGCCTACAAGGTGGGCTGGGCCTTGGGGGCGGTCCTGGTGGCGGCCTTTGAGGCGGGGGTGCCGGTCTACGCCTACGGCCCCATGCAGGTGAAGCAGGCCCTGGCCGGGCACGGCCACGCCGCCAAGGAAGAGGTGGCCCTCATGGTGCGGGGGGTTCTGGGGCTAAGGGAACCCCCTAGCCCAAGCCACCTGGCCGACGCCCTGGCCATCGCCCTCACCCACGCCTTCTACGCCCGCCTGGGAGCGGGCAAGGCCCTTTTGTAAGGTAGACAATACTTTTACAAGCCTTCCCCCCCTATGCTTAAAGCCTGGAGGTTAAACATGAAAAAGCTTCTCGCCCCCTTCCTCCTCGCCCTAGGTGCCCTGGCTTTCGCCCAGGGGGCCATGGTCCGGGTGGCCCACCTCTCCCCCGACGCCCCGGCGGTGGACGTGCTGGTGAACGGCCAAAGGATCCTCACCGGCCTCGCCTTCAAGGAGGTCACCCCCTACTTCAGCCTCCCCGCCGCTTCCGTGCAGGTCCAGGTGGTGCCCGCCGGGCAGGACGCCCCGGTGGTCCTGGACGCCACCTTGGACCTGAAGGAGGGGGTCTACTACACCGTGGCCGCCACGGGCTTCCTGGCCAACCTTAGGCCCAAGGTCTACACGGATCTCCTGGCGGGCTTCTTCCCCCGGGCGGGCTACGCCCGGATCCGGGTGGTCCACGCCTCCCCCGACGCCCCCGCCGTGGACGTGGCGGTGAAGGGCGGGCCCGTCCTCTTCGCCAGCCTTCCCTTCCCCCAGGCCTCTTCCTACCTGTCCGTACCGGCCGGACGGTATGACCTGGAGGTCCGCCTGGCGGGCACCGCCACCGTGGTCCTGCCCTTGCCGGGCGTGGTCCTGGAGTCAGGCAAGGTCTACACCGTCTTCGCCGTGGGAAGCGCCAAGGAAGGGACGCTAACCGTCGTGGCCGTGGTGGACGCCACGGCGCTGGGTGGCAACCGCTAGGCCCCTTTCCCCCTGGCTCCTCTCCCTTTTGGCCTACCCCCCTGCCGCAGGCCCTTGGGAGAGGGGCTTTTCTGCGCGGGGTGCGGGCGGGCCTACGGGGCCTTTGGGGGGTTCCCGGACCTCCGGGCCTACAGGGAAAGGCCCCTCACCTGGAACGAGTTCCAAGACCCCGGCCGGGCGGACCGGGAGGACTAGGAGAGGCTCCTCGCCGCCCTCCCCGCCGACCCAAGGGCAAGGAGAAGGCCCTAGCACCGGAGGTACTGAGGCAAGACCTCCTCCAAAGGCTTAGGATTCGGAAGGAGGTCCTTTAGGGCCTCGGGGAAGGGGGCGGTGTTCCCCTCCTTGAGCATGCGGTACTGGTCCAGGGTGAGGGGGGCGAAGGGGAGGAGGGAAAGGAGGGGAACGAGGAGGTCCATGAGGAAAAGGGGGATGGGGAGGAAGGGCTTTTTGCGGCCGAGGGTTTTCATCACCAGCTCCAAAAGCTCCCGGAAGGTGTACTCCTTGGGGCCCACCAGGTCCAGCCGGCCCAAGACCCCCCGCTCCAAGGCCTCGGCGAAGACCAAAGCCACGTCCCCCACGTAGACGGGCCTAAAGGGGAAGCTCCCGTCCCCGATGAGGGGGACGAAGGGGAGAGGGGTGCAGACCAAGCCCTTGAGGACGCCGCCAAAGAACTCGTCCCCGGGGCCGAAGATGAGGCTTGGGCGGAGGATGGTCCAGTCCAGGCCGCTTGCCTGGACCAGCTCTTCCGCCTCGGCCTTGGTCTCAAAGTAGCGGCTTCCCGTCCCCCGCCTCGCCCCCAGGGCGGACATGTGGAGAAGGCGTCTCACCCCGGCCCGGCGCATCCCCTCAAGGAGGTTTCGCACCCCCTCCACGTGGACCGCCTGGAAGCCCTGGCCCCGCTCCCGGATGATCCCCGCCAGGTAGATGGCGGCCTCCGCCCCGCTTAGGTCCGGCACCTCCCGGGTGATGTCCCCCTGAACGAAGACCGCCCCCGGGGAAAGCTCCCGGGGCTTTCGGGAGAGGACGATGGGGGTGTGGCCCCGCTTGAGGAGGAGGGCCACCAGGTGCCGCCCCACGAAGCCCGTTCCCCCCACGACGAAGACCCGCATCCTAGGCGGCTTCCAGTATACCCTGGGCCTCGGCCTCGAGGGCCTTCAGGTCCAGGAGGTAGACCCGGCGGTAGCGGTGGCGAGGAGGCCCTCCCGCCTCAGGTCGGAAAGGAGCTTGGAGACGGACTCCCGGGTGGAGGCGGTGGCGTCGGCGATCTCCTCGTGGGAGACGGTCACGTAAAGGCCCCGCTCGTCCCGGAAGGAGGCCGGGGTGTCCGCCAGGAAGAGGAGGTAGCGGGCGATGCGGGCGCGGAGCTCCCCGGTTTGGAGGTGGGTCTCGTAGGCCTGGACGCGGCGCATCTGCCGGGCCAGGTTGCGGGCCACCTGGTGCAGGGCCTCGTGGGGCATGGCCTTGGGGTCCAGGCCCTGGACCTGGCAGTCGGTCATGGCCTCGGCGGCATAGCGGTGGCGCTTCCCCTCCAGGGCCTCCTCCCCGAAGTAGTCCCCGGGGAGGACGTGGCGGAGGGTGAGGGTGCGGCCGTCGGGGAGAAGCTCCACGATGCGCACCAGGCCCGACTCCAGGCGGTAGAGGGTGTGGGCGGGTTCTCCGGCGAGGTAGATGGCTTCCTTGCGGGCGTACCTTTTCATGCTCTCTCCTCCCATAGGCCTTCCAAGGCCTTGAGGTCCTCGGCGAAAAGGGCCCCTAGGCGCTTCGCCTCCTCGAGGCTCGCCCCCCTTCCCCCAAGGACCACCTTGGGGGCGAGGCCCTCTAAGGCCCCATCGGGAAGGGCCTTCAGGGACTCAGGTAAAAGGACGGAGAGGACCACGCCCCGGGCCCCCAGGCGGTGGGCCAGGGCCTTCAGGTCCGGCAAGGGGGTGTCGGTGCCTAGGTAGAGGGCGGGAAGCCCCAGGCGGCGGAGGCGGTAGGCGGCCCACATGGCCCCGATCTCGTGCCGCTCCCCCGGGGGGGTGGTGACCAGGATGGGGGCCCCCCGGGGGTGGCCCGCCAGGTCCAGAAGCTCCTGGAGGCGGGCCCTAAGGAAGGTGGAGGCCAGGTGCTCCTGGGCCACGGAGACCTCCCCCCGGTGCCAGGCCTCCCCGATGGCCTGGAGGACGGGGATGAGGAGGCCCTCCACCGCCCCTTCCGGCCCCCAAAGGCGCACGCCCCGGCGGAAGAGGGCCTCGCCCTGGAGGAGGTGAACCTCACCACCCCCTTTTTGGGCAAGACCCTAAAGGCCCCCTTCCTCATCGGGGCCATGACGGGGGGGAGGAAAGGGGGGAGCGGATCAACCTGGCCCTGGCCGAGGCCGCCGAGGCCCTCGGCGTGGGCATGAGGCTGGGCTCGGGGCGGGTGGTCCTGGAAAGACTCGAGGCCCTGAGGAGTTTCCGGGTGCGGAAGGTGGCCCCAAGGGGCCTCCTCATCGCCAACCTGGGCCTGGTCCAGCTCCGCCGCTACGGGCGGGACGACCTCCTCCGGCTCGTGGAGCTCCTAGAGGCGGACGCTCTGGCCCTCCACGTGAACCCCCTCCAAGAGGCGGTGCAGAAGGGGGACACGGACTTTAGGAGGCTTCTAGAGCGCCTTAAGGACCTCCTTCCCCTCCCCTTCCCCGTCCTCGTCAAGGAGGTGGGGCACGGGCTTTCCCGGGAAGCGGCCTTGGCCCTAAGGGACCTTCCCCTGGCGGCGGTGGACGTGGTCGGGGCCGGGGGGACAAGCTGGGCCCGGGTGGAGGAGTGGGTGCGCTTCGGGGAGGTGCGCCACCCGGAGCTTTGCGAGATCGGCATCCCCACCGCCCAGGCGATCCTCGAGGTGCGGGAAATCCTCCCCCACCTCCCCCTCATCGCCTCGGGCGGGGTCTACACGGGCACCGAGGCGGTGAAGGCCCTGGCCTTGGGGGCGGACCTGGTGGCGGTGGCGAGGCCCCTCCTAAGGCCCGCCCTGGAGGGGGCGGAGGCGGCCATGGCCTGGACCTCCAGGAGATGCGCACCGCCCTTTTCGCCATCGGGGCCAAGACCCCCAAGGAGGCCCGGGGGCGGGTGGAGCGGGTGTAAAATGGCCCCGTGGAGGAGGAAAAGCGCCTCGGCCAGATCCTCGCCCGCTTCCCCCAGGTCCAGGCCGCCTTCCTCTTCGGCTCCCGGGCCGAAGGGCGGGCCCGGCCGGAAAGCGACTGGGACCTGGCCCTCTACCTCTCTCCCCCGGAACCCGACCCCACCCTCGAGGTCCTGGAAGCCCTGGTGGAGGCCGGGTTTGAGCGGGTGGACCTCCTCCTCCTCCACCGAGCCCCGCCCCTCTTGGCCTTTCTGGCCGTGCGGGGAAAACCCCTCTTCGTGCGGGAAGGGTTTGACCTGGGAAGCTACGTCTCCCGGGTGGCCCGGGAGTGGTGGGACCTGGAACCCCTTCTAAAGGTCCAGCGGGAAGCCCTGAAGCGGAGGTGGCTTGACCCGGCCTGAGGTCCTTCGGCGGAGGCTTTCCCACCTGGAGGCCTATCTAAACATCCTCCAGGACCTTTCCCGCTACAGCCTGGAGGAGTTTTTGGAAAACCCGGAGCGCTACGGGGCCGCAGAGCGCTTCCTCCAACTTTCCATAGAAGCCCTCACCGACATGGCCGCCCACGTGGCCTCGGACGAGAACCTAGGCCCCTTTGAGCGGGCCAAGGACCTGGTGGACCTCTTTCTGGCCCACGGGTACGTGGACGAAGCCCTGGCCCAAAAGTGGCGCCGGATGATCGGCTTCCGCAACCTCTTGGTGCACGAGTACCTGGACATAGACCGGAGGATCGTCCACCGGGTTCTCCGGGAAAATCTAGACGACCTGAGGGCCCTGGCCCGGGTCTTCGCCCGGTTCCTCTAGGAACTCCTCAGGTCCATGAGGGCCCAGGGAAAGGGTTCAAAGAGGGCCTGGGCCTCCAGGTAGCCCTCCTCCACCCGCAAAGCCCAGGACCAAAGGAGGGCGAGGGGGGCCTCGAGGGGAAGCCGCTCTTCCCGAAAGCCCCGAATAAGATCCAAAAAATGGGCCTTCTCCTTGGGGGAAAGGGCCCTCTTAAAGTACCCGAAGGCGTGGAGGAGGGCATCCGTCATGGCTCCGAGGCGGAAAGGAAGCCGGGTGGCTCTAAGGAACCCCTCCTCGTAGGCCCGGCGCACCTCGGGGAAAGGCCTCCCCTTGGCCTCGGCGAGAAGCCTGCCCAAGGCCCGGGCCTCCCCCGGGTGGTAGGCCAGGAGGAGGAGCTTGTAGCGGGCGTGAAAGGCCATGAGGCCAGGAAGGTCCTCCACCCTGCGAAGCCGGGCCAGGGCGAAGATCCGGGTGAGGAAGTGGGCCCGGATCCGGGCGTTGGTAAGCCGCCCCTCGTCCTCCTTGGGGAGGAGGGGGAAGGCCTCCTCCACCGCCCGGGCGAAAAGCCCGGGGCCCCTTTCCACCACCCCTCCTTCGTCGGCCCGGGCGTAGACCTCGGCGTCTTTTAGGGCGCAATTGGGAGAGCGGTTTTTCAGGATAAACCCCTCCACAGGCCCAAGCCCCGAAAGGAAGCGCCCGCTAAAGGCCCGCATCCTTTCCGTGAGGTCCTCCCCCGTTTTGGGCTGGACCATCCGGGGGCCTTCCTCCCCCCGCACCAGGCGCACCACGGGCCTTGGGACCCCGAGGCCGATCTCCACCTCGGGGCAGACCGGGACGAACTCCACGAACTCCCTTAGGGCGGTCACCGCCCGGTCGGGGATGCATTCCCCCGAGTAGCGCACGGCGGCGAAGCCCAAACAGGCGCTCACCACCACCCGGGGCTTGGGCCAGACAGGTTCCATAGGGCCCAATCTACCCCGGGCCCCCCTCCCCACCCCGTAGCCCCGCCGACAATCCCCGGGGTACCATGGGGGCGTGGCCGAGATCCGGGTGGGCACCGCGAGCTGGACCGACCCTACCCTCCTCGCCTCCGGCTGGTACCCCCCCGAGGTGAAAAACCACCCGGAAAAGCGCCTCCGCTACTACGCCCAGCGCTTTGACACCGTGGAAGTGGACAGCACCTTCTACGCCCTGCCCCGCCTCGAGGTGGTGCGGAAGTGGGCCGAGCGCACGCCCAAAGGCTTCCTCTTTAACGTCAAGGCCTTTTCCGCCTTCACCGGGCACGGCCTGGAGGCAAGCGCCCTCCCCAAGGACCTAAGGGCCCTCCTTCCCAAGGAGGGCCACCTTTCCCAAAAGGAAGTCCCCGAAGAAGTGGTGGAGGAGGCCTGGCGACGCTTCTTCCAAGCCCTAGAACCCCTAAGGGAGGCGGACAAGCTGGGCTACCTCCACTTCGGCCTCCCCCCCTGGGCCGAGCCCAAGCCCCGTAGCTTCCGGTACCTGGAACGCCTGGCGGAAAGGACCCGGGGCTACCTGGTGGCGGTGGAGTTCCGGAACCCCAGGTGGTACGCCGCCTGGGGCTTCGTGAAGCGGGAACTAGAGCGCCTGGGCCTCGTCCACGTGAGTGTGGACGCCCCGCCCCACCCCGAGGCCCCGCCCAGGGTCTTGGAGCCCACCCACCCCGTGGCCGTCCTCCGCTGCCACGGGAGAAACGCCGAAACCTGGAAAGGCCCCCACCAGAAGCCCTACGAGCGCTTCAACTGGCGCTACTCCGAGGAGGAGCTACAAGACCTGGCCGAGGCCACCCGCATCCTAGCGGAAAGGGCCGAGCGGGTCTTTGTCATCTTCAACAACAACTACGGCACCCAAGGGGTGGAGGCCGCCTTGGGCCTAAAGGGGCTTCTGGGCCTAGGGCCACCCCCCTGGACAGGGGGGCTCTTTGAAGGAAGGTGAAGCCCTAAAGGCGGCCTCCCGGACCCCGAGGGCCAAGGGGCTTTTCAGCGGGCCGGGCAGCTCAGGGGCGGGTTGGGGTCCGCCGGGGCCACCTCCACCTGGTAGCCCTGGGGCTCGGCCAGGGGATAAGCTGTACCGGGTTCAGGACATTCGTCCCCGGAACCTCCCCATAGAATCCCCCCCGATGGAACTGGGGCTTCTCTCGGAACCGAGCGGTTTTGCTCGGGAGGACGACCCCTTCGTCTGGGACCCCTTGAGGGAGAGCCTCGAGGGCGCCTGCAGGCGGCTTCTCGCCCTCTACGACCGGGTCCTCCTCCTCGTCACCCGACCTCCCTTCGGCGCCCACCTGTCCCTGGCGGAAAGCCTCCGGGAACGCTACCCAAGCCGCCTCCTCCTCCACCCCACCCCCCTCTTGGGCCCCGGCCTAAGGGCCCTCCACGAGCGGGCCCAGGAGCTTCTGGGCAAGGCAGACCCGGAAGACCTCCTGGCCGAGCTGCGGCGGGTGGAAAGGGAGGGCCGGCTCTACCTGGCCTCCGCCGACCCCGAGGCCTTAAGGCGCCAGGGCTGGCTCCCCCCAGGGGGTGGGCTGGCCTTGCGCCTGGGCCTTTACGCCCTCTTCGCCCTGGAGGAAGACCGCCTCCGCCTACCCCCCTTGCCCGTACCCGAGGGCCGGGTGCCCGCTGCCCTGGCGGACTTCTGGGGAAGGGCCTTCGCCGGTAGGCCCGTCCGGGCCTACCTGAGCCTGGGGGAGGCCGCCCCTGCCTCCTGGCGGAACGCCCTGGCCAAGGCCCTCAAAGAACACCTGGCCCTGCAGCGGGCCCGCCTTTCGCCCCTATCCCCGGAGCTGCGGGAGCGGCTTGGGGGGAAAAGCCTCCTGGGGTTCGCCTACCCCCTTTAGGGGAGTAGGTCCAAAAGGCCACCGTAGAGGGTGAGGGCCTGAAGGGTCTCCACTCCCTGGGGATTATTCCAAACAAAAGCCGCGCAATACCGGTCCTCTCTCCGTTTCAGGGCGTGAACCAAGCTGAGAACCCCAGGCCTAGACCCTCCCTTGAAGGCGATGCCATCCCACCCCGAAAGGGTGAGCCCGGGGTTGATGCCAAGAAGGGGCAGGTCCGCCACCCGCCCCATCCAGGCGCATAGCTCCCTTGGGGTGAAGCGCCAGTCCGCCTCCTGAGGCCACCGAGCAGGGTCTAACGGCAGATCTCCCACCTTGGGAAGGGGCCTTTTTCGGAGCTCATCCAACACCCGCCTGCGCGCCTCCAGGTCTCCCTCCCGGTAAACCCGCAAGAGGTCCCGGTTGGTACCAGCCGCAAGTTGAAAAGCCTCCCGGGTGGTGAGGAAGGGCCGGTTCTGGGGGGCATGGGCCTCGAGACGCTCCCTCCCTAGAAGGTGCATGAGGGCATCGGCGGCGGTGTTATCGGAAAGGGAGATCATAAGGGCCGCCAAGGTGTGAAGGGTGAGGGGGCTTTGGGCTGGCCAGTCCTGAAGAATGCCCGAGGGGAGGCTCTTCCAGCCTTCCTGGAGGCGCACCACCTGATCCCATCGCCAGCGGCTGGCCTCCACCTCCTCCAAAGCCAGGGCCAGGACCATGAGCTTGAAGGCTGAGGCCACCGCCAAGGGGGCCTCGGGGTTCAAGGCCAGAACCTCCTGGCCGTTTCGCTCCACCCAGAGCCCCACCCGGCCAGGAAGGGCGCGGAAAGCTTCTCGGGCGGCCTCGAGGCTGGGAAGCCGGGCCACCGGAGGCTCAAAGAAAAGGCTTGCGATGCGCCCCTGAGCGTCCAGGCCGATCTGGGCAGGGACGTACCCTTTCTCAAAAACCACCAGGTACCGCCCGGGCTCCACCGGCCTAATCCCCTGGAAAGCCCCCAGCTGGGCCTCAAGCTGCGCCAAGATGGCCTCCACCTGGCCCACGGGCACCTGGGCCAAAAAGTCCTCCGAGAACCAGGCCTCCTGGACCTCCTGGGTGAAAAGCCGCGCCAAAACCTCCCCGGAAAGGTCCGGCTCCGAAGCCCCGCCCATCCCAAAACCGAGAAGCAAAAGAAGCCCCATCCACCTCATGACCCCCTCCTTACCACGCCAAGGCAAGCCCCTCGGCCCTAGGGTCCGAGGCCGCCGCCAGGGCCTCCCCCAGGCGGAAGACCGCCTGCCCCCGGCCGAAAAGCCCGTACTCCGCCTCGTAGCGCACCCGGTGCCCCAGGTCCTTGAGGAAGAGGGCCGTGGCCTGGGGGATGCCAGGCTCAAGAAGCACCTCGTCCCCCGGCACCACCTGCCAGCGGGGCCGGTCCAGGGCCGCCTGGGGGTTCAGGCCGAAGTCCGCCAGGGCCACCACCACCTGGACGTGCCCCTGGGGCTGCATGAACCCCCCCATGACCCCGAAGGGCCCAAGGGGCTTTCCTTCCCTCGTGAGAAAGCCCGGGATGATAGTGTGGAAGGGCCTCTTTCCCGGCCCCACCCGGTTCGGGTGGCCTTCCTCCAGGGAAAACCCCAGGCCCCGGTTCTGCAGGGCGATCCCCGTCCCCGGCACCAAGACCCCGGAGCCAAACCCCTGGTAGTTGGACTGGATGAGGGAGACCATGAGCTCCCCGTCCGCCGCCGCCAGGTAGACCGTCCCCTCAGGCCTTAGCCCGGGAAGGACCCGGGGAAGGGCCTTTTCCCCGATAAGCCTCCTCCTTTCCGCCGCGTAGGCCTTGGAGAGGAAGGCCTTGGGGTCAAGCTCCATGTGGCGGGGGTCGGCCACGAAGCGGTAGGTGTCCGCCAAGGCGAGGCGCATGGCCTCAATCTGGACGTGGTAGCTCCAAGGGTCCTCCGGCCTCAGGTCAAACCCCTCCAAAAGGTTCAGGGCGAGGAGGACCGCCACCCCCTGGCCGTTTGGGGGAAGCTCCCAGACGGTGAGCCCCTTGTACTCCGTGGAAAGGGGCGTCACCCACTCCGGGGCGTGGGCCTTTAGGTCCTGAAGGGTGAGAAGCCCCCCGGTATCCCCGCTAAAGCGGGCCAGGGCCTCGGCCAAGGCCCCCCGGTAAAGGCTTTCCCCGTAGGTCTCGGCGATCTCCCTGAGGGTCTTGGCGTGCAAGGGACTCCGCCACACCTCCCCCGCCCGGGGGGCCCTTCCCCCGGGGAAAAACACCTCCTGGAAGGCCTTAAACTCCGGCCCCTCCAGGGGGAGGAAGACGCCTTCTGCCCGCCGCCAAGCCCTCGCCGTCTCCGGCCCCACGGGAAAACCCTCCTCGGCGTAGCGGATGGCGGGGGCCAGGACCTCGGGGAAGGGAAGCCTGCCCCAGCGCTCGTGGAGGGCCCGCCAGCCCGAGACCGCCCCCGGCACCGTCACGGGAAGCCAGCCCCTTTCCGGCATCCTCCCGGGAAGCCTCTCCGGGGTGAGGGCCAGGGGGCTTTTGCCGGAGGCGTTTAGGCCGTGGAGCTTCCCGTCCCAGACCATGGCGAAAAGATCCCCCCCGATGCCGTTGGAGGTGGGCTCCACCACCGTGAGACAGGCGGCCATGGCAAGGGCGGCGTCCACGGCGCTTCCCCCCTTTAGGAGCATCTCCATCCCCGCCAGGGCGGCGAGGGGCTGGCTCGTGGCCACGGCACCCCGCTTCCCCAGGACCACGGGGCGGCGGGAGGGGTAGGGGTAGTGGGTGAGGTCCATGCTCCCATGCTACCTTGAGGGGGATGGCAAGGCCGCCCCTCACCGAGGCCCAGGAAGACTACCTGAAGCACCTCCTCCTCTTGGAGGAAGGCCAGGTGCCGGTCCCCACCCAGGCCCTGGCGGAGCGGCTTGGGGTACGCCCCCCCTCGGTGACGGAGATGCTGAAGAAGCTGGCGGCCCTGGGCCTGGTGGAGTACCTCCCCTACCGGGGAGCACGGCTCACCGAGGCGGGCCGGCGGGTGGCCCTCGAGGTCCTGCGCCACCACCGCCTCCTCGAGGCCTACCTCCACCAGGCCCTGGGGTACGGCTGGGAGGAGGTCCACGAGGAGGCGGAAAGGCTGGAGCACGTGATCAGCGAGGCCCTGGAGGAAAGGATCGCCGAGTACCTGGGCCACCCCCCCTTTGACCCCCACGGGGACCCCATCCCCACCAAGGACCTGACCCTGCCCGAGGCCAAGGCCCTCCCCCTCTCCCAGGCCCCCCTGGGGCGGGCACGGGTGGTTCGGGCTTTGGCCCAGGACCGGGGCACCCTGAACCTCCTCGCCCGGATCGGCCTCCTCCCGGGAAAGTCCCTAAAGGTTTTGGCGCACGAAGACGGGGTGCGGGTGGAGGTGGAAGGGGAAGTCTTCCTCCTTCCTCAGGCCCTGGCCCAGGCGGTGGGGGTGGAGCCCTTAGGCTAGGCGCCGGCGGTGAGGGTTCCCGCCCCCCAGGAAGGCTCCAAGCGCCTAGCCCTACCCGCCTAAAGGGCCCGGTAGACCTGGACGCGGAAAAGGTGGTGGAGCCTCGCCCCAAGCCGCGAGTGGAGGGCCTTGGGGGGTTCCAAGACCGAAAGGAGGTTCGGGGCTTGGGCCATGAGGAGGGCCGTGAGGCCCAAGGCGGGGTCCACGAAGAAGTAGGTGCCGCCAAACCCGGACCAGAAGAAGTCCCCCGGGCTTCCCGGGGAAAGCCCCGCCTCCCCCAGGCGCACCGCCACCCCGAGGCCAAAGCCGTACCCGGGTCCCGGCAGGTACTCCGGCCCCCGCTTGAGGCCCTCGGCGTAGAGGGGGCCCAGGTGGTCCTGGGTCATGAGGCGGGAAAGGCGGGGGTGGAGGAGGCCTTCGCCGGTGCGCAAGGCCTCCAGGAAGCGCAGGTAGTCCCGGGCGGTGCTCACCCCGCCCATCCCCCCGGCGTAGCGGGGCGGGGGGGTGTCCACGGGGATCAGGCGCACGCTTCGGCCCGTCTCCGGGTCCTTGGGAAAGGGCTGGGCCAGGCGGGCCGGGTCCTTGGCCTGGAAGCCCGAGTCCTTCATGCCCAAGGGAGCGAAGAGGCGCTCTTCCAGAAGCTGGTCCAAGGTTTTCCCGGAGAGGGCCTCGAGGACATGCCCCAGCACATCGGTGGAAAGCCCGTACTCAAAGGCCTCCCCCGGCTGGAAGCGCAAGGGAAGGGCAGCGAGGCGCTCCAAAAAGGTCTTGCGGTCCAGGTCAAAGCGGTCCACCCCGGCCTCGAGGTAAAGCCGCTTCACCGGGGAGCGGAAGAAAACCCCGTAGGTGAAGCCCGCCGTGTGGCGCAAAAGCTCGTAGAGGGTGAGGGGAGCCCTTAAGGGCTCCAAGGCCACCTCCTCCCCCACCTCCCGCCCCACCCGGAGCCGGGAAAACTCCGGCAGGTACTTCTCCACGGGGTCCAAAAGGGAGAGGGTCCCCTCCTCCACGAAGCTCAGGGCCAGGGCGGAGACCCAAGGCTTGGTCATGGAGTAGATCCGGAAAAGGGCGTCTTCCCGCATGGAAAGCCCCTTCTCCGGGTCCAGCATCCCGTAGACCCCCTGGAAGACCACCTCCCCTCCCCGGGCCACGAGGACCACGGCCCCGGGGAGGAGGCCCTCCTCCACCATGCGCCGGAAGTGGGCGTCAAGTTTCCGGAAATCCATCACCACCCCTCAGGAACGGGCCTCCTTGGGCTTAAAAGGAGCCAGAGGGCGAGGAGGAGAAGCCCCAAGGGCAAGAGCCACTTCACGAAGAAGCCCAAAAGGCTAAGGAAAGCCCCCAAAAGGGTGAGGAAGAGGGCTAAGGGAAGGGCCAAGGCGGCGAGGAGGAGGGCTAAGGGGAGGGCGAAGAGGGCGAGGAGGATGGCCACGAAGGGGCTAAGAAGAAACCAGGCGAGGACGAGCCCCGCAAGGAGGAGGAACCAGCCGAGGATCCGCATGCCCTAAGCCTACACCCTCCCGCCGCCACGGGATGCCCTCAGGCGGGAGCCGCCCCGATGGTCCTCCCCCCGTCTATGAAGAGCACCTGCCCGGTGATGAAGCTAGACTCGTCCGAGACCAAAAAGAGGGCCGCGTAGGCCACCTCCAAAGGCTTCCCCGCCCGGCCCAAGGGGGTGGCGGCGATGGCCTTCTCCCGCACCTTCTCCGGCACCTTGGCCGTCATCCGCGTCTCAATGAACCCAGGGGCCAAGGCGTTCACCCTTATCCCGTACCGCCCAAGCTCCAGGGCCAAGGTCCGGGTAAGCCCCACCACCCCCGCCTTGGAGGCGGCGTAGTTGGCCTGCCCCAGGTTCCCCAAATAGACCCGGCTCGCGGTGAGGACGATGCTCCCAGGGTTTTTCTCCCGCATGGCCTCCGAGGCCGCCTTGGCCACCAGGAAGCTTCCCGTGAGGTTCACCCGGAGGACCAGGTCCCAGTCCTCGAGGGGCATCTTCCAGTGGAAGTTGTCCCGGGTGATCCCGGCATAGTGCACCACCCCGTCCAGGCGGCCAAACTCCGCCAAAGCCCGCCGGAAGCCCTCCTCCACCGAGGAAGGATCGGCCACGTCCATCCTAAGGGGCATGGCCCCCGTGGCCGAGGCCGCCTCGCTCAAGGGGCCTTCCTCAATGTCGCAGGCGACAAGCCTCGCCCCCTCCTTGGCGAAAAGCTCCAGGGTGGCCCGGCCGATGCCGTGGGCCGCCCCGGTGATGAGGACCACCTTGTCCTTGAGCCGCATGCCCACCTCCTCACGACCAACCGGTCGGTAAGGACACCCTACCCCGGGCCCACCCCCTCCGTCAAGGGCCAGGCGTAGTAGGGGGTCTCCACGAAGGGCGGAGGACCCGCCAGGTAGACCCTTAGGCCCGGGAAGACCAGGGTCTCCCCTTCCCAAAGGAAGGCCAGGGGGTCCACGGCCAGGGGGTAGTGGAGAACCCCCTGGCGGGGAAGGCCGAGCCTAAACCACTCCGGCGGGGAAAGCCTGCCCACCAGGAGGTAGCGGGCCCTTTTGGGACCGCTTTCCGTGTAAAAGGCCACCTCCTCTCCCAGGTCCAGGAGGAAGGCCCGTCCCCGCACGTAAAGCCTCGCCCTATCCGTCCAAATAGACATGGGGCCTCCCCTCCAGAAGGGTCACCCGCACCCTGGGGCCGTAAAGGGCGGTGAGGAGTTCCTCCCGGAGCACCGCCCGGGGAGGGCCCTGGGCGAGGAGGCGCCCTTCCTTGAGCACCGCCACCCGGTGGGCCAAGGCGGCCTGGTTGGGGTCGTGGAGCACGGAAAGGATGCCAAGGCCCTGGGCGGCCAGGTCCTTTAGGAGGAGGAGAAGGGCGTACTGGTGCTCCAGGTCCAGGTAGGTGGTGGGCTCGTCCAGAAGGAGGTAGCGGGGCCTCGCCGCCAAGGCCCGGGCCAAAAGGACCCTCTGCCTTTCCCCCCCGGAAAGGGTGGAAAGAAGCCGCCCTTTAAAGCCCTCCGTCCCGGTCACCGCCATGGCCCAGGCCACGGCCTTAAGGTCCTCCTTCCCCTCCCGTCGCCAAAGCCCCAGGTGGGGAAGCCTCCCCAAGCGCACCACCTCCTCCACCAAAAGCCCCTCGGGGTAAGGGCCGTTTTGGGGCAGGTAGGCGAGAAGCCGTCCCCTCTGGTAGGTCCCGTAGGCCCAAAGGGGCTTCCCCTCTAGCCAAACGCTCCCCGCCCGGGGCCGAAGAAGCCCCGCCATCACCCGCAAAAGGGTGGTCTTGCCCGAGCCGTTGGGGCCCAAAAGGGCAAGCCACTCCCCGGGGGCAAGCCTTAGGTCCACCCCCTTAAGGGCGTAGGGCCCAACGATCCCCTTGGCCTCAAGCCCGGCCACGCTGCCTCCAAAGGAGATAGAGGAAGAAGGGTCCGCCCAAAAGGGTGGTCACCACCCCCACGGGAAGCTCCGCCGGCCGGGTGAGGGTGCGGGCGAGGAGGTCCGCCAGGACCAAAAGCGCCCCGCCCAGAAGGGCGCTGGCGGGTAGAAGAAGGCGGTAGTCCTCCCCAAGAAGCCGCCTGAGGAGGTGGGGGACGATGAGGCCCACGAAGCCGATGATCCCCGCCTGGGCCACGGCGCTGGCGGTGAGGAGGCTTGCCGCAAGGAGGAGGAGAAGCTTAAGTCCCCCAAGGGGAAGCCCCAGGCTTTGGGCCACCTCCTCGCCCAGCTGCAAGGCGTTCAAGGCCCGGCCCAGGAGGAGAAGGGGGGGAAGGCCGAGAAGAAGGAAGAGGCCAAGCCCCCGCACCCCCGGCCACCCCAGAAAGGCCAGGTTGCCCAGGGTGTAGGCGAAGACCGCCCGCACCCGGTCGGCGTCCTGGAGCATCAGGTAGGTGGTGAGCCCGGTGAGGACGCTCCCCACCACCACCCCCGCCAGGACCAGCTCCCCCGTGCGGGCCACCCCCCCGGCGAGGACTAGGGTGAGGAGGGTGGCCCCCAAAGCCCCCAAAAACCCCGCCAGGGTGGCGGAAAGGCCGAGGCCCTGAAAGACGGCGTGCTGGGCGAAGGCCGGGGCGAGCCCCCCTCCGAAGGCGGCCAGAAGGGTGACCCCAAAAGCCGCCCCCGAGGCCGCCCCCATGAGGTAGGGGTCGGCCAGGGGGTTCCGGAAAAGCCCCTGGAGCACCGCCCCCGCCGCCCCCAAGGCCGCCCCCACCAGAACCCCGCCCAGCACCCGGGGCAGGCGGAGCTCGGTGACGATGGGGTTTTCCTTGAGGCCCAGAAGGGCTTGGACCACCTCGAGGGGCGGAACCCCCACCGCCCCCACCCCCACCCCCAGGACCAGGGCTAGGCCCAAAAGGCCCCCCAGGCCCAGGAAGACCAGGCCCCGTCTTAGGGGAAGGGCGAGGACCACGGCTACCTGTGGAAGCAGTCCACCAAAAGCCTAAGCCCCTGGGCCACCCGGGGGCCGGGGCGGGAGAGGAGGCTGTCCTCCCCGCCCGTGAAGACGCAGATGCGCCCGTTCCGCACGGCGCTTATCCGGTCCCACCCCGGCCGCCTGCGGATCGTCTCCAGGGCGTTTGGGTAGGTGGCCACGATGACCTCGGGGTTTTTCTGCACCACGAACTCCGGGGAGATTTTGGGGAAAAGCCCCAGCTCCTTGGGGACGATGTTCACCCCCCGGGCCTTCTGGATGAGGACCCCGATGAAGCTCTCCGGGCCTGCGGTGTAGGGGGTGGGGTCAATCTCGTAGTAGACCCGGGGACGGGCCTTGGCCTTGGCCGCCCGGGCCTCCTCCTGGTAAACCTCCTTCTGGATCCTGGCCACCAAACCTTCCGCCTGGGCGGGAAGGCCGAGAAGCTTCCCCAGGGTGCGCACCGTCTTGAAGATGTCCTCGTAGGTCTCGGTCTTCACCGCAAAGACGGTGAGGCCCGCCCGCTCCAGGGTCTCGTAAAGCCTCCCGTAGCGGGAGACGAGGACCAGGTCGGGCTTCAAGGAGACGATGAGCTCGGGATTGGGGTTGTAAAGCCCTCCCGCCTTAGGGAGCCTTTTGACGCTTTCCGGCCAGTCGGAGTAGTCGTCCGTGGCCACCAGCCGGTCGCAGGCCCCCAAAGCGCAGACCGTCTCCGTGACCGAGGGCAGCATGGTGACGATCCGCTTGGGAGGCGCTTTAAGGGTAACCTGACGCCCTAGGTCGTCGGTGAGGGTGAGGGGAAAGGCGAAGACCAAAGCCGAAAGGACTGCCAGAAAAGCCAAAAACCGCCTCATGCCTACCTCCCTAAAGCCGCTAGGGCCAAAGCCCCGGGGGAGGTAGGGAAAACCCCTGCCGGGAGGCAGGGGCAAAAGGCTTCCTTCGCCCCCTGGCTCCCCCATCCGCGTGAGGTGCCCACCCCGGGGAAGGGTGGGCGGCCCTGGCAGGCATTCGGGCTTCCGGCCTGCGAAGAAGGGCGCGAAGCTTGGGCCGGTTACCGTTGCGGGACAGCGCCGGACTCGCACCGGACTTCCCCACTTTAAGCCTGGACTACGCGCCCAGGCACCAGGGCTACGGGACCTTGGCTTTTAGGCCCTAGCGGGCCTCGCCTCCAGGCTAAGGCCTCTTGCGCCCAAAAGGCAAGGGCTTGACGGACAGGGCGGGCGGTGGTTTACTTAGTCCTGAGAACGAACTAAGGAGGCGGCACTGGGTGCGCAAGGGGGACACGCAGGAAATCCGTAGGCTAAACCGCCGGGCCATCCTGAGCCACCTGCGGCGGGGCCCCCTCACCCGCGCCGACCTCTCCCGGCTCACGGGCTTGGCCAAAAGCGCGGTGAGCCGTCTGGTGGAGGAGCTCCTGCAGGAAGGCCTCCTGGAGGAAGGGGCCTTCACCTCGCCGCCTCTGGGCCGTCCCGGTACCCTTTTGCACCTGCGCCCAGGGGCCCGCTTCGCCCTGGGGGCGGAGGTGGGCGTGGAGGGCACGGTCCTCCTGGCCCTGGACTGGCGGGGGGAGGTGATCTGGGCCAAGGAGTGGCGCCACCCCAAAGCAGCAGGCCCCGAGGAGCGCTTCGCTCGGCTTTTCCAGGAGGCCTTACCCAAGACGGAAGGGGCCTTGGGGCTGGGCTTTACCCTGCCCGGGGTGGTGGTGGGGGAAAGGCTCCTCTTCGCCCCCAACCTGGGCTGGCGAGAGCTCAGCCTAAAGGACCTCCTGGCCGACTTCCCCCTGCCCACCCTGGCGGAAAACGACGCCAAGGCCTCCGCCCTCTCCGAGGTCTTCTTCCACGGGGAGGAGAACCTGGCTTACCTGGTGTTGAGCACGGGCCTCGGGGTGGGGGTGGTGGCGGAAGGCCGCCTCCTCCGGGGCGCAAACGGCGCGGCAGGGGAGGTGGGCCACTGGCAAGGCCAGGGGGAAAGGCGCTGCGCCTGCGGCCGGAAAGGATGCCTGGAAACCGAGCTTAGCCTCGAGGCCCTGCTCCAACACCACCGGGCCCTCGGGGGTGAGGCGGAGGACGTGGACACCCTAAGGGCCCAGGCCCAGGAGGGTGACCCCTTGGTCCAGGCCTCCTTGGCCCACCTGGGGGAGGCCTTGGGCCGGTTCCTCGCCAACCTGGCGGTGGCCTACGACCCCGCCCGGGTGGTGGTGGGGGGCAAGGCGGCGGAGCTTTTCCCCTTTCTGGAAGGCCCTATGCGCCGGGCCCTCGAGGCCCACGCCTTTTTGCAGGCCCACCGCACCCTTCCGGTCCAACCCTCCTCCTACGGGCACCTGGCGGCGGCGGTGGGCGGGGCGAGCCTCTTCTTGGCGCGGTTCTTTGAGCTGGGCGGCCTGTGGGCGGAAAGCCCACGTCGCAATGGAGGTAGGTATGCGGAAGTGGCTTTTGGCGATCGGCGTGGTCCTGGGGCTTAGCGCCCTGGCCCAAGGAGGCAAGCTTGAGATCTTCTCCTGGTGGGCGGGGGACGAAGGCCCCGCTTTGGAGGCCCTGATCCGGCTCTACAAGCAAAAGTACCCTGGGGTGGAGGTCATCAACGGCACGGTGACGGGCGGGGCCGGGGTGAACGCCCGCGCCGTCCTCAAGACCCGGATGCTGGGCGGGGACCCCCCGGACACCTTCCAGGTGCACGCCGGCATGGAGCTCATCGGCACCTGGGTGGTGGCGAACCGGATGGAGGACCTCACCCCCCTCTTCCGCCAAGAAGGGTGGCTCCAGGTCTTTCCCAAGGGGCTCATTGACCTCATCTCCTACAAGGGCGGGATCTGGAGTGTGCCGGTGAACATCCACCGCTCCAACGTCATGTGGTACATCCCCGCCAGGCTCAGGGCGTGGGGGGTCACCCCGCCCAGGACCTGGGCCGAGTTCCTAGCCACCTGCGAGGCCCTGAAGCGCAAAGGCGTGCAGGCCCCCCTGGCCCTAGGGGAGAACTGGACCCAGCAGCACCTCTGGGAGAGCGTGGCCCTGGCCACCTTAGGCCCCGACGGCTGGAACAACCTCTGGAGGGGCAAGCTGAAGTTCACCGATCCCAAGGCGGTGGCGGTCTGGGACACCTTCGGCAAGGTCCTGAGCTGCGCCAACCCGGACGCCTCCGGGCTTTCCTGGCAGCAGGCGGTGGACCGGGTGGTCCAGGGGCAGGCCGCCTTCAACATCATGGGCGACTGGGCGGCGGGCTACATGGCCACCACCCTCAAGCTCAAGCCCGGGACCGACTTCGCCTGGGCCCCCTCCCCCGGCACCCAGGGGGTCTTCATGATGCTCTCCGACTCCTTTGGCCTGCCCAAGGGGGCCAAGAACCGGCAAAACGCCCTCAACTGGCTCAGGCTCGTGGGCTCCAAGGAGGGGCAGGACACCTTCAACCCCCTCAAGGGCTCCATCGCCGCCCGGCTGGACTCCGACCCCAGCAAGTACAACGCCTACGGCCAGTCCGCCATGAAGGACTGGCGGTCTAACCGCATCGTGGGCTCCCTGGTCCACGGGGCGGTGGCGCCGGAAAGCTTCATGAGCCAGTTCGGCACGGTGATGGAGATCTTCCTCCAGACCAAGAACCCCCAGGCGGCGGCCAACGCCGCCCAGGCCATCGCCGACCAGGTGGGCCTGGGCCGCTAAGGCCCCTTCCCCCCGTGGGGGCCTAGGCCCCCACGGGGTTTTCCCCGAGGGAACATGCGCGACCGCATCACGGCCTTCTTGGTCCTCCTACCTTCGCTTTTGGCGATAGGCATCTTCGTCTACGGCTTCATCGGGCAAAACCTCTGGGTCTCCCTCACCGACTGGGGCAAGGACCCGGCCCAGGCCCTGGCCCTAAGGCCCGAGCTCCGCTTCGTGGGGCTGGAGAACTACCGGGAGCTCTTCACCGGCTTCGTAGACGTGCGCTTCCGCCAAAGCGTGGTGAACCTCATCTTCTTCACCCTCTTCTTCATGGCGGGAAGCCTGGGCCTCGGGCTTCTTCTCGCCCTGGCGGTGGACAGAGCCCCTAAAGGGGAAGGATTCTTCCGCACCGTCTTCCTCTTCCCCATGGCCCTTTCCTTCGTGGTGACGGGGACCATCTGGCGCTGGATGCTCCAGCCCCAAGGCGGGGTGAACGTCCTCCCCACCCTCTTCGGCCTCCCGCCCCTTTCCTTCCCCTGGCTCGCCACCCGGGAACAGGTCCTGGTCTTTGACTGGAACCACCTCCCCTTCTACACCGCCTTGGCCGTGGCCTTGGTCCTCCTTTACGTGGCCCACGCCGCCTACCGGGAAGGGGAAAGGAGGCGCTTCCTTTGGGCCCTCTTCTCCGCCGGGGTGCTCCTCCTTTGGGCCTTCACCTTAGGCCGGGGCCTTAAGCTTCTCCCCTACCCCGAGACCCACGGGTTCAGCCTGGCCCTGGTGGGGGTGATCCTGGCCGCCATCTGGCAGATGGCGGGGTACACCATGGCCCTTTACCTGGCGGGGCTCAGGGGGATCCCGGTGGAGGTCCTCGAGGCCGCCCGGGTGGACGGGGCGAGCGAATGGCAGCTTTTCCGCCGGGTCATCTTTCCCATGCTGGCCCCCATTACCCTCTCGGCCATGATCGTCCTGGGGCACATCGCCCTCAAGATCTTTGACCTCATCTTCGCCATGGCCGGGCTGGACTACGCCCCCACGGATGTGCCCGCCATCTACATGTACCTCCTGGCCTTCCGGGGCAACCAGTTCGCCAAGGGGGCCGCCATCGGCATCCTCCTGCTCCTCCTGGTGGCGGTAGTGGTCATTCCCTACCTGGCGAGCCAGCTCAGGAAGGAGGTGCGGCGGTGATGGGCCGGGTCCTCCTCTACGCCTTCCTCCTCCTCATGGCGGGGTTTTTCCTCCTGCCCGTCTACCTGGTAATCCTCACCGCCCTCAAGGAGCCCGCCAAGATCACCCTGGAAACGGTCTGGCAGTGGCCCCACCCCCCCTACTGGGAGAGCTTCCGCACCGCTTGGGAGGCCTTCCGGCCCAAGTTCCAAAACTCCGTGGTCCTCGCCACCTCCGCCACCCTGCTCTCCGCCCTGGTGGGGTCACTGAACGGGTACGTCCTGGCCAAGTGGCCCTTTAGGGGGTCGGGCCTCCTCTTCGCCCTGATCCTCTTTGGGATGTTCATCCCCTACCAGAGCATCCTCATCCCCCTCTTCCAGTTCATGAAGTCCATCGGCCTCTACGGCAACCTTTTCGGGCTCGTCCTGGTCCACGTCATCTACGGCATCCCCATCGTCACCCTCATTTTCCGCAACTATTACAGCGAGATCCCCGACGAGCTTGTGGAGGCAGCCCGCATAGACGGGGCGGGATTTTTCGGCATCTTCCGCCACGTGATCCTGCCCCTTTCGGTCCCCGCCTTCGTAGTGGTGGCTATCTGGCAGTTCACCCAGATCTGGAACGAGTTCCTCTTCGCCGTGACCCTCACCCGGCCCGAGAGCCAGCCCATCACCGTGGCCCTGGCCCAGCTCGCCGGGGGTGAGGCGGTGAAGTGGAACCTGCCCATGGCGGGGGCCATCCTGGCCGCCCTGCCCACCCTTTTGGTCTATATCTTCTTGGGCCGCTACTTCCTGAGGGGGCTCCTGGCGGGGTCGGTCAAGGGCTGAGCTGGGCGAGGAGGGCCCCCGCCATCTCCTGGGCTTTTTCCATAAAGGCTCGGGGGTCTTCCCCTTGGGCCAAGGCCAGGGCTTCCAGGTAAGCCTCCAGGTACTCCTCGGCGATGAGGGCCATCACCGTGAAGGCCAGGCGGCGCCAAGCGTCCACCAGCGCCTGGGCCTCCTCTGGAGAAAGAGCTTGACGGGCCTTCTCAGCCACCTTCTCCGTGAGCCAGTTCCACATGGAGGCCATCATGGCGTTGGTCACACCCCGGCGCACGTGCACCAACCCCACCAGGGCCTGCCAGGCGAAGTACTGCCCGTTGAAAGGACCCCGGAGGGTGCGCAGGTACCAGTCCCTCAGGGTCTTCTCCCGGGCGGGCCGTTCCCCCTCCCGGAACACCCTGCGGGTGGCGGGGTGGCCGAAAAGGGTGTCGTAGAACCCCTGGACCAGCTCCTCGGTCCAGGTTTCCATGAGGGCAGCGTGGCGGGCAAGGAGTTTGCCGTCCTCCAGGGGACGGAAACGGGCCGAAGGGGGAAGCTAGCTCCAAATTTCTTGGGCCACCTGGTAAAAGCGGGCGAGGTTCCTCTCTGTCACGGCTCCCAGGATAGCGTAAACTAGCCCAATGAAAGCCTGGGTGCAGGAAAAGCTAGGAGCCCCTCTGGCTCTTAAGGACGTGGAAGACCCGAGGCCGGGGCCAGGGGAGGTGGTCCTTAGGGTGGAGGCCGTCGGCCTCAACTTCGCGGACCACCTGATGCGCCTCGGGGCCTACCTCACCCGATCCCACCCCCCCCTTCGTCCCCGGGATGGAAGTGGTGGGCCAGGCCGAAGGCCGGCGCTACGCCGCCCTCATCGGCCAAGGGGGGCTCGCCGAGCGGGTGGCGGTGCCCAGGGAAGCCCTCCTCCCCGTCCCCGAGGGGCTTTCCCCGGAAGAGGCCGCAAGCTTCCCCGTCTCCTTCCTCACCGCCTACCTGGCCCTAAAGCAGGCGGGGGTGAGGCCCGGGGAGCGGGTGTTGGTCCAGGCGGCGGCGGGAGCCTTGGGCACGGCGGCGGTGCAGGTGGCCCGGGCGCTAGGGCTAGAGGTGGTGGCGGCGGCCTCGAGGGCGGAAAAGCTCGCCCTTCCCCAAAGCCTCGGGGCGGGCCTCGCGGCCACCTACGAGGAGCTACCCGAGAAGGTGCGGGCCCTAGGGGGCGTGGACCTGGTCCTGGAGGTGCGGGGCAAGGCGGTGGAGGAAAGCCTAAGCCTCCTCAGGCCCAAAGGGCGCCTGGTCTACATCGGGGCGGCGGAAGGGGAGGTGGTTCCCGTGAACCCCCTAAGGCTCATGCGCAAGAACCTCTCGGTCGTGGGCTTCTGGCTTTCCCCCCTCCTGGGGGAAAAGCCCCTCTTGGAAGAGGCCCTCGCCTTCCTCCTTCCCCGCCTGGGGAAGACCCTTAGGCCCGTGGTGGGGAAGGTCTTCCCCTTCGCCGAGGCCGAGGCCGCCTTCCAGGCCCTTCTGGACCGGGGGCACGTGGGCAAGATCGTGGTCCGGCTATAGGCCCAGGTAGGCCCGGGCCGCCGCCAGGTCAAAGAGGGCGTGGCCCACGCTCTTAAAGAGGACGAAAGGCCCCTCGGCCCGCCTACCCAAAAGGGCTTCCCGCAAGGGGACGATGGGCCTTTCCACCCCCTGAAGTTCCCCCGCCTCCTTTAGGGCGTCCTCGGTGTCGCAGTAGAGGGCCGCCTCCCGCACCAGGGCCTCGGGCACCTCCCGCATCCCCGGGCGGAAAGACCCCACCGCCGCCACGAAAACCCCCTCGGGCACCCTTTCGGGGAGGACCGGGGTGGGGCTTGGGGTGGCGGTGACGATAAAGGCCACGTCCTCAGGGACGGCCTCTTCCCGCCACTCCTCGGCGGGAAGCTCCAAGGCTTGGGCCCTCGCCAAAAAGGCCAAAACCCGCTCCCGCCCCCTGCCCCGCACCAGGACCCGGCTTAAGGAAAAGCCCTCGTGGAAGGCCTCGAGGTGGGCCTCCCCCAAAGCCCCCGGGCCCACCACGAGAAGCGCCCCCTCCCGCCTTGGAGCGAGGAGCCTTGCGGTAAGGAGGGAAAGGGCGGCGGTGCGCCTACGGGTGAGCTCCTCCCCGGGAAGGCGAAAGACCTCCCCCGTGGAAAGCCGCTTCACCCAAACCTCCGCCTGGACGGAAGGGGTCTTGCGGGGCTCCACCGTCACCAGCTTGCAAAGGGCAAGCTCCCCGTCTGCTGCGGGCATCACCAGGAAGCTCCCTTCGGGGATGGGAAGGACCTGGCGCCTCGGGGCCCAAGCCCCCCGCACGAGGACCTCCCGGATGGCCTCGGCCAGGGCGAGGTAGGTGGGCATGCCTCTAGAATGCCCCACATGGAAGCCCTCCTCAACACCGTGGTCCCCGTGGCCCTGGTGGTCTTTTCCGGCTACCTCCTGGGCAAGCGCCTGGAGATGGACCTCGCCACCCTAAGCCGCCTCACCCTCTACCTCCTGGTGCCCGCCCTCATCTTTGACGCCATGTACCGGGCGGAGTACACCCGGGAAGGGCTTTTGGGCCTGGTGCTGGGCTTCGCCCTCACCTACGGCCTCCTTTTCCTCGCCATCCGGGGGGTGGGGAGGCTCCTAGGGCTTTCCCCCGAGAGCGCCAAGGGGCTTTTGGTGTGCAGCCTTTTCCCCAACTCGGGCAACATGGGCCTCTCCCTCACCTACTTCGCCCTGGGGGAAGAGGGCCTTAGGCGGGCCGTGGTCTACTTCATCCTCTCCAGCGTGGTCATGTTCGGCCTAGGCCCCGCCTTCCTCCGGGGAGGAAGCCTCAAGGAAGGCCTCCTCTTCACCTTGCGCCTCCCCCTCTTCTACGCCCTCTTCCTGGGCCTCGCCCTCAAGGGCCTGGGGGTGGCCCTCCCCTTCCGGCTGGACGAGGGGGTGCGGCTCATGGGCCAGGCGGCCATCCCCGTCCTCCTCCTCACCCTAGGGATGCAGATGGGAAAGACCCGCTTCCAGGTGGGGGCCTTTGAGGCCACGGCCAGCGCCCTGAGGCTCGTCCTCGCCCCCCTTCTGGCCTACGGGGTGGGCCTGGCGCTAGGGCTACCGGAGCTTGAGCGCCGGGTCCTGGTCCTGCAGTCCGCCACCCCGGTGGCGGTGAACGCCTTCCTCATGACCCGGGAGTTCGGGGGGGATGCCCTACGGGTGGCCCGGAGCGTGGTGGTCTCCACCTTCCTGGCCTTCCTCACCATCCCCCTGGTGCTCCTCTTCCTCGGGGTCCGGTAGGCCCGGGGTGCCCAGGTCCAGCTGAAAAAGCGCCCGCCCCCCCCAAAGCCCCAAAAGCCGGTGGTACCCCTCCCCCAAGGGGAAGAAGGCCTCGTAGGCGCCAGGCGCCTCCAGGAAAAGGGCCTTCTCCTGGAGGAGGGTTTCCTCCCGGTACCACCGGAGGAGGAGGTAGCCGGGAGCGTCCAGCCTTTCCACCCGCAAGGAGAGCCGCGCCCTTTCCCCTTCGGCAAGAAGCCGGGCCACCACGAAGGGGCGCTCGGGGGGCGGGGGCTTGCCAGGGTCTAGGGGGAGGAAGGTGTAGCGGCACCCGGCGAGGAGGAGAAGGAACGCCAGCCAAGCCATCGCCGGCCCGCCCACCCTCACCGCCCCTCCCCCGCGGTGCAGAGGGCGAGGAGGGCCAAAGCGGCCGTCTCCGCCCGGAGGATGCGCCTGCCCAAGGTCACCGGGGTAAACCCCCGGGCCTCCAAAAAGTCCACCTCCTCCTCGGCGAAGCCCCCTTCCGGCCCCACGGCGAGGGCGAGAGGCTTTTCCGGGTCCAGGACCTCCCGCACCCGGGCCCCCGCCCCCACGTGGGCCACCAGGCCCTGGGGCACCTGGGGCACCGCCTTTAAGGGAATGGGGGGAAGGACCTCGGGGATCTGGACCCGCCCCGACTGCTTGGCCGCCTCGAGGGCGATGGCCTGGAGGCGCCTAAGCTTCCCCTCCCCCATCTCCTTGGGGACGGAATGGCGGGTGATGAGGGGCTGGATCCGGGTGGCCCCGAGCTCCGTGGCGGCGCGCACCACCTCGGAAAGCTTGTCCCCCTTGAGGAGGGCCACGTAGAGGACCACCTCCACCCCCACCTCCCTTTGGGGCAGGCGCTCCTCCAGGATGCGGTAGCGCACCGGGGGGCCCAGGTCCACCACCTCCGCCAGGGCCTCCCGCTCCCCGTCAAAGACGGTGAACCGGTCCCCCACCCGGGCCCTTAGGACCTCGGCCAGGTGATGGCTTTCCCTAAGGGGCAAGACCCCGGTGAGACCGGGGCTATAGGCGCGGTGGGGCCGCACGCTCACCTCCCATAGGCCAGGAGGACCCATTCCCCTTCCGCCTCCTCCTCCAAGGGCCTGAACCCCGCCCCCGCCAGGGCCTCCCGCACCCCGGGGGCCCGCTCCTTGAGGATCCCCGTGAGGAGGGCCCTTCCCCCAGGGGCGAGGGCCTCGGCGTAGCGGGGGGCGAGCTCGGCGTGGAGCTCGGCGTAGAGGTTCGCCACCAGGAGGTCAAAGGGGCCTTGGGGGAGGGCGGCCTCGAGGCTCCCCTCTAGAAAACGGGGGCGCACCCCGTTCCTTTGGGCGTTGGCCTCCGCCTGGGGGAGGACCGTGGGGTCTATGTCCACCCCCAGGGCCTTTCCCCCAAGCTTCTCGGCGGCGATGGCCAGGATGCCGCTTCCCGTGCCCAGGTCCAGGACCTTTTCCCCAGGGCGGAGGTGGCGGGCAAGGGCCCTTAGGGCGAGGCGGGTGGTCTCGTGGTGCCCGGTGCCGAAGGCCATGCCGGGCTCTATGACCAAGGGGATCTCCGGCCCCTCCCAGGCGTGCCAGGGGGCGAGGACCACGAAGGGCGGAGCTAGGGCGGGCCTAAGGTCGCGCCGCCAGGCCTCGAGCCAGTCCTCCTCGGGCACCTCCTCCCACACCCCCCCAAAGGGGAGGTCCAGGGGGGCGGGGAAGTAGGCCCAGACCTCCCCTTCCCGCTCCCAGACCCCCCTCGCTCCCCGCTCAAAGAGCTCCGGAAGAAGGGCCTCCAGGGCCTCGGCGGTGCCCTTCAGACGGTAGACCCACACCCCTCAGGATACCTTCCCCGGGGCGATCCGGTAGCGGCAACAGCTTCCCCCCTCCGCCAGGCGCTCCTCCCGCACCAGGGGGAGGCCCAAAAGCTCCTCGTAGGCCAGAAGCTCGCTTTGGCAAAGGGCCTCGTGCTCCTGGGAAAGGGCGAGCTTGGGACATCGGTGCTGGCAGAGGTAAAGGACCCCTTCCTCCTCCACCACCTCCGCCTCGTACCCCCTTTGGCGGAGGAAGGCCGCCAGGCGCTCCAGCTTCTCCCTAAGGGGAAGGCCCTCCAGGCCCAGGGGGGCGAAGAGGGCCCGGTTCCGCTCCAACAGGACCCGCACCACCCCTTCCCGCCCAAAGGCCCGCTCCAGGCTCCTAAGCACGTCCCCGCAGAGGGCGGCGTAGGGGGCCTCGGGGTCCAGGGCCCGCCAGAGCCGGTAGGGCCTGCCCCGGCCCGGGCATCTCCGCACCTCCGAGGCCACGAGCCCCTTGGCCTCCAGGTCCTGGAGGTGCTTTTGAACGGCGACGCGGCTTATCCCCAAAGCCTCCGCCACCTCCTTGGCGGTGCGGGGCCGGGCGCGGAGGAGGTCCAAAACCCGTTCCTTGGTCCCCTCCAAAAGAAGCGCCATGCTAGACCATGGGCAGGGTGAGGAAGGTCTGGACGCTCAGGGCGGCGGCGAGCTCCCGGGCCGCCCTGAGGAAGGCCTGGGCCTCCTCCCCTTCTGGGTCTTGGACCAGGATGGGCACGCCCTTGTCGCCGCTTTCCCGCAAGGCCAGGGTGAGGGGGACCTCCCCCAGGAAGCGGGTCTTGAGCCTTTCCGCCAGGCGCTTCCCGCCCCCTTCCCCGAAGATGGGGGTGGGCTTGCCGCAATGGGGGCAGAGGAAGAAGCTCATGTTCTCCAGGACCCCGAGGACGGGAATCTGGAGCTTCCGGAACATGTCCGCCGCCCGCTCGGCGTCTATGAGGGCCACCTCCTGGGGCGTGGTGACGATGACCCCGCCCGATACCTGGGTGAGCTGGGAGAGGCTAAGCTGCACGTCCCCCGTGCCCGGGGGGAGGTCCACCACCAGGTAGTCCAGCTCCCCCCAGTTCACGTCCTCCAAAAACTGCTTAAGGGTGCCGTGGAGGATGGGCCCCCGCCAGGCCAAGGCCTGCCCAGGGGGGACGATGTTGGCGATGGAAAGCACCTTGATCCCGTGGGCCTCCAAGGGGAGGATCCTGCGGTTTTGGTCCACCTTCAAGCGGGCCCCCTCGAGGCCAAACATCTTGGCCTGGCTCGGCCCGTAGAGGTCGGCGTCCAGAAGGCCCACCCTGGCCCCTTCCCGGCTCAGGGCCAGGGCCAGGTTGGCGGCCACGGTGCTCTTCCCCACCCCGCCCTTCCCCGAGGCCACGGCCACCACGTGCTTCACCCCGGGAAGGGCGTAGCGCTCGGGGGGGCGGACCCCGCCGCCGAAGCGCACCCGCACCTCCTCCGCCCCCAAGGGAGCGAGGGCCCGCTTGATGTCCGCCTCAATCTGGCCCTTCAAGGGGCAGGCGGGGGTGGTGAGGTTCACCAGGAGATCCACCCGCCCCCCCTCCACGCGGACCTCGCCCACCATGCCCAAGGAGACCAGGTCCTTGCCCAGCTCGGGGTCCATCACGGTGCGGAGGGCCTCGAGGACCCGCTCTTCGGATAGCGCCATACCGGGCCTAGAGTATACCGGACGATAGCTTTGGGCAAGGCCCAAAGGCACAATATACTTTTCCCGTGCACCCCGCCTGGAAGAAGCGCCGTTTCTTTGAGCTCCACCTGGCCTGGCTCATCCAAGGCCCCAAGGGCTACGAGCTCCTCTTCAAGGTGAACCCCTATAGCCTCTACCCCACCCGGGAAGAGGCCCTGGAGGCCGCCAAGGGCCTCCTTAGGGAGCGGCTGGACCAGGACCCCCGGGTAGGAAAGGGCAAGGCCCCCGTCCTCCTCTCCGAGGAGGACCGCGCCCGCTTCCTCGCCCTCTTAGAGACGGGCAAGGCCCTTCTTCCCCTGGACCGCTACGCCCTCCTAGGAGAGGTGGTGGAGGTGGAGGAGCGCCTCCTCCACAAGGCCCCCTTCCGGGACGAAAGCAACGTGCTCCTAAGCCTAAAGGGCCTCTTCGTCCGCCTCCTCTACACCCCCCTAAACGACCCCGAGGGGGAAAGCCAAGAGGTCGCCCGAGGCCCCCTCGAGGTCCTACCCGAAGGGATCCGGGTGGGGGACTTCCTCCTTAGGATCCCCCCCGAGACCCCCATAGAGGGCCTAGCCTACGAGGAGGCCTTCTTCCACCTGGGGGAAGGGCGGTACTACCTCTACGCCCTATAGCCTTCCCATCGGGTAAAGTGAGGGGTAGCATGGACCTGCCCAAGGCCTACGATCCCAAGTCCGTGGAGCCCAAGTGGGCGGAGAAGTGGGCGAAGAACCCCTTCGTGGCCGACCCCAAAAGCGGCAAGCCCCCCTTCGTCATCTTCATGCCGCCCCCGAACGTCACCGGAAGCCTCCACATGGGCCACGCCCTGGACAACTCCCTCCAGGACGCCCTCATTCGCTACAAGCGGATGCGGGGGTTTGAGGCGGTCTGGCTTCCCGGGACCGACCACGCCGGGATCGCCACCCAGGTGGTGGTGGAGCGCCTCCTCCTCAAGGAGGGGAAGACCCGGCACGACCTGGGGCGGGAGAAATTCTTGGAAAGGGTCTGGCGGTGGAAGGAGGAGTCCGGGGGGACGATCCTGAAGCAGCTTAAGCGGCTTGGGGCCAGCGCCGACTGGAGCCGGGAGGCCTTCACCATGGACGAGAAGCGCTCCCGCGCGGTGCGCTACGCCTTCAGCCGCTACTACCACGAGGGCCTCGCCTACCGGGCCCCGAGGCTCGTGAACTGGTGCCCCCGGTGCGAGACCACCCTCTCGGACCTCGAGGTGGAGACCGAGCCCACCCCGGGCAAGCTCTACACCCTGCGCTACGAGGTGGAAGGGGGCGGCTTCATAGAGATCGCCACCGTCCGCCCCGAAACGGTCTTCGCCGACCAGGCCATCGCCGTCCACCCCGAGGACGAGCGCTACCGGCACCTTATCGGTAAGAAGGCCCGGATCCCCCTCACCGAGATCTGGATCCCCATCCTGGCCGACCCCGCCGTGGAGAAGGACTTCGGCACCGGGGCCCTCAAGGTGACCCCGGCCCACGACCCCCTGGACTACGAGATCGGGGAGCGGCACGGCCTGGAACCGGTCTCGGTGATTAACCTCGAGGGGAAGATGGAAGGGGAAAGGGTCCCCGAGGCCCTAAGGGGCCTGGACCGCTTTGAAGCCCGGAAAAAGGCGGTGGCGCTTTTCCGGGAGGCGGGTCATCTGGTGAAGGAGGAGGACTACACCATCGCCCTCGCCACCTGCTCCCGCTGCGGCACCCCCATTGAGTACGCCATCTTCCCCCAGTGGTGGCTCAGGATGAGGCCCCTGGCGGAGGAGGTCCTAAAGGGCCTGGAGCGAGGGGATATCGCCTTCGTCCCCGAGCGCTGGAAAAAGGTCAACATTGACTGGCTCAAAAACGTGAGGGACTGGAACATCTCCCGCCAGCTTTGGTGGGGGCACCAGATCCCCGCCTGGTACTGCGAGGACTGCGGCGCCGTGAACGTGCCCCGCCCCGAGCGCTACCTGGAAGACCCCACCTCCTGCGAGGCCTGCGGGAGCCCCCGCCTAAAGCGGGACGAGGACGTCTTTGACACCTGGTTCTCCTCGGCGCTTTGGCCCCTTTCCACCCTGGGCTGGCCTGAGGAAACGGAGGACCTCAAGGCCTTCTACCCGGGGGACGTGCTGGTCACGGGGTACGATATCCTCTTCCTCTGGGTTTCCCGCATGGAGGTCTCGGGGTACCACTTCATGGGGGAAAGGCCCTTTAAGACGGTCCTCCTCCACGGCCTCGTGCTGGACGAGAAGGGCCAGAAGATGTCCAAGTCCAAGGGGAACGTGATCGACCCCTTGGAGATGGTGGAGCGCTACGGGGCGGACGCCCTCCGCTTCGCCCTCACTTACCTCGCCACGGGGGGGCAGGACATAAGGCTGGACCTCCGCTGGCTGGAGATGGCCCGGAACTTCGCCAACAAGCTTTACAACGCCGCCCGCTTCGTCCTCCTTTCCCGGGAAGGCTTCACCCCCCAAAGGGACGAGCCCACCCTGGCGGACCGCTTCATGCGAAGCCGCCTAAGCCGGGGCGTGGAGGAGATCACCGCCCTCTACGAGGCCCTGGACCTGGCCCAGGCGGCCCGGGAGGTTTACGAGCTCGTCTGGAGCGAGTTCTGCGACTGGTACCTGGAGGCCAGCAAGCCCGCCCTCAAGGCAGGGAACGCCCACACCCTAAAGACCTTGGAGGAGGCCCTGGCCACCCTCCTCAAGCTCCTCCACCCCATGATGCCCTTTATCACCAGCGAGCTCTACCAGGCCCTCACGGGTAAGGAGGAACTCGCCCTCGAGGCCTGGCCCGAACCTGGGGAGAGGGACGAGGAAGCCGAGGAAGCCTTTGAAGCCCTCAAGCAGGCGGTGACGGCGGTGCGGGCTCTACGGGCCGAGGCCGGCCTTCCCCCTTCCCAGGAGGTGCGGGTCTACCTCGAGGGGGAGACCGCCCCCGTGCGGGAGAACCTCGAGGTCTTCCGCTTCCTGGCCCGGGCCGAGCTCCTCCCCGAAAGGCCCGAAAAGGCCCTGGTCAAGGCCCAGCCCAAGGTGGTGGTACGCATGCCCCTGGAAGGGCTTCTGGACGTGGAGGAGTGGCGGCGCCGCCAGGAAAAGCGCCTCCAGGAACTTCTGGCCCTCGCCGAGAGGAGCCGGCGGAAGCTCGCCGCCCCGGGCTTCAAGGAAAAGGCCCCCAAGGAGGTGGTGGAGGCGGAGGAGGCGCGGCTAAGGGAGAACCTGGAGCAGGCGGAAAGGATCCGGGAGGCCCTCAGCCAAATAGGGTGAGCCGGGGGTCCTTATCCTCCCCCGGGGCCTCGGCCACCCCCTCCGCCAGGCGGAGGTTCACCGTGACGAAGGGGAAGCGTTCCATGGGGTCCAGCTCCACCATGGGCTTTTCCGGGGAGAGGACGTAAAGCCAGGCCTCCAAAAGGGACTGGAAGGGCTTGGCCTGGGAAAGGTAGTCGGAAAGGCGCACCCCCCGGGGGAGCCAAAGCGCCCCCGCCAGGAGGTAGTCCCCGAAGAGGAAGGCGAGGCGCCTTTTCTCCAGGAGGGCGGGGCTCGTCCGGGGCTTACTGGGCCTTCCCCCGGCCACCCACTGGATCCGCTCCTTGCGCAGGGCGAGAAAGCCCAGGGAGGCCTTGAGGTCCTTGGCCTCCGGGGGGTGGCGGAACCCGGGGGCGTAGAGGAGGGCCCCGGTCACGGGCAGGTAGGGCCTTTCCTAGTTGAGGAGGTCGGCGGTGCCGGAACCGGGTACCAGGTAGAGGGTCCCGTAGACCCGGTAGGCTCCGGTGTAGATCCTGGCCTCATGGGCCTCCCGCGGGCTCCTGTACACGGCTTACCTCCCAGTAGGCCCAAAGGGCCTCGCTGAAGAGCACGGGATGCCGCCTCTCGTAGGCGAGAAGGAGCCTTTGGGCGATGTGGGCCTTAAGGAGCTCCTCCGGGGTGGCAAGGGCCGGGGGAAGGGCAAGGCGCCGCCTGGTCTCCGCCCCCAGGGCCACCTCCACCCGCTTGGGGCACACGGGAAAAGGGGGAAGGCCAAGCCAAAGGGAAGCCTCCCCCGGGGGAAGAAGGCGGAAGCCCCGCTTCCGGGCGTAGGCCAGGCCCTCGAGGTTCTCCTCCGGGATATAAACCCCCTCCCCCATCCGCGCCCGGGCCAAGGCCTCCTCCAAGGGGACGGGAAAGGCGAAGGCCTCCCCCTCGGCCACAAGCTCCCCCGGCGGCCTTAGGTCCAGGGCCTGGGCCTCGTAGCTCACGGTGCCATTGAAGCGGTTTTCCGAAACCGCCACCGCCGCCTCCACCTCCTGGGGCAAGGGCCTATCCCCCATGCGCCAGGCCACCACCCGCACCCCCCCCAACCGGAAGGCGAGGTGCTTCCCCTCTCCCAAAAGGCGCACGTCCTCGGGGGCCCCCGAAAGGAGGAAGAGGGGCTCGGGGTTGCCCGCGCCGAAAGGCTCCAGGGCGCTCAAAGCCCGGTATAGCTCGGCGAGGCGGGAAGGGGGAGGCAAAACCCCGAGAAGAGGCACCTCCTGCACGGGGTCGGGGAAGCGGGCGGCGAAGGCCTCTATGCGCTCCTTGAACCGGGGGAAAAGGGCCTCGTCTAGGGCGAAGCCCGCCGCCTCCCTGTGCCCCCCGTAGCGCAAAAGGAGGTCCTCGGCGCTCCTTAGGGCCTCCACGGCGCTAACGGGGGCGAGGCTTCGCACCGTCCCTTTTCCCTGGGCCACCAGGAAGACGGGGCGCAGGGTGGCCTCGAGGATCCGGCTCGCCACGATGCCCATCACCCCAGGGTGGCCCTCGGGGTCGTGGAGGACGATGGCCTTGGCCTCGGGGTCGGCCTGGGGGAGGAGCCTCTTCAACATGGCCTCCTCAATGGCCTGGCGGCGGGCGTTCAGGCGGGAAAGCTCCTCCACCAGCTCCCGGGCCTCCGCCTCGCTATCGGTGAGGAGAAGCCTTAAGGCCTTCTCCGCCTCCCCCAGACGGCTTGCGGCGTTGAGGCGGGGGGCGATGCGGAAGGCCACCTCCACCGCCTTCCCCGTGTAGCCCACCGCCTGGGCGAGGAGCCTCAGGCCCACCCAAGGGGAAGCGGGGATGCGGGAAAGGCCCTCCCGCACCAGGGCCCGGTTCCAGCCCCAGAGGGGGGCCACGTCGGCGATGGTGCCCACCGCCGCCAGATCGGCGTACTCCAGGGGTGGGGGAAGGCCCAGGCGCTGGTGAAGGGCCCAGAGGAGCAAAAAGGCCACCCCCGCCCCCGTGGGGTGCTCGGCAAGCCCGGGGGTGTAGGCGGGGTGGACCACCAGGCCGGGCGGGGGCGTCTCCTTGGGGGTGTGGTGGTCGGTGACCAGGACCTCCACCCCGTTTTCCAAGAGTTCCCTGAGCTCGGCGTGGTTCGTGATGCCGCAGTCCACGGTGAGGAAGAGGTCCGAGGCCTCCAGGTGCTCGGGAACCCGCTCCATCAGCACCCCGTACCCTTCCTCCAGCCGGTGGGGGATGAAGGGGTGGACCTCGGCCCCCAAGGCCCTTAGCCCCCGGAGCAAAAGGGCCGTCCCCGTGAGGCCGTCGGCGTCGTAGTCCCCGTGGATGCGGATCCTTTTTTTCCGGCGGATGGCCTCCTCCAAAAGGGCCGCCGCCTCCTCCAGACCTTTAAGGGGAAGAAGCCTAAGGGGCGGGGCCAGGTCCTCCCTGCGCCGCACCCCCCGGTGCCAGTAGGCCAAGGCGGCCTCCGGGCCCACCCCGAAGGCGGCCATCACCTCCCGCCACTCCGGAATGGGAGGGAGGGAAAGAACCCGCCAGAGGACCCGGCTCATGCCTCGTCCCGGTCAGGGATCCTGGGGATCTCCTCAATCCGCTCCCGCTTGAGGGCGTTCAGTTCCCCCTGGAGCCGGGCGATCTCCCGCCGCAAGGCCCGCCCCTGGGCCACCCCCCGGGCCCAGAAGGCCAGGGCGTAGGCCAGGCCCGCGAGGAGCCCGAGGGCGTACCCCCCGCCCAGGAGGAAGGCGAGGGGCAAGGGTCCCCAGGGGGAGGGGACCTCGAGGAAGGGGACCTGGAGGCCCAGGTACACCGCCCCCACCCCCACCAGGAGGGCGGTGAGGAGAAGGATCCATCCGGCGAGCCTCATGGTGCCCTCAGCTTACCCGACACGGCCTCCAAGGGGATACGCCCCTCGTAAAGGGCCTTCCCCACCAGGGCCCCCTCCACCCCCAGCCGGCTTAGGCCCAGGAGGTCCTCCACCGAGGCGATCCCGCCCCCGGCGATGAGGCCGTGGGGCCAGGCCTCCCGCACCCGGGCCACCACCTCCAGGTCCAGGCCCTTAAGCGTCCCGTCCCGGCGAACATCGGTGTAGATCACCCAGCGCACCCCCATCCCCGCCCAGGCCTTAAGGAGGTCCAGGGCGGAAACGGGCGTGGCCTCCTGCCACCCCGAGACCACCACCTCAAGCCCCCGGGCGTCCAAGGCCACGGCCAGGCGCTCGGGGCCCGCCAGGGAAAGCATCCTCTCCAAAAGCCCGGGGTCCTTCACCGCCACGGTGCCCACCACCGCCCGGCTTGCCCCCAGGGCCAAGACCTCTTCCAGGGCCTCCAAGGAGCGGATCCCCCCGCCCACCTGGAAGGGGACGGAAAGGGTCTTGGCCATGCGCCGGAGGGCCTTTAGGTTATCCCCGGTGCCCAGGGCCCGGTCCAGGTCCACCAGGTGGAGGAGCCGGGCCCCCGCCTCCTGCCAGCGGAGGGCGGCCTCCAGGGGGTCGCCGTAAACGCTCTCCGCCTCGGGACGCCCCTCGTAAAGGCGCACCGCCCTTCCCCCTTTTAGGTCCACCGCGGGGATCACCTGCATGGGGCTATCCTACAAGCTCCCGGAGGGCGCCCTCCAGATCGGGGCTTTTCATGAGGCTCGTGCCGATGAGGACCGCGTCAAAAAGCCCCGCCAAGGGCCTAAGGTCCTCCTTGCGGGCATACCCCGACTCCGCCACCAAGACCCCCTCAAAACCCCGGTCCCGGGCCAGGCGGCCCAGGCGGGGGGCGGTGGCGAGGTCTATGCGCAGGGTGGCGAGGTCGCGGTTGTTGACGCCGAGGATCTCCGCCCCGGCCTCGAGGGCGATTTCCAGCTCCTTTTCCGTGTGCACCTCCACCAGGGCGTCCAGGCCCAAGGCCCGGGCCCGCTCCAGGTAAGCGCCGGTCAGCTCCCCCAGAAGGGCCACGATGAGGAGGACGGCGCTCGCCCCGAAGGCCCGGGCCTCCTCCAGCATGAAGGGGTCCACCACGAAGTCCTTCCTAAGGAGGGGCAGGTCCACCGCCTCCCGCACCCGCTTGAGGTCTAAAAGGCTTCCCCCGAAGCGGTGGGGCTCGGTGAGGACACTTATGGCCCGGGCCCCGCCCCGGGCGTAGGCCAAGGCGGCCTCCGCCGGGTCCACCTCCCGGATGCGCCCTTCCGAGGGGCTTTGTTTCTTCACCTCGGCGATCACGGAAAGCCCCGGGCGGAGGAGGGCCTCCTTGAAGGAGGGCACCGCCTGGGCCTCGGGCAAGGGGTAGGGGGCCACCTCCAGGGCCCTTCTCCTAGCGATCTCCCCCAAGACCCCGGGAACGCGGGCAAGGTCCGGCCGCATGGGCTCATTCTACCTAGAAGGAGACCCTTCGCCGAAACGCTCCGGGCCTACGAGGGCTACCTTTAGGCCCTGTTGCGTTTATTTCGTTTATCAGGTATGCTGGAACCCGGGAGGTAGGTATGAGCGGTCTCGTCTTCGCCCCTGTGCCCTCCGCGGAAGCCCTCAGGGTCTTCCGGGAAAAGCTCGCCCCCGGCAAAGTCCTGCGCCTCGAGGAAGCCTCCTTGGTCCTCACCCCCGAGCTTGTCCAGCTCTTCCAGGAGCTTCTGGAAGCCCTTTCCCGGGGCGAACCGGTGCGCATCGTCCCCTTGGAGGCGGAGCTCACCACGAGCCAGGCGGCCGAGCTCCTGGGGGTTTCCCGGCCCTACCTGGTCCGGCTTCTGGAGGAGGGGAAGATCCCTTACCACAAGGTAGGCGCCCACCGCCGGGTGCGGGCCAAAGACCTTCTGGCCTACCTGGAGGCCTCGAGGAAGCGGGGACGGGAGATCCTGGACGAGCTCACCCGCGAGGCCCAGGAGCTTGGCCTCGGGTACTAGGCCGTGCGGGGCGTGGCCTTGGCCCTAGGAGGAGGGGGCGTCCGGGGGTACGCCCACCTGGGGGTGCTCGCCGTCTTGGAAGAGGCGGGCGTCCCCATCCGGGCCCTTGCGGGAAGCTCCGCCGGGGCCTTGGCGGCCGCCGCCTGGGCCTTCGGCCACAAGGACCCCTGGAAGATCCACCAAGCGGTCTTTGACGAGGAGGTGGCCCAGCTCCGCCGCGCGGGGAACCTCAAGCTCCTAGCCCGCCTCTTCGCTGCCTTCCGGCGCCCAAGCCTCATGGACCCCTCCCGGGTGGAAGAGGGCCTGAAGCGCCTCTTCGGGGAGGCGCGGTTAGAGGATAGCCCCATCCCCCTGGCCATCCAGGCGGCGGACCTCCTCACCGGGGAGGGGGTGGTCTTGCGGCGGGGCCCCGTGTGGAAGGCGGTCCTGGCCAGCGCCGCCATCCCCGGCCTCTTCCCCCCCGTCCTTTGGGAGGGGCGGCTTTTGGTGGACGGGGACGTGGCGGAGAAGGTGCCGGTGCGGGCGGCCAAGGCCCTCTTCCCCAAGGTGGTGGCCGTGGACGTCTCCAACCCGCCGCCCAAGGAACCGCCCAGGACGGCCCTCGAGGCCGCCCTCCTGGCGGGGGAGGCGAGCCGCAGGCGCCTTAAGGACCTGGCCCTCAAGGAAGCGGACCTGGTCCTCGTCCTAAACCCCCCTTTCCCCATAGACACCTTTGACCACGAAAAGCTCCCCCTGGTCTACCAGCTGGGGCAAAAGCGGGCCCAAGAGCGCCTCAAGGAGATCCAGGCCCTGGCCCGTTTCCGCCCCCAGGACCTCCTTCGCCTCCCTCGAGGCCGGCCTCGCCCCGCCTGAGAAGGTGCCCGAAGGCCCAAAGCCCCACCAACCAAAGCGCAAGCCCCCAGGGCCTAAGGAGGAGCCCCATCACCCCCAGAAAGAAAAAAGCGGCGACCCCAAGGCCCACGGCCACAAGGGAGGCCACGGGCGGGGCTTCCTGAAAGGCCTTGCGCCCAAGCCAGAAGAGCCAGCCCCCGCCCAAGAGGGCGAAGGCCCCGAGGACCGGATGGGGGGCCTGGGGCAGAAAAGGGGCGAGGAGCAGTAGGAAAAGGCCCTGAACCCCCAGCAACCCCAGGGCGTAAAGCCTGAGGCCGCGCCGCCTAAGGGCCCCCGGGGCCTTGGGGTCCCAAAGGGCCTGGAGGGCGCGGAAAAGGCCGTCCACGGGCCTAGTGGTGCAGGACCCTTTCCAGGAAGCTCCGGGTCCTCTCCTCCTTGGGCCGGGTGAAGATCTCCTCCGGCCTCCCCTCCTCCACGATCTGCCCCCCGTCCATGAAGACCACCCGGTCCGCCACCTCCCGGGCGAACCCCATCTCGTGGGTCACCACCAGCATGGTCATCCCCCCCCGGGCCAGGTCCCGCATCACGTCCAGAACCTCCCCCACCATCTCGGGGTCCAAGGCCGAGGTGGGCTCGTCAAAGAGCATGATCTTGGGCTCCATGGCGAGGGCCCTGGCGATGGCCACCCGCTGCTGCTGCCCCCCGGAAAGCTCCGCCGGGTACTTATGCGCCTGGTCCAGGATCCCCACCCGCTCCAGAAGCTCCAAGGCCTTCCTCTCGGCCCTTTCCCGGGGCCAGCGGCGCACCCGTATGGGGGCCAGGGTGATGTTCTCCAGCACCGTCATGTGGGGGAAGAGGTTGAACTGCTGGAAGACCATCCCCACCTCCCGCCGCACCTCCTTTAAGGCCCTCTCGTCCTTGACGTTCAGGCCGTCCACCACCACCTCGCCCTCCTGGAAGTCCTCGAGGCGGTTGATGCACCGGATCAGGGTGCTCTTCCCCGAGCCCGAGGGGCCGATGATGACGAGCTTCTCCCCCGGGGCCACCTCCAGGTGGATCCCCTTGAGCACATGGAGGGAGCCAAACCACTTGTGCAGGTTCCGGATGCGGACGATGGGTTCCACCTGGCTCATTTTCGCATCCTCTGTACGGCGTAGGCGAGGCCCAGGAGGCCCAGGCCGAGGGCGTCGGTGAGAAGCCCCGGGACCACCAAGGTGAGGGCCGCCCCCAGGAGCAAGGCCCTTTCCAGGAGGTTCGCCCGCCGGTGGAGGAAGCCCACCAGGCTGGCGCTAAAGGCCGTCATGCCCAAGAGGGCGGTGAGCACGATCCAGACCCCCTCCCCCACGCTCTCCACCCCCAGGAGGAGGAGCTTGGGGTTGAAGAAGAACATGTAGGCCAAAAGGGCCGTTCTAAGCTCGTAGATGAAGCCCTGGACCGCCGTCTTCCAGAAGTCCGACTTGGCGATGGCGCTGGCGGCGTAGGCGGCCAGGGCCACGGGGGGCGTGGAGTCGGCCATGATGCCGAAGTAGAAGACGAACATGTGGGCGGCCACGGGGGGCACGGGGTACCCCGCCTTCTCCGCCAGGTTCAGGACCACGGGCACCACCAAGGAGGCCATGACGATGTAGTTGGCGGTGGTGGGAAGGCCCATGCCGAGGAGAAGGCTCGTGAGCTGGGCGAGGAGGAGGACCAGGATCAGGTTTCCCCCGGAGAGGCGCTCCACGATGTCGGTGAGCCCGAAGCCGATGCCGGTCATGGTGACGATGCCCACGATGACCCCGGCGCTGGCCGTGGCCAAGGCGATGCCCACCATGCCCCGGGCGCCGGCCTCGAGGCCCTCCAGGAGGAGGCGGAAGCCCCGGAGGAGGCCGAACCCTAAGCCCCCTCCCCCCCGCCAGGCCCGCCAGGCCTCCTGCAGGAGGATCAGGAGGGCCATGAGAAAGACCGTGTTCAAGGCGGCCCGCTCGGGGGTAAGCCTAAGCCCCACCAGGGCGTAGATGAGGTAGGCCAGGGGGAAGAGGTAGTGGAACCCCGAGCGGAGCACCGGGGCCAAGGGGGGAAGCTCCGACCGCGGCACCCCCTTGAGGCCCAGGGCCAGGGCCTCCAGGTGGACGGTGATGAAGAGGGTGGCGTAGGCGAGGAGGGCGGGGACAAGGGCGATGAGGATGAGCTGGCTATAGGGGATGTTCAGGTACTCCGCCATGATGAAGGCCGCCGCCCCCATCACCGGGGGCATGAGCTGCCCGTTGGAAGAGGAGGCCACCTCCACCGCCCCCGCCTTCTCCGGGGGGTAGCCCACCCGCTTCATCAGGGGAATGGTGAAGGTGCCCGTAGTCACCACGTTGGACACCGAGCTCCCTGAGACCACCCCGGTGAGGGCGCTGGCTACCACCGCCGCCTTGGCGGGCCCGCCGCGAAAGTGACCCAAAAGGGCATAGGCCACCTGGATGAAGAACCGTCCCGCCCCCGCCTTCTCCAAAAGGGCCCCGAAGAGGACGAAGAGGAAAACGAAGGTGGCGGAAACCCCCAAGGGCACCCCAAAGATCCCCTCCGCGGTGGTGTAAAGCTGCCCCACAAGCTGGCCCCACTGGCTTCCCGCGTGGAGCTGGAGCCAGGAGGGGAGCATGTAGGGGATGAGGCCCTTGGGCCCGGTGAGGGCGTAGAGGACGAAGAAGGTGGCGATGATGGGCAGGGCGGGCCCCACCACCCGCCAGCTCGCCAGGAAGAGAACGAGGAGGGTGAGGGTGCCCATGACCACGTCCCTTTCGCTCGGGATCCCGCCCCGAAGCTGGGTGATGCCGTAGTAGTCGGCCACCACGTAAAGGGCCCCCGCCGCCCCCAGAAGGGCCAAAAGCCAGTCCAAAAGGGGCACCCGGTCCTTGGGGCCCCGCCTCCCGGGGTAGGCCAGGAAGGCCAGGGCCAGGGCGAAGGCCAGGTGGACCGCCCGCAGGCGGATGGGGTCCAGGGTGCCCAGCTCCGTGGCCCAAAGCTGGAAGAGGCTCCAGGCCACGCCCAAGGCGAAAAGCAAGTGACGGCTTAATCCCTTGGGCTTCCGCCCGCCCAGCTCGCTTTCCTCGGCGAGGAGAAAGGCATCCTTTTCCATGGCCACCTCAAAAAAGGGGCCCCAGGACGGGGCCCCCGGGGATAGACGCCTCAGTTTACTTCAGAACCCCCGCTTCCTTGTAGAAGCGCTCCGCCCCGGGGTGCAGGGGAATGGGCAGGCCCCGCACCGCCTTTTCCAGGCTGAAGAAGCGCTCCAGGTTGGGGTGGATCTTCTTGAGGGCCTCCTGGTTGCCAAAGACCGCCTTCATGAACTTGTAGACGGTCTCCTCCGAGAGCTTCTCCGAGGCGATGAGCATGGCCTGGACCGCCACCGTGGGGGTGGTCACGTCCACGCCCTTGTAGGTGCCCCCCGGGATGTTGAAGCCCACGTAGAAGGGGTACTTCTTGGCGATGGCCTGGACCTTGGCCAGGTCCACCGCCACCAGGGTGATGGGGGTGGTGAGGGCGAGCTGCTGGATGGCCGAGGCCCCCAGGCCCACGGTGTAGAAGAGGGCGTCCGCCCGCTTGTCCTGCATGAGCTGGATGCCCTGGGTGGCGCTCACCCGGATGGCCTGGCCCAGGTCCTCAAAGCGGAGGCCATAGGCCTCGAGGATCTGCCGGGCGTTCTGCTCCGTGCCGGAGCCCACGTCCCCCACCACCACCCGCTTGCCCTTGAGGTCGGCCACGGTGCGGATGCCAGCGTCCTTGCGGGCCACGATGTGGATCACCTCGGGGTAGAGGGCGGCCAGGGCCCGGATCCCCTTCACCGCCTTGCCCTCAAAGGCGGGGATGCAGCACCCCTGGTAGGCGTAGTAGGCGATGTCGTTTTGGGTCAGAGCCACCTCAAACTCCCCCGCGGCGATGGCGTTGATGTTGGCCACGCTCCCGCCCGTGGGGCGGGCGTTGGCCCGGATGCCCACATTGGCGTCGTTCACCAGCTTGGCCATCCCCGTGGCCAGGGGGAAGTAGACCCCCGTGGTGGCCCCGGAGCCGATGGTGATAAATTCTTGGGCCAGACCCAGGCCCATCAGGGCGATACCCGCTAGCAGCCAGCCTTTTCCTCGCATACCTTTCCCTCCTTCCGTCCCAGGCAGTATATCCGGGGCCGCCTTACCCTGGCAAGCCCTAGCGGGACCTCACCTTCAAGCGCTCCTCCAGGCGGTTGGTGAAGGCGGTGAGCACCGTGGTGAGCAAGAGGTAGATGGCGGCCACCGCCACATAGACCTCCACCGGGCGGAAGGTGGCGGAGATGATGCGTTGCCCGGAGAGGGAAAGTTCCAGAAGAGCGATGACGCTGGCCAAGGAAGAGTCCTTGAGCAGGGCCACCAGGTTGTTGACCAAGGGAGGCACCACGATCCTCAAGGCCTGAGGAAGGATCACAAAACGCATGGTATCCACCGGAGAAAGCCCCAAGGACCAGGCCGCCTCCCACTGCCCCTTGGGGATGGCCTGGATGCCGGCCCGCACCACCTCGGCGTTGTAAGCCCCCACGTTGAAGGAAAGGGCCAGGAAAGCGGCCCAGTAGGGGGTGAGGGCCTGCTGGGCCTCGGGCCAAAGGGGGCGCAGGAGGAGGGGCAGGGCGTTGTAGGCGAAGAGGATCTGGACCAAAAGAGGCGTCCCCCGGGTGACCCAGACGTAAAAGGTGGCGGGAAGCCGCACCCAAAGCCGAGAGGAGAGGCGGGACATCCCGGCGAGGACGCCGATGACCAGGCCCGCCAGGCCCGAGATCAGGGTGAGCTTCAGGGTGATCTCCGCCCCCTGGGCCAGAAGCGCTCCCGCCGAGGCCGCCCGCTCGGGACCGAACCCCGTGGCCAGGAAGTAGGCCTCCAAAACCCGGGTCAAAAAGGCGAAGAGGAGGTAATAACCGCCCAAAAGCCCCAAAACCCAAAGGGCGAGCAGGGAAAGTCGGGCAAGAAGGCGCTTCATGGCGGAAAAAGGCCCGGGGCACCCGGGCCCCGGGCGGCTAAAAGGCTAGCGGCAGCGCACGTCCTCCCCGAACCACTTCGTGGAGATCTGGGCGTAGATGCCGTTGCGCATGAGGTCCGCCAAGGCTTGGTTGAGGGCGTCCAGGACGCTCTTGTTGCCCTTGGCCACGGCCATGGCCACCTTCTCCTGGAAGATCAGCTCCCCAAACTGCAAGGCGTTCTCCAGCTTCCTTTCCTTGATGGCCTGTTTGGCCACGAAGCGGTCGGTGATCCAGGCGTCCAGGCGGCCTGCCAGGAGGTCTTGCAGGGCGTCGGGGTCTTTCTGGTAGGTGCGCACCTGCTTGACCCCGGGGATCTTCTGGGCCGCCTCCATGTAGGTGGTGCCGATCTGCACCCCCACCACCTTGCCCTGGAGATCCTTGGCCGTCTTGGGGCCGCCCTTCCGGCTCACGATGATGCCCCCGGTGCAGTAGTGGGGGTTGGTGAAGTCCACCGCCTTGGCCCGCTCCTCGGTGATCCCGTGGGAGGCGATGACGAAGTCAAACCGCCCCTGGTTGAGCTGGATGAGGAGGCTGTCAAAGGCCTGGGTGATCCAGACCGGCTTCAGGCCCAGCTGCTTGGCGATGGCGTTGCCCAGGTCTATCTCAAAGCCCGTGAGCTGGTTCTTCTCGTCAAAGTAGTTGAAGGGGGGGAAGGCCCCTTCCGTGCCGATGCGGATCTCCCCGGAGCGCTTGATCTGGTCCAGGTTCCGCACCTGGGCGAACCCCAGGGAAAGCGCCAGAAGGCCCACTGCCATTAGAAGCTTTTTCACAGCGCACCTCCCCTTGCGTACACCGCAAGATTATACCCCCAAGGCCGCAAGGAGCAAGTCAGGCCCAGCGGACCCAGTTCACCCGCCCGGTGAGGGGGTGGCGGAGGGCCAGGCGCACCCCGTAGGTGTAGCTCCCGGGGCGGCTTGGGCGGTAGAGGAGCCCGTACCCCTCCCCCTGGGGGGTGAGGGGCACCCATTCCACCTCCCCCGTGCTCCGCCTCAGGACCAGCTGGACCTCCAGGTAGGGCCTCAGAGCCTCCGGCACCTCCCCTTCCAGGCGGGCCTGGACCCGCAGGGGCTCGCCGTTCAGGGTGAGGTGGCCCGGAGCCTCCACCTTCAGGCCCAAGGCGAAGAAGGCGGGGAGGGCCTCGAGGAAGCCCCGAAGCGCCTCCACCCCCTCCTTGGCCTTCCGGGCCATCTCCGCACCTTTCCGGTATAGACCCAGGTACTCCCCCACCATGCGGGCGGCGCTGAAGCGGGGGCCCACGGTGCGCAGGCTCTCGTGGACCATGGAGAGCCACCCGGAGGAGTACCCCTCGGGCCCTTTGGCGTAGAAGAGGGGCAGGACCTCCCACTCCAACACGTCGTAGAGGGCCTGGGCGTCCGCCATGTCCTGGGCCTCCTCGCTCTCGTAGGTGCGCTCGTCCCCGATGGCGAAGCCGTTCTTGCCGTTATAGGCCTCGGCCCACCAGCCGTCCAGGACGCTCAGGTTCAAGGCCCCGTTCAAGGCGGCCTTCATGCCGCTCGTCCCCGAGGCCTCCATGGGGCGGCGGGGGGTGTTGAGCCAGACGTCCGAGCCGTGGACCAAGACCCGGGCCAGGTACATGTCGTAGTCCTCCAGGACCACCATGCGGTCCTCGAGGCCGTACTCCCGGATCTTGGCGATGAGCTCTTGCAGGTAAGCCTTCCCGGGCTCGTCCTTGGGGTGGGCCTTGCCGGCGAAGACGAACTGCACCGGGTAGGGGCCCCGGAGGATCTTGAGAAGCCGCTCCGGGTCTTTGAAGAGGAGGACCGCCCGCTTGTAGGTGGCGAAGCGGCGGGCGAAGCCGATGGTGAGGGCCTCGGGGTCCAAAACTCTTTCCGCCTCCCGCAGGCGGCTTGGGCTTTCCCCGTTGCGGCGCCGCTGCTCGTAAAGCCGCTGCCGCACCTCCCGCACCAGCTCACCCCGAAGCTCCTTGTGGATGCGCCAGAACGCCTCCCCCAGGGCCTCCACCTTCCAGGTTTCGGGGTCCTCGGGGCGCTTCAGCCACTCCGGGCCGAAGACCTCGGCGTAGTGGCGGCGGAGCCTGGGGTGGAGGAAGGTCCAGGTGTGGACCCCGTTGGTGACGTGGCCGATGGGCACCTCCTCCTCCAAAAGCCCCGGCCAAAGGTGGCGGAACATCCGCCGGGAAACCTCCCCGTGGAGCCGGGAGACCCCGCCCGCCTGGGCGCTGGTGGCCAGGGCGAGGTTAGACATGGAGAAGACCGGGCCCCAAGGCTTCTCCTCGAGGCCAAGCCGCAAAAACCCCTCCCGGTCCGTGCCCAAGCGCTCCCAGATCCCCCCTAAATACCGGTCCACCAGATCCAGGGGGAAGGCGTCGTGCCCCGCGGGCACCGGGGTGTGGGTGGTGAAGATGGCCCCCGCCCTGGCCAGCTCCAAGGCCAAGGGGAAGGGATACCCCTCGGCCACCAGCTCCCGCACCCGCTCCAGCCCCAAAAAGGCGGAGTGCCCCTCGTTCATGTGGAAGACCTCCGGGTGGAGGCCCAAGGCGCGCAGAAGCCGCACCCCCCCGATCCCCAGCACCATCTCCTGCTGGATGCGCATCTCCTGGCCCGCCTCGTAGAGCCTGGCGGTGATGGCCCGGTCCTCGGGGGCGTTTTCCGGGAGGTTGGCGGTGAGGAGGAAGACCGGCACGGCCCCCACCTGGACCCGGTAGGCGGAAAGCCAGAGGGTGCGCCCCGGCAGGTCCAAGGAAACCCTTAGGGGCCTTCCCTCCTCATCCCGGACGGGAAGCAAGGGAAGCTCCTCCGGGCGAAGGGGCTCGTAGACCTCCACCTGGGCCCCTTCCGGGGAGAGGCGCTGGTGGAAGTAGCCCTCGTGGTAGAAGATCCCCACCCCCACCAGGTTCAGGCCCAGGTCGCTGGCCGCCTTGACGTGGTCCCCGGCCAGGACCCCAAGCCCCCCGGCGTAGATGGGAAGGGAGCTATGGAAACCGTATTCCGCCGAGAAATAGGCCACCAGGGGGCCCTGTTTGGCCTCCCGCTCCTTCAGGTAGCGGCGGAGGGCCCCCACCACCGCTTCCACCCGGGCGGGGTAGCTGGTGCCGGCGAGGGCCTCGAGGCGGGCCGGGTCCACCTCCAGGAGGAGCTTCACCGGGTTCCCTCGGAAACGCTTCCAGAGCAAAGGATCCATCTCTTGGAAAAGCTCCGCCGCCTCCGGGTTCCAGCTCCACCAAAGGTTATAGGCGAGCTCCTTCAAACCCCGGAGGGGCTCGGGAAGCTCCGGCATGGCCGTGATGTGTCCAAGGACCTTCATGGCCCCGATTATACTAGCGGAGCCTGCGCCAAAGCTCGGGGCTAAAGAGCAGGGCCACGGGCAGGATCTCCAGCCGTCCCGCCCACATCAGAAAGATAAGGATTAGCTTGGAAAGGGGGGCAAGCCCGGCGTAAGAGCCCATAGGCCCCACCTCCCCAAGCCCCGGGCCGATGTTGCCGATGGCCTGGGCGCTGGCGGTGAAGGCCACCACGAAATCCCCCTCCAAAAGGGCCAAGGCCAGGGCCCCGAGGCCGAAAAGCACCGTGTAAAGAAAGATGAAGACCGCCACCTGGCGCATGGCCTCCTCGGGGATGACCCGGCTTCCCAGCCGCAAGGGGAGCACCGCCTTGGGGTGAAGGGTGCGGGTCACCTCCCGGCGCAAAAGGCCCACCAAAAGGAGCCAGCGCACCAGCTTGATCCCCCCCGCCGCCGAGCCCGCGCTCCCCCCCAGGAACATGAGAAAGACCAAAACCGCCTGGGCGGGAACCACCCAGGCGGCGAAGTCCACGCTGGCGAACCCCGTGGTGGTGAGAACGGAAACCACCTGGAAGAAAGCGTGGCGGAGGCTTTCCTCGAGGCCATAAAGGTGGTGGGTGTAAAGGTAGAAGGCGAGAAGGCTCCCAAAAAGAAGGACCACCCCGGTGTAGGCGCGAAACTCCGCGTCCTTGAGGAGGGGCCGCACCTCCCCCCCGAAGAGGAAACGGTACTGGAGCAGGAAGTTCACCCCGGCCAGGAACATGAACCCCACCGCCAGCCACTGGGCGAGGGGCGAATAGGCGGCGAAGCTCAAGGGGTTCGGGCTAAACCCCCCCGCGGGGGCCGTGGCCAGGGCGTTGGCCAGGGCTTCAAACCAGGGGATGCCGGAAAGCCCGTAGGCCAAAAAAGCGGCCAAGGTCAAAAGGAGGTAGACCTTAAGGACCGCAAGCCCCGTTTGGCGGAGCTTGGGGGTAAGCCTTTCCTTCTCCACCCCGGTGCTCTCGGCGAAGAAGGCCTGGCGCCCCGCCACCTGGAGCTGGGGGAAGATTACCAAGAAGAGCACCACGATACCGACGCCCCCCATCCACTGGGTGAAGCCCCGCCAGAGAAGGAGGCTTTCGCCGAACCGGCCGAAGTCGGCGAGGACCGTGGCCCCCGTGGTGGTGAAGCCCGAAACAGACTCAAAAAGGGCGTCCAGGTAGCTTAGCCCCCCGGAAAGCCAGTAGGGCACCGCCCCTAAAACGGGGACCAAGAGCCACACCAAGGCCACGCTGGCGAAGACCTCGGCCCGGCGGGGCTCGGCCTCGGGGTGGCCCAGAAGCTGGAAAAGCCGCCCCAGGCCCAAACCCAAAAGGGCCGCCAGGGCGAACCCGCGGGTGTCCTCCCCCAAGGCCCACGCCAGGAGGGCGAACCCCAGGGAAAGCCCGCCAAACCCCTGGTAGGTGAGGCCCAGGAGGAAGAGGCTGGCCCGGAAACCCTGCCTAGCCGAGGAGGCGCGCCAGGACTTCATCGGCCACCTCGCGGGCCACCACCAGGTAGAGGCGGTCCTTGGGACGGGCCTCTAGGTCCTCCCGGTAGAAGAAAACCCTCCGGTCCCGCTCCAAGGCCGCCGGCGCCACGTTGGGCTCCACCAGGGCCCCCAAAGGCCTCGGGGAAAACCCCTCGGGAAGCTCCACCTCCAAAAGCTCTATGTTCTCGTCCATGGTGGCCACGTGCTCCACGTTCTCGGGCCCCAGAAAGTCCAAAACCGCCCGCACCGCCGCCTGGCGGGGGGTAAGGGCCAGGTCAATGCCCACCTGCTCAAAGAGCCTCCGGGTCTCGGACCGGGAACACCGGGTAATGACCTTGCGCACGCCCAGCTGCTTTGCAAGAAGGCTTGCCAGGAGGTTTTTCTCGTCGTTGTCCGTCACCGCCACCACCACATCGGCCTCGGTGATGCCCTCGCTTTGCAAAAGCTCCAGGTCCGTCCCGTCCCCCTGGATGACCAAAGCCCTCTCCAGCTCCTGGGAAAGCCACTGGCACCGTTCTAAGCTGGCCTCCACGATCACCACCTCGAGGCGGCGCCGAAGAAGCTCCCGGGCCACCATGTAGCCCACGTTCCCCCCTCCGATCACCATGACCCGGCGCACCCCCCGGCCGAAGGCGAAGGCGGCCTCCAGCTCCGGGAAGGCCCTGGGGGTGGCGAGGAAGAGGATCTTGTCCCCCTGCTCCAAGACCACCTCGGGCAGGTCGGGGTGGGCGAAGGACAAAAACGCCCCCTCCCGCACCACCCCCACCAGAAAGACGCCCTCGGGCCAGACCTCCTGGCTCAGGAGCCGGTGAAAATACGGGCCCTCCTCCACCACCCGGTACTCCACGAAGCGGAGCCGCCCTTCCGCCAGGACCTCCACGTCCACCGCCCCGGGGACCAGGATCACCTCCACGATCTCCTGGGCCATGGCCCTTTGGGGCCAGAGAACCTTGTCTATGCGGGTGCCCAGGATCTCGGCGGTGCGGGGGTCGGTGAGCACCTCCACGTACCCCCCCTTGCCCACGAAGCAGAGGGCTTCCTTGGCCCCAAGCCCCTTGGCGAGGAGGGAGGCCAGGAGGTTGATCTCGTCGGAGTCGGTGCTGGCGATGAAGAGGTCGGCCCGGTCCACCCCCGCCTCCCTCAGGGTGTCGGGGTCCGTGGCCCCCCCTACCACCACCTTCACGTCCAGGGTGGAAAGCCTTTCCTTGGCCTCGGGGTTGCGGTCAATGACCACCACCTCGTGGGGCCTTTCCAGGGCCTTGGCCAAGGCGCCCCCCACCTCCCCAGCGCCGGCGATGACGATGTACATCCCGCCCCTATGCTAAACCTGGACCCCGCGGAGGTCGTAGACCTCCGCCTGGGTGATCCGGACCGGGATCCGGTCCCCCACCCGCACCGTGCCGTCGGTCTCCACGTAGACCACCCCGTCAATGCCCGGGGAGTCCCGGTAGGTGCGGCCCACGGCGAGGCCGGGCTCCAGGAGGTCGTCCACCAGGACCTCCAGGGTCTTGCCCACGAAGCGCCGGTTCTTCCTTAGGCTCACCCGGGCCTGGACCTCGAGGAGGCGGGCCTTGCGCTCCTCCTTCACCTCCTCGGGGACGTGGCCTTCCAGGCGGTTGGCCTCCGCCCCCTCCACCGGGGAGTAGGCGAAGACCCCCACCCGGTCCAGCTCCGCCTCCTCCAGGAAGTCCAGAAGGATCCTAAAGTCCTCCTCCGTCTCCCCGGGAAAGCCCACGATAAAGGTGGAGCGCACCGCGAGCTCGGGCACCACCTCCCGCCAGGCCTTCAGGGTCTTCAGGTGGCTTTGGTACCCCCCGGGGCGGCGCATGCGGCGGAGGATCCTCTCGGAAGCGTGCTGCAGGGGCACGTCCAGGTAGGGCAGGACCTTCCCCTCGGCCATGAGGGGGAGGAGGTCCTTAACGTGGGGGTAAGGGTAGACGTAGTGGAGGCGGATCCAGGCCCCAAGCTCGGCCATGTGGGCCAGGAGGTCCTTAAGCTCCGCCCGCACCAGGCGGTCCCCCCAGAAGCTTGCCCGGTGCCCGAGGTCCACCCCGTAGGCGGAGAGGTCCTGGGCGATGAGGAGGAGCTCCTTGGTGCCCGTGGCCACCAGCCTCGCTGCCTCGGCGAGCACGTCGGCGGCGTCCCGGGAGCGCAAGGGCCCCCGGAGCTTGGGGATGATGCAGAAGCTACACCGGTGGTCGCACCCCTCGGAAAGCTTCAGGTAGGCGTAGTGGCGGGGGGTGAGCTTGACCTGGGGGGGGATGAGGTCCAAGAAGGGGTCTCTGGGGGCGGGGAGGACCCTTTGCACCGCCTCCAGGACCCTTTCCACCTCCCCGGGACCCGTGACCTCCAGGACCTCGGGGTGGTTTTCCCGGATCTTCTCGGGGCGCGCCCCCAGGCAGCCGGTGACGATGACCCTGCCGTTTTCCCGCAAGGCCTCCCCGATGGCCTCGAGGCTCTCCTCCACCGCCTCGTTGATGAAGCCGCAGGTGTTGACGATGACGAGCTCGGCCTCCTGGTAGCTCGGGCTCGTCTCATACCCCAAGGCCTTGAGCCGGGAGAGGATCTGCTCGGAGTCCACCAGGGCCTTGGGGCACCCAAGGCTTACGAAACCGATCTTGGCCATAGCGCTCCTTAAGGGGCCCTCGCCCCAACAATCCCCCAGTATAGAAGCCTAGGGGCTTCCGAAGGTACGGGTTAAGGGAACGCCCGGCTCCCCCATGGGCCCCAGGTCCTTTCCCTCGAGGATGACCCGCACCGCCCCCGGGTTCCCGGCGCGCACCTCCACGGGCAGGTCAAAGGAAAGCTCCGCCCCCACCTCGGGGATCCCCTCGTAAAGCCTCTCCTCTCCCCGGCGCACCCTAAGCCAGCTCCGCCCCTCCAGCTTAAGGACCAGCTTGCCCGCCCCCCCCTCGGGCGGGGAAGCCTCGGGCTTGGGCAGGGGCTTGAGGGAGAAGGAGAGGTTCCGGTCCCGGTCTAAAACCACCTCGGCCTCAACGGGCTCAAACCCCTCCAGCTCCAGGCGCAAAAGCCGCCTGCCTCCCTCCACGGGCGGGGCCTCCAGGGGGGTCTGCCCCAGGTAGAACCCGTCCAGGTAGACCCGGGCTCCGGGGGGGGTGCTCACCACCCGCAGGCGGTAGCGCTCCGGGGGCTTGGGAGGTGGGGGGGCCACCTCCACCACCTGGGGAGGGGCGGGCCTCAGGGCCTGGAAAAGGAGGTAGCCGCCGAAAGCAAGAGGCAGGACTAGGAAGAGGAGGATCCAAAGCCAAGGGGCCTTCTTCTGGGGCTTGGCCTCGGGCGGCCTTGGCATGGAGCTTTGAGGGAAAAGGGCGAGGAGGGGCCCGGGGTCCAGGTCCAGGAGGTGGGCGTAGCGGCGCAGGTACCCCCGGGCGAGGGCGGGCTCGGGAAGGTCCTCAAAGCGGCAGGCCTCCAAGGCCTCGAGGACCTCCACCCGCAAGGCCAGGGCGCGGGCCGCCTCCTTGAGGCTGAGGCCCTTTTCCTCCCGGGCCGCTCTTAGCCTTTCCCCAAGCTCGCACACCGCCTATTCTATCCCGGAAAGGGCCAGGGCCACCCGGGCCGCCAGGCGGGCGTTTTCCAAAAGGAGCCTTTGGTTCACCCGGTCCGTCTCCCCTTGGGAAAGCTCGGAAAGCCTCCGGAGGAGGAAGGGGGTGAGGGCCTTGCCGTGGATCCCTTCCCGGGCCGCCCGGTGGGTGACCTCCTCCACCCAGGCCGCCACCTTCTCGTAGGGGAGGCCCTCCGAGACCGGGTTCACCAGCAAGACCGCCCCCAGGCCCAGGGCCTTAGCCTCGAGGAAGACCCGAGCCGCCTCCATAGGGGTGTCCACCCGGGCCGGCACCGGGAAGGGGGAGGCGGGGGAGAAAAAGGCGGGCAGGCGGTCCGTGCGGTAGCCCACCACGCTCACCCCCAGGGTCTCCAGGCGCTCCAGGGTGGCCTTTAGGTCCAGGATGGCCTTGGGGCCGCTACAGACCACCAGGATGGGGGCGCGGGCCAGGGCCCAGAGGTCGGCGCTCTCGTGGTAGGGCTCGGGATGAACCCCCCCGATCCCCCCGGTGGCGAAGACGGAGATCCCGTGGCGGTGGGCCAGGTGGAGAGTGGCCGCCACCGTGGTCCCGGCGCTTTTCCCCTGGGCGAGAAGGGCCGCCAGGTTCCAAAGGCTCGCCTTCTCCGCCCCCCCTTGGGCGAGGCTTTCCATCTCCTCCCGGGAAAGCCCCACCCGCACCTCTCCCTTCCAAAGGGCGATGGTCTTGGGGATGGCCCCCTCCTCCCGCACCGCCTCTTCCAGGGCCAAGGCCACCTGGAGGTTTAAGGGGTAGGGCAGGCCGTGGGTGAGGACCGCCGACTCCAAAGCCACCAAGGCTTCCGGCATGGGGCCACTATACCTCAGGCCAGGCCAAAACCTCCTCCCCGGCCCGAAGGCCGTGGAAGAGGAGGAGTTCAGGGGCGAGGCGAAGCTCCACCCCAAGCCCCTCCACGCCCACCACCTCTAGGCTAAACTCCCTGGCCCCCTTGACCCGCACCCGGGGGAAGGCCCCGTAGTGGGCCCGCCAGGCCTTGAGGAGGAGGGCCTCCACCTGGGCCCCCTTGCCGCCCAGGACCACCCGGAGCCTGGCGGTGCGGGGGATGCGGGGCTGGACCTCCACCAGGCGGAGCCGGGCCAGCTGCCCAAGCCGCCTAAGGACCTCCTCCAGGGAAAGCCCCTCCCCCGCCAGGTCCAAGGGGCTTTTTCCCGGACCCAAGGCCAAAAGGAGGGCGAGCTCCTCGGGGGCCAGGGTGCCCCGCAAGGCCTGGAGGCGGGGTGCGGGCCGCACCAGGTCAAAGGGGCCCACCTCCACCCTCTCGTCCAAACGCCGCACCGCCTCGAGGAGGTAGGCCTCCAAGGGGCCCTCGAGGCTCGTGAGGGGGGCCTTGGCCCCGAGGTGGAAGCGAAAAACCCCCTCCTTCAGGGCCAGGATCTCCAAAAGGGCCTCCTTCCCCACCTTCCCTCCGAAGCGGGCGTGGACGGGCCGGCCCCCCTCCAAATACACCTCCCCCGCCTCCCGGCCCTCCACGGCGAAAAGGCCCGTCCGCCTCCCCTGGGCCAGGAGCTGGAGGAGGTCTATGGGCCCTAGGAGGCGGAAATCACCCTCCATAACGCCCCCAGATACCCCTCGCCGAAGAAGTGGACGTGGGCCAGGAGGTAGTAGACCTGGTAGCGGGGAAGGGCCCTTTCCACCTCCTCGGGCACGGGGTAAAGGGCCCGGTAGGCCTCCCAGAAGGCCTTCGGGAACCCCCCGAAAAGCCGCATCATGGCCAGGTCCACCCCCCTTTCCCCCACGAAGAAAGAAGGGTCCAGGAGGGCCGGGCCTTCCCGGCTGAAGTAGACGTTCCCGTGCCAGAGGTCCCCGTGGAGGGGGGCGGGCCCCTCGGCGGGCAAGGGGTCTTGGAAGAGGGCCTCCACCTTGGGGCCAAGGCCCTGAAGCCGGTCCCAGGTGGCCTTAAGGAGGGGAAGGACGCACCGCTCGTAGAAGAAGGTGGTCCACTCCCCGCCCTCCCGCCCAGGAAGGGGGAAGGTGCCGAGGAAGCCAGGCTCGGCGCGGTAGGCCGCCTCCCGCCTCCGGTGGAGGGCCGCGAGCATCCGGGCCAGGCCCTCCCAGTCCTCGGGGCCCGGCTCCAGGTACTCCAGGACCAGGCCCTCCTCCCCCACCCAGTACACCCGGGGCACCCGCACCCCCCGCTCCTCCAAGGCCCAAAGCCCCTGGGCCTCGGCCTGGAAAAGCCCCCTCGGGGGGTTTGGGGCCAGCTTCACCGCATAGGGCCCCACCCGAAAGACCCGGGCCATATCCCCCCCGTGGAGGGGGAGGGCCGGGCCCTGGGCGCTAAGCCCGGCCTTCCGGAGAAGGCTTAACGGGTCCATGGGCCTCGAGGAAGGCCTTAAGGGCCTCCTCCAGGGTCCAGTAAACCTCCCGGAAGTCCTGGAGGTCCCCGTAGTAAGGGTCTTGGACCTCTCCCCCGCCCAAGAAGTCCAGGACCAGGCGCACCTTGCCCCGGGCCTCGGGGAAGCGCCTCAAGACCTCCTCCAGGTTCTCCCGGTCCATGACCAGGATGTGATCGTACGCCTGGACGTCCTCCCGGCTTAGCCTCCGGGCCACGTGGGGGAAGTAGGCCCCCTCCTCCTCCAGAACCCGCCTCGCCCGGGGGTCCATGGGCTCGCCCACGTGCCAGGCCCCGGTCCCCGCCGAGTCCACCTCAAAGAAGGCCTCGAGGCCCCGCTCCTTGAGGAGCTTGCGGAAGATGCCCTCGGCCATGGGGCTACGGCAAATGTTGCCCAGGCAGACGAAAAGGACGCGGATGGGGCGGTCCATGCCTCCCATCATAGCCCCCCTCCTTTTCCTTGGGGTATTTAGTAGGGAAGCTCCGCCCCCACCTCCGTCCCCCTCCCCGGCTCCGAGGCTACCCAGAACCGCCCGCCCCGGGCCTCCACCCTCTCGCGCATCTGGGTGAGGCCAAACCCTCCAAGCCCTTGGGCCTCGGGGGCGGAAAAACCCCGGCCGTTGTCCCGCACGAGGAGCCTTGCCCCCCGCTCCCCTAAAGGCTCCAAGACCACCTCCACCCGGGTGGGCCTTGCGTGCTTGGCGGCGTTAGTGAGGGCCTCCTGGAGGACCCGGAAGAGGACCAGCTCGCTGGCCTGGCTCAGGCCCACCGCCTCGGGAAGGGAGAGGGCCACCCGGAACCCCGCCTGCTCGGCGAAGGCCTGGGCGTAACGGCGCAGGGACTCCAAAAAGCCGTAGCGCTCCAGGTCTATGGGCCTTAGGGCGAAGATGCTCCGGCGCACCTCCCGGATCTGGGCCCTCAGGGTCTCCCGCACCTCGGCCAGGGCCCTTAGGGCCGCCTCCCGGTCCTTGGAAAGAAGCCTTTCCACCAGGTCCAGCTTCAAGGCCATGAAGGCGAGGCTTTGGGCCAGGCCATCGTGGATCTCCCGGGCGATGCGGGTGCGCTCCTCGTTGATGGCGAGCTCCTCCGCCTTCAGGTAGGCCTGGGCGTTCCGCACCGCCAGGGCCACCTGGGAGGCCAGGAAGGAGAGGAAGGGGATCCTTCGGGAAAGCCCCTTCCCCTTAAGGACCAAAACCCCCACCGGCTCCCGGGCCTTCAAGGGGAGGGCCAGGACCCCCTCCTCCACGAAGACCGGGCCTTCCAAGGCCCCCTTCCAGGGCCCCTCGGGGAGGAAGGGATGGCCCGGGAGGGAAAACCCCTGGGCCACCCGGGGGACCAGAAACCCCTCCTCGTCCAAGAGGAGGACCCCGCCCCCCTCGGCCTCGGCCCAGGAGCGGATCTTTTCCAGGAGGCCCTCCAGAAGCCGGTCCAGGTTGGCCTCGGCCTTCAGGGCCTGGTTCACCTCAAAGAGGGTGAGGAGGTCCCGGCTCCGGGCCACCACCGACTGGAGGGCCCCCGCCACCTCGTGGGCCAGGACCTCCAGAAAAGCCCGCTCGGGGGCCGGGGGGCAGGCCTCCAGGTACCCCTTGAGACCGGGGAGGTCCACCCGCACCCCCCCGCACCCCTCCCCCGAGCGCACCCCCTCGGCCTCGAGGGCCACGGGGTAGCCGAGGGTCTCCTCCAAGGCCCGGGCGATCCTTTGGAGGGCCTCCTCCAGGTTCTCGCTTTCCAAGGCCTCGCGGAAGATCCGCCCCGAGGCGAGAAGCCTGCGGTTGGCCTCCTCCAGGGCCCTTTCCGCCCGGTCCTTCTCCAGGACCTCCTGGGCGATCCATTCCAAAACGGCGTAGGTGACCAGGGGCCCCACCAGGCCGTAGAAGCCTAGGCGGAGCCAGAAGAGGGCGCTGGTGTGATCAAAGGGGGAAAGGGCGAGCTCAAAGGCCACCACCACCAGGGCGATGGCTGGGGGCAAAAACTTCTGGGCCAGGCGGACCAGGCGGTAGACGCTGTGGCTAGCCATCCTTCTTCCCCTGGGCGAAGCGGCTTTGGTGGAGAAGCCCCCGGAGCATCTGCACTTCTCCCGGGGTGAGCCGGGCCTTGTGGAAGATGCGCCTCAGGCGGCGCATGGCGTAGGGGTAGCGGTTCTCATCGGTGAAGCCGATCTCCAGGATGTAGCGGCCCAGGTCCTGGAAAAAGCCCTCCAAAGCCTCCACCTCCGCCAAGTCCTCCCCGGCCCGCCACTCCTGCCGGAGGGCCTCCTTGTAGAGCTCGTAGGCGAAGACCACCACCGCCTGGGCCAGGTTCAAGGAGGGCTGCTCAGGGGCGGCGGGGATGGTGCCGATGAGGTGGGCGGGCTCCAACTCCTCGTTGGTGAGGCCAAAGGTCTCCCGGCCGAAGACCAGGGCCACCTCTCCCTTCACCCTTAGGACGTGCCCGGGCACCTCCCAGGCCGGGACCACCGGGGCGGGGTAGACCTCCCGAGGCCTCCCGGTGGTGGCCACCACGAAGGCCACCCCCTTTAGGGCCTCCTCCAGGCTGGACACGGCCACCGCCCGCTCCAAAACCTCTTCGGCGTGGACGGCAAGCCAGTAAGCCTCCTTGGCCCAGGGGGGGCCCACCCGGGGCGGGGGGTTGACCACGTAAAGCCGGGAAAGCCCGAAGTTGCGCATGGCCCGGGCCACCGCCCCCAGGTTCATGGGCTCCTGGGGCTCCACCAAGACGATGCGCACCCGGCTCAGGTCAGGGCGTCGTTCCATGGGGTTCCTCCATTTGGGAAGGGGCCTCCTCCGGGAAGGGCACCTGGCCCTCGGGGAACCACATCTCCACCCCTTGAGGGGAAGGCCTTCCCGTGAGGAGGTCCACCCGGGCCTTTACAAGCCCAGGAGGCGGGGAGAAGTCCCCTGCGGGACGGCCCCTTAGGGCCTCGGCCACGAAAGCCCGCCAGATGGGGGGGTTGACCACGGAGCTAGAGGGCTCCCTTCCCCCCATCCTCAGGGGCTGGTTGTCGTCCCGTCCCACCCAGACCACGGCGGAAAGCCCCCGGGTCACCCCGGCGAACCAGAGGTCCCGGGCCTCGTTGGTGGTGCCCGTCTTCCCCCCCACCACCCGGCCCGGGATCCGGGCCCCCTTGGCGAGGCCCTTCTCCCCCAGGTCGTAGATGTATCCCTTGAGGAGGTCCCACCCCTGGTAGGCCACCTGGGGGCTAAAGAGGCGGCGCCTCTGGGGATAGGCCTCGTAGAGAACCCGGCCCTCGGCGTCCTCCACCCGCTTCACGTAAAGGGGGGTCACCCGGTAGCCCCCGTTGACGAAGGCGGCGTAGGCGGCGGCCAGGTTCACAGGGGTGATGGAAGCCCCCCCGATGGCGATGGCCAGGGTGGGGTACCTGACCACGAAGCCGGCCTGGGCGAGCTTCTCGGCCACCCGCTGGATCCCGATGGCGTTCGCCGTGTAAACGGCGGGAAGGTTTAGGGAGAGGTCCAGGGCGTAGCGGAGGGTGATCTCCCGGCTCAAAAACCTCCCGGAGAAGTTCTTGGGCCGCCAAACCCCTCCGGGCTGGCTCGGGTCGGGGAACTCCAGGGGACGGTCGGGGACCAAGGTGGCCTGGGTCCAGCCCGCCTCGAGGGCGGTGGCGTAAACGAAGGGCTTCACCGCGCTCCCCGGGTTCCGGAGGGCCCGGGTGGCCCGGTTGTACTGGTCGTTTTCCCGCCGCACCCCGCCCACCAAGGCCAAAACCTCCCCGGTTTCGGGGTCCAGGCCCACGAGGGCCAGGTCCGCTCCCTCGGGGAGGCGGGCCTCCCGGGCCGCCCTTTCGGCGGCCTGCTGCATTCCGGGGTCCAAGGTGGTGTAGACCCGGAGCCCTCCTTCGCCGTAGACCTTCTCCTTACCGAAGCGCTCCTCCAGAAAGCGGCGCACCTCCAGAACGAAGTGGGAGGCCATGCGGAAGTCCACCTGCCTGAGGATGCGGGCCTCCGGGTCCACCAGCCGGGCCTCGAGGAGGTTCCCCTCCCCGTCGTAGCGGGCCTGCCACCCCTTGGGCACCAAAGGTTCCCGCCAGGAGGCCTCGGCCACCTCCCGGCTCACCCAGCCTTCCGCCACCATCTCGTCCAGGAGGCGGCGCATCCTTTCCCGCACCCCCTTCAGGTCCTGGTAGCGGGCGTTGGGGGCAGGGATGAGGGAGGCCAAATAGAGCCCTTCCGCCAGGCTTAGGGCCGCCGGGTCCTTGCCGAAGTAGGCCTCCGCCGCCCCCTTGATCCCCACGGCGTTCCCCCCCCAGGGGACCACGTTCAGGTACATCTCCAGGATCTCTTTCTTGGTGTAGCGCCGTTCTAGCTCCAAGGCCAAGGCCCACTCCTTCACCTTCCGCTCCAGGGTGCGGACCTGGGCCAGCTCCCTGAGGAGGGTGTTCTTGATGACCTGGGTGGTGATGGTGCTTCCTCCCTGGAGATCCCCCTGGAGGATGGCCCAAAGGGCTCCCAGAAGGCGCACCGGATCCAGGCCGTAGTGCTGAAAGAAGCGGCGGTCCTCGGAGAAGACGATGGCCGCCACCGCCGCCGGGGAGACCTCACTTAGGCGCACCAGGCTCCGGTGGATGGCCCGCCCCTCCTCCACGCTGGCGATCTGGGCGAGGAGGGTGCCGTCCCGGGCGTAGAGGGTGGAGGTGGCGGTGAGGCGCAGGCGCTCAAACTGGGAAAGATCGGGGAGGTTACGGGTGTAGGCGTAGACCAGATAGCCCAACCCCAACCCCGACCCGGTCCCCAGGCCGGCCAGAAGGAAGAGGAAAAGGCGCAGCGCCCGCACGCCCACCAGTTTACCCAAGGGCCGAGGAAAGGCCCAGGAAGTGGAAAAGCTTCTCCCGGCTTAGGGGTTTCTCTATGGCGACCACCCGGACCACCTCCGCGGTGGCGCGAAGCCGCTCGGAAGGAGGGATCAGAACGGCCAAGGGCACCTCCTTAAGGCGGCGCACGTGGCGGATACGGGCAGCCACGGCGAAGGGGTCCAGGTCCAAATCGGTGTCCAAAAGGATATAGCGGGGGGTGTGGTCCTTAAGCCAGAAAAGCCCCTCCCGGGCCAGGTCAAAATGGCGAAAAGAAAGTTTCTGCTCCGAGAGTACCAGGTCCACGTAGGCCCTTAAGGCCTCGTTTCGGGTCAGGAGAAGGAGACCGGGGAACGGCTCCGCCACAGGGCCAGCTTACCCGGCCTTGGCAAAAAACCTGTGAAAAAGAAAGAATGGCTGGGGCGGGTGGACTCGAACCACCACCGGCGGATCCAAAGTCCGCTGTCCTGCCGTTAGACGACGCCCCAGCGAAGGGCCGAAGGCCCAGAGGGGATTTTAGCCCAACGAACGGGCCCAGGTCAAACCACCCAGACCTAGGCGCTAAAGAGGACATAGATCACGTCCCCGTCCTGGACCTCGTAGTCCTTGCCCTCGAGGCGCACCCAGCCCCTTTCCTTGGCCCTGGCCCACCCCCCGGCCTCCACCAGCCTGTCCCAGGGGATGACCTCGGCCCGGATGAAGCCCCGCTCCATGTCCGAGTGGATCTCCCCGGCGGCCTCGGGAGCCTTGGTGCCCCGGCGCACGGTCCAGGCCCGCACCTCCTTCTCCCCGGCGGTGAAGAAGGTGATGAGCCCCAAGGCGGCGTAGCCCGCCCGGGCCAGGCGCTGTAGCCCGCTTTCCTTCAGGCCATAGGCGGAAAGGAGCTCCTTGGCCTCCTCCGGGGGAAGCTCGGCGAGCTCCGCCTCGAGGCGGGCGGAAACCACCACAAACCCCGCCCCTTCCGCCAAAGCCTTTTCCCGCACCGCCCGGACGTGGGGGTTCCCCTCCCCCTCGGGCAGGTCCTCCTCGGCCACGTTGGCCACGTAGATCACCGGCTTGGCGGTGAGGAGGGGGGTTTCCTTGAGGAAGCGGGCCAGTTCCTCGGAAGGGGGGAAGGTGCGGGCGGGCTTTCCCGCCTGGAGGTGGGCGTAGAGGCTTTCCGCCGCCTCCAAGAGGGGAAGCTTTTCCCGGTCGGCCCTAGCCTCCTTCCTCAGGCGCTCCAAGCGCCTTTCCAGGGTGGAAAGGTCGGCCAAAAGGAGCTCCGTCTCCACCACCTCCGCGTCCTCCAAGGGGTCCACCCGGCCCATGACGTGGACCACCTCGGGGTCGGGAAAGCACCGGAGGACGTGGGCGATGGCCGCCACCTCGCGGATGTGGGCCAAAAACTGGTTGCCCAAGCCCTCCCCCTTGTGGGCCCCCTTGACGAGCCCGGCGATGTCCACGAACTCCACGTGGGTGGGGACCACAGGCGGAACCCTTTCCCCCTTGGCGAAGACCTTCTGCAGGGCGTAAAGCCGCTCGTCCTCCAGGGGCACCACCCCCACGTTCTTGTCTATGGTGGCGAAGGGGTAGTTGGCGGCCAGGGCGTTCGCCCGGGTCAGGGCGTTGAAAAGGGTGGACTTGCCCACGTTGGGTAGACCTACGATTCCCACGGCAAGCATCTTCGGACCTCAAAAAAAGCCCCAAGCGGGGCCTCTTTCCATCCTATCACGGGGCCTCGGTATGATGGCAGGGTATGGACCTCGCCCCCTACATTGACCACACCCTCCTCAAGCCCACGGCCACCCCGGAGGAGGTGGCGAAGGCGGCAGAGGAGGCGCTGGAGTACGGCTTTTATGGCCTCTGCATCCCCCCCTCCTACGTGGGGTGGGTGCGGGCCCGCTACCCCCATGCGCCCTTCCGCCTGGTGACGGTGGTGGGCTTCCCCTTGGGCTACCAGGAGATGGAGGCGAAGGCCCTGGAGGCCAGTCTGGCCTACGCCCGCGGGGCCCAAGAGATAGACATGGTGATCCACCTGGGCAGGGCTTCGGCGGGGGACCTGGCCTACGTGGAGAGGGAAGTCCAGGCCGTGCGCCAGGCCGTGCCCCAGGCGGTGCTCAAGGTGATCCTGGAAACGGGGTACTTCTCCCCCGAGGCCCTGGAGGGCCTGGCGGAGACCGCCATCCGGGGCGGGGCGGACTTCCTCAAGACCTCCACGGGCTTCGGCCCCCGGGGGGCGAGCCTCGAGGACGTGGAGCTCCTCGTCCGGGTGGCCCAAGGCCGGGCCCAGGTGAAGGCGGCAGGGGGGATCCGCACCCGGGAGATGGCCCTAAAGCTCCTGGAGGCCGGGGCCACGCGGCTTGGCACCTCCAGCGGGGTGGCCCTGGTGGCGGGGGAAGGAGGGAACCTTGGGTACTAGGAGGCGCCGGGGCAGGAAGACCATCGCCGGGCTTCCCGGCTACCTCCTCCTTTTGGTCCTCCTCCTGGTCTGGCTCTTCCAGGAGCTCCGGCCCGGCCCCGCCCCGGCCCCCCCGGAGGCGGGCTCGGCCGAGGTCTACTTCATGCCGGAGGAAGGGAAACGGGCCAAGGCCCGCCTAATTGCCCTCATGGACGGGGCTAAAGAAAGCCTCGAGGGGGCCTTCTACGAGTTCCGCGACCTGGAGATCGCCCACGGCCTCCTAAGGGCGAAAGCCCGGGGCGTGAGGGTGCGGCTTTACGGGGAAAGCGACTACCGGGAGGACTTCCGCCGCTACCTGGTGGCGGCCGCTTTGGGCCAGGAACGGGAACCCCCCCGCGTCGGGTTCGCCCAGCTCCGGGAAGGGGTCAGGCCCCTCTCCGCAGACTGCGAGGAAATCGTGGGCATCCCCATCTGCTACGACGAGGGGGAGGGGTTCATGCACCACAAGTTCCTGGTGGTGGACGGGAAGGCCCTTTGGACGGGAAGCACCAACATGACCTGGAACGCCTTCGCCCGCAACAACGAAAACAGCCTCCTCCTCCCCTCCCCCACCCTGGCCCAAGGCTACGCCCGGGAGTTTTCCGCCCTTTTCGGGGGCGAAAAGCGGGGCCTAGGCCAGCCCGTGGCCTTCGCCCTGGAAGGGGTGGAAGGGGTGGCCTACTTCAGCCCCAAAGGAGGGGCGCTTGCCCGGAAGGCCATCCTGGAACGCCTCGCCCAGGCCCGAAGGGAGGTCTTAGTGGCGGCCTTCGTCCTCACCGACCGGGAAATCCTAAGGGCCCTCCTCGAGGCCCAAGGGCGGGGCGCCGCGGTGCGGGTCCTCCTGGAAAGCAGAAACCTCGGAAGCAGCCGGGAAGAAACCCTCCTTAAGGGGAAGGTCCCCGTGCGCCAGGACGCCAACCCCTACACCATGCACCACAAGGTCATGGTCCTGGACGGGGAATGGGTCATCACGGGAAGCTACAACTTCTCCGCCCGGGCCTACCAGGTGAACAACGAGAACCTCCTCGTGCTCAAAAGCCCGAGCCTGGCGGAGCGCTACCGGAAGGAGGTGCTAAGGCTTTGGGAAGCGGGCAAACCCCTTTAGTCCTGGCCTCGGGAAGCCCCAGGCGGAAGGCCCTCCTCGAGGCCTTGGGCTACCCCCTAAAGGTGGTGGTCCCCGGGGTGGCCGAGGAGGACCTGGCCCTACCCCCTCAAGAACTCGCCCGGGCCCTGGCCCGGCGCAAAGGGGAGGCGGTGGAGGGGGAATGGGTTTTGGCGGCGGACACGGTGGTGGACCTGGACGGGGAGGTCCTCGGCAAGCCCAAGGACCCGGAGGAAAATCGCCGCTTCCTCGGGCGCCTCTCGGGAAGGGCCCACCTGGTGCACACCGCCTTCTACCTCCGCACCCCAAAGGGGGTGGTGGAGGAGGTGCACACGGCCAAGGTCTTCTTTCGGCCGCTTTCCGAGGAGGAGATCGCCTGGTACGTGGACAGCGGCGAGGGCCTGGACAAGGCGGGGGGCTACGGGGCGCAAGGGCTCGGCATGGCCCTCTTGGAGCGGGTGGAGGGGGACTTCTACACCGTGGTGGGCCTCCCCGTCTCCCGGGTCTTCGCCCTCCTTTGGGAAAGGGGGTTTAGGCCGTGAGGGAAGGGGTCCTCCGGCGCGCCCTCGGCCTTGCCCTCCTGGCCCTGGGGCTAAGCCTTTCCGCCCTCACCCGTCCCCTGGCCCCGGAGGTGAGCCTCTCCCTCTCCCCCCTCACCGCCCCCCTCACCGCCCTGGGCCACCGCCTGGGGCAGAACCTCCGGGCGGGGCTTTCGGTCCTTGCCAACCGGCGCGACCTCTACCGGGAAAACCAAGCCTTAAGGGAGGAGGTGGCGGCCCTCAGGGCGGAAAACCTGCGCCTAAAAGAGGAGGTGGCCCGCCTCACCCGGGCCCTGGAAGTACGCCAGGCCCAGGCCCCCGGGGTGGTGGCCGTGGCCCCGGTGGTGGGGGAGGACGTCTCGGGGCTTTACCGCCGCCTCATCCTAGGCCTTGGGGAGCGGGACGGGCTCCGGGTGGGCATGCCCGTCACCACCCCCCAGGGCCTGGTGGGCCTGGTGGTGGCGGTGGAGGAAAGGCGGGCCCTGGTGCGCACCCTTTTGGACCCGGAAAGCCAGGTGGGGGTGCGCCCCCAAGGGGGGCGGGGCCGTGGGGTGGCCCGGGGAAGCCCGCCGGACCGGCTTTTGGCCGAGTTCCCCCCCTCGGTCTCCCTGGCCCCGGGGGAGCTTTTGGTGACGGGGGCCCAGCTCGGCCTCTTCCCCGACGGCCTCCCCGTGGGCCGGGTGGAACGGGTGGAGCGGGCCCAGGGCGGGCTTAAGCTCAGGGCCTGGGTCAGGCCCTTGGTGGACCTCTCCCTGGTGGAAGAGGTGGTGGTGCTCCGGCCCCTATGACGCTCCTCGCTCTCCTCCTCGCCCTCTTCCTCTCCGGGCTTCTCGGGGCCCTCTGGCCCCAGGGCCTCATGGGCCCCGACCTCTTCCTGGTCCTCACCCTCCTCCTGGTCCAGGGGCGCCCCTACTACCTGGGCCTGCCCCTGGCCTTCGCCTTGGGGCTTCTCCAGGACCTTTTGGGCTTCGGCCTCTTAGGGCTTCACGCCACCGGGCTCCTTTTGGCCGCCTACGCCTACGGCGCCGCCTCGAGGCGCCTTGCCGCCTGGGAGGCTGGGCAGGCGGGGGCCTTCGCCTTCGCCTTCGGGGCCAAGTGGCTCGGCTATTTCCTGGTGGCCTACTGGCTCCGCCTGGACCTCCCCCCTCTCTGGCCCGGGGACCTCGTCCTGGAGGGCCTCTTCACCCTGCCCTTCTTCCTCCTGGCCCTGCGCCTTCTACATAGGGACAAGGCGCCATGACCCCGCGGCTTTACGCCCTCATGGCCTTCTTCCTTCTGGCCTTCGGCCTGCTTGGCCTGAGGGCCTGGCAGCTCCAGGTGCTGGAGCACGAGAAGTACGCCTTGCGGAGCCAGGGAAACTACCTGAAGACCGAGGGCATTCCCGCCCCCAGGGGAAGGATTTTAGACCGGAAGGGCCGGGTTATCGCCCAGGACCGGCTGGTGGTGGACCTGGTCTACGAGGGAGGCGAGGTGGCCTTTAAGGAAAGGCTCCTCCCCCTTTTGGGGCTCAAGGAGCTTCCCCAGGTGAAGGAGCCCACGGTCCTCAAGGCGGGGGTGCCGGAGCACCTCCTGCCCACGTTGGCCGAGCTCACCGCCGGGCAGAAGAACCTGTACCTGAAGGAGCGGATTGAGCGCTTCTACCCAAACCCCATCTCCGGGCCCGTCCTAGGCTACGTGCTCCAGGCCAACGCCGAGCAGGTAAAAAGGGGGTATAGCCCCGACGAGCAGGTGGGCCAGGCGGGCCTCGAGGCCGCCCTCGAGCCTTACCTGAGGGGCAAGCGGGGGGTTAGGGCGGTGGAGGTGAACGTGCGGGGGGAGCGCCTCCGGGAAACCGTACTGGAGGAACCCACCCCGGGCCAGGACGTGGTCCTCACCCTGGACCTAGAGCTGCAAAAGGCGGCGGAAAGGGCCCTAGAGGAGGCCCTGGCCGACATCAACGCCGGAAGGCGCCTTAACGGCCTCCCCGAGGAAAGGCGGGCCAAGGGGGCCATCGTGGCCTTGGACCCCACCACGGGGGAGGTCCTGGCCATGGCCAGCGCCCCTTCCTTTGACCCCAACCTCTTCGCCCAGCGCCCCGTGCCCAAGGAGGTGCAGACCCTCCTCCAGGACAAGGACCTCCCCCTCCTCAACCGCGCCCTCCAGCCCTACACCCCCGGCTCCACCTTCAAGCTGGCCACCAGCTACGCCCTCCTGGAGGAGGGCTATGTGACCCCGGCGACCACCTACCGCTGCAGCCCCTACATCGTCTTCGGCGGCCAGGTGCGGCGCAACTGGGCAAGCCGGGATATGGGCCCCATGACCGTGAGGGAAGCCATCGCCTGGAGCTGCAACACCTGGTACTACCAGGCGGTGGCCCAGGACCCCTTAGGGGTGGTGGACCGGCTGGCGAGGCGGGCGAAGCTTTTGGGCCTGGGCGAGCCCACAGGACTAGAGGTGGCGGAAAAAACCGGCCTCCTCCCCACCCGGGAGTGGAAGCGAAAAGCCCTGGACGAGCCCTGGTACCCCGGGGAGACCCTCTCCGTGGCCATCGGCCAGGGAGCCGTCCTCGCCACCCCCGCCCAGATCGCCCGGATGCTGGCCACCATCGCCACCGGGGGCGATAAGCCCACCCTCCACCTGGTGAAGGCCATCGGGGGCGTTCCCGTAAAGCCCCAATGGGAAAAAGTCCCAGGCCGGTACTGGAAGGTCCTCCAGGAAGGCCTAAGGAAGACGGTCACCGAGGGCACGGCCCGGCACGTGCTGGGAGACTTCCCCGTGCCCACGGGGGGCAAAACGGGCACCGCCGAGACCCCGGGCAAGCGCCGGGGCCTGGAACACGCCTGGTACATGGGCTACGGCCCCACCGACGGGAGCCCCTACCCGCCCCTCGTCGTGGTGGCCTTCTTTGAGAACGGCGGGGAAGGAAGCCGGGTGGCCCTGCCGGCGGTGCGCAAGGTGATGGAGGCCTACTGGAAGGTGAAGGACCGTTAGAATGGCCCTATGCGGCTCCGCGCCACCCCCAAAGCCCTGGCCCTGAGGCTGGACGGCGGGGAAACCCCCGAGGCCATCCGGGCCCTTCCCCTGCCCGAGGGGCTACCCCTTGAGGTGGAGGTGGCGGGCCCCGTGTCCCAGGAGGTCCTGGAAACCCTCCTCGCCCTGGGCCGCCCCCTCACCCTCCTTCCCCCGAGGAACCGGCCTTCCACCGGCACCCTGGTGGTGGCCAAGACCCTCCGCTCGGGCGAGCGGGTGGAGCACCCGGGGACGGTGGTGGTCCTGGGGGACGTGAACCCGGGGGCCGAGGTGGTGGCGGGGGGGGATGTGATCGTGGTGGGAAAGCTTAGGGGCCTGGCCCACGCCGGCGCTTACGGGGACGAGGCGCGCTTCATCTTCGCCCTGGAGCTCGCCGCCAAGCAGGTGCGCATCGGCCCCCACCTGGCCCAGGCCCCCGAGGGGGAGAAGGCCCCCGGGCCCGAGCTCGCCCGGGTGGAGGAAGGGCGGATCGTGGTGGAGCCCTGGGCTAAAAGGAAATCCCCCCCGGTTCCACCCCGTAGCGCTTGAGGACCAGGTAGATGACCCAGCCCGTGAGGGCCACGTAGAGCCAGATGGGCACCAGGACCTTGGCCCAGCGCTTGTGCAGGGCGAACTCCCCCCTAAGGGCCCGGTAGATCACGTAAAGGGCCAAAGGGCCGTTGAGGGCGGCGAGGAGGGTGTGGGTGAGGAGGACAAAGTAGTAGGCCCCCCGCCAGGCCTCAGGCCCCCCGTAGGCCGTGGTCCCGTAAAGCCCCCACTTGGCTAGGTAAAAGACCAGGAAGAGGGCAGCCAAGGCCGTGGCCAGGAGCATCGCCCGGTGGTGGGCCTCCCGCTTTCCCCGCCGGATGAACCAAACCCCCCAAAGAAGGCTAAGACCCGAAAGCCCGATGCTCCACACCGCCAAAAGCCCAAGCAGGTCCTTCATAGGCCCTCTCCTTTGAGGCGCTCCGCCAGAAGCCGCACCGCTTCCACCCTCGAGGTGCGGGCGTAGCTATAGCCCAGGAGGAAGTCCTCCTCCTCGCGGCGGAGCTGGTAAAGCCGGAGGTAGACCAAGGCCAAAAGCCCGTCCCGCTCCCGGGTGGGGGGAAGGCGGTGGAGGAGCCGGGAAAGCTCCAGGAAGCGGGGAATGGAGGCCGCCTCCACCGGGGTCTTCCGCAGGGCCTGGGCCAGGGCCTCGAGGGTCTCCTCCATGGCCTAAGGAGTGTACCACGAGAGGCCGCTAAGGCACCGTGCGGCTTGCGCGGTTCCCGGCGGCGTCCACGGCGATGAGGGCGGCCCCGGGGGGCACCTCCACGGAAAAGACCACCTCGGCCCCCTTGGGAAGGGAAAGGGGAACGTAGCGCTCCCCCACCCGGGCCACCACCCGGTCCACCCCCACGTTGTCCTCCACCCGGCCGTAGACCCGGTAAACCCCCCCTTCCCGCTCCACCCGCTCCAGAAGGATCCGGGGAGGGCTTGCGTCCAGGACCAGGGGAATCCGCTTCTGGGCGCGGTTTCCCCTTAGGTCTTCCGCTTCCAAAAGGAGCTCCACCCGGCCCGAGCTTGGGGCCTGGAGGCGGAAGCGGAAGCGGACCAGGCGCTCGCCCGTCTCCTCCGGGGGGAGCACGGCCTGCCCGTTCACCCACACCTGGGCCACCCCCGAGGGGTCAAAGGCGTACCCCTCCGCCGCCACCGCCCGCCCCGGGGCCACCCCGCCCCCCAAAGGGGCCACCAGGCCCACCTGGGGCGGGGCGGTGTCGGGCCTGGCGCAGCCCGCAAGGAGAAGCAAAAAGAGCCAAGGGGGATGCCGCCGCATCCCCCTTATGCTACCGGCCCAACTACTTAAGGTACACCCGGGGACCGAACTGTATACCGAAGGTGGCTTGCTGAGCGTCAAAAAGGTAAGTGAAGGTGGGCTCTAACCGCAGGGCCAAGGCCCCCTGGACAGGCACCTCGAGGCCGATAAGCCCCCGGATGCCGAAGTCCGTGGAGGAAGCCCCGCCCACGGAAGCGAAGGTCAACCCCAGGCCCAAGCCGACGTCCACCTTCAGGTTCTGGGCCAGCTCCAGGGGCAAGGGGTAAAGGGCATCCACGGCAAACCCCAAGAGGGTGGCATTATTGCCTGCAAGCACGCTTAGCCCACCCCTCAGACCCACAGGGCCCAGCACCTCCTCCGCCCCCGCCTGCACACCCAGGGAAAGCTCGAAGTTAGGGGCTAGGGCAAGCTCCCCGCCGAGGGCTTCCCCGTAGAGGCGGCCTTGGGCAAAAGCCGCACCGAAGGCCAGAAGTGCCGCCAAAACCAGTGTCTTCAACCGAAGCATACCTATACCTCCTTTCTGCCAGGCAATCCTGGCTTTTCCCATTATGAGGCTAAAAGCCCTTCCCTTCAAGTGGTGTAGAGGGCGTTGATGCGCACGTACTCCTCGGTGAGGTCGCAGCCGTAGGCCTCCCCTTCCCCCGGGCCTTCCTGGAGGTCCACCAGGACCACCACCTCCTCGGCCCCCATGGCCCGGCTTGCGGCCTCCCGGTCAAAGGGAAGCACCCCCCCGGCGTAGAGGGGAATTCCCTGGAGGGAAATCCGCACCCGAAGGGGGTCAAACCGGGCCCCCGAGCGGCCCAAGGCGGCCAGGATCCGGCCCCAGTTGGGGTCGTTCCCGTAAAGGGCGCTCTTCCAAAGAAGGCTTCCCGCCACCTGCTTGGCCGCCCGCCTGGCCTCCTCCGCCGTGGCCGCCCCCACCACCCGCACCACCATGAGCTTGGTGGCCCCTTCCCCGTCCCGGGCGATGGCCTTGGCGAGCTTTCGGGCCACCCCTTCCAAAGCCTCCAGGAACGGCTCCAAGGGCACCTCCCCGTAGGCCCCGTTGGCCAGGACCACGGCCAGGTCGTTGGTGGAGGTGTCCCCGTCCACCGTCACCTGGTTGAAGGTGCGCTCCACGATCCCCCGCCAGGCCTCCCTCAAGGCCTCCTGGGGAAGGGAAGCGTCCGTCACCAAGAAGGCCAGCATGGTGGCCATGTCGGGGTGGATCATCCCGCTCCCCTTGGCGATGCCCACGATCCTCGCCCCTTCCACCTCGGCCTCGGCCACCTTGGGGCGGGTGTCCGTGGTAAGGATGGCCTCGGCGAAGGGGTCGGCGAAGGGGGCGAGGTCTATCTGGGGCAGGCCCTTCTCCACCTTTTCCACGGGCAAGGGCACCCCGATCACCCCGGTGGAGGCGGTGAGGACCTCCTCCGGGGCAAGCCCAAGGCGCAAGGCGGCGAGCTCCGCCATGCGCCGGTCGTCGGCGAAGCCCCTTTCCCCGGTGGCGCAGTTGGCGTTCCCGGCGTTCACCACCACCGCCCTAAGGGGCTTCCCCGAGGCGTAAAGGGCCCTTCCCCTATGGATGGAAGGGGCCGCCGCCAGGTTCTTGGTGGCGGCGTAGGCCCAGACGGCGGGAAGCCCCGAGACCAAAAGGGCGAGGTCGGGCCTTCCCGAGGGCTTGATCCCCGCCCGGGTGGCCCCCGCCCTAAAGCCCCTAGGAAGCCTCACGGCCATAGCCCCTCCTTGGGCAAAGCGGTCTCCTCGGAAAAGCCCATCATCAGGTTAAAGTTTTGCACCGCCTGCCCCGCCATGCCCTTCACCAGGTTGTCCAGGGCGGCGAAGACCAAAACCCGCCCCGTCCTTTCCTCGTAAAGGGGCTTGAGGTCCACCCGGTTGCTCCCCAGGGTGCCCTTGGTCTCGGGAAGCCCCTCCACCACCCGCACGAAGGGCTCTTGGGCGTAGAAGTCCCGGTAAAGGGTATTTAAAGCCTCCTGGTCCCAGCCTCCCTCCACCTCCGCCTCGGCGGTGATGAGGATCCCCCGGGTCATGGGCACCAGGTGGGGGGTGAAGGAAAGCCGCACCGCTTTCGCCTCCCCGTGGGTGCGCGCCCGCCTCCCCTGGGCCAGGAGGCGGCCTAGGTTTTGCTCCATCTCGGGGATGTGCCGGTGGGTGCCCCCCGCCTTGTAGGGCTTCAGGTTCTCGTTCACCTCGGCGAAGAAGGTGCCCTCCCCTTCCCGCCCCGCCCCCGAGACCCCGCTTAGGCCCACCACGAAGGCCCCCTTCAGGACCCCTTCCGCCGCCAAGGGGGCGAGGGCCAGGGTGGCGGCGGTCACGTAGCAGCCGGGGTTGGCCACGAGCCTTGCCCCTTTAAGCTCCTCCCGGTGGAGCTCGGGAAGGCCGTAGACCGCTTCGGCGTAAAGCTCTGGGCTTTTGTGAGGGATGCCGTACCAGGCTTCATAAACCCCGGGGGGCAGGCGGAAGTCCCCCGAGAGGTCTATGGCCCGTTTCCCCGCCTTGAGGACCTCCGGGACGATCCCCATGGCAAGCCCGTTGGGCAGGGCCAGGAAGACCACCTCCGCCCGCTCCAAGACCTCTTCCTGAGGAATAAAGGGCCTCTCATCCCAAAGCTGGGGCCAGGCGGAAGAGAGGGGCTTGCCCTCGTACTTGCGGCTGGAAAACCCCACCAGCTCCACCCCAGGGTGGGCCTTGAGGAGCCTAAGGAGCTCCGCCCCCCCGTACCCCGAGGCCCCCAGGACCCCCACCCTTACCACGGCACCTCCAAAAAGGTTTCGGGAAAGGCCAAGGGGGCTACCTTCTCGCCGGGCCGGACCCAGATCTGCTCCCGGTAGTGGTCCCCCTGGGGGGTGCGGAAGAGAAGAAGCCGCCCCCCGGAAAGGTCCTGCACCCAGACCTCAGGCACACCCCCCTTGGCGTAGAGGGGGAGCTTTTTAGCCAGGTCGTATTCCAAGGAAGCGTCGGCCACCTCCACCACCCAAAGGACGTCCCCGGGACCCGGAAGGCGCTCGCGGTAATCCCCAGGATGAAGCAGGGCCAGGTCCGGCTCCAGGTAGGTGTCGGGGGCGAGGGCCAAGGGGCCCTGGACCTGGACCAAGAGGGCGGGGAAATGTTCCACCAAAAGTCGGTTCCACCGGTTCACCGCGTAAGCGTGGCGAGGGCCTATGGGCGCCATCTGGTAGATCTCCCCTTGCAGAAGCTCCACCCCCCGCTCGGGAAGGGGAAGCTTCAGGAACTCCTCCAGGCTAAAGCGGTAGGGCCGGACCATACCCCTACTTTAGCAGGGTGAGGAGCACGGCCTTGGCGGTGTGGAGGCGGTTTTCCGCCTGGTCAAAGACCCGGCTCCTTTCCCCGTGGACCGCCTCCTCCGTGGTCTCCTCCCCGTAGTGGGCGGGGAGGCAGTGGAGGAAAATGCCCTCGGGGTGGAGGAGTTTTAGGAGTTCCCCGTTCACCTGGAAGCCCTGGAAGTCCCGGAGGCGCTTTTCCCGCTCATCCTCTTGGCCCATGCTGGTCCAGACGTCGGTGTAGAGGGCGTGGGCGCCCAAGACGGCCTCCTTGGGGTCGTGGGTGAAGTGGGCGTTCGCCCGTTTGAGAAGCAGGGGATCGGGCTCGTAGCCCCTAGGGGTCGCCACCCGCACCCGAAGGCCCACGAGGGGGGCCACCTCCAGGAGGGAGTTGAGGACGTTGTTCCCGTCCCCCACCCAGGCCACCTCGATGCCCTCCCATCCCCCGAAGGCCTCCTTCAAGGTGAGGAGGTCGGCCAGGGCCTGCAAGGGGTGGGCCCGGTCGGAAAGGGCGTTCACCACCGGCACCCGGGCGTGGCGGGCTAGGGCCTCCACGGTCTCGTGCCTGTACACACGGGCGGCGATTCCCTCCACGAAGCGCTCCAGGTTCTTGGCGATGTCCCTTACGGGCTCCCTTTCCCCGATGCCCACCTGCTTTTGGTCCAGGTAGACCGCATGCCCCCCCAGGTGGAGCATGGCCACCTCGAGGGTGGTCCGAGTGCGCAAGGAGGGCTTCTCAAAGAGGAGGGCGAGGACCTTTCCCTTTAGGTCCTCCCCCCGGTAGCGCTCCTTTTTAAGCCTCTCCGCCAGGGCCAAAAGGGCGAGAAGCTCCTTGGGGCCGTAGCCGGAAAAGTCCAAAAGGTCCTTGGGCAGGGTCAGGGCGTCTCCCCCCATGAGGCCTATAGGATACCCCAACCCTGCAAACTTATGCAAGGCCTTCAGGCCCGGGACCAGGGCACGTAGAGCACGGGAAGGGGGCTTACGAAGGGCTCGGCGTAGTCCACCCCCAAATAGTTCCCCCAGTAGCGGCGCATGGCCTTGCGGGCCCCCACCCCCTTAGGCCCCACGGTCTCGCTCACCCCTTCCCCGGAAAACTGGCTCCTATAGGCCAAGACCGCGGCCTCCCACCGGTCTATGAAGGCGGAGATCTTGACCAAAAAGCTGGGGGTGAAGGGGTGGTTGCCGGGATAGAAGAAAAGCCTTTCCACCCGGTGGGGCTCCCCTTCCAGGGGGGCTTTCTTAAGCCCCGCCAGGTGCACCGCCGCCACCGCCAGGCGGCTTGCCGCGGTGTGGTCGGGGTGGCGGTCGGCCTCGAGGGGGGCCAGGATCACCCGGGGCCTAAGCCACCTCAGGGCCTGGGCAAGCTTGAGCCGCTGTTCCTGGACGTCAGAAAGCCCCCCGTCGGGAAGCCCCAGGTTGCCCCGGAAGTCCAGGCCCAGGACGCGGCTCGCCTCGGCCACCTCCTTTTCCCGTTCCTCAGGCGTGCCCTTCGTGCCCATCTCCCCCCGGGTGAGGTCCAGAATCCCCGTGGAAAGCCCCTCCGCCTTGGCCCGGGCCAAAGTCCCCCCGCACCCCAGCTCCCCGTCGTCGGGGTGAGGGGCGATCACCAAAAGGTCAAGCATCCCTCACCTCCACCCGCTCCCCTAAGCGCCTTTCCGTCCCCGCTTGGAGGCGCTTCAGGTTTTCCCGATGGGTCCAGAAGATGAGGAGGGCCATGAGGAAGACCGTGGCCACCTCCCAAAGGGGCCTTCCCAAGGCCAGGGAGAGGACGAAGGCGGCGACTCCCCCGGTCATGCTCCCCGCCGAGACGTAGCGGGTGAGGAGCATCACGGAAAGGCCGATGGGCAGGGTCCAAAGGGCCAAGACGGGGTCCAGGAAAAGGAGGGTGCCGAAGCTGGTGGCCACCCCCTTGCCCCCCCGAAAGCCCAGGAAAAGGGAATAGTTGTGGCCCAAAACGGCCGCCACGGCCACCCCGCCCAGAAGCCAGCCCTCCACCCCCACCGCCCGGGCGAGGAGCACGGCGATGCCCCCCTTGAAAACGTCAAAAAAGGCCACCACCAAGGCTGGCCCCCACCCCAAGGCCCTGAGGACGTTGGTGGCCCCGATGTTCCCCGAGCCCACCTTGCGGATGTCCACCCCGTAGGTGCGGGCCACCAAAACCCCGGCGGGGATGGAGCCAAAGAGGTAAGCCAGCGCCAAGGCCAGGAAAACGCCCTCCATGGAAAGCGATTGTACCCCCCCATTTGGGGGTGGAACCAGCCCTTCCTTTGCTAAGTACCCCACTGCGGCCTTCACCGCGGTGGAGACCCCAAAAGGGCGTGCGCATAGGCTAAAACCAGGGGGCGTCTTTGGAAAAAGCAACGTGCGGAGGCTTAGCTGCTCGCCGAGGTGTAGCTCCTCAGGGCCAGGCGGAAAAAGCCCCGGGCGAGGAAGAAAAGCCCAAGAGCTATGCCCAAAGCGAGGAGGGGGGCCTCCCCCCTCCTCAAAGCCGCCTCGGCGGGCACGGTGGTGAGGAAGGCCACGGGCACCACGAAGGTGAAGAAGACCCGGTAGAGGGCGGGGTAGCCCCCCACAGGAAACCGCCCCGCCTCCAAAAGCCCCCTGAGGACCTCGGTGACGTTGTAGATCTTCACGAACCAGACGCTGGTGGTGGCCAGGAGGAACCAGAGGCTATAGAGCATGAGGGCGCCAAGGAGCCAGTAAAGGGCGAAAAGGAGGTAGCCCCCTGGGTCTAGGCCGAGCCGGCTTCCCCCGTAGAGGAGAAGGCCAAGCCCCAGGAGGAAGTCCCCGAGGCCCCAAGGGGAAAAGACCCTTAGGGAAAGCCAGAACTGGGGGTCCAAGGGCTTCAAGAGGACAAAGTCCAGGGTGCCCTGCTGCACGTGCTCCACGATCTTGTTGAGGTTGGGGGCGAGGAGGGTGGCCGCAAGGCCCTGAAGGAGGGTGAAGGCAGCGAGGACCAAAAGGGCCTCCTCCAAAGCCCACCCCCCGGGCCGGTACCCCCCTTGGTACAGGAGGGTCAAGGCGAAGACCGAGCCCAAGAGGGTGAGCGCCGAGGAGAGGAGGCCCAGGAGGAAGTTGAGCCGGTACTCCATCTCCGCCGCCAGGGAAAGGCGCAGGAAGAGGAGGAAGACCCTTAGGTAGCGCACGAAACCCATTACACCACAGGGTAGACTGGGTGGCGTGTCGGAGGACGCCATCGTCTTCGCCCAGGACCTCACCAAGCACTACCAGGTGGCCCTAAAGGAGGAAAGCCTCCTCGCCACCCTGCGCCACTTCTTCTTCCGGGAGTACCGCCTGGTAAGGGCCGTGGAGGGGGTGAGCCTGGCCATCGCCCCGGGGGAGGTGGTGGGCTTTTTGGGGCCCAACGGGGCGGGCAAGACCTCCACCCTCAAGATGCTCACGGGCCTCCTCCACCCCACAAAGGGGACGGCCCGGGTGGCGGGGCACGTGCCCTGGAGGAGGGAGAAGGCCTTTTTGAAGAAGATCACCCTGGTGATGGGCAACAAGCAGCAGCTTGTCTGGGACCTTCCCGCCATGGACACCTTCCGCCTGAACGCCGCCATCTACGAGATCCCGGAAGGGGAATTCCGGAAAAGGGTGGGGGAGCTTGCGGAGATGCTGGCCCTGGAAGGGAAGCTCCACCAGCCCGTGCGGAAGCTTTCCTTAGGGGAGAGGATGAAGGCGGAGCTCCTTGCGGCCCTCCTTCACCGCCCGGAGGTCCTCTTCCTGGACGAGCCCACCTTAGGCCTGGACGTGAACGCCCAGGTGGCGGTGCGGGACTTCCTCAAGGAGTACAACCGCCGCTACGGGGCCACCATCCTCCTCACCAGCCACTACATGGCGGACATCGCCGCCCTCTGCCCCCGGGTCCTGGTGATCCACCAAGGAAGGCTCCTTTATGACGGGGCCTTGGAAGGCCTCCTGGAGCGCTTCGCCCCCTACCGGGAGGTGGGGCTTACCCTTAAAAGCCCCTTGCCCAAGGAGGCCCTAAGGGCCTTCGGGGAGGTGCGGGAGGTGGAGGGGCGGGAGGCGAGGCTTCTCGTGCCCCGGGAAAGGCTTATGGAAAGGGTGGCGGAGATCCTAAAAAGGCTTCCCGTGGAGGACCTCGAGGTCAAAGAACCCCCCTTGGAGGAGGTCATCGCCCGGGTCTTCCAGGAGGGCCACGTGGAGGAGCCCCGATGAGAAAGGCCAAGACCCTCCTTAGCGTCTACCTGGCCTACATGCTGGAGTACCGGGCCGAGCTCTTCCTCTGGGCCCTGGCGGGAACCCTGCCTTTGATCCTCATGGGCGTCTGGGTGGAGGCGGCCCAAAGCGGTGCCTTTCCCCTTTCCCCGGGGGAGTTTGCCCGCTACTTCCTCATGGTCTTCCTGGTGCGCCAGGCCACGGTGGTCTGGGTGGTGTGGGAGTTTGAGCGGGATGTGGTGGAGGGAAGGCTTTCTTTCCGGCTTCTAAGGCCTTTGGACCCCTTCTTAGACCACCTGGCAGCCCACGTGGCGGAAAGGCTCGCCCGGCTTCCCTTCGTCCTCCTCCTCACCCTCCTCTTCTTCCTCCTCTTCCCCGAGGCCCGCTTCGTCCCCGAGCCCCTTCCCTTTCTCCTGGGGCTTGGCCTCACGGTCCTCGCCTTTCTCCTCCGCTACCTGATGCAGTACACCACCGCCCTCCTCACCTTCTGGAGCGAGCGGGCCACGGCGGTGGAGGAGGTCTTCTTCCTCCTTTACCTCTTCCTCTCGGGGACCCTTGCCCCCCTCGAGGTCTTCCCGGAGCCTTTGCGAAGCCTCGCCCTCCTCACCCCCTTCCCCTACCTGGTCTACCTCCCCGCCGCCTTCCTCGCCGGGCAGGAGGTGGCCCTTTTCCCGGGGCTAGGGGTCATGCTCTTTTGGGGCGGGGTCTTTTTTCTCCTATGGCGGCTCCTTTGGCGCCTTGGCCTAAAGCACTACGCGGGCCACGGGGCATAAGGCCACCCCATCCTGGCTTGCGCCAGGATGGGGGCCCCGAAAACCCCTTGGGGGGAGCTTTCCCTTCGGATGGGCTACCATGAAGGTATGGCCACCCGGTACCGGTTCCGCGTGGGGGAGTTTGAACGGGCCTTCCAGGGGGTGCCCCATGTGGAGCTCCTTCGGGGAGAGGTGTACCAGATGAGCCCCATCGGACCCAAGCACGTTTTCGCGGTGATGCGGCTGGACCACAGGCTTAAGGAGGCCTTGGGCAACCGGGCTTTAGTGGCGGTCCAATCCCCCCTCCGCCTTTCCGAAGACTCCGAGCCCGAGCCGGACCTCATGGTGCTCAAGCCCCCTCTGGAGCGCTACGCGGAGCGCCTCCCCACCCCGGAGGACGTCCTCCTCCTCATAGAGATGGCGGACACCTCCCTCCCCTTTGACCAGGAGGTGAAGCTTCCCCTCTACGCCGAGGCGGGCATCCCCGAGGTGTGGCTCGTGAACCTTCAGGAGAACCTCCTCGAGGTTCACCGGGACCCCCGGGGCGGGCGGTACCGGGAGATCCGCCTCCTCTCCCCCGAGGAGGCGGCAAGCCCCGCTGCCTTCCCCGAGGTCAGGCTTCCTTGGGCGTAGCCTGGCGGATGGGAAAGAGGAGGGCGTAGGCGTAGCCGTCGGTGAGGGCCTTGAGGGAGGCCTCGAGGATGTTCTCGCTCGCCCCCACGGTGCTGAAGCGCTCCTCCCCCCGCTTCATCTCCACCATGACCCGCACCCCGGAGTTGGTCCCCGCCTCCTGCCCCGAGAGGATCCGCACCTTGTAGTCCGTGAGCTCCACGTCGGCAAGCTCCGGGTAAAACCCCAAGACCGCCTTGCGGAAGGCCCTGTCCAGGGCGGAGACCGGCCCAAAGGGGCTTTCCGCAGCGGTGTGCTGGAGGCTTTGCCCCACCCGCACCCGCACCGTGGCCTCGGCCCAGGCGGTGTCCAGGCCCCTGCCGTGGACGAAGACGCTAAACCCCTCCACGCTGAAGGGAAGGCTTCCCCCCTTTAGGCGGTGGGCCAGGAGGTAGAAGCTGGCCTCCGCCCCCTCAAAGGCGTAGCCCTCGTACTCTAAGGCCTTCACCTCCTCCAAAAGGCGCCTGGCCTCCTCCCGGGAAAGGTCCACGCCCAGCTCCTGGAGCTTGGCGAGGAGGTTGGAGCGGCCCGAGACGTCCGAGACCAGGAAGCGCCTTTGGTTGCCCACCCACTCCGGGGGGATGTGCTCGTAGGTGCGGGGGTTCTTGAGGACGGCGGAGACGTGCACCCCCGCCTTGTGGGCAAACGCCGCCTCCCCCACGTAGGGGGCGCGGCGGTTTGGGGTGAGGTTGGCCCTTTCGTCCACGAAGTGGGATAGCTCCCTAAGGCCCCTAAGCCTTTCGGGGGGCAGGGCGGGGATCTTGTACTTGAAGACCAGGGTGGGGAGGAAGCTGGTAAGGTTCAGGTTCCCGCAACGCTCCCCGTAGCCGTTGATGGTCCCCTGGACGTGGGTGGCCCCGGCCCTCACGGCCGCAAGGGCGTTGGCCACGGCGAGCTCGGCGTCGTTGTGGGGGTGGATGCCCACCCGGACCCCCGGGAAGCGCTCCACCACGGCCTTGGTGATGGCGTAGACCTCCTCGGGGAGGCTTCCCCCGTTGGTGTCGCAGAGGACCAGGGTGTCGGCCCCGCCTTCCCGGGCGGCCTCGAGGGTGGCGAGGGCGTAGGCGGGGTCCTCCTTGTACCCGTCAAAGAAGTGCTCGGCGTCGTAGATGACCCGCCTGCCCCGGCTTGCGAAGAAGGCCACCGTCTCCCGGATCATGCGGAGGTTCTCCTCCAAGGTGGTCTCCAAGGCCTCCAGGACGTGGAGGGTCCAGCTCTTGCCGAAGAGGACCACCACGGGGGTCTCCGCCTCCAAAAGGGCCAGGACCGAGGGGTCCTCCTCGGGGGAAAGGCCTTTTCTGCGGGTGGCCCCGAAGGCGGCAAGCCGCACCGCCCCCAGGTCCACCCCCTTCATGCGCTGGAAGAACTCGGCGTCCTTGGGGTTGGAGCCGGGCCAGCCCCCCTCAATCACGTGGATGCCGAAGGCGGCCAAGCGCTTGGCGATGGCCACCTTATCGTCCACGGAGAGGCTCACCCCTTCCCCTTGGGTGCCGTCCCGCAGGGTGGTGTCCAGGATCTCCACCATGCTTACCCCTTAAGCTTTCCGCATAGGGCACCCTCTTTTTTGGGGCCCCCATCCCGGCTTGGGCCGGGATGGGATGGTATTAAACCCCGCGGTGGACCTCCTCAACGGAGGGGGGGTGCCGGGTGGCCCGGCCTGAAGCCAGCTTCCCGGCGGCGTCCAGGAAGGCCCGGGCGCTGGCCTCCACGATGTCCGGGGAGACCCCCACCCCCACCGCCTGGAGCTCCCCAAGCCTGAGGCGCACCGTCACCTGGCCCAGGGCCTCGGTGCTCCCCGTGATGGCCTCCACCCGGTAAAGCTCAAGCTCCGGCTTAAGGCCGATGGCCTCCTGGATGGCCTTGAAGACGGCGTCCACCGGCCCGTCCCCGGTGTGGGTGGCAAGCCTCTCCCCGTCCGGGGTCTTCACCTTCACCGTGGCCGTGGGGAGGAGGCCGGAGCCAGAGAAGAACTGGACGTGCTCCAGGGTAAAGAAGTGGGAAGCGGGCACCCTTTCGCTCTCCACCAGGGCCTGGAGCTCCTCGGCGGAAAGGGGCCCCTTCTTCTCGGCCACCTCCTTGAAGCGGGCGAAGAGCTTCTTAAGCTCCTCCTCGGAAAGGTCCTTGTAGCCCAGGTCCTCGAGGGCCTTCTTGAAGGCCGCCCGGCCCGAGTGCTTGCCCAGGACCAGGACGGCGGGGCGCCTTCCGATGAGCTCGGCGTCCATGATCTCGTAGGTGGAGCGGTGCTTGAGAACCCCGTCCTGGTGGATGCCGGATTCATGCGCGAAGGCGTTGTCCCCCACGATGGCCTTGTTGGGGGGGATGGGCATCCCGGTGTAGCGCTCCACCAGGCGGCTTACCCGGTAGATCTCCCGGGTGTTGATCTGGGTCTTGGCCTTGTACCAGTCCCGGCGGACGTAGAGGGCCATGACCACCTCCTCGAGGGCGCAGTTCCCCGCCCGCTCCCCGATGCCGTTGATGGTGCACTCAATCTGCCCCGCCCCGTTCTCCACGCCCGCCAGGGCGTTGGCTGTGGCCATGCCCAGGTCGTCGTGGGTGTGGGTGGAGATGACCACGTCCCGGCCCCGGACCACCTCGTCCCGGATCCGGCGGATCAGGGCCCCGTACTCCTGGGGCGTGCCGTAGCCCGTGGTGTCGGGGATGTTGATGGTGGTGGCCCCGGCCTCAATGGCCACCTCGTAAAGCCGCTTCACGAACTCCCAGTCCGCCCGCATCACGTCCTGGGCGGAAAACTCCACGTCGTCCACGTACCGCCTGGCGTAGCGGACCATCTTGTCCGCCATCTCCAGGACCTCCTCCTCGGTCTTCCTCAGCATGTACTGGAGGTGGACCTTGGAGGCGGAGGTGAAGACGTGGATCCGGGGCTTTTCCGCCTTCTCCAAGGCCTTGGCCGCCTGGTCAATGTCCAGGGTGTGGGTGCGGGCAAGGGCGGCGATGATGGGGCCTTTGACCTCGGCGGCGATGCGGCGCACCGCCTCAAACTCCAAGGGCCCCGATACGGGGAAGCCCGCCTCAATGATGTCCACGTTGAGGTCCGCCAGGGCCTGGGCGATCTCCAGCTTCTGGTCCAAGGAGAGGGCCACGCCAGGGCTCTGCTCCCCGTCCCTGAGGGTGGTGTCAAAGATCCGGATGTGCCGCTCTTCCATCTTCCTTCACCTCCCAAAAACGCACAGGGGCCCCCGAAGGGGCCCCGTCCAAGCCCTTAGCCTACCTCCTCCAATACCCTCGCCTTGAGGAAGGGCATCATGGCCCGAAGCCTAGCCCCCACCTCCTCAATGGGGTGCTCCGCCCAGCGCTTGCGGTTGGCCTCGAGGACGGGGCTACCCACCTGGTTCTCCAGCATCCACTCCCGGGCGAACTCCCCGGACTGGATCTGGCGGAGGATCTCCCGCATGCGGCGCTTGGTCTCCTCCAGGGGCACGGAGAGGTCGCCCCGGGTGTAGTCCCCGTACTCCGCGGTGTTGGAGATGGAGTAGCGCATCCCCTTAAGCCCCGCCTCGTAGATGAGGTCCACGATGAGCTTCACCTCGTGGACAGTCTCAAAGTAGGCCATCTCCGGGGGGTAGCCCGCCTCCACCAGGGTCTCAAACCCCGCCCGGATGAGTCGGGTGAGCCCCCCGCAAAGCACCGCCTGCTCCCCGAAGAGGTCGGTCTCCGTCTCGTCCTTGAAGGTGGTGGCGATGACCCCGGCCCTCGCCGCCCCGATGGCCTTGGCGTAGGCGAGGGCGGTGGGGAAGGCGCTTCCCGAGGCGTCCTGGTGGACGGCCACCAGGGCGGGAACCCCGCTTCCCTTCTGGTACTCCGAGCGCACCAGGTGGCCCGGGCCCTTGGGGGCCACCATCCACACGTCCAGGTCCTTGCGGGGCTTGATCTGGCCGAAGTGGATGTTGAACCCGTGGGCGAAGGCCAGGGCCCCTCCCTCCTTCAGGTGGGGGGCGATGGCTTCCCGGTAGACCTCGGCCTGCCGCTCGTCGGGGAGGAGGACCATGACGATGTCAGCCTCGGCCACCGCCTCCGCCACGGGGAGGACCCTAAGGCCTGCCGCCTCCGCCTTCTCCCAGCTCCTAGACCCTTTGCGCAGGCCCACCCGCACGTCCACCCCCGAGTCCTTCAGGTTCAGGGCGTGGGCGTGCCCCTGGGAGCCATAGCCCAAGACCGCCACCTTCTTGCCTAGGATGAAGCCAAGGTCCGCGTCGTGCTCGTAGTAAACCTTCATACCGCCTCCTTTTTCTCCCTGACCTTAAGGGTCCTCTCCCCGCGGCTCATGGCCACGGCCCCGGTGCGCATGACCTCGAGGATCCCGTAAGGCCTCAGGGCCTCAATGAAGGAGTCCACCTTCTTGGAGTCCCCGGTAAGCTCCAGGATGAGGCTCCTTTGGGCCACATCCACCACCCTCGCCCGGAAGGCCTCCTGGATGTCCTTGACGGCGAGGCGCTCCTCCACCCCCGCCACGTGGACCTTGACCAGGCAAAGCTCCCTTTCCACGTGGGGCTCGGCGTGGTCCGTGACCTTCAGGACCTCAATGAGCCGGTTGAGCTGCTTCTCCACCTGCTCCAAGGTGTGGTCGTCCCCCGAGACCACCAGGCAGATCCTGGAAAGCCCCGGGATGTGGGTGGTGCCCACGGCGAGGCTTTCCAGGTTGAAGCCCCGCCTTGCGAAAAGGCCCGTGATGCGGTTCAAGACCCGGGGGTGGTCCTGGACCAAGACGGAGATAACGTGCCTCACGCCTCCACCTCCTCCCGCTCCGCGGGGTGCTCTATGATCATGTCCTCGGCGGCGCCCCCGGCGGGGATCATAGGGAAGACCCCCTCCTCGTGGTAGACCTTGAACTCGGCCACCACGGGGCCGTCGGCGTTAAGGACCGCCTCCACGCCTTTCCTCAGGTCCTCCTTCCGCTCCACCTTTATGCCCCGGATGCCGTAGGCCTCGGCCAGGCGGGCGAAGTCGGGGTTGGAGTCCGCCAGGTAGACCTCGCTATAGCGCTTGGCGTGGAAGAGGTCCTGCCACTGGCGCACCATGCCCAGGTAGCCGTTGTTGAGGATCACGATCTTCACGTCCAGCTTGTACTTCACCACCGTGGCCAGCTCCTGCAGGGTCATCTGGAAGGAGCCGTCCCCGTCAAAGTCAAGGACCAGCTCCTCGGGGCGGGCGATCTTGGCCCCGATGGCGAAGGGAAGCCCCACCCCCATGGTGCCGAGGCCCCCCGAGGTGAGGAAGCTCCGGGGGCGGGTCACGGGGAAGAACTGGGCGGCGAACATCTGGTGCTGCCCCACCCCCGTGGTGACGATGGCGTGCCCCCCGGTGGCCTCGTGGAAGGCCCGGATCACCTCCTGGCTTTGCAAGTGGGGCTTGGGCTTGAAGCGCAAGGGGTAGCGGGTGCGCCACTCCTCAAGCTCCCGCCACCAGGCGGCGAGCCTAAGGGGCTTCGCCCCCTTGAGGAGCTCTTTGAGCACGAGCCTCGAGTCCCCCACGATGGGGATGTGGGTGCGCACCACCTTGCCGATCTCCGCCGGGTCAATGTCCACGTGGATGATGGTGTGGGCGTGGGGGGCGAAGCGGGAGACCTTGCCCGTCACCCGGTCGTCAAAGCGGAGGCCGATGGCCAGGATCACGTCGGCGTGGTGGATGGCCCGGTTGGCGGCCACGGTGCCGTGCATCCCCGGCATGCCAAGCCAAAGGGGATGGTTCCCGGGGAAGGCCCCGAGGCCCATTAAGGTGGTGATCACGGGAAGCCCCGTTTTCTCGGCGAAGGCGAGGAGTTCGGCGTGGGCGTGCTGGGCCCCACCCCCCACCATGAGGATGGGCCTTTCCGCCTTCTCCAAGGCGTCCAAAGCCCTTTCAATCTGCTTGGGGTGGCCCATGAGGGTGGGCTTGTACCCGGGAAGGTCCAGGACCACGTCAAAGCTTCCCGTGAACTCCTCCAGCTGGACGTCCTTGGGGATGTCTATGAGCACGGGACCCGGGCGGCCCGTGGCGGCGATGTGGAAGGCCTCCTTCACCACCCGGGGGATCTCGTTCACGTCCTGGACCAGGTAGTTGTGCTTGGTGATGGGCATGGTGACCCCGGTGACGTCCGCCTCCTGGAAGGCGTCGGTGCCGATGAGGGCCCGGGGGACGTTCCCGGTGATGGCCACCACCGGGGTGGAGTCCATCATGGCGTCCGCCAGGCCCGTGACCAGGTTCAAGGCCCCGGGGCCCGAGGTGGCCATGACCACCCCCACCTTGCCCGAGGCCCGGGCGTAGGCGGTGGCGGCGTGCACCCCCCCTTGCTCGTGGCGCACCAGGATGTGGCGGATGGGGCTATCGTAGAGGGCGTCGTAGGTGGGCATGATGGCCCCGCCCGGGTGGCCGAAGATCACCTCCACCCCTTCCCGCTCCAGCGCCTTTAAAAGTGCCTCCGCTCCCTTCATGGACCCCTCCTAAACTTAAAAACCCCCCGGTTGTCCGGGGGGTTTGGGATGCGCCCTTAAACGCTACGCCCTACCCCCCGCTGGCCCTACGATTAGGGCCAGGCCTAGGGATAGGGCGAGGGCGTAGCGCATCTTGGGCCTAAGGATAGCCGCCCTCCTCCCTCCTGTCAAGCCCAGGCCACCCGGCTTCCCGAGGGGTGCTTGCGCACCACGAGCCTTGCGGGAAGCCGTTCCGCCAGGGCGGCCACGTGGGTGACGATGCCCACCAGGCGGCCCCGGGTGGGGAGGGCCTCGAGGACGCCCGCCACCCCTTCCAAAGCCTCGGGGTCCAGGGTGCCGAAGCCCTCGTCCAGGAAGAGGGCCCCAAGCCTCCCCCGGGAAAGCTCCTCGGAAAGGGCCAGGGCCAAGGAGAGGCTCGCCAGGAAGCTTTCTCCTCCCGAGAGGGTCCGCACGGGGCGCTCCGCCCCGTTCCAAAGATCGTAGACCCAGTACTCGTCCCCCCGGGCGAGAAGCCGGTACCGCCCCCCGGAAAGGGTGGCGAGGAGGTGGTCGGCCCGCTCCACCAGGTGCCGTTGCTTGAGGCCCAGGAGGTAGGTGGGGAAGCGGTGCTCCTGAAGGTCCAGGGCGAGCCGCTCCCAAAGGGCGAGCTCCCGCACCACCCCGGCGAGGCTGGCCTCGGCCTCCCGCCTCCGCCTCAGGGCCTCCTTGACCTTTTCCAGGTTCTCCCGCAGGGCGCCTTGCCGCACCAAGGCCGCCTCCCGCTCCCGGTTTAGCGCTTGAAGGCGCCTTTCCGCCTCCCCAAGCCGCCTTTCCGCCTCCTCCAAGGAGAGGCTTGGGGGAGGAAGGGCCTTGAGGCGGGCCTGGACCTCGGCCCACTCCTCCCCGTGGCGCCGCAAGGCCTCTTCCAGGGCCCTCTTTGCCTCGGGGGGAAGGAAGGCCGCCCGGGCCTCCGCCTCGGGCATGAGCCCCTGGGTCCGGGCCCGGGCCTCCTCCAGGGCCTTGGCCTGCTCGGAAAGCCGGGCCCTAAGGGCCTCCAGGGTCCGCTTTAGCTTCTCCTCCTGGGCTAAAAGCTCCTGGTGCCGCCCCTCCAAGTCCTTTAAGCGCCCCACCTCCTTTTCCAGGGCCTCCAGGTAGGCCCCAACCCCCATCCCCCGGGTGGCCGCCCGCAGGTGGCGGTAAAGCCCCGCCCCCAGGGCCTTTTTCTCCTCCCCGAGCCGGGAAAGCTCCGCCTCCCGCTCCGCAAGCCGCCCCTCCAGGTTGTCCTCGAGGCGCGAAGCCCTTTCCCTAAGGCGCTCTACCTCCTTCTCCAGGGCCCGGGCCTCCCCCAAGGCCTCCCGGTAGGCCTCCCGCAGGGCCTCAAGGGCCCCCTTGGCCTCCTCCAGGGCCCTCCTCAAGGCCTCGAGGTCCCCGGGCCTGGGGGCCACGCCCAGGGCCAGGAGGGCCTCTTTGCGCCTTTGGACTTCCCCCTCCAGGGCCCCAAAGGCCCGCAGGACCTCCCGAAGCCGCTCCTCCAGGGCCCGCCGCCTGGGGGCGGGGTCTACGGCCTCGGGCTTTGGGGGAAGGGCGTGGACCCGGGCACCGCAAAGGGGGCAGGGCTCGCCGGGCCTCAGGAGATCGTGGTAGGCCAAAAGGCCTAAGCGCCTTTCCGCCTCCGCCAAGGCGGCGCGCTCCCGCTCCAAGGCCTCCTTCTCCCGCCCTAAAGCCTCAAGCCGGGCCTCCAGGGAAAGGATCTCCTCCGTCAGGCGGTGGGCCTCGGCCTCCTTCAAGGCCTTCTCCAAGGCCTCCGCCCGGGCCTTGGCCTCCTTGCCCTGGGCCTCGAGGCGCCTTAAGGCCTCCTTAAGCTCCCGAAGCCTTTCCTCCTTCTCCCGGAGGTCCCGGAGGAGGGCCACCCCCTCCCTAAGCCCCAAAACCTCCCGCTCCAAGGCGGCCTCCCGGGCCAAAAGGGCCTTCAGGGCCTCGGGGTCGTGGCGGGGAGCGGGGTGGTCCCGCACCCCCACCCTTTCCCAAAGCTCCTCCAAGGGCCTTAGGGCCTGGGCCTCGAGGCGCTCCCTTTGGGCCTCCTCCAGGGCCTTGGGATCGTAGCCCAGGGCGCTCCGCTCCGCCTGGAGGGCCTTAAGGCGCTCCTCGGCCCCTTGGAGCTCGGCCTCGGTCCCCCGGAAGGCCATCTCCTTGGCCCGGAGGTCCTGCCAAAGGGGGAGGGCCCTTTCCGCCTCCCGGCTCCTTTCCAGCTTGCGGGCGAGGCCCTCCATCTCCTCCCTTTCCGCCGCCAGGCGGGCCAGCCGGGCCTGGAGGGCCGCCCACTCGGCGGCCCGGTCCCTTAAGGCCTTGGCCTCCTCCAAGGCCCTCCGGGCCCCCTCCACCTCCTCCGCCAGGCGGGCAAGGCGGCCTTCCAACTGGGCGAGCTCCGCCACAAGGCGCGCCTCCTCCTCGGGGCTCGCCCAGGCCAAGGCGGCAAGCTCCCCCTCCAGCCTCTCCTTCTCCGCGGCCAAAGCGGCCTTTCTTTCCTGGGCCTTCGCCCGGGCCTTCTCCAGGCGGGCAAGCCCGAAAAGGTCCAGAAGAATCCCCCGGCGCTCCTTGGCCTCCCCCTTGAGGAAGCGGTCAAACTCCCCCTGGGGGAGGAGGAGGGCCCGGGTAAAGGCCTCGTAGGAGAGGCCGAGGAGGTCCTGAAGCCTCTCGTTGAGCTCGCTTAGGGTCTCCACGGGGACGAGCACCTCCTTACCGCCCTCCAGGAGGAAAAGCCGCCCCTCGCTCCGCCTCCCCCGGGTGCGGGCCACCCGGTAGACCCGCTCCCCCAGGGCGAAGGTGAGCTCCACCCGGGCCTCCTGGGCGGCGGGATGGACGAGCTCCCCCACGCTCCGCCCAAGCCGGGGCACCCGCCCGTAAAGGGCGAAGGCGATGGCGTCCAGGAGGGTGCTCTTGCCGCTTCCCGTGGGGCCGGTGATGGCGAAGAGTTCCACATCGGAAAAATCCACCGCCTGCCTTTCCCGGTAGGGGCCAAACCCCTCAAGCACCAAGCGCAAGGGCCTCAAGCTCCACCTCCCGCAGCACCTGGACAAACCGCTCCCAAAGGGCCTCCTCCTCCCGGCCCTCCGCCCTCAGGTAGTCCCGGTAGGCCTCCGCCAAGGAAGGGGGCACCGCCCCTTCCTCCTGGGCTTCCCTCGGGGCCACCCCCGCCGCCTCCACCGCCAGGAGGTGGGGCAGGGCCCGGTAGAGCCCCTCCTTCACCGAAGGGGAAAGCCCCCCCTCCACCACGAGCCTGAGGTAGCCGGGGAAGCGCTCCAGCTCGGAAAGCCGCCCGTCCAGCTCCTCGGGACGGAGACGGAAGGTCCTAAGGGGCTTCCCCCACCGCTCCTTAAGGGGGTGGACCCTGGGGGGGCCCTCCTGGGGAAGCTCCACCAGAAGGGCCCCCCGCTCCGCCTCCTCCCCCTCGCCGAAGTCCAGCTGGACGAGGCTTCCCGGGTACCAGGCCACCGGGGCCTCCGAGACCTGCTGCTGCCGGTGAACGTGCCCCAAGGCCACGTACCGGGCCTTAAGGGGCAGGGCCGAGGGGGGGACGGCGTAGGCCTCGGAAAGGTGGAAGGCGAACTCCCCGCCCCCAGGGCGCACCCCTTCCAGGGCGAAGTGGCCCAGGATCAGGGGGCTTTCCAGGTTGGCGAGGATCCGCCGCATGGCCTCGGCGTAGGTGCGGTGGCGCTCCTCCGCCTCCTGGAACACCTGCTTGACCAGAACCCTCTCGGAGACGAAGGGCAAAAGGGCCGCCTCGAGGCCCTTCACCCTCACCACCCCGCCCTCCTCCCGGAAGAGGGGCCTGCCCCGCACCACCGCCCCGGCCAGGGCGAGGAGGGGGGCCATGGCCTCGAGGCGCTCCTTGGGGTCGTGATTGCCGGCGATGACCAAGGCGGGCACCCCAAGCTCCCGAAGGCGCAGGAAGAACTCCAGGGCATGCCCCTCGGCCTCGGCGGAGACCTGGGGCCGGTCAAAGAGGTCCCCCGAGACCACCACCAGGTCCACCCGTTCCTTCCGCACCAGTTCCAGAAGGTCCTGCAGGGCCTGAGCGATCTCGGGGGTGCGGTCTATCCCCTTCAAGACCTTGCCCAGGTGCCAGTCGGCGGTATGGAGAAGGCGCACGGATCCCATTATGCCTAGTGGAAGTGGGGTGGTTCCTTTTCGCCTCCTCCCCTCCCTCCCCGGAAGGCCCAAGCGGCCAAAAAGGTGGTGAAGGGAACGGCGAGGAGAAGCCCCAAAGAGCCCAAGACCATGGCGGCGATCTCCGCGGCGAAAGGCTCGGTGTTGAGGAGGACGGGCAAGGGGGTGGGGTCTTTGGTGAGGAGAAGGAAAAGGGGCAAGGCGCCGGCGGCGTAGGCCAGAACCAAGGTGTTCACCAGGCTTCCGATGTGATCATAACCCACCTCCATCCCCCTCCGGTAAAGCTCCCAAAGGCCAAGCCCGGGGTTGGCCCGGCTTAGGGCCTGGACCACCGCAGCCTGGGTTATGGCTACGTCGGTGAGGGCCCCCAAGGCCCCCACGGCCACCCCCGCCAGGTAGAGGGCAAGGAGGTCCACCCCGCCCCACTGCCTGAGGAGGAGGGCCTCCTCCGAGGCGAGCCCGGTGAAACCCATCCCCCCCACGAAAAGCCGGGCCAAAAGGAGGACCGCCCCCACGGAAAAGAAGGTCCCCGCCAGGGCCGCCGTGGTCTTGGGGTTCACCCCGTGGACCAGGTAAAGGGTGAGGAGGAGCACCCCGAGGCTTCCCAGAAGGGCGTAGAGAAGGGGATCCCCCCCCGCCGCCACCCGGGGCACCACGAAGTAGACCACCACCAGAAGGCTCAAGAAGGTGCCGAGAAGCCCCCGCACCCCCTTGCCCCGCCCGAGGAGGACCGCCAAAAGGGCGAAGAGGAAAAGAAGCCCCCCAAGCCAGGGCAGCCGGTCGGGCTCGGTGACGTAGGCCCTTTCCCCCTCCAGGTAGACCACCACCCGGTCCCCCACCCGGTACCCGCCCCCGTCCGTGGGCAGGAGGGCCTCGAGGAGACGGCCTTCCACCTGGACCTCCGCCTTGCCCTCCTCGAGGGCCAGGATCCTGCCGAAGGCGTACCGCCCCTCCTGGGCCAGGGCGGGCAGAAAAAGGAGGATCCCCAAAACCAGAAAGCGCATGGGTCCACTCTACCGGGCCCAGATGAAAAAAGGTTCTCATGGGGGTATCCTTAGGGCATGGAGCGGTCCACCAAGCAACGGCGGGCCATCCGGGAGGCCTTTTTGGAGGCCGGCCGCCCCCTCTCCCCCCAGGAGGTGCTAAGCCTCGCCCGCAGGAAGGTCCCCTCCCTGGGCCTGGCCACCGTGTACCGCACCCTAAAGGGCTTGGTGGAGGAAGGCTTCCTGACCGCCGTGGCCCTCCCCGGGGAGCCTCCCCGGTACGAGCCCGCAGGCCAGGGCCACCACCACCACTTCCTCTGCCGCCGGTGCGGCCGGGTGTACGAGCTCTCCGGCTGCGGCCTAAAGGCCGACCTCCCCCCCGGTTTCCAGGCCGAGGGCCACGAGGTCACGGTCTACGGCCGCTGCCCGGAGTGCGCCTAAGCACCCCACCGCGGCAAAAGCCGCCGTGGGGGCCCCTTAGCCCCGGAAGGGGTGGGCCTCCTTGGGCCCCGTCCAGCACACCTCCTCCAAGGCCCCGTCAAAGCGGAGGATGGCGGCAAGCCGCCTTTTGGAGTAGACCCGATAGGGCTCCTTGGGGATGAAGGCGGTGACGATGTCCACGTGCCGGGGCTTGGCGTACTCCAAAACCACGTGCAGGGGAAGCTTTAGCCGCGGGGGGAAGACCATGTAGCCCAGGACCAGCATCCTTTGGTCCTCGGGGTAGACGCAAAGCTCCCGGCCCCACTCCAGGGCCCTGAGAACGTCCAGCTCGGTGAACCCTTCCTGGAGCATGTGCTTGGCCACGTGGGGGCCCAGGCGGTAGCGGCCCTCCCGTATGTAGGGGAGGAGGTCCTGAAGGCGGCGGAGCTTTCCCATGGGAACCTCCTTGCCCCAGTCTAGGGGGAAGGGAAAAAGGAAAGTGTGCCCCCTAGCGGTAGGGCCCCAAGGCCCCGGGGTCGCGCACCGCCAGGAAGGCCCCGTAGACCCGGGCTGCCCCCGCCCGGAGGAGGGCCTCCTTGGCCCGCAGGAAGGTGGCCCCGCTGGTCAGGACGTCGTCCACCAAAAGCCATGCCCCTTCCACCCGAAGCCTGGGAGCGAAAAGCCCGGAAGGAAGCCGCCCCCTCGCCCGCCCCCGGGTGGGCTGGCTTGGGGCGTAGCGCACCCGCCTTAGGACCCGCCGGTAGGGGAGGCCGAGGAGGCGGGCCACCTCTTGGGCCAGGGCCTCGGGGGGGTTGTACCCCCTAAGGAGAAGCCGGGGAAGCAGGGTGGGTACCGCCGTCACCCCCTTTAGGTCCCACCCCTGGGCCCGGACGGCCTCCGCCAGGGGAAAAGCGAGGAGGGGAGCGAGGCCCAAGCGCCGCCCGTACTTCAGGGCCCGCACCAGCCCCCCCACCTGGCCGTAGGGGCCCAGGTAGACCACCTCCCCCCAGGCCTTGGCCCGAAGGCCCATCCGGCAGGCGGCGCAGAGGAGGGGCCGGTCCAGCCTCCCCCCGCACCCCGGGCAGGCATGGCCTAGAAGCGCCTCAAGCCAGGCCCAAAGCATCCCGAAGCGCCTCGTCAAAGGGCGGGTAAAGCACCCCCTTTTCCGTGATGATCCCCGTGAGGAAGCGGTGGGGGGTCAGGTCAAAGGCCGGGTGGTAGGCGGGAAAGCCCTCTGGGGCTAGACGTAGGCCCCGGATCGTCAGGACCTCCTCCGGGGGCCTTTCCTCAATGGGGATCCCCTCCCCGCTCCTAAGCCTAGGGTCCACGGAGGAAAGGGGAAGGGCGGCGTAGAAGGGGATCCCGTGGTGGTGGGCCAGGACCGCCAGGGCGTAGGTGCCGATCTTGTTGGCAAAGTCCCCGTTTAGGGCCATGCGGTCCACCCCCACGATGACCGCGTCCACCTTGCCCTGGGCCATGAGGAAGCCCGCCATGTTGTCGGCGATGAGGGTGGCGGGGACCCCGGCCTTCTTCAGCTCGTAGGCGGTGAGGCGGGCCCCTTGCAGGTAGGGCCGCGTCTCGTCCACCCAGACGTGGCTTATTCGGCCCTGGCGGTGGGCCTCCACGATGGCCCCAAGGGCGGTGCCGTACCCCCCGGTGGCTAGGGGGCCGGTGTTGCAGTGGGTGAGGACCTGGCCCCTCAAGACCCTGGCCCCGTGGAGGGCGATGGCCTTTTCCGTCTCCTCCACCTCCCGCCATAGGGCCCTGGCCTCCCTAAGGCTTCCCTCCCGGTCCCCCCAGTGGGGGCGCATGCGGTCCAGGGCGTAAAAGAGGTTTACCGCCGTGGGGCGGCTTTGCCGGAGGAGTCGGTCCGCCTCCTTAGGGTCTTCCCCCCCAAGGTGGGCCAAGACCATGCCGAAGGCCGCCGAAACCCCGATGGCGGGCGCCCCCCGCACCACCATGGCCCGGATGGCCTCGGCCATCTCCCGGGCGGTGCGCACCGGGACCCAGACCTCCTCCAGGGGAAGCCGCCTCTGGTCCAAAAGCCAGAAGACCCCCTCCCCCTCGTCAAAGCGGAAAGGCAAAACCCGTTCCACGCCCTAAGCCTATAGGAGGCGGAGGATCTTGTCGTCGTTGGGGCGCACCTGGCCCCGGCCGTCCCGGTTGGAGGTGGTGACGTAAAGGGCCCCGTCCGGCCCCACCTGGACTTCCCGAAGGCGCCCGTAGCCGGAAAGGGCCGTCTCCACCCGCGAAACCCGCCAATTCCCCTTCCCCCCCGCCAGGACAAGGCGCAAAAGGCGCTCCCCCCTAAGGCCCGCCAGGTAAAGGGCCCCCCGCCAGAAAGCCAAATTTCCCGGGGGAAAGCCCTCGGGCCAGAAGTAAAGGGGGTCTTGGTAGCGGGGGTCGTTCCCCCGGCCCACCACCCGGGGCCAGCCGTAGTTGCCGCCGGGGACGATGAGGTTCACCTCGTCGTGGCCGAAGCCCTGCTCCCCGCTCGGCCCGTGCTCGCTGGCGAAAAGCTCCCCCGTCTCTGGATGCCAGGCGAGGCCCTGGGGGTTCCGGTGGCCCAGGCTGTAGACCTCGGGCCGCGCCCCCCTTCGCCCCAGGAAGGGGTTTCCCGGGGCGGGCTCCCCTTCCGGGGTGATCCTCAGGATCTTCCCGCCCAAGGAGGCGAGGTCCTGGGCGAGCTCCCGCTCGTAGACCTCCCCCGTGGTCACGTAGAGCATCCCGTCGGGCCCAAAGGCGATCCTGCCCCCCGAGTGGAGGCCGTGGGGCCGGGCGGGGATCCCGTCCAGGACCACCCGGTCCCAAACGCCCCTTTCCCCTTGGTGCCTCAGGCGCACCACCTGGTTCCTCAAGCCCCCCTCCTCCACGGTGCGGTAGGCGTAGACGAAGGGCTCCTGGGGAAAACGGGGGTGGAGGGCAAGCCCCAAAAGCCCAGACTCCCCCCGGTGGTAAACGGGAAGCTCAGCGTAGGTGGTAAGCCGCCCGCCCCTAAGAAGCTGGATCCTCCCCACCCGCTCGGAGACGAGGATCCCCCCGTCCGGCAAAAAGGCCAAAGCCCAGGGGACCTGAAGCCCCCCCACCACCTCCTCCACCCGCCCTTGCCCTCGAGCCAGGGCCAAAGCGGAAAGGGCCGCGAGGAAACGCCGTCTCGTCATCCTTCCCCCCTTTAGGGGAGAGGCTACCCCAAAGGCCCTTAGGCCTTTGGGTCCAGGATCACCTTCACCGCCTGGCCCGAGGCCAATAGCTGGAAGGCCTCCTGGTAGCGGCTTAGGGGGAGGCGGTGGGTGATGAGGGAGGTGAGGTCCACCCGGCCCGCGTAGACCAAGGCGGTGCCCTGCATCCAGGTCTGCCAAAGCCGCCTTCCGGCGATGCCGTAGGCGGTGATCCCCCGCATGACGAGCTCCCCCGCCAGGTCAAAGCGGATGGGGTCCGAGGGGATGCCTAAGATCCTGGCCTCTCCCCCGGGGATCAGGGCCATGAGGCCCTGGTGGATGGCGCTTTCGTTCCCGGAAAACTCCAAAAGCACCTCCACCCCACTTCCCGTGACCTTCCGAACCACCTCGAGGAGGTCCTCCTCCAAGGGGTTCACCAGGCGGTCGGCGTAGGGCTTGGCGAAGGCCAGGCGGTAGGGGTTGGGGTCGGAGACCACGATGGGCCCCGCCCCGCTCGCCCGGGCCACCATGGCCGCCATGAGGCCAATGGGCCCCGCCCCCGTGATGAGGACGCTTTTCCCCGAGACCCCGCTTCCCGCGTAGACCGTGTGCACGGCGTTGCCAAAAGGCTCCAGGATGGCCGCCACCTCAAAGGGGAGGTCCTTGGGGTTCACCCAGGCGTTTTCCGCCGGCACCACCACGTACTGGGCAAACCCCCCGTCCCGGTCCACCCCTAGGATCTCCGTCTGCAGGCAGACGTGGTAGTTCCCGGTGCGGCAGGCGGGGCAGGCGTGGCAGACCACGTGGCTTTCCAGGCTCACGTGGTCCCCCACCTGGGGGCGCTTCACCCCGGGGCCCACGGCCTCCACCACCCCGCTGAACTCGTGGCCCGTGACGAGGGGCGGGCGGATCCTTCCCCTCGCCCAGGCGTCCCACTTCCAGATGTGGAGGTCGGTGCCGCAGATGCTGGCCGCCTCCACCCGCACCAGGATCTCCCCCGGGCCCGGTTCGGGCCCGGGGCGCTCCACCAGGGTTAGGCCCGCTTCCGGGGCCAGCTTGGCCAAGGCGCGCATACCGGCTGCCATGCTACCACCGGTAGAGGGCGCCCACGCTAAAGCGCAGGGCCTCCCCGGTCTCCAGCTCCAAGGAAAGCCCCAGCTGAGGGGTAAGCTGGTAGCCCACGCCCAGCGCCAGGCTCTGGTACACGTTCTCCCCGACGGGGAACCGGGAGACTAGGCTTAGGGTAAGTCCGTCTCGCTGGTATTGGGCGTGGACCGACTGGCTTCCCCGGAGGTCCACCTCGTAGCCTAGGAAGACGTTGGGGTTCAGGTACTTCCCCACGGAAAACCGCGTGTCCTCCAGCGCCCCCCCCTGGAACACCGGGGTAGAGATCTGGATCTGGTCTAGCCCCAGGGCCTGGGCCAGTTCCTTCTCCAGCTGGCCCAGGATGAAGTTTGCCAAAGCGGCGTTCAGGGCCGTCTGGGGAAGGGTTTCCCCCACCTGGGAAAGATCGGGGCTTCCCAGGGCCAAAAGGGCGTAGATCTCGGGCTCCGTGAGCTCGGGATCGGAGGTGAACCTGGGGTTGAGCTCCACCTTCACCCGCCCATCCTCGCGAACAAAACGCCCTTCCGCCTCCAGATAGAGGGTGTGGCCCCGCGCCTCACCGGAGGCCTTCAGATGGAACTCCGGCAAGATTCCCCGGTCGGGGCTAAAGCGGAGGTAGCTTCCCTGCGGATCCACGGAAAAGAGCACGTCCCAAAGCCGCAGGCTCCCCCAAAGCGGCCTGGCCTCCCCCGAAAGGAAGGGGTCGGCGTAGGTGCCCCCTAGGTAAACCTCGCCGCGGAACTCCCCTTGGGCCAGGCTTTCCTGGATCAACACCCCCCGTTCGGCGTAAAGGCGAACCCCCTCAAAGACCAAGGGTATAGGCTCCTGCTCGGCCCCCTGGACCCGTTTTTCCCCCTGACGGGAAGCGAGGGCCAGGCGGGCTTGGAGGATCTTGGCGCTGGCGGTAAGGTGGTAGGTTCCTCCCTCCTGGTAGAGGAAGAAGTTTTCCACCTGCAACAAGCCTTCCTGGAGGTAAAGCCCGGGGTAGGAAAGGTTCACCCGCCCGTACCCCGCAAGGCGCAAGGGGAAGAGGGTCCCCTGGACCTCCAGCCCCCCTAGGCGGACCTCCGTGAGGCCCGCGGGGTAGCGGAAGGCCACCTCCGCCGGGGTGGTCTCCTGGAGGCCGGGGAGGGAGACCTCCCCCTTGGCGGTGAGGCGGAAGTCCTGGAGGGTGCCCTCGAGGCCAAGCCTCGCCCGCCCGGGGAAGGGGGCGGTGAGGGTCAGTTCCCCTTCCGCCCTAGCCCCCCCGTTGAGGGCCAGAAGCCCCTGGGGGAGGTACCCCGCCACGGGGCCAAGCCGGAAGCGGAAGTCCCGGAAGCCCACCTGGAACCCTTGGGAGGTAAGGCGCAAGTCCAGGGTCCCCGAGCCCTCGGGCCGGTAGGGCTTGAGGGCGGGCACCACCTGGAGCACGGGGGTGAAGACCGTGTCCTTTAGGGAGAGGTAGAGGTCGCTCCCCTCGGGGCTCCAGTACCCCCCGCCCTCCCAAAGCCCTTTGCCGGAAAGGCGGAGGTAGTCCACGCTCAACCGCCCCCCCGCAAAGCGGAAGGCGGCCCGCCCCTTAAGCTCGTCCCCGCCCCCGCGGAAGACCAGGTTTTCCCCCACCAAGACCCCCTCCCCTTGCCGCCAGTCGGCGAGGGGCAGGCGAAGCCGCACCGCCCCCGTCCAGTAGGCCTCCCCTTCCAAGGGTCCGGCCACGGCGGCGAGGAGGAGGTGAAGGGGGAAGCCCCTGGGGGTGGCCCGAAGTTCCAGAAGCCTCGAGGCCAGGCGCACGCTAAAGGAACTCTCCCCAAGGCGCCCCTCCCCCTGGAGGCTTCCGGGCCCCACCCTCCCGGTGAAGGCGAAGGGAAGGACGTCCTCCCCAACCCCTATGCGCCCCTCGAGGCTCCCCTGGGCCCGCATCCCTTCCAGGAGAAGCCGCCCCGAGACCCGGCCCTTCAGGTATGGGGCATAGCGCCCCGCGAAGTCCTCCAAGGCCGCCTCCTCCAAGAGGAGCTCGGCCTTAAGGGGCAGGAGGCTTCCCTTCACCTGGACCCGGCCCACCCCGCCCGCCAAGACCCCCTCCACCCGGTAGCCCTCCCCCCCGATGCGCCCTTGGAAGCGGGCCTCCAAGGGAGGGAGGGGCAGGTCCAGGGCCAGCGACCCTCCCGAGGGGTAGGTGAGCTCCCCTTGCAGGTAGGGCCCTTGGGCCAAGAGGCGGGCGGAAAGGAGCCTCCCCTCCAGGCTTAAGGCCTGCGCCCCCGCCCGGTAGTCCAGGCGGTAGGCCCCGTCCAGGCCCACCCACCCCGCAAGCTCCCCCGCCCCCGCCACCCACCAGGGCGAGGCGGGATGACCCCCCCAGAGGGCCACCCGCTCCCCCTCCCCCCCAAGCCTCAGGGCCACATCCCCAAGGCCCAGGGCCAAGGCCCCGGAAACCCTTCCTTCCGCGTAGCGGAGCGCCCCTTCCCCTTCCGGGCTCGTGAGCTCCAGGGCAAGGGTTTTCAGGTCCAGGCGGGCCCTTAGGGGCAGGCCAAGCCCCGGCACCTCGTAGGCGAAGGCGAGCCCCTCCCCTTCCCCCAGGGCCTCCACCCCTCCGGGCAGACGGGCCTCCCCCTCCGCCCGGCGCTCCACCAGGTCCAGGCTAAGCCCCCCCAGAAGGAGGTGGGGCCAGGCCAAGGCCACCGCCTGCCCCAAGACCTCTCCCTTCAGGTGGGGCAGGGCCTTTTCGCCGGAAAGGGCAAGCCGCCCTTCCCGGAAGGCCACCTCCCCCCGCCAAACCCCGTCCCAGGCCACCTGGCCCGAAAGGTCCCCGGAGAAATCCAGGCTTAGGCGCCCTTCCCCGTAGCGGCCCTCTAGGTGGGCCTTGCGGCCTAAGGCCTCCAGGTCCAAGGCCAAGGCCACCTCCCGCCAGGGGCCCGCCACCTGCCCCTTTAGGCGCAAGGGCCCGTAGGCGAAGCCCTCCAGGTCCAGCCTCACCCCTTCCGGCCCCACCTCCCCCCTAAGCCCCTCCCCTTCCAAGGCCACCCGGAAGCCGGGAAGCCCCTTAAGGCCTAAGGCCACCTCCCCGTACCGGTACACCCCTTTAAGCCAGGCCCCGGGGTAGACGCCTTCCGCCTCCAAAACCCCGAGGCCCTGGGGCAAGGCCCCCTGGTAGCGGTAGGCCAGGCGGAAGGGGGAAAGGTCCAGCCTCCCGGAAAGGGGAAGCCCCTCGCCCGCCAGGTCCAACCCGAGCCCCCGCCCGAGGAGGCGCACCCCCCCGTAAGGGGTGGCAAGCCGCCCCTCCCCGCTCAGAACCCCCAGGTACCCCGCCTCGGCCCGGTAGCGGTAGCGCCCCTCCAGGCCCACCTCCCCGTAGGCCAGGGCCCCGGCCAGGGAGGCCTCGAGGCCCGAGCACCCCCCAAAGGGCTTGGGCAGGCAAAACCCCCCCTCCACCTCCCCCGTAAGCCCCCCTTCTCCCTTTAGGCGGAAGGTCCCTGCCCCCAGGTCCACCTCCCCCCGCAGGGCCCCTAGGGAAAGGGCGTAGGCCACCGCAAGCCGCCCCGAAAGCCCCTCCCCATAGCGGGCCTCCCCGGAAAGCCTGGGCCCCAAAAAGCGAAGGACAAGCCCCTCCGCCCCGTACGCCCCCGCCAAGGCCTCCCCGTAGACCTCCCCCGAGAAGGATGCCCGCAAGGGGAGAAGCCAAAGCTTTCCCGCCACAGCCCCTTCCGGCCGCTCCAGGCGGAAGGCCACGGGGCCCTGCCAGGGGCCTTCCGCCTCCGCCTTGGCCCGGGCGGGCAGGCCAAAGGGGGTGAGGTCCTTGTCCAGGGCCAGGGAAAGCCTCTCCCCTTCCAACCGCAAGCGGAAGCCCGGGGCTTCCCCCCATAGGCGAAGCCCCGCCAGGGAGAAGCCTTCCTGGGCGAAGCGGAAGGGAACCCTCTCCCCTTCCCCCACCAAGGCCCCCTCCCCCAGGACCTCCAGGGTCCTTTGGGCCAGGTCCCATTGGAAGCGGGCCTCCGCCTCAAGGCTTGCCGCCCCGAGGCGCCAACCGTAGCGGGCGCTTCCCAGGAGGCGAAGCCCCTCCAGGGTGGCCTCTCCCTCCACCTCCCCGGGAAGCTCCTCCCCCCTCAAGGAAAGGCGCAAAGGACCCTCCCCAAGGGCCTCGAGGCGAAGCCCCCGCCCTTCCGCCCGAAGCCACCCCCTATACCCCTTTTCCCCATAGGCGAGGTCGGCCCGCACCCCAAACCCCGCCACCTCCCCTTCCCCCTCGAGGGCCAAGGAAAGCCCCTTATCGTAGGTCGCCTCCAGGGAAAGGGGAGCCTCCCAGACCAGGCGGGCCCGGCCGCCTTCCCCTTCCAGCCGGAGGGCCCCCTCCTGCCGGAGGTAGAGGAGGCTTTGGAAGCGCCCCTCTCCCCAATAGCGGGCCCCTTCCCAGCGCAAGTCCAAGGCCCCTTCCCCGTAGGCCGAGGCGTGGCGGAGCCGCCCCTCCCCCTTGAGGGCGGGAAGGTCCAGGGTGGCCTCAAGGGCGGTCTCCCCCACCCCCCCGTAGCGCACCCCCAGGGCCAGGACCTCCCAAGGGCCTTGGAGGGCGGCCTCGAGGCCCCGGTAGCGGAAGGTGGCCTCCACTTCCCTAAAGGAGAGCCTGCCCCCGCCCTGGAGGTCCCCAAGGCCCTCCACCCTCTCTTTGGGAATGTCCCAAAGAAGCCCCAGGCCCCGCCGGGGAAGGAAGAGGCGAAGGCGCTTTTCCCCATAGGCCAGGCTCAAGGGCTCCCCCGAAAGGGCAACCTCCCCCAGGACCTCCCCCCCGCCCTCCAGGTCCACCTGCCCCTGGACCCGCCCGGAAAGGTCCACGCCCAAGGCCTCCGCCAAGGGGGCCACCTCCTCCAGGGCCAGGCGCACCCCCTCCCCCTCCCAAACCACCTCCCCCCCGGCGTAGCGGAGGGCGAGGAAGGGCTTGTCCCGATAGCCTCCCTGGAAGGAAAAGGGAAGCCCGGCGAAAACCCCTTCCCCCTCCGCCGCCACCTGGAGGCCTTCCCCCTGGAACCGCCCCGAAACCTCCCCCTCCCTTCCCAGGACCTGGACGGGCACGGAAAAGCTTCCCCGGTAGGAGGCCCCTTCCCCCTCCAGGCGCACCGGGCCCTCCAACCGGTAGCGCACCCCCTTTTCTCCCCAGATCCGCCCCTGGAAGGGAAGGAGCCCCAGGTAGGGAAGGCGCGCCTCGCCCCTCACCGCCAAGGCCAAGGCCTCCCAGGAACCCTCCCCTCGCGCCTCCCCCTGGACCTCCACCCCGCCCGCCCGGTAGCGCCCCTTCAGGTCCAGGGCGTAGCCCTCCGGGGAAAGGGCGCCCTCCCCCTCCAGGTAGGGCCCCAAAAAGCGCACCCGGGCCGAGAGGAGGCCCTCTCCCCTAAGCTCCGCCTCCCCGTAGGGGCTCACCAGGCGAAGCCTACCCCCTCTATCCCCCCAGGTGCCCGTGGCCTTCAAGGGGAGGCCCAAGGGGGAAAGGTCCCAGTCTTCCGCCTGGAGGAGGAGGCTAAGCTCCTCCCCGTAGCCCCCTAAGATCCTTAGCCCAGGCCCCACCCCCCGAAGCCGGAAGGCCTTCCCCTGCCCGAAGACGCCCAGGGTGAGGCCAAGCCGGTCAAGCCCCACCTCCCCCCGGTAGGCCAGGGCCGGGAGGTCCGCCGCCCCCCCAAGGCGCAAGGGCCCCAGGCCCGGCAGGCTTCCCTCCCCCTCCAAGGCCAAGGCCCGCCAAGGCCCCTTCCCCTCCACCGCCCCGTAAGGGGTGGCGAGGCGCACCCTTCCCCCCTCCAGGTCCCCTTCCGCCTGGAGGTGCCCCTCTAGCCCCCGGTAGCGGAAGGGAAGGGAAAGCCGAAAGGGAAACCGCCCCCCTAGGCCCACCTCCCCCACGCCCGCCATGCGCAAGGCCTCCCGGTCCAGGGTGAAGGCCAAAGGGGGAAGGGCTAGCCCCTCGGGCAAAGGGGGTAGAAGCCTTCCCGAAAGGCGTAGCTCCGGATAGACCTCCCCCCCGCCTTCCACGTACCCCTCGAGGGCGAGGCCAAGCCGCTTCCCCTCCCCTAAAAGCCTCGCCTCCACCCCGTAAGGGGTCTTGAGCTCGGCGAAGCCGGAAAAGCCCTCCCCATAGGCCAGGTCGGCCCTCAAGGCGAAGCCCCCAAGGCGCGCCTCCCCCTTGAGGCTTACGCCCTCCCGGTAGACCAGGGAAAGCCCCTGGGCCCTTAGCCGAAGCCCCGAGGGATCGTAGGCCCCAGCGAAGGACAGGTCCCCCAAGGGGGTGGCAAGCCTCCCCCGGATCTCCGCCCCCAGGCCCTCAAGCCGGGCCTCCGCCTCCAGGTAGCGGCCCAGGAGGCGGAGGCTCCCGGAAAGCCCCCCTTCCCCGTAGCGGGCCTCCCCGGAAAGCCGGAGGGCGTCCAGGGCCTGGATGGGAAGGTCCCTTAGGCGCAAGGCCAAAACCCCGCCCTGGTAGCTCCCCTCCCCGTAGGGGCTTTGGAAGCGGAAGCCCTTTTCCCCCTGGAGGACCCTCACGGGAAAGGCGGCGTAGGGGGAGGCGTAGCGGAGTTCGGCGGAAAGCCTTCCCCCAAGCCACCTTCCCTCCCCCTCGAGGCGCCCCACCGCCAAGGGGGTGGGGGCGAGGGTGAGGGCCAGGGCCTCCCAGGTGCCGGAAAGCCCCAAAGGCCCAAGCCGCCCCTGGACCCGGCTCCCTTCCCCCCGCACCTCCCCGGAGAGGTCCAAGGGCTTGAAGAGGGGAAGGGCCACCTTAGGGCTTTCCACCCGGAGTTCCCAGCGGCTTCCCTTCCCCGAGAAGGCCACCTTGGCAAGCCCCTCCAAGGGCTTGGGCCAGGCGGCCTGCCCCTCGCCCCTATACGCTTCCCCTTCCCCAACAAGCGAGAGGCCGCTTCCCCGGGAGTCCCGGTAGCGCACCCCATAGCGCCCTCCCAGGAGGTCCAAAGCCAGGGTGTAGGTGCGGTCAAAAAGGCGCCCCTCGGCCTCGGCCTCGAGGCCGAAGACCCGGTCAAAGGAAAGGGTCCCCCGGTGGCGGAAAGGCTCCCCAAGAAGCCTTCCCTCCCCGGCGAAGGCCCCCTGGACCTTCACCTCGTCCCAGCCCTCGCCCTTAAGGCTTAGCCGCCCCTCCCCCTCCACGGGAAGGCTTAGCCCGTAGTGGCGGGCCAGGGCGGGAAGCTTGGGGCGGCCCTCCAGGGTGAAGCGGTAGCGCTCCTTCCCCAGGTCCACCTCGGCCCGGGCCCAAAGGGGCCCCTCGAGGCCCACCCCCGTGAGGGCCGCCTCCACCCGGTCCTTCTGGAAGCGGATGGGCCCCCGCACCTCCCTTAGGGTGAAGCCCACGAGCTCCACCACTCCCCCCTCCACGAGGTTTTCCCCGAAGACCCCCTCGGGGCCCACCCGCCACGTCCCCGAAAGCCTCCCCCCCTTAAGCCCCTCGTAGAAGAAGGAAAGCCCCCGGACCTCCCCCCGGTAGCCCACCTCCCAGGCGGAGAGGTCTGGGGAAAGGGCCCTGGCCTCCCCCTGGAAACTCCCCCCGGGGAGCCGGGCCAGGAAGCGGTAGGGGTTTTCCCCTTGAAGCGCAAGGCGCAAGGAGGGGAGGAAAAGCCGCTTCCCCCGGGGCAGGACCACCTCCGTGTCCTTTAGGACCAGGCTCCGGAAGACAAACCTTAGGGCGGGCGGGGGGCCCGGCCTTTGTGGGAGGAGGGCCTCCCAGGTGGGGCTCAGCCGGGCCCCCTCGAGGCGGAGGCTTAAGGGAAGCTCCCGCCGCAAAAGGCCCAGGAGATCGTAGCGGAGCACGGCCCTTTGGGCCTCAAGGGCAAGGCCCGGGCCCCTCAGGACCACCCCCTCCAGGGAGAGGCCGAAAAGGAGATTCCCCCGCACCGCCCCCACCCGCCCCTGGAAGCCCGCAAGGGCAAAGCCCCGTTCCACCACCCCCTGAAGGAGGGGTGGCCAGGAAAGGAGAAGAAGGAGGAAGAGGAAGACCCCCAAGGGCCAGAGGCGCCGCATCCTTCCCAAGGATAGGCGAGGGAGATGAAAAAGAGGGGGTGAGGCGGGTTAAAATGCCCTCATGCCGCGCCTTTTGGCCTTGGTCAAGGGAAAGGTGCAAGGGGTGGGCTACCGGGCCTTCGCCCAGAGGAAGGCCTTGGAGCTAGGCCTTTCCGGCTACGCGGAAAACCTCCCCGACGGCCGGGTGGAGGTGGTGGCGGAAGGCCCCAAGGAGGACCTAGAGGTCTTCCTCCAGCACCTAAGGCAGGGCCCCCGCCTGGCCCGGGTGGAGGAGGTGGAGGTCCACTGGGCCGAGGAGGCGGGGCTTAAGGGGTTTCACGTGTACTGAGCCCAGGCCTGGGGCTCCACCCCCGCCTTAAGGAGGGCCTCGGCCAGGGCCTTCCTGAGCTCGGCAAGCCCCGTGCTCTTGAGGGCCGAGACGGGCACCCCGCCAAGCCTTTCCCCCAGGTAGAGGAGGTCGTAGGGGGCGGCCCGGTCCGCCTTGGAAAGGGCCAGGACCCTGGGGGCCTCCACCCCGAGCTCCCCCAGAAGGGCCTCCACCACCCGGTAGCGCTCCAAAGCCCCCTCCTCGGAAGCGTCCAGGACGTGGACCAGAAGGTCCGCCTCCCGCACCTCCTCGAGGGTGGCCCGGAAGGCGGTGAGGAGCTCCTCGGGCATGCGCCGGATGAAGCCCACGGTGTCGGTGAAGAGCACCTCCCCCACCCCCGGCAGAAAACCTCTTCGGGTGAGGGGGCGCAGGGTGGCGAAGAGCTTGTCCTCCCCCGGCTCCCCGCCCCGGGCCAGGGCCTGGAGGAGGGTGGTCTTGCCGGCGTTGGTGTAGCCCACCACGGCGATGAGGGGCACCCCCCGGCGGCGCCGTTGCCTGCGGGTCTCCTCCCGCCGCTGGGCGTAGGCCTCCAGCTTGCGGGTGAGGTGGGCGATCCGCTCCTGGAGCCGGCGCCGGTCCACCTCCAGCTTGGTCTCCCCGGGGCCCCGGGTACCGATCCCGCCCCCAAGCCGGCTAAGCTCCTTCCCCTTCCCCACCAGGCGGGGGAGGAGGTACCTGAGCTGGGCCAGCTCCACCTGGGCCTGGGCCTCCGGGGTCTTGGCGTGGAGGGCAAAGATGTCCAGGATGAGCTGGGTGCGGTCCAGGACCTTTAGCCCCGTGGCCTTTTCTATCTCCCGGGCCTGGGTGGGGGATAGCTCCAGGCCGAAGATCAGGGTGGAGGCGTTTTCGTGGTAGGCGAGGCTTTTGAGCTCCTCCAGCTTGCCGAGGCCCACCAGGTACCGAGGGTCCAGGTGAGGGCGGTAAACGAGAACCTGCTTCACCGGCACCCCCCCGGCGGTGCGGGTGAGCTCGGCGAGCTCCCTTAGGCCCGCCTCCGCCTCGGGGCCCTCCCCGGTGTCCACCCCCACCACGATGGCCCTTTCCCCGCTCCCGTCCTGGAGTTCCCGCACCCGGGCCTGGCGGGCGAGCTCCTCCTCCAAGGCCTCCACCTCGGCCCTTAGGTCCAGGTCCAGGTACTGGAAGTAGGGCCTTGGGGGAAGGATCCGCCAGTCCTCCTCCAGGGCCTTGGGCGGGGAGAGGAAGGCCAGGTGCAAGGTGGTGGGCCTTCCCCCTTCTACCTCCAGGGCGGCCAGGCTATCCAGCCGGTTTAGGAAGAGGACGGAGAGGTCCGGCCGGGAAAGCCCCCCGGGGGAAAGATGGGTGTGGAGGAGGCGGTAGCCCGAAAGCCGCCACTCCCCCCTCATCCCCTCGGGGATGGGCAGGTCCTTGGCGTCCCCCACCCCCACCCGCACCACCCGGCCCTCCCGGTCCAGAAGGAGGCTTATGGGCCTTCCCACCTCCTGGGAAAGCCCCGCCAGGACCAGGGCCAGCTCGGGGGTGAGGACTCGCTCGGGGGGCAAGCGCCTGCGGTAGAGGTTGGAAAGCCTTTTAAGCTCGCTCTTCTTGAGCCCTTGGGTCCTCCCGTAGATCTTCTCCAATGCCCCTTCAGTATAGCAAAAGGGCGAGGCCAAGGCGTAAAGTAACCCCGTGCGCTGGGCTCTTCTCCTCTTTCTTCTTCTCCCGGCCCTGGCCCAGGACTACGCCTTTTTGGTGGTCCTAGGGGCGGCCCAGTACGGGGGAAGGCCCTCCCCCGCCCTGGAGCGCCGCCTGAAGGCGGCCCTCGCCCTTTACCAAAAGGGCCTCGCCCCCAGGATCGCCGTGGCCGGGGGGAAGGCCAAAGGGGACCTCTGGAGCGAAGGGGAGGTGGGCTGCCGCTACCTCCGAGACCACGGGGTACCGGAAGAGGCCCTCCTTTGCGAGACCCAAAGCCAAAGCACCTACGAGAACCTCCTCTTCCTCAAGCCCTACCTCAAGGGAAGGGTCCTCCTCATCACCGACGCCCCCCACCTGAAGCGGGCCCTCTTTCTGGCGCGGCTTCTTGGCCTGAAGGCCGACGGCTACCCCGTGGAGGGCCACTATTCCCTGGCCTACTGGATGCGGGAAACCCTCTACCGCCTCTGGCTCTACCTGGGGCTTAAGCCCTTCAAGGAGCCTTCTCCAAACGGCGCAGGGCCTCCAGGTACCCCTCCACCAGGGCCTTGGCCTGGCTCAGAAAAAAGGCCTTCTCCTGCTTCGCCCGCTCCATCTCCCCCTTGAGGCGCTTAAGCTCCTCCATGGCCTGGCGAAGGATCTCCTCCTTGGTGGCCTCCGCCTCCTTGCGGATGAGCTCCGCCTCCCTTTCGGCCTGGGCCTTGAGCTCCCGGGCGATCTTCTCGGCGGCCACCACTGCCCGCTTGAGCTCCCCCTCGGTCTCCTTGAGGCGCGCCGCCTCCTCCTCCAGGGCCTGGATCCGCTGCCTTAGGGCCTCGTTCTCCCGGAGAAGCCCCTCCATGACCTCGGCCACCCGGGCCAGGTACTCCCGCACCGCCCGCCTCTGGTAGCCCCGGAACTCCACGGGAAACTCCTGGTAGCGAACGTCCAAGGGCGTCAGGTCCATGTGTCCCTAGTCTACAAAAAGGGCCCGGCCCACGCGCACCAAGGTGGCCCCTTCCTCCACGGCCCACTCGTAGTCGTCGGACATGCCCATGGAGCGCTCGGGAAGGCCGTAGCGGTCGGCGAGCTCAGAAAGCCTGCGGAAGATGGGGCGCACCACCCCCTCGGGGCCGATGGGGGGCACGGTCATGAGGCCCAGGACCTCGAGGTGGGGCATCTCCCTTAGGCGGGCCATGAGCTCGGGAAGCTCCTCCTCCAAGACCCCGTGCTTCTGGGGCTCCCGGCCCAGGTTCACCTCCACCAAAACCTGAAGCCGCACCCCCGCCTTCTCCCCCACCCCCTCCAGGGCCTCCGCCAGGCGCAGGGAGTCTAAGGAGTGGATGAGGGCGAAGCGGGGAGCGTGCTTGGCCTTGTTGCGCTGCAGGTGGCCGATGAGGTGCCACTCGGCTTTTAGGAGGTCCATCTTCTTCAAGGCCTCCTGGACCCGGCTTTCCCCCAAGGGGAAGGCCCCGTAAGCCAGGACCTTTTCCTGGATCTCCTCCACCGAGCGCCCCTTGGTCACCGCCACCAGGCGCACCTCCTTGGGGTCCCGCCCCGCCCGCCGGCAAGCCTGGGCAATTTTGTCCAAGACCTCAGGAAGCCCCATTTAAAGCGCCGCCAGAATCCCCCGCACCAGGCGGCGGAAGACGGGCCCGGTCTCCGCCGCCACCCTAAGGACCTCCTCCTCCGTGGCGTGGTGCTCCCGTTCCGGCACCGCCATGTCGGTGATGGTGGAAAGCCCCAGGACCCTAGCCCCCAGGTGGCGGAGGGCGATCACCTCGGGCACCGTGGACATGCCGATGGCGTCCGCCCCGAGCTCCCGCAGAAGCTTAAGCTCCGCCCGGCTTGCGAAGCTTGGCCCCATGAACCAGGCGTAGACCCCTTCAAAGAGGTGGAGGTCCTGCCTGCGCGCCACCTTGCGGGCAAGCTCTATGAGTTCCGGGTCGTAGGCCTCAAACATCACGGGGAAGCGGGGGCCAAGCCGCTCGTCGTTTTTGCCCCGAAGGGGGTTCGCCCCGGCGAAGTTGATGTAGTCCAGGTGGAGCATGATCCCCCCCGCCCGAAACCTGGGGTTAAGCCCCCCGGCGGCGGAGGTGAGGATAAAGGTCTTGGCCCCGAGGAAAAACCCCACCCGCACGGGGAAGACCACCTCCTCAGCGGAGTAGCCCTCGTAGTAGTGGACCCGACCCTTGTAGACCAGGACGGGCTTGCCCTCGAGGCGCCCTAGGATGAGCCTCCCGGCGTGCCCCGGGGCGGTGGAGACGGGAAAGTGGGGGATCTCCCCGTAGGGGATCTCGGCCACCTTCTCCACCTCCTCGGCCAAGGGCCCAAGCCCCGAGCCCAGGACCACGGCCACCTCGGGGGCGAAATCCGTCTTGGAGCGGATGTAGGCCACGGCCTCCTGGATCTTGTGGTAGAGCTCCATACCCGGCATTTTACTCTCACGCAGGCTTAACGGCCTTTGGGTAAGCTTCCGTCCATGAAGCGCCTCTTTGCCCTGGGCCTTTTCGCCCTTCTGGCCCTCGCAGCCCCCCTACGGGAAATTGTGGTGGAAGGGGCGGACCCCGTCCTCCAAGCCCTGGCCCAGGCCGCCCTGCCCTTCGGGGTGGGGGACGAGCCGGGGGATCTGGAGGAGGCCCGCAAGGCCATCCTGGCCACGGGCTATTTCCGAGAGGTCCAGCTTTCCCTGGAAGGGGATGTCCTGAAGATGGTCCTCGTCCCCTACCCCCCCATCGCCGAGGTCAAGGTGGAGGCCAAGGCCTTCCCCGAGGAGCGCCTGCTAAGCTTCCTGGAAGAGAACTTCGCCATCGGAAAGGAAGCCACCTACAACCCCCTTCGCGCCCAGGAGGCGGCCCAGGCCCTCGCCCAGGCCTACCGGCAAAACGGCTTCCCCTTCGCCCCCCAGGTGGAGGTGGAGGCCAAGGAGGTGGGAGGCCAAATGCGCCTCACCTTCCGGGTCCAGGAAAGCCCGGAGGTGAAGGAGGTGCGCCTTTTAGGGGCAAGCCTCCTGCCCGAGGCGGAACTCCTCAAGCTTCTAGAGCCCCTAAAGGGCCCCTTTGACTTCGCCAAGTACCAGGAGGCCCTGAGGGCCATCGCCCGGCGGTACGAGGAGGCGGGCTACCGCTTTAGCGGTCCTAACCCCGAGGCGAGCGCCCTGGAAGGGGGCGTCCTCACGGTGCGGGTGCGGGAACTTAAGGTGGTGCGGGTGGAGGGGGAGGACCTTCCCCTGGAGGACTTCCCCTTGAAGCCTGGAGACTACCTGAACTATAACGCCCTCCTGGAGGGGATACAGGCCCTCTCCAAGCGCCTTTCCCGCATCGTCAACTTCACCCTGGTCCCGGAAGGGGAAGGGGTGGTGGTCCGCCTCGAGGCCGGCCCCGAGGGGGGCACCATTGAGCGGGTGGACCTTTCCGGGAACACCGCCTTCCCCACGGAGACGCTCCTTTCCCTCCTCCGCCTCAAGCCCGGGGAGGTCTACACCCCCGCCCTCGCCCAGGAGGACGCCCAAAGGCTTGCCCGCTACTACCAGGAAAGGGGCTACGAGGTGGCGGATATCCGCTACGGCTTCCAGGACGGGGTCTACCGCCTCGAGGTGGTGGAGCTCAAGGTGGCGGGCTACCGCCTGGCGTGGGAAGGCCCCCACCGCACCCAGGAGGAGGTGGTCCTAAGGGAGCTTCCCAAGCCGGGAAGCCTCTTCAACGTCCAGGCCCTCCGCCGGGGAATCGCCAACCTCCTTTCCACGGGGCTTCTCGCCGAGCCGCCCCGCGTCTCCCTCGCCCCCGGGGAAAACCCCGACGAGGTCTACGTGGTCCTAAGCCTCAAGGAGGCCCGCACCGGGCTTTTCCAACCCGCCATCGGCTGGAGCTCCCTGGAAGGGTGGTCGGGAACCCTGAGCTTCAAGGAGATCAACCTCTTCGGCCTGGCCCACCAGGTAAGCGCCGATCTGGCCTTCATCCAAAACGACGCCCGGGACAACCTCTCCTTCTCCCTGGGCTACGCCATCCCCTGGCTCTACCTGGACCTAGGGGACCTCAAGGAAGTGCGGACCCAGGTCTCCTTTAGCGCCTACACGGTGCCCGTGGGCAACAACATCCTCTACGACGGCACCACGGACACGGGCTGGCAGTACACGGAGCGGCGCACCGGCCTCACCCTCTCCGTAGCCCGGCCCTTCTCCCGGGAACTCCCCAACCTCCGGGTCTCCTTCGGCCTTTCGGCGCAAAGGTTGCGGTACGCCCTCGAGGTCTACGATTCGGGCGCCCCTTGTGACCCCGCCATCACCGACACCACGAACCCCCGCTACTGCGACGGGACCGGGTACAAGAACCCCTCTCTAGCCCAAAGCCTCCTCCCCACCCCCGCCTGGAACCTCCGCCTGGACACCGGCCTAGGCTACCTCCAGGTGGACAACCCCCGCTTCCGCACCGAGGGCTACGAGCTTAGCCTGAACACCGGCCTCGGCGTCTCCTTCCCCGACACCGGCGGCCGGCAGGCCTATGTCCCCCTGGTGGCCACGGGCAAGGCTTACTTTGGCCTGGATGCAGAAAAGCGCCAGGCCCTGGCCCTCCGCCTCTCCACGGGCACCCTTTTGGGGGCCCCGCCCACAAGCGAGCGCTTCTACCTCTCGGGGAGCGGGGCCGAGGCCTTCCTCCTAAGGGGCTACGACGACCGCAAGTACGGCGGGCTTTTCTTCGCCACGGGAAGCGCCGAGTACCGCTACAACTTCAACCTCTCCCCCCAGGGGGGGACCAACCTCTACGGCATCCTCTTCACCGACCTGGGCCTCGCCGACAACACGGGAGGGCTCAAGTGGGGGGCGGGGGTGGGCCTGCAGCTGGACCTGGACGTCTTCGGCGTCCTCCTCCCCTCCTTGCGCCTGGACTACGCCTTCAGCCCGGAGAAGCCCACGGGCATCCTCCACTTCCGCATCGGGCCCATGTTCTAAACACCCCACCGTGGCTTTCGCCACGGTGGGGGCCCCAAAGAGGGCCTGGCCTAGGGCGGACGCTCCGTGGGGAAAGCTTAAAGGATGCGCGCCCCTTGCCCTAAAGCCCCTCGTGCCCGAGACTGTTCCTGAAGGCCATGAAAGCCTACCTCGGCCTCTACACGGCAAGGCTGGAAACCCCGGCCCGAAGCCTAAAGGAGAAGCGGGCCCTCATCAAGCCGGCCCTGGAAAGGCTCAAGGCCCGCTTCCCCGTCTCCGCCGCAAGGCTTTACGGCCTGGACGCCTGGGGGTTTGAGGTGGTGGGCTTCAGCGTCCTGGGCAACGACCCCGCCTGGGTGGAGGCGACCCTGAGAGAGGCCGCCCGCTTCCTGGCGCAAAACGGGGCCTTCCGGGTGGCCCTGGAGGAGTTCCGCCTCGAGGCCTTTGACCTGGACGGCCTGGTCTGAGGCTAGACGAGCTCCACCGCGAAGGCCACCGAGCCCCCGGTGCCGTGGCAGATGGCGGCGAGGCCCCTTTCCTCCCCCTTCACCCTTAGGGCGTTGAGAAGCGTGACTAGAATCCTCGCCCCGCTCGCCCCGATGGGGTGGCCCAAGGCCACCGCCCCGCCCAAGACGTTGAGCTTCTCGTAGGGCACCCCCAGGAGGCGGCTAAAGAGGACGTTGTTCAGGGCGAAGGCCTCGTTGTTCTCAAAGAGGCCAAAATCGGAAACCCGCAGCCCCAGCCGGTCCAGAAGCCTCTTGGCGGCGGGGATGGGGGCCTCGGGGAAGCGCCAGGGCTCCCCGGCGGCCCAGGCCCCTCCTAGCACCTTGGCGATGGGCTTCAGGCCGTGGGCCTTCACCGCCTCCTCGGAGGCGAAGAGGAGGGCCGCCGCCCCGTCGGAGATCTGGCTGCTGTTCCCCGCGGTGAGGAGGCCGTCCTTGCGGAAGGCGGGCTTCAAGGCCGCTAAGGACTCCAGGGTGGCCTCGGGGCGGATCCCCTCGTCCTTGTCCACCACCACCGGGCCCTTTTTCCCTGGGACCTCGAGGGGAGCGATCTCCCAGGCGAAAAGGCCCTTCTCCGTGGCCTCCGCCGCCCTTTTGTGGGAGAGGTAGGCGGCCTCGTCCACAGCCTCCCGCGTCACCCCGTGGTCCCGGGCAAGCCTTTCCGCCTGCTCCCCCATGGCCTCCCCGGTGAAGGGGTCGGAAAGCCCGTCCCTAAGGAGAATGTCCTGGAGGTTTTCCGGGGCGCCCATGAGGAACTTGTACCCCCACCGCGCCCGGTGGGAGAGGTAGAACCCCGCCTGGCTCATGGACTCCATCCCCCCCGCCAGGACCAGGTGGGCCTCCCCGGTGCGCAGGAACTGGACGGCGTTCAGAGCGGCCATCATCCCCGAGGCGCAGACCATGTCCACCTGGTAGCCGTCCACCTCCTTGGGGATGCCCGCCTTGAGGGCCGCCTGCCGGGGCAGAAGCTGCCCGTGCCCGGCCCTTAGCACGTTGCCGAAGACGTAGAGGTCCAAAGCCTTCCCCTCCACCCCGGCCCGCTCCAGGGCGGCCCGCATGGCGTGGGCCCCCAGGTCCACGGGGCTTAGGTCCTTGAGCGCCCCCCCGAACCTGCCGATGGGGGTACGCGCCGCCGAGACGATGTAAACCTCACCCATGGGGCCAGTATACTACCTGGGGAATACCTCACCTTATAATTTAGGCAAGATGCAAGGAAGGGGGTTTTCCCTACTGGAACTCCTGGGGGTTCTGGCCGTTTTAGGGGTCCTTTTGGCCTTGGGCCTGCCCCGCCTATCCCCAGATCGTCTGGCCCTGGAGCAGGCCGCTCAGACCCTGGCCGCCCAGGTGACCCGGGCCCGGCTGGAAGCCATCCGGCAGAACGCCTTTGCCGGGCTCCACCTCTTCACCGAAGGGGCAGGGGGCTACGCCCTCTTCCTGGACCGCAACGAAAACCGGCGCTACGACCCGGGAGAGGAAATCCAGCGCGTCGCCTTCGGCCAAGGGGACTGGGCCCGGGTGCGCCTTGACCCGGAGAAGAGCGCCCTGGGCAACCTTCCCCTCCTCTTTGACCCCAGGGGCCTCCCCGCCAAGCCCATCACCGCCACCCTGGTCCTGCGGGCGGGAAACGCCACCCGCAAGGTGGTGGTTGGCCAGCAGGGCCGGGCCCGGGTAGAGTGACCCCCCATTTGGGGGATGCGCGCCCCAAGACCCGGGGCTAACTTGAGAGCTAGGCATGCAGAAGCCCCTGGGCCTCACCCTTCTAGAACTCCTCGTTCTCCTGGCCATCTTGGGCCTCTTGCTGGCCTTGGGTGTGGGCCAACTCCGCTCCGATCGCACCGCCGTGAACCAAGCGGCCCAGACCTTGGCCGCCCAGGTGACCCGGGCCCGGCTGGAAGCCATCCGGCAAAACGAGTTCGCGGGCCTGGCTTTCAGCAACGCCGGAAGCGGGAGTTACCGGGTCTTCTTAGACACCAACCACAACGGCCAGTACGACCCCGGCGAGCCCACCTTGCAAGCCGTCCTCTTCGGCCAAGGGGACTGGGCCCAGGTGCGCCTACAAAGCCCGGCAGAGGCCTTCTTCGTCTTTGATTCCCGGGGAATTCCCATCAGCTCCCAGGCCCTTACCATCACCCTGGCCAACCGGGCAGGCACCTATACCCGGACCGTCCAGATCTCCTCGCAAGGGAGGGCAAACATCCCATGAACGAAAAAGGCCTCACCCTAGTGGAAACCCTCATCGCCTTGGCGGTGGTGGGCATCGCCTTCGGCGCCCTGCTTATGAGCCAGGTGAGCAACCTCAGGGCCTCGGCGCAAAGCCGCTTCGCCACCGAGGCCAAGGCGGCCGCGGTCCAAGTGTTGGAACAAAAGTCCGCCGATGTGCTCAAAAGCGAGACGACGACCAACCCCCTCTACGCAGACGATCCCACCACGGGGCGAAGCTTTTACTTCGTGGATTACTTTTACAGCTGCCCCACCCGGGTTAACCCCCCCTCGGCCCTACGGGGGGGCTCTTCCAGCAACCTGCGCAACGTCCCCTGCCAGGGGAGCGAGACCCTGGGAAACGTGGAGGTGGTCTGGCGCATCTATGGGGAAAACGGCATCCTGGGCGAAGGGGTGGTGACCCTGGTGGTCACCGCCCAGCACCAGCGGGGCCCTAGGGTCACCATGGGCCGCCGCGTCACCTGCTACGATGTCTACCCTTCCCCTACCCAGGACAAGCCCGCCCCTTGCCCCCCTCCGGGAGGTGGCCGCGAATGACGCGCCGGGGCTTTACCCTCTTAGAGATCCTGGTGGCCATGGCCATCCTCATCACCGTCTTGGCCGTGACCACCCGTTACTTCATAAGCACGGCGGAGCTTGGCCGGGAAAGCCAGGCCAAAAGCGAGCTTCAGGACCGGGTCCGGATGGTGATGCAGGTGGTCGCCGGGGACCTCCAGATGGCAGGGGCCCGCTACTGGAACCGGGGAAGCCAAAACCGGGCCTTCGCCCTCCCGCTGGGCCAGGTCCTCCAAGGCACGGACGGCGGGGCCAAGGATACCCTCAGCCTCTACTACGTGACGAGCCTCCGTAGCCTTGAAGAGGCCTGCCGCCGGGTGGACTACGACTTCCAAGGGGACACCCTCCGCCGCAGCGACGTCAACGCCACCCCCACCTCCGGCAGCGATTGCACCCTCCCCACCCCCTCCTTCCAGCCCCTGGCGGACGGCCTTTTAGCCCTGGACATCGTTTACCGGTGCAGCGACGGCACGGAGCGGAACGACCCCGGTTGCGGAACGGGAGCCTATCCCCGCTCCGCCATCGTGGAGGTGGTGGCCTACTCCCTAAAGCCGGTGCGGGGAGCGGGGCCCGCCTCCCTAACCACGGTCTCCGGCCAAACCGTGACCTGCCCCCCCGGGCGGGCCTGCTACGCCCTTCGGCAAGAGGTGCTTTTGCCCAACCTCAAGCCCCTACCCGAGTAAGGAGGCAAGCATGCGGTCGCAAGGTATCGCTCTGGTAGCCACCCTGGCCCTGATGGCCCTCATCGCCCTTCTGGTCTTTGGCACTTTTTTCCGCACCCAGATTGAACTCTGGGTAACCCGCAACGACACCACCTCCGTCCAGGCCTTCTACGCCGCCGAGGCCGGCCTGCAGAAGTACAAGGCAGTCCTCTTCCAGCAGTACGTGTGGCGAGAGCAGCAAGGGCAGACGGGGGGTGGGGCGGGGTGCTTCACCTCCTTGGTAACCGGGCTGGACCTGGACCGGGACGGGACGCCCACCCCCTTCGTCAACAACCAGCTCACCCTGGTCACCAACGAGCCCGTGGTGGACGCCGAGGGCCGTCCCATCGGGAGCTACACGGTGACCCTCTTCCGGGACCAAGACGACGGCCAGCTCTTCACCCTGGTCTCCCGGGGCACCTCGGGCGGGGCCCGGGCCACCGTCCAGGCCACCTTCCGCATCAGCAACTCGGACTACTTGGAGCAGGCTATCTTCGCCGGCGCGGGCCAGGCGAACAAGTGGCTGAACGGCGGGGCCACCATCCGGGGCGGGATCTACGTGGTGGGAAGCCCTAACGACCCGGACCAGTACGTCATAGAGGCCAACGGCAACTTCGCCCTTTACAACTGGTATGACCTCACCACCTACGCCGAGGTTACCAACCGAGTGGAGCCCAGTTACCAGCGGGCCCAGGACCTCTGCGCAAGCCTTAGGGTGCAGTACGGCAAAATTTCCGTGGGCGGCAGCACACAAATCGGCGAACCCAACAACAAGGTCAAGGGGGTCTTCGTGGGACGGGGTGGCCAGGACATTACCGGGAACAACGTGGACGTTTGCCAGAACAACAAAGGGGTCTGCACCGAGGCCATGGGGGCCTTTGACCTGGCCAACCCCCCTTCCTTCCCCGAGCTGGACCAAAAGCTGGACTCGGAGGCCTGCCAAGGCTATAGCACCTGGCGGGCCTGCCTGCAAGCCAAGGCTGCCCTGCGCATCCAGCGGGTTGGGAACGTGGTGAGCCTCGTCTCACCCCCAGGGCTTAGCCTTCCCTCCTGCTTGAGCGCCCTCACTTCCGGCACCTTAACCCTGGGCACCAAGACCATAGACTGCACCTTTACCCGCCCGGACGGGAGCCAAGGCGGGTTCAGGTACACCTACTCCGGGGGGCAAGGCCTCTTGGAGGTCTACGGGGACGTGGTGCTGGAGGGGCTAGACCTGGTCTTGAATAAGCCCACGGAGTACAAGGCCTCCGGCCCCGGCGGGCGGAAAAGCGCCACCCTGGCCGTCCTGGCCTATGGGGGCACGGGGGGGAACATAGACCTAAACGGGAACCTCCTCCCCCAGACCGCCCACGGCCTCTTCCCCGAGCATGTCCTGGGCCTCGTGGCGGAAAAGAACGTCTACCAGCAGGGGCAGTACGTGATGGCTCCCATCTACGCGGGGGGCATGTTCCGCGTGGTCAAGAAAAACGTCCTTTTCGGCTCGGTCATAAGCAACACGTTCTGCACCACCAGCGCCGGCAACGAGACGAAGTGCGACGCCGCCGGGCAGGCGGCGGAGGTGGTGTACATCCGCATCCCCCAGGCCAACCGGCCCGTCCTCTTACCGAGCCTGAAAGGCGGGAAGCCGGTCTTCCAGGTCCTCTCCTACGAGCGCCGCTAGCCTTTACGCCCTTTTCACACCCCCGGGCCACCCTAAGGATGACCCCCCCAAAAGGGGGGGTTGACAGAAGACCCAAGGGCCCCCAAGAATGGGCCCCGAAAGGAGGTGAGAGGGGAATAAGAAGAGCGCTATAAGGCTTCGGTTAGGCAGGTAGGGCTTTTCGGCAACAGGCACTCATGGCCGCGCGATACCATGAAGGCGCGGAAATCTTAGGAGGAAAGAATCCCCCCTTCGGTTATTCGCTCCGACACTATTCACGCCGCCACCCTAGCTACCCAGGCGATGGGTA